>JAXHUG010000039.1:0-9770 GCA_034189785.1 Actinomycetota bacterium
AATACATCGACGGCCAAGCCCGACCACTCTGAACGCCGGGCTCCGCCCGCCGACACACCGGATGGGCTCACCCCGCCATAAATGGCGAGGCTTGCGCCCAAGATTTCGGTCATGTCACCGCGCTCGATTGTCCCAGAATCGCGCCGTCAGGTTCGCCGGGCCGGTTATCCACATCGGCAGATTCATCCACAGGTGGCCGCCTCAACGGCGACCTCGTCGCCGAACGCAACAAACCCCCACCGTCTAATGGGCGAACGGCTGCACCTCGTCGAAATGGCCACCCGGCTTGAGCTCGTCGAGATGCTTGAGCACCGTGACCATGTCGTCGCGCAGCGCGCGGGCAAGATCTGCGGAAAACCCTTCGCGCACCACGACCCTGAGCACCGTAACGTCCTCGGCGCCCTCGGGCATGGTGTACGCGGGCACCTGCCAGCCGTAGGAGCGCAACGTCTGCGAGATGTCGAACTCGGTGTAGCCCGGGTCGCCCTGCAACCGGAAGCTCACGACCGGGATCGCCGAACCGTCGGTGATCAACTCGAAATGCTCGCTGTCGCGCAGCTCGTCGCCCAGCCACCGGGCGGTCTGCGACAGCGACTGTATGACCTGCGCGTAGCCGCCGTGACCCAACCGCAGGAAGTTGTAGTACTGGCCGACCACCTGGTTACCGGGCCGCGAGAAGTTCAGCGTGAACGTCGGCATGTCGCCGCCGAGGTAGTTGACCCGGAAAACCAGCTCCTCGGGCAGATGCTCGGCGTTACGCCAGACCACGAACCCGATACCGGGATAGGTCAGCCCGTACTTGTGTCCACTGACATTGATCGACACCACCCGCGGCAACCGGAAGTCCCACACCAGATCCGGATGCAGGAACGGCACCACGAACCCGCCGCTGGCGGCGTCGACATGGACGGGCACATCGACGCCGCCGTCGGCGGCCAGTGTGTCGAGCGCGGCGCAGATCTCGCCGATGGGCTCCAGTTCACCGGTGTAGGTGGTGCCCAGGATCGCCACCACTGCGATGGTGTCCTCGTCGACGTGGTCGAGCACCTGCTCCGGAGTGATGACGTAGCGACCGTCCTCCATCGGTAGATAGCGCGGTTCGACGTCGAAGTAGCGGCAGAACTTCTCCCACACCACCTGGACGTTCGACCCCATCACCAGGTTCGGGGTGCGACCCTTCCACGCATCGCCGCCGAGGCGCTGGCGCCACCGCCATTTCATCGCCAGACCGGCCAGCATCACGGCCTCACTCGACCCGATCGTCGACACCCCGACGGCGCTGTACGGATCGTCGTCGCGCAGATCCTCAGCGTGGAACAGGTCGGCGACCATGCACACGCAACGCTGCTCGATCGCCGCGGTCGCCGGGTACTCATCCTTGTCGATCATGTTCTTGTCGAACGTCTCGGCCATCAGCTTCTCGGCCTCGGGATCCATCCAGGTTGTGACGAACGTGGCGAGGTTGAGCCGCGAGCTGCCGTCGAGCATGAGTTCGTCGTGGATGAACCGGTAGGCCGCCTGGGGTTCCATCGCCTCGTCGGGCAGCCGCAGTGATGGCACGGGCGCCATCGCCAACCTGCCGGTGTAGGCGGGCGAAACGTGCTGGACGCGACTGTGCGTGCGCGACATTGGGGTTCCTTTCGAGGTCAGATGCTGCCGAGTGCCGTGCTGATGTGGTGCAGGATGCGCGACGCGGAGGTGGGCGCCGGGCGTGGTCCGGGGTCGGCCGCGGACGCGTTCGCAGCCCGGGCGTGGACGAACGCGGCCATCGCGGCCGCCTCACCGGCGGGCAGACCGGCGGCCAGCAGCGCGCCGATCATCCCGGACAGCACGTCACCGGAACCGGCGGTGGCCGCCCACGCCTCACCCGCCGGATTGAGGTACGCGCGGCCGTCGGGTTCGGCGACGACCGTCACGTTGCCTTTCAGCAGCACGGTGGCGCCGAACTGGTCGGCGACCGTGCGGGCCGCGCGGACGCGGTCGGCGCCCGGTGGCGATCCGGCCAGTCGGGCGAACTCCCCGGCGTGCGGGGTGAGGACGGTCGGCGCGCCGCGGTCGACGACGAGTTCGGGGTGCGCGGCCAGCAGCGTCAACCCGTCAGCGTCGACGATCACGGGCAGGTCGGTGTCCAGCGCGAAGCACAGCGCCGCCGCTCCGGCCTCATCGGTGCCGAGTCCGGGGCCGACAGCCCACGACTGCACCCGCCCGGCCGCCCCGGCGCTGGGCGCGGCGACGACCTCGGGCCAATGCGAGACCACCTCGGCTGCAGCACTTCCCGCGTAGCGCACCATTCCGCTGGTGGCGGCGACGGCGGCCCCGGTGCACAGGACCGCTGCACCCGGGTAGGTCGACGACCCGGCCAACACGCCGGTCACACCCTGGGTGTACTTGTCGTCTTTCGGGCCGGGCCGGGGCCACCGGGCACGCACGTCGGCCGCCTCGATGCCCAGCACATCCGACGGCGGCAGGCCCAGACCGATGTCGACGAGTTCGACACGTCCGCACTCCCCCAGCGCATGGACGGGTTTGAGCCCGCCGAACGTCACCGTCAGCGCGGCATGCACGTGCGGCCCGTCGGCGGCACCGGTCTGCACGTCGAGACCGCTGGGGATGTCGACGGCCACCACGGGGATCCCGGCGTCGTCGACGGCGGCGAACACCTCCGCGGCCGCCGGCCGCAGCGCCCCGGACCCGGAGATGCCCACGACTCCGTCGATCACCAGATCGGTTGCCGTCGGCACCTTTTCGACCACTCGACCACCGGCCCCACGGAAGGCGGCGAGCCCTTTGCGATGGGCGCGGTGCGGGTTGAGGAGCACCGCGGTGGCCGAAGCCCCACGCCGGTGCAGCAACGTCGCCGCCCACAGTGCGTCGCCGCCGTTGTCCCCGGACCCGACGACGGCGCAGACCTTCCGCCCGGCGACGCCACCGGTCCGCGCGGTGAGTTCGCGGGCGGTCGCCGTCGCCAGGCCGAACGCGGCGCGCCGCATGAGAGCACCGTCGGGCAGGCGCTGCAGCAACGGTGCTTCCGCGTCGCGGATCGCCTCCGCGCTGTAGTAGTGGCGCATCACGCACACCCTACGTGGGGAGGTGGTGCGCGGTGCGCTTACTCAACGTTGTCGGTGACCGGCTGCGGCGCCCGCCGGCCTCGGCACGGCATCCGTGGTCGACACAGCAACCACTGGACTAGTAGGCGTCGACCGCGTCCCAGAAGCGGTGTGCGCGTTCGGCGATTTCGGCCGGATACTCACCGATGATCGCGTGCGATGCCCGGGGCCACACCTCGATCTCACCGTGGCGCAGGGTCCTTCGTGCTCGTTGCGCGGCGCGGTCAGCGCGCAGCATCACGCTGCGTCCGGCGAGCAGCGCCAGCACAGGAACGTCCAGTGACCGCAGTTGATCCTCGGTGATCCGCGTCGGCGCAGGCAGTGTCAGGACGAAGTCACGGCTGCCTGCGTCGATCAGCCGGGCCTCCATCACCACGTCGTCGACGTCGGCGCCACCGGAGATCCAGCTGAGCACGCGGCGGCGGATCGGCCCCGGAACACCAGGCACAGTCAGTGCCAGAGATGCCAGCAGGACCTTCGGCGGCACCCCGTCGAAGGTCATCACCGGATCGAGCAGCGTCAACGACGCCACCCGTCCGCGGTGACGGACCGCCAGGTTCACGGCGGCCCAACCGCCGATCGACGTCCCGAGGAGGTGAACGCGGTCCAGCCCCAACTCGGACAGCACCTCCTCGAGCCACCGCGCCTGATCCTCCGCATCGGTGATCGGCGCGGTCTGCACCGACAGGCCGGGCTCGCCGAGCAGGTCGATGCTGTAGACGGTGCGCCGCGCCAGCAGCGTCGGCAGGTTGGTCGCGTACATCGGCGTGGATGCGTTGCGTCCGGGCAGTAGCAACACCGGTGTTCCCGTGCCACCGGGAAAGCGGTAGGCACGCACCGTGCCGAACGACGTCGGCACGTCGAATCGTGCGTCGAACGGCGGCAGCACCGCCATCCCCTCCTGGTACACCGCGAGGAAGTGCGCGAACGTCTCGGCACTGCGGAAGTGGCCGACGCCACCGGCCACTATTCGACGGTGACGGACTTGGCCAGGTTGCGGGGTTTGTCGACGTCGTAGCCGCGCGCCCTGGCGACCTCCGCGGCGAACACCTGCAGCGGGATCGTCGACAGCAGCGGTTGGTAAAGCGTTGTGGTGGCCGGTATCTCGAAGATGTGATCCGCGAACGGCCGCACGGTGTCGTCACCCTCCTCGGCGATCACGATGGTGGTCGCGCCGCGGGCCTGGATCTCGCGGATGTTCGACAGCAGCTTGGCGTGCAGCATCGATGCCCCCTTGGGCGACGGCATCACCACGATCACCGGCAGGTCCTCGTCGATCAGCGCGATGGGACCGTGTTTGAGCTCACCGGCGGCGAAGCCCTCGGCGTGCATGTACGCCAGCTCCTTGAGCTTGAGCGCGCCTTCGAGCGCTACCGGATAGCCGACGTGCCGGCCGAGGAACAGGATCGTCGGCTTGTCGGCGAAGCGGTGGGCCAGTTCCACGATCGGGTTGAGGTGTTTGAGTACCTGCGCGACGAGCTCGGGCATGGCCTCAAGTTCGTGGTACTCGCGCGCCACCTCGTCGGGATATTTGGTGCCGCGGGCCTGGGCCAGGGCCAACCCGACGAGATAGTTGGCGGCGACCTGGGCGAGGAAGGTCTTGGTCGCCGCGACACCGATCTCGGGCCCGGCGCGGGTGTAGAGCACGGCGTCGGCCTCGCGGGGGATCTGGCTGCCGTTGGTGTTGCAGATCGCCAGCACCTTGGCCTTCTGCTTCTTGGCGTGCCGCACCGCTTCGAGGGTGTCGGCCGTCTCCCCGGACTGCGAGATCGCGACCACCAGCGTGCTGCGGTCGAGCACCGGATCGCGGTAGCGGAACTCGCTGGCGAGTTCGATTTCGACGGGCAGCCGTGTCCAGTGCTCGATCGCGTACTTGGCCAGCAGACCCGAGTGGTACGCCGTCCCGCAGGCCACCACGAACACCTTGTCGATGTCACGCAGTTCCTGATCACTCAGGCGCTGCTCGTCGAGCACGATGCGGCCGTCGACGAAATGGCCGAGCAACGTGTCGGACACCGCCGCGGGTTGCTCGGCGATCTCCTTGAGCATGAAGTACTCGTAGCCGCCCTTCTCGGCGGCCGACAGGTCCCAGTCGATATGAAACTCTCGGGCATTCGCGGCATCGGTGTTGCCGTGGAAGTCGCTGACGGTGTAGCCGTCCGCGGTGACCACGACGGCCTGATCCTGGCCGAGTTCGACGGCATGGCGGGTGTGCTCGATGAATGCCGCGACGTCGGAGCTGACGAACATCTCACCGTCACCGATGCCGAGCACCAGCGGTGTCGAGCGGCGGGCCGCGACGATCGTGCCGGGTTCGTCGGCGTTGGCGAAGACCAGCGTGAAGTGCCCCTCCAGCCGGCGCAGCACGGCCAGCACCGAGGCCGGGAAATCACCCGCGGTCTCGCCGTAGCGGTACTGGCGCCCGACCAGGTGGACGGCGACCTCGGTGTCGGTGTCGCTGGCGAACTCGACGCCCTCGGCCTCGAGTTCACCGCGCAGTGGGGCGTAGTTCTCGATGATTCCGTTGTGGACGACGACGAACTTGGCGTCGGCATCTCGGTGCGGGTGCGCGTTGCGGTCGGTGGGTCGGCCGTGCGTCGCCCATCGGGTGTGCCCGAGCCCGCTGCAGCCGGCCAGTGTTTCCGGTGCCGAGCACTCCAGGACCTCACCGAGGTTGGTCAGCCGGCCCGCCCGCCGGTGCACGGTCATTCCGCCGTGTCCGTCGAGTAGCGCGATCCCCGCCGAGTCGTACCCGCGGTATTCCATCCGGTGCAGCGCGTCGACCACGATGGCGCAGGCAGGACGATGCCCGACATAGCCGACGATTCCACACATAGAGAACCAGGGTAGTGCAAGAGCCGAGCGGACAGCGGTGAGCTACGGTCGTCAGGTGGCCAGCACAAAGAAGCTGTTCAAGGCTTTGACCCGGCGCGGCCCGCATCGCGTTCTGCGTGGTGACCTGGCTTTTGCCGGCCTACCCGGCGTGGTGTACACCCCCGAGTCGGGGCTCAACCTGCCCGGTGTGGCGTTCGGCCACGACTGGCTGGCCGGTGCGACGCGGTACAGCGGTACGCTCGAACATCTCGCGTCGTGGGGCATCGTCGCCGCCGCCCCCGACACCGAGACCGGTCTCGCGCCCTCGGTGCTCAACCTGGCCTTCGACCTGGGCACCACCCTGGACATCATCGCCGGTGTCCGGCTCGGTCCCGGCAAGATCAGCGTGCACCCGACGAAGCTCGCGGTCGCCGGGCACGGATTCGGCGGATCGGCGGCGGTGTTCACGGCCGCCGGGATGCCGGGCCGGCTGAAGGCGGTGGCCGCGCTCTTCCCGTCCGTGTCGCGCCCGCCCGCCGAACTGCCGGCGGCATCTCTGGAGGTCCCGGGCCTGATCCTGGCCGGTCCGGACGATCCCCTGTCGCTGCGGTCGAATGCCGTCGAGTTGGCCCGGGCGTGGAAACCGGCGACGCTGCGTGCTGTGAAAAAGGTGACGGCCGGTGGCCTGGTGGAGGGCCGACGGCTGGCCCGCGCGGTGAAACTGCCGGGTCCGGACAAGGGCACACAGAAGATCGTGCGCGCGCTGCTCACCGGTTATCTGCTGCACGAACTGACCGGCGACAAGGCGTATCGCGATTTCAGCGACCCCGAGGCCGGGCCGCCGAAGACCGAAGTGATGGATCCCCACTCGGCCGATTCGATCGATCTCGCGAACAAGGTCGTCGCACTGCTGAAGCCGTAGTTCCGGCCGCAACGCGGGTCAACCAACCGGTCGGGTGTATAAACCTTCCATGGCTTCTCTGCGCACCGGCACCTTCCTGAGTTATGCGGGCGGTTTCCATGAAGCCGTCGAGGACGTGGTCGAACTCGAGAAGATCGGGGTCGACATCGCCCTGGTGGCGGAGGCCTACTCGTTCGACGCGATCAGCCAGTTGGGTTACCTGGCCGCCAAGACCTCGCGCATCGAACTCGGTACCGGGGTGGTGCCGATCTACGTGCGGACGCCGTCGCTGCTGGCGATGACCGCGGCGGGCCTCGACTACGTCTCCGACGGCCGGTTCCGGTTGGGCATCGGCACGTCCGGCCCGCAGGTGATGGAGGGTTTTCACGGCGTCCCGTTCGACGCGCCGCTGGGCCGCACGCGCGAGGTGGTGGAGATCTGCCGGAAGGTGTGGCGCCGCGAGAACGTCGAGTTCGACGGCCGCTACTACCAGATCCCGCTGCCGGCCGACCGCGGCAGCGGGCTGGGCAAACCGCTGCATCTGATCAATCATCCGGTGCGCGAACGCATTCCGATCACCATCGCCGCGCTCGGACCCAAGAACGTCGAGCTGACCGCCGAGATCGCCGAAGGTTGGCAGCCGGTGTTCTTCTACCCCGAGAAGGCGGATGCGGTGTGGGGTGGCGCGCTGCGCGCGGGCTTCGCCAAACGCGACCAGGAGCTCGGTCCGCTGGATGTGATGGTGAGCGCCGCGCTGGCGATCGGCGACGACGTCGAGGGCCGGTTGGAGTGGGTGAAACCGCAACTGGCGCTGTACATCGGCGGTATGGGCGCCCGCGGCAAGAACTTCTACCACAACCTCGCAACACGCTACGGGTTCGGCGAGGTGGCCGATCGGATCCAGGATCTGTACCTGTCCGGGAAGAAGGCCGAGGCGATCGCTACGGTGCCCGACGACCTCGTCCGCTCGGTGTCGCTGGTCGGTTCGAAGAATTTCGTCAAGGAGAGGTTGGCCGCCTACGTCGAGGGCGGTGCCACCACGCTGCTGCTGCAGCCGGTGACCGCTGACCGGCGCGAGTCGGTGCGCTTCGTGGAGGATCTGCGGGCGCTTCTGCCCTGAGATCTCCTGGGCGAGAGGCGGCGCCTCACTCGCCAACCTGCGGAACCTCGTTCGCGGCGATCTCACACGGTGTCGCCGAGGCCGGCCCGGATGGCGGCGCAATCGGTGCGGCCAACGGAGCCGCGGGAGCCGGGGGCGGCGTCGGGGCGGGCGGCTCGGTCACCGGCTCGTCGGCGGTGGCGTCGACAGGCTCCTCACCCACAGCCGGCACCTCGGGCCCGGATTCCGGGTCGGGCTCGGGCTCGGGCTCGGATTCCGGCTCGGGCTCGGGCTCGGGCTCGGGCTGAGGCTCGTCCCTCTCTTCTTCGTCGTCCCCGTCCCCGTCCCCGTCCCCGTCCCCGTCCTCGTCCTGGTCGTGTTCGAGCGCATCGTCGGGCTCGTCGAGATCGGACACGTCACCGAGCGCCTCGCCGAGCGGGGGCATCAGGCCACTGACCATCTCGCCGAGTTGCCGACCGAAACCCCCGACACCGGATTGACCCGAAAGCCCCGAGAGGCCCGAGCCCATATCCGGTGGCGCCCCGGGCGTGGGCAGCGGGGCAGCGGGCATCGGGGCAGCGGGCATCGGGGCAGCGGCCGCGGGTTCGGTCATCGGAGCGGGTGCCGTCGCAGGTGGAGGCGGCCCCGGCGCGGTCGCGCCCACGGTAGGCGCCGCGGTCGGCACGGGCGCCGGCGACCATGACTCCGCAGGCTCCGGAAAACGCGGTGGCCCTTCGCTTCTCACCGCCGTGGTCGCGGTGTCGAAGCACTGCGCGATCGCCGCGCTCGCGGCCTCCATGGCGGCGACCCACTCCGCCCGCACGTCCTGCTCGACGAACGGGGCGACGTGGGCGTCGACCAGTTCGCTGGCGGTGGCCCGGTCGCCCACCCCGGTGGTGACGGTCTCCGCGGCCGCCCGCCATTCCCGGCGCACCCCAGCGGTTCTCGCGTCGACGGCCTCAGCGGCCGCGACCTTGGCGTCGACGATCCGCCAGAGATCCTCGCGTAGAGCGCCCACCTGCTCGGCCGCGGTGGACAGCGCGGTGACCGCCTGCGTCGATGCGGCACTGTGCCGGTGCAGAAACTCTGCGGCCGCATCCGCACCTGCGCCCGTCCACGCCGCATCCAATTCATCCAGCTGTGCGTCCTGCAGTTCCTGAGCCTCGCGCACCGCGGTGACTGCCGCGCGGAGTGCGGCGTGGTCGGCGTCGAGCGCATGCAGATCCAGCCCCGCCTCACTGGTGTAGGCCCGCTCCACCCGGTCGGTCAGGCCGTGACCGCAGGTGCCGAGCACCTGACACGCCGAGGCGTAGCGCGCGAGATCGTCGACGGCAGGCCGTCCTTCAGCCAACCGGCCCGCCACATCGAAGGTTCCGGCCACGACTCACCGCACCCGGGATGCCGTGTCGGCGTCGGCCTGGGCGTACCGAGCGGCCGACACGCGCAACTCCGAAGCGACCCCACCCGCCGAGCGCGCCCACACCCGCAGCGCGACGACGACATCGTCGAGCGCGGCGCGCAATGCCTCACCGTGGGCGGTGTGGTCCCGGCCGGCAGCCGAGCCGTCGAACGACAACCCCGAAAGGTGTGTGCCGACCGCCGATTCGACGATGTCGGCCACGGCGTCGTACTGCGCGGCGATGCTGACAAGTGCCGCACCGTCGACGCGGGCGACCCGAACTGCTCCCATGCCAGATTAGACGCCGCGCAGTGCGCGGCGGTTCCACACTTGACGTCCTCCCCGCAGTGAACTGCGGGGATTCCTCGTGCCGACCTGCTGTCTCGATGGCCGTTCATGCGGCGATCGCCGTGGGCGGGCTGGTAGTGGAGGTTCGCGCCGAGCGGCTCT
>JAXHUG010000004.1:0-115835 GCA_034189785.1 Actinomycetota bacterium
TCATCAAGCAATACATCGACGGCCAAGCCCGACCACTCTGAACGCCGGGCTCCGCCCGCCGACACACCGGATGGGCTCACCCCGCCATAAATGGCGAGGCTTGCGCCCAAGATTTCGGTCAGCGCTGTTGGCTCACCGAGCCCGCCACCCGGACCGCGAGCTGGCGGGCGGTGTCCTCGTCGGCTGCCTCGACCATCACCCGGACCACCTGTTCGGTACCCGAGGGCCGCAACAGAATTCGTCCGGTGTCCCCGAGCGTCGCCTCGGCCTCGGCCACCGCGCTCTGCACCGACGGCGCCTGAGCGACAGTCGTCTTGTCGGCAACCTCGACGTTGATCAGGACCTGAGGCAACGTCTGCATCGGTTCGGCAAGCGCCGTCAGGGATCTGCGCGTCTGGGCCATCCGCGACATCAGCCGCAGACCGGTGAGGATGCCGTCACCGGTGGTGCCCATCGAGGGCATGATGATGTGACCGGACTGTTCGCCGCCCAGTGAGTACGACCCGTCACGTAGCTCCTCGAGCACGTACCGGTCACCGACACTGGTGGTGCGCACCTCGATGCCCGCGGCCCGCATCGCCAGATGCAGACCGAGATTGCTCATCACCGTCGTGACCAGGGTGTCGGAGGCCAACTCCCCGGACTCGCGCATGGCCAGCGCGAGGACCACCATGATCGCGTCACCGTCGATCACCCGTCCGTTGGCGTCGACGGCCAGGCACCGGTCGGCGTCCCCGTCGTGGGCGAGGCCCAGATCGGCGCCGTAGGACACGACGGCGGCCTGCAGGGTTTCCATGTGCGTCGACCCGCAGCCGTCGTTGATGTTGAGGCCGTCGGGATCGGCGTTGATGGTGAGCACGTTGGCACCGGCGGTGCGGTAGGCCAGTGGCGCGGCCACCGACGCGGCGCCGTGGGCGCAGTCGACGACGACGGTAAGCGCGTCGAGGCGGGTCGTCACGGCCTTGCCGACATGCCGCAGGTAGCGGTCGAGGGCGTCGGGCGCATCCACCGCGCGGCCGATTCCCGCGCCGACCGGACGCTGCCCCGGGCCCCGCTGCACGAGTTCGGCGACGCGGTCCTCGGTGGCGTCGTCGAGCTTGTGCCCGCCGGGGCCGAAGATCTTGATGCCGTTGTCGGACATCGGGTTGTGCGACGCGGAGATCATCACACCGAAGTCGGCGTCGTAGGCACTGGTCAGATAGGCCACCGCCGGGGTGGGGAGCACACCGACGCGCAGGGCGTCGACGCCTTCGCTGGTCAGCCCGGCGATCACGGCCGCCTCCAGCATCTCGCCGCTGGCGCGGGGATCGCGCCCCACGACGGCCACCCGTCGCCGGGCGTGTCCGGCGGTACTCAGCCGACGTGCGGCCGCCGATCCGAGTGCCAAGGCAAGCTCAGCGGTCAGGTCGCGGTTGGCGACACCGCGCACGCCGTCGGTGCCGAACAGTCGAGCCATGCCGACAAACTTCTCACACACGGCGCCCGCGGAGCCAACCGCCACACCGTGGAACGGCTCACCACAGGCAAAGCGCCGGGCACATCGGAATGTGCCCGGCGATTCGGTGGAACGATCAGCGCTTGCTGTACTGAGGCGCCTTACGGGCCTTCTTGAGGCCGTACTTCTTGCGCTCGATGGCACGCGGGTCACGGGTGAGGAACCCGGCCTTCTTCAGCGCGGGACGGTCCTCAGGCTGCACCAGGATCAGCGCGCGGGCGATGGCCAGACGCAGGGCGCCTGCCTGGCCGGACGGCCCGCCACCGTCGAGGTGGGCGTAGACGTCGAAGCTCTCCACCCGGTCGACGGTCACCAGCGGCGCCTTGATGAGCTGCTGGTGCACCTTGTTGGGGAAGTAAGCCTCCAATGTGCGACCGTCCAGGTTGAACTTGCCGGTGCCGGGCACCAGGCGCACCCGCACCACGGCCTCCTTGCGGCGGCCGACGGTCTGGATCGGACGGTCGATATACACCGGCTCGTGGGGTTCGACGTCCGCGGCGGTCGCCTCGTCGGTCGTCGGCTCAACGGTTTCGATACCGGTTACCTCTGTCATTGCGCCACCTGCTTGATCTCGAACGGAATCGGCTGCTGCGCAGCGTGCGGGTGGTTGGGACCCGCGTACACCTTGAGCTTCCTCTGCGCCTGCCGGCTGAGCTTGGTGTGCGGCAGCATGCCGACGATCGCATTCTCCACGACGCGGGTCGGGTTCTTGATCAACAGCTCACCGATCGTGCGCCGGCGCAGGCCGCCGGGGTAACCCGAGTGGCGGTAGGCGTACTTGTTGGTGAGCTTGTCGCCGCTGACGGCGATCTTCTCGGCGTTGATGACGATGACGAAATCGCCACCGTCGACATTGGGCGTGAATGTCGGCTTGTGCTTGCCGCGCAGCAGTTTGGCTGCTTCGACGGCGAGCCGGCCGAGCACCACGTCGGCGGCGTCGATGACGTACCACGAACGTGTGGTGTCACCCGCCTTCGGCGTGTACGTAGGCACAGTGCTTACCCTTCTCATCTCGGGTTCTACCCCGCTCGGACCCCGGTGACCCGGGTGACGGTCTGGCGTGACGGAGGGTGGTTCCCGGCGACCGACGTTGACCCGGGGACCCGCGTTACCGTGACGGCACCGCACGCCAACGAGGGAGCTTACCTGCGCGCGTAGTCGCAGGTCAAACGCAGAACTGTGCGGTCCCTCCGGGCTCCCCTCCCGTTGGGACCGCACAGGGTCTGTGGACGTGGGTCACCAACCCCACGCGTTCGCCGCGCTGCGGTCGGTGGCCGCGACGTCATCGGCGCCGTCGCGCACCGCCCTGCCCAGGCTGAACAGGATCTCGTTCAGCGCCGCGGCCGCCTGATCCCAGCGCAGCTGCTCGCCGCGGTACGCCTCGGCGGCGTGGCGGGTCCACACCTGCTGCAACGGGGCGATCTGCGCGCGCAGTTCGTCGAACGCGGCGTTGAGCCGGCCGTGCGTCGCATGAATCTCCTGGCGGACGGTGTACTCGATCTGGTCGAAGTCGTAAGACAGAGCCTGTTCCATGGTGTCTCCAATTCTCGCTGCTACAGGGAGGTGCCGACGGCACCGATTTGGTGGGAGTGCCCGTCGGAGGCGGCGATCAGCGTCTGCTGATTGCTGCGCATGGTTTCGGCGATGCGCTGCAGAGCGGTGTGCAGCTTCACCGATTCGCCGTTCCAACGGTCCACCACCTCGCGGAACCGGACGGCCGCGACCCCGCCCCACACCGACGGCGGCACGCTGGTCATCCGGCCGATGAACGATTGCAGCATCGCCCGGATCTCTTCATTACGGGCGTCGATCGCACCGGCTACAGAGCCCATGAGCTCGAAGTCGGTGTTGAGCGCGCCGCCGGTGGATGTCGTCATCGAGGGGCTTCCCTTCTGTTGCGGTCGGATATGACTTACGACGGTGCCGGTGCTCATCCGGTTCCGTTCTCGGACCTGTTTCTCCCGAACACCGCGTGCGCCGAGTGCACCGCAGCGTCGCACACCGACCGGATGGCGTCGGTTCTGCCCGGCGTGCTCTGACAACCGATACCGATCCGCAGCGTGTCGTCGACCAGCACCACCCAGTCGGTCTGGTGCCTCGCCCGACGCTCCCGGTACGTGACGACGGCCCGGCCACCTCGTTCGTCGCGGGCGTGGAAATCGGTGAACACCCCGGCGGGCTGCGCCTCGAGCGCACCGAGCAGTGTGCCGCCCACCTGCTCGAGCGACTGGGCCCGCGGCAGCGGAGACTGCGTCACATGCAGCGCGAGAGAGGGATCCGCGGGTGAGGTGATCTGCACGCGGGCCGATCCGCCGCCGTCGGTGATGCGCCGCACGTTCCACAGCGCGGGTACGACGACCGCGGCGCGACCCTCCACCAGTAGGGTGCTCGGCTCCGCCGGTGACGGCGCCGGGTCGTGCGCAACCGCCGCCGCTCCGACACCGACCGAGGCCACCAGCGCCCCGGCCAGTACCGGTATTGTGCGTCGCCCGTACCGTCTCGGCGGCGGTGGGGCTGCGGGCGGGGTGGGGACGTGAACCATGTGGGTGGCGGCCGGGGTGACAGTGACCCCGCGGCGACGGAGGGCCGCCCCGATCGCCGTCGCCAGTGCGGTCCCGCCGACATCCGGCGGCGCATCGACGACAACCGTTCTTGCGAGGCCGATTTCACGAATGACCGCGGCGCACACCGCGTCGTCGGACGTGCGGGTCAGGGTGCAGATCCTTGCCGAGGTGACGACGACGTGTTCCACGGCGATCTCCACGACCGCGTCGTATCCGTCGCCGAGCGCCTCCGCCCTGGTGACGGCGACCGCGGCGCCGCAGATGTCGCCCGCCGCGTCGAGCACGGCCTCCACCCTGCGCCTGCTCCACCAACTGGGATGAACCACCGCAAGCTCGTCAGCACCGGGACCGACGGCCGACCGCAGCAGATCCGTCATGACCGCGCGGACGCGGACCGGACAGTCATCCAGGAGCATCAGGGTGTCGTCGATCGATTCGATTGCAGCGGCGGCCAATTCATCGTCGACATGGTTCGGGCCGCGCACCGTGACCGGCCCCACCTCGACGGTGGTCACGGGGGATCGGTCCACGCGACCTGAATCAGCTGCCCGGCGGCACCACGGGTGATCAGCGTCGCGCGCCCGGGGGCCAGCGCGCTGGGGCGCGCGGATCCCAGGAGCACACCTTCCTCGGGGCCGGCGCTCATCATCAGCCCCATCGCGCCCAGCTCGCGCAGCCGTGCCAGCAGCGGATCGAACATCGCCCGGGCCGCGCCGCCCGAGCGGCGGGCCACGATCACGTGCAGTCCGACGTCGCGCGCATGCGGCAGGTACGTCAGCAGCGGCGTCAGTCCGGCGCCGCCCGACACCAGGTCATAATCGTCGATGACGACGTAGATCTCCGGACCCGACCACCAGGAGCGTGTACGCAGCTGCTGCTGGGTGACGTCGGCGCCCGGCATCCGGGCCGCGAGGCGCTCGACCAGGGCCGGCACCGCGGCGGCCAGACCGGCCTCCGCCATCACGTAGCCGCTCAGATGGTCGGATTCGACGACCCCGAGCAGGGTGCGCCGGAAATCGACGACCAGCAGCTGCACTGCATCGGGTGAACTTCCGGCGGTCAGCCCGGCGCACAACGCCCGCAGCGCGGCGGTTTTGCCGCACTCGACGTCGCCGAGCACGATGAGGTGTTGCTGCGCCGCGAAATCCACTGTCACCGGTGCATTACCGTTCTCACCGATCCCGATGACCACCCGGGTGGGTGACTCCGCGGCTTCCAGGTCGTGGCGGTGGACGAGCGCGGGCAGTTGCGTGATCGATGGTGCGCTGCGGTGCGCATAGCGGATTCGCAGGGTGTCCGCGGCCGCGGTGAGAGCCGCGGCGAGGCCGTCGGCGGTCGGCTGACCGTCGAGGCGCGGCACCGCGATCACCGTCTCGTGTCCGTCGCGGGTGAGGCCCCGCCCCGGCGTGCCGCCGGTGAGTTGCCGGGCCCGCTTGCGGTCCATCTCCGACTCCGCCGGGTCCCCCAGTCTCAGTTCGATCTTCGTGCCGAGCTGGTCTTTGAGCGCGGGGCGCAGATCGGCCCACCGCGAGGCGGCCAGGACGACATGGATCCCGTAGGACAACCCCTGTACGGCCAGTGCCGTGATGGACGGCTCCAGGTGCTCGAAGTCCCGGCGCAGCGCCGACCATCCGTCGACGACGAGGAACACCTCACCGTACGGGTCCGCTTCGGTGATGGGATCGCTCGCCGCGCGGTGGCGCCGGTACTCCGACGTCGACTCGATTCCGCCGCGCCGGAAGCGTGATTCCCTGGTGCGCAACAGGCCCTCGCACTCCGCGACGACCCGCCTGATCAGCTCGGTGTCCTGCCGGCCGGCCACCGCCCCCAGGTGTGGGAGATCCGACATCGCGGCCAGGGCCCCGCCGCCCAGGTCGAGGCCGTAGAACTGCACCTCGCGTGGGTCGTTCGTGGCCGCCAGCGCCAGCATCAGTGTGCGCAGCGCCGTCGACTTACCTGAGCGCGGACCTCCGATGACGGCCACGTTGCCTGCTGCTCCCCCCAAGGCGACGGTGAAGAGGTCGCGACGCTGTTCAAACGGGCGGTCGACGAGGCCGATCGGCACCGTCAGAGGTGCGGCCTGGTCGGTGGGGGCGCGCGACAGCACCGTGTCGAGCGCAGGCGCACGGGACAGCGGGGGCATCCACACGCGGTGTGCGGGCGTGCCGAAGCCGGCCAGCCGATCCACCACGGTGTCGAGCACCGTCGGCGCCGACCGGAACGTCGACTCCGGCCCAGGGTGATCCGGGTCCCGCCGGGCAGCGGTGAACAGCCGGGGTCCCGGGTGTTCCTCGGGAGCCGCCCGGCCCGCGGTGACGGGGCCGGAGACGAAGGCGGTGCGAAACCGGGTCATGTCACCGGACGCCGTCTTGAGGTAGCCCACGCCCGGCGTATTGGGCAGTTCGTGGGCGTCGCCCACACCGAGCACGGCCCGGGATTCGGCGGCCGAGAACGTCTTCAGGCAGATCCGGTACGACAGGTGGGTGTCGAGACCGCGGAGCCGGCCTTCGTCGAGCCGTTGACTGGCCAGCAGCAGATGAATCCCCAGCGACCGGCCGACCCGCCCGATCGCGACGAACAGCTCCGCGAAATCGGGCTGTTGGGCGAGCAGTTCGGAGAATTCGTCGACGACGATCAGCAGCACGGGCAGGGCCACCAGATCGGGGCGGGATGCCTGCGCCTGCCGGTAGCCGGCGATGTTGGCGACGTTGCCCGCGGACCGCAACAGCTGCTGGCGGCGGTGCATCTCACCGGCGAGGGCATCGCGCATGCGCGCAACGAGGTGCGACTCCTCGTCGAGATTGGTGATGACGGCCGAGACGTGTGCGGCCCGCTCGAGACCGAGAAATGTGGCCCCGCCCTTGAAGTCGACGAGGATCAGGTTCAGCGCGTCCGGCGGATGGGACGCGATCAGCCCGAGGGCCAACGTGCGCAACAACTCCGACTTGCCCGAGCCCGTGGCCCCGACGCACAGCCCGTGCGGTCCCATCCCCTGCTGAGCGGCTTCTTTGAGATCCAGCTCGACCGGTGTGCTGTTGTCGGACAATCCGATCGGCACCCGCAGGAACCGGTCCGGGGCCGGTGGTCGCCACGCCACGGCGGGGTCGAGCGTGGTCGGGTCGGTGATGCCGAGCAGGTCCGGCCAGTTCCTCGGCGTGGCGCGGACAGGTGTCTGGGCGACGCGACCGGCACTCGCGGCCAGCCGCCTGACACAGGCGGTGACCTGATCGATCGTGAGCCCGTCGGGGCAGCCCGCGCGGCCGGCACCGATGCGGTCGCGAACCGTGAGTTCCCCGGCTGCGACGTGCACCGTCACGTCACCGCTGTCCAGGCCACCGAGACACAGCACCGTCACGTTCGGTGCGCGGGCCGGTGGTGGGACGCCGTCGACGATCAGCAGGGTATGCCCGCCGGATGACCGGTGGTGCGGTGTCCACTTCAGGCACTCCCATTCACCGGCGGCCGCGCCGGACTCGACACGGACGGAGATGTCGGCGGGGCTGTGCAGAGTGACGAGTTGGCAGACCGCCGCCCTCACGAGATTCCGCACCGCCACCGGGTCTCCGGCGAAACAGATCAGCCCCGGCTCGGTGACCTTCACGGTCAGCGGCAAACCGTCGATCGTGGACCGGTCCCGGAGCAGCGCGCGCACCGCTTCGGCGGTCACCGGGTCGACGTCGTCGCTCCGGCCGGCCTCCGGGGCGACGAGCCGTACGCCCATGGGTGCTTCGCCGAGACCGATTCGCACACGGCCGAACCCGTCGCCGTCGACCGTCCTCTCCCACATCCGTGCGCTGCCCGCGATCGCCCACAGTGTGTCCGGGTCGGGGTGCAGGCGGTGCTCCTCGTCGTACTGCCGGCGCGCGGTTCCGGCGACAGCGCGGTCCACGCTGCCGAGGTAGCGCAGATACTCGCGTCGGTGTCGTTCCACCTCGGCGCCGCGCTGGGTGCCGCGGGCGCCGAAGGCCACGGTGCCGACCAACGACATCACCATCATGACGGGAAAGAACCCGAACATCGGGCTCCTGGACTGACCGGCGCCCGAACTGAAGTACAGCAGCATCATCCCGCCCGCGGCGATCAGCATCGCGAACGGCATCAGCCGGGCCAGCGGATGTCCGCCGGTCGGACGCGGTACCGCCGGCGGTGCGTCCAGTGCGAATTCGCCCGTGCGGGGGACGTGGTCGGAGGTGTCCATCGGTGGTTGGACGGTGCCCGGTGCCGATCGGTTCCCTGTCCACAGGAACCGAATTCGGTGCGCGGTCCTGCCGTGGCGCGTGGTTACGGTGGCGACATCTCGAGCGATGGGAGCAGCCGTGTCGGCCGACGTGTGTCACGTCTGTGTCCATGCAGACGACGTCGGCGTGGTGGATCTCGCGCTGCCCGCACGGCTGCCCGTGGCGTCGCTGATCCCGGACATCGTCCGGCTCGCCGGGGCAAACACCGGAACACCGGTACGCTGGGAGCTCGCCACACTGTGCGGCACCGTCCTCGACGAGACGGTTCCGTTGCAGGACCAGGACGTTCGCGACGGTGACGTGTTGCTGCTGAGCCCCGCGCTGTCCCGGGTGCCACGGTTCGACCGGCCCGATGTGGTCACCGCGGTGCTGGCGGCGTCGCCGCCGCCGGGTGACACGCGTGCCCTGCGGGTGATCGTGGGGTTGGTCGCGGCGGCGGCGGGGGCGCTCGCCGGTCTGGCCGCGCAGGGATCGGCGTCGCTGATCACCCTTGGCGTGCTGTCGTGCCTGGTCGGCGGGGCCGCGGTCACCACGTCGCGGGCAGGACGGGAGATGTGGGTGTGTGGCCCACTCGGGTGCCTCACGGTGCTGATGTTCGGATTGTGCGGGGCGCTGGTGGTTCCGGGTCCGCTGGATGCGCCTCACGCACTGCTGGGTACGGCTGCCGCAGCGGCTGTTTCGCTCGTCCTCCTCCGCCTCCGGGTCGGGTCACCGGTCGTGTCGACCGCGGCGGCATGCGCAGGCCTGCTGTGCGCCGTGGTGATGTCGGGTGCGGTGCTGTGGCCGGTGCCGCCGCATTCGGCCGGCGTCGCGCTGGCGCTGTTGGCGCTCGGCGCGTTGAGCCTGGCCCCACGGATCTCTGTCCTGCTCTCCGGGCTGGCTCCCGCACCCTCGCTGACGGACGAACCCCTTCCCGACGCGGCCGGTCGGGCAGCCGCCGGACACCGGATCCTCGTCGGGCTGGTGATCGGCATCTGTGCGGCGGCGAGCATCGGCGCGGCGGTGGTGGCGATCGGGGGTCTCAGTGGTGCACGACACTGGCTGTCCGGCGCCGCGTTCTGTGCCGTCGCCGGAGCGGCGTTGCTGCTGCGGTCCCGCTGCTACGCCGCGGGCCGGTGCCGGTGGGCGCTGACGTTGTCCGGATTGTGCTCGCTCGCAGCAGCATTCGTGGCGGTGGCGATGCGGTACGGTCCCTGGGCGGCGGTGGCGGCGGTCTGCGCCGGTGTCACCGTGATCGTGCGCGAGAGCCGGGGCGAGCCGTCGCCGCTCGCCGCGCGAAGCGTCGAGGTGCTCGAGTACACCGTTCTGGCCGCGGTGGTGCCGGTCGCCTGCGCGGCACTCGACGTGTTCGCCGTCGTCCGCACCTCGGACCTGATATGACCGGCCGATTCACCGCGGCGACCCTCACCGGACTGCTCGTGGCGGCGGTCCCGTTGGCGACCGCCCCGGGGGCGTCGGCGGTGACCCCGCCGGCGGTCGACGCCTCGTTCCTTCCCGCCGCCGCACCACCGGCACCGCCGCGGCGCACCGAACAGCGCGCGGAGTGCTCCGGCGCCGGACGCGATCGGGATCCGCCCGGGGACACACGTCAGTTGGACATGCTGAACCTGCAGAGCGTGTGGCCGCTGACCCGGGGCGCGGGCCAGACGGTCGCCGTCATCGACACCGGGGTGGCCAGGCACCGGCTCCTCCCCCGACTCATGCCCGGAGGTGACTATGTGTCGACCGGCGACGGCACCGACGACTGCGACGGGCACGGCACGCTGGTGGCCGGGATCATCGCGGCGACAGGCGAATTCACCGGGGTGGCGCCGGATGCCGCGCTGCTGGGCATCCGTCAGTCGAGCAACAAGTTCGGGGCGGCCGACGATCCGGGCGTCACGGGGTACGGCGATGTGCAGACACTCGCGAAGGCGGTGCGCGCCGCGGCGGACCTCGGTGCAACGGTGATCAACGTGTCGTCGGTGGCCTGTCTGGCGGCGGCCGATGCGCTCGACGACCGTGCGCTGGGCGCCGCGCTCGCCTATGCCGTCGACGCGCGCAACGCGGTCGTGGTCACCGCGGCGGGCAACGTCGGCGGTCCGGGACAGTGCCCCGCGCAGAACGCGGTGCAACCGGGCCGACCCGATTGGCAGAGCGTCGAGTCCGTTGCCAGCCCGGCCTGGTACGACGATCTGGTGCTCACCGTCGGGTCGGTCCGCACCGACGGCGCCCCTTCGGAGTTCAGCCTCGCCGGACCGTGGGTCGACGTCGCCGCGCCGGGCGAGCACGTGGTGTCGCTGGACCCCGATGGTGACGGACTGGTCGACGCCCTGTCGACCACCGACGGCGACGCGTCGATCGCCGGCACCAGTTACGCCGCGCCGGTGGTCTCGGGGATCGCGGCGCTGGTGCGCTCACGTTGGCCGCACCTGACCGCACGCCAGGTGATGCAGCGTATCGAGGACACCGCGCACCGGCCGCCGGCGGGCTGGGACCCCGTCGTCGGCCACGGGGTCGTCGACGTGGCGGCTGCCGTGAGCGGCGGCGTACCCGCCGACACGGCCGAGACCCCAGCGCGGTCGCTGAACGCGCCGGCCGACGTCCCGCACGGCGATCGGCCCCGCCGAATCGCCATGGCCGGAGCGGGGATCTGCGTGGCGATCTCGGTGCTCGTCGCGGTGAGCGCCTCATCGCACCGGCGCGGCCACTCCGGCCGCGTCGCGCGTCACTGACGCTGCGACACGGCTCAATTCGGGCCCGCGGGGCAGACGGGCGAGCACCGGCCACGGCGCAGGTACGGGCGCCGAGGCCACGCCGAGTGTGCGGGCGGTGTCGTCGTCGGGGACCCCGAACAGCACGCCGAGGTCGGTCATCAGGTACCGCGGTTGTGCACCGCCCCCGCCGCCGGTGGCGCTGACCGGGCGGGCGTAGACACTGCGCCCCGGCGGAAGGGACACGCCGTCCAGGTTCGGACCGGCACCGTCGGCCTGCGCGAGCTCGACGACCGCGCCGGCCGGCGCGCCGTCGACCAGCGTGGTGGTCACGCCGGCGCCGTTCATCGCCCAATGCGCGCACAGCACGGTGGGTTCGGCGAAGGTCACCCGAGCGGGATGGGTGGCGGTCGGCAGCGGGGCGACGACGCCGGCCGCGGCCACCGCATCGGGGGCGACGGCGGGAATGTCTTCACTGCGCTGGCGGACCGTGAACCGGATCAGGTCGGCGGTCACCTCACCGATGCGTTGCACGCCGTCGGCCAGCACGACGTAGTACTCCGTGGTGTCGGCGCGCGGCAGGCGGACGACCTCGCCCACCGGATGGCCGGCCATGGCACCCCTGCCGCCGGCACGCGGCACGGCCGGGGCGGTGATCGGTGGGTTCTCGGGCAGCGCGTCGAGCAGTGCGCGGGAGACCGGCCGCGGTGTCACACCGTCCAACCGCAGGGCCCGCACGAGCGCGGTGTCGCGCAGGTCGACCGCCGAGCGCCGGCCGGCGTGCAACAGGTAGGTGACTGCCGGGCCTTCCGACCGTGCGGTGACCAGCACGGCGAGGTCCCCGGCGAAGACGCCCGGCGGTGGCGGTCCGACCACCACCGACGTCGACCCGGCGCCGTCGCACACCGTCCACCCGGCGTCCTGCGACGGTAGCACCGGCCCGATCGCGGCCGGCGCTCCGACGATGCCGACCTGGGGTCCGCGCCGCGCCCCGGTCAGCGCCCGGGCGCTGACCGTCCGGGGCTCCGCGGCGTTGCCGACGACCAGGTGGGCCGAGGGGAGGTTGGGCACCGGATGCAGGGTGTCGTCGATCCGCACGTAGAGGGCGCCGGACTGCGCCTCCATCACGATCGGGGCGTCGCCGAGACCGCCCTGCGGGCGCAGCACCGCCAGGATCGCGCAACCGGCCACCGCGATGGCCGCGAGCACCGCACCTCCGACGAGTGCGATCGACTGGCCGCGCAGCGGATCGTCGAGCATCCGGACGTCCGCGCGGACCAGTGCGTGTTCCATGCGGCGCATCAGGAACCGGTATCCGCTGACGTGCAGCCCGGTGGTCGGTCGGCCCATATCCACCCCCGAGGGAAGCGTAACCGTTCTGCGCGCAGCTCCCCGACGCGATTTTCCTGTGCGAGACCGACGGCGAGCCGTGTGACCGGCCGGCAGTGCTCGACAACGCCCGGCTCGACAACGCCCGGACGCTGGGCAGCGACGACCTCTAGGAGTTCTTCGCGCGGCGCTCACGGTAGGCCGCCACGTGCTGACGGTTGCCGCAGTTGCCCGTATCGCAGAACATCCGGGACCGGTTGCGGGACAGATCCACCAGCACCGCCGCACAGTCCGGTGCCGCACAGATCTTCAGCCGCCGCAGCTCCCCGGCACGGATCAGGTCCGCCAGCGCCATCGCCATCTCGGCGCCCATCCGCTGCCACAGCGGATCGTGGATCGACGCCAGGTGCAGATGCCATTCCGGCATCTCGGGGTGGCGGGTCAGCCACGGGGATGCCCGGGTGTCCGACAACAGCGCGTTCACCTGGCCGACGGTGCGCTCCTCGTCGTCGGCGACCGCCCAGATCGTGCCCAGCCGCTCCCGCAGCCCGTGCACGGCGGCGAGTTCGGCGTCGTCGCGGTCCCGCCGTCCCGTCCATCCGAAGCCGTCGAGGTACTCGTCCAGCGCGGCCATGTCGCCGAGCTGTTCGCCGTCGATCCGATCGCTGTTGATCAGCACACCCGCCGCTCGCAGGGTGACTTCAGTGTCATGAGTGAAATTCATTTGACTCATGACTCCTTCGGTCGATACTGTCAGGACCAAGGCTTATTTTACTCATGACATTCCTCGGAGGTGTTCGTGGCTGCGCGCGGCGCTCTCACTTCGCAGCGGGCCCCGGTCGACCACTTCCGGTCCGGCCTGATACTCGCCGCCGGTTCGGCGTTCGCCTTCGGCATGTCCGGACCGCTCGGCAAGTCGCTGATGGTCGCCGGGTGGAGTCCCACCGCGGCGGTAACTGCCCGACTTGCCGGCGGCGCACTCCTCATGGCGGTGTTCGCGACGATCGTGCGCCGCGGTTGGGTGCGCGAGGCGGTGTCGCACTGGCGGACCGTCCTCGCCTACGGCGCGGTTCCGATCGCCGGCGCACAGCTCTTCTACTACAACGCCGTCTCGCACCTCACGGTCGGGGTGGCGCTGCTGCTGGAGTACACCGCACCGCTGCTCGTGGTGGCGTGGCTGTGGCTGACCACCCGCCGCAGGCCGTCGAACAGGACCCTGGCGGGCGTCACCCTCGCGGTCACGGGCATCATGCTCGTCCTCGGGGTCATCGACAGCGGCGGGTTCGCCGCCGCGCACATCAGCCTCGCCGGCGTCGCCTGGGGACTGGCTGCCGGCGTGTGCGCCGCGTGCTACTTCCTGATGTCGGAGCGGGTCGCCACCGGCGAGGAGAACGCCGGCAGCGTCCATCCGGTCACCCTGGCCGCGGCCGGGTTGGCGGTCGGCGGGGCGCTCACCGCGCTGCTCGGCCTCCTCGGCATCATGCCGCTGACCTTCACCGCCGATGACACCGTCATCGCCGGCTGGACCACCTCGTGGGTGGTGCCGGTGATCGCGCTGGGCCTCATCCCGACCGCGATCGCCTACACGCTGGGAATCATGGGTATCGCGCGGTTGCGGCCGCGGTTCGCCTCGCTGGTCGGGCTCTCCGAAGTGTTGTTCGCCGTCCTGGCGGCCTGGGTGCTGCTCGGCGAATCGATGACCACGGTGCAGGCGCTCGGCGGGGTCGTCGTGCTGAGCGGCCTCGCACTTGCCCGTCAGGGAGACCGGCAGGATTCCCGCGATGCCGACGGCGGAGTCCCGGTCGCCGAGGCGATGTGGCCGGAAACGCCGTTCGAGGACCGGAAAGAACAGGGATCCGTTGGCTGCAGCTAGCCCGTCTATGTGATTATGTGCCAGTGATCTCGCTTCGCGCCGGTGCGCGCCTGGCCGCCACCGCACTCTCCGTCGTCACCGCCGGCGCCCTCGTCGCCGCGGGTCCCGCGCCGAGCGCTACTGCGCAGGGCTGCTCCGATGTCGAGCTGATCTTCGCGCGCGGCACCAGCGAACCCGCGGGCATCGGCCGGGTCGGCCAGGCACTCGCCGACGCGATGCGCCCGATCCTCGGGGGGCGCACGCTGAGCATCTACGCGGTGAACTACCCGGCCACCTACGACTTCCTGACCACCGCCGCGGGAGCGGCCGACGCGACCGCGCGGATCGCGTCGGTCTCGAGTCAGTGCCCCGGCACCCGGTTCGTCCTCGGCGGATACTCGCAGGGCGCGGCCGTGATCGACATGCTCGCCGGAGTTCCGCCGCTCGGCGACCGGATCGGTGACATCGGTTCGGCACCACCGCTGCCCGCGAGCTACGTCAGCGATGTCGCGGCGGTCGCGGTGTTCGGCAACCCCGCCACCAAGTTCGGCAACCCCGTCAACGCGCGGGGCCTGTTCGCCGGACGCGGAATCGACCTCTGCAGCGACGGCGACCCGATCTGCTCGGACGGCCGCAACCCCTTGGCGCACACGAACTACGAATCGTCGCCGTTCATGGGTCAGGCAGCAGGATTCGCAGCCGGCCTGATTTGACGATGATGTCCGATACCATCGACGGGGTGCACGATCATTCCGCGTCGCCCCGCTGGGTCAGCCGGTGTCTGACGCTCGCCGCGTCCGTGTTCGTCGCCGCCGGGTTACTCATCGCGCCGGTGGCACTGCCCCGCACCGCCACCGTCGCGTCGGCACAGTCGTGCCCCCATGCCGAGCTCATCTTCGCCCGCGGCCGCACCGAGGCTCCCGGCGCCGGTATCGTCGGCAATGCCCTGATCAGCTCCCTGCGCAGCAAGACCGACAAGGACATCGACCTCTACGCCGTGCGGTACCCGGCGGACACCGAGATCGATGTGGGCGCCAACGACATGAGTTCGCGCATCCAGGACATGGCGGGGCGGTGCCCCGACACCCGCCTGGTGCTGGGCGGCTACTCGCTCGGCGCAGCTGTGACCGACGTGGTGCTGGCCGTACCGATCGCAGCGTTCGGATTCGACAAGCCGCTGCCGCCGGGGATGGACCGGCACATCGCCGCGATCGCGCTGTTCGGCAACGGCATCGCGTGGGTCGGACCGATCACCAACTTCAGCCCGCTCTACCGCGAACGCACGATCGAGTTGTGCCACGGCGCCGACCCGATCTGCAGCCCGGCCGACCCCAACACCTGGGAAGGCAACTGGCCCGACCACGCGGCCAGGGCCTACGTCAACGCCGGCATGGTCAATCAGGCCGCGGATTTCATCGCCAGCCGCATCTGACAGCTAGTCGATGACGCGCAGGTCGCGGGTGACCAGCGTGCGTGCCGCCAGTTCGTCGTCCGGCGGATAGTCCACGCCGACGAGCGTGAGTCCCCGGGGAGGTGCGGCGGCGAACTCGCTGGACCGCCGGGTCGCGCTCAACAGTCCGGCGCTCCATCCGGGTTCGCGGCGGTGCTCCCCCACCGCGATCAGCGCGCCGACGAGCGAGCGCACCATCGACCAGCAGAACGCGTCCGCGCTGACGTAGGCGGTGACGAGGTCACCGTTGCGCGTCCACTCCAGCCGCTGCAGATCGCGGATCGTGGTGGCGCCCTCACGATGGCGGCAGAACGCCGCGAAGTCGTGCAGCCCGACCAGCCGCGAGCTGGCGTCATTCATCGCCTCGACGTCGAGCGGCCTCGGCCACGGCGTGACGAACCGCGTCGACTGCGGCTCCACCCCGTACGGTGCGGTGCCGAGCCGGTAGGTGTAGTGGCGTCGCAGCGCAGAGAAGCGGGCGTCGAATCCCGCGGGCGCCCGGACGACGTCGCGGATCCGGACGTCGGCGGGAAGGAACCGCCCGAGCCGACGGACCAGCGGCAGGAACTCGGGTTCATCCGGCCGGGTACTGCGCGGATAGACGTAGGGCAGCGCATCATCCGGCACGTCGACGTGGGCGGCCTGGCCGGTGGCGTGTACGCCCGCGTCGGTGCGCCCGGCCGCCCGCACGGTCACCGGAGTGCGGAACACCGTCGTCAGCGCCTCGTCGATCAGCCCCGCGACGGTGCGCTGACCGGCCTGCGGCGCCCACCCCGCGAAGTCGGTGCCGTCGTAACCGACGTCGAGCCGGAGACGAGTCACCGCAGGTGGGGAGGACAGATGAACAAGCCCGCCATCGGAATCGATGGCGGGCTTGTCCGTCATGTCACCAGGACGTGTCAGCGTCCGAACCCCCGGTGGGATCGTCGGCGTCCGGGCCTTCGGTCAACTCGGGCTCGACCGCCGCCTGCGGCGCCGCCGCAGCGGCCACCGGAGCGGTCTGCTTCGATGCATCCACGCCCGACCCCATGTCCCCGCCGGAGCGGCTCCGGCGGGCCCGGTTGGCCTCCGAGGCCACCGTCCTCTCCCGCACCAGCTCGATGACCGCCATCGGGGCGTTGTCGCCCTTGCGCGGCTCGACCTTGATGATTCGGGTGTAGCCACCCTCGCGGTCGGCGAAGAACGGACCGATCTCGGCGAACAGTGTGTGCACGACATCCTTGTCGCGGATCTTCTTCATCACCTCGCGGCGATTGTGCAGCTCACCCTTCTTGGCGTGGGTGATCAGCTTCTCCGCGTACGGGCGCAGCGCCCGTGCCTTCGGCTCGGTCGTGGTGATCCGGCCGTGCTCGAACAGCGACGTGGCCAGGTTGGCCAGCAGGGCCTTCTGGTGCGACGACGACCCGCCGAGGCGAGGACCCTTGGTGGGCTTGGGCATTGCGACTTCTCCTAAATGGGGCCGGTCCCCGTATCAGGTAGAACCGGGACGGGTTTTCGGGCGGGCAGAGTTGGGTGCGAACATGCCCGTCAAAGCTGTTCGGTCTCGGCGTAGTCCTGGTTGTCTTCCAGGTCGTAGCCGACGTCGCTGTTCCAGGTGCCGGTGGCGGGGTCGTAACCGGCGACCTCGGAGGGATCGAACGTGGCGGGGCTGTCCTTGAGCGAGAGACCGAGCTGGTGCAGCTTGATCTTCACCTCGTCGATGGACTTCTGGCCGAAGTTGCGGATGTCCAGCAGATCGGACTCCGTGCGGGCCACGAGCTCGCCCACCGTGTGCACACCCTCGCGCTTGAGGCAGTTGTACGAGCGGACGGTCAGGTCCAGGTCGTCGATCGGCAACGCGAACGAGGCGATGTGGTCGGCCTCGGCCGGCGACGGCCCGATCTCGATGCCCTCGGCCTCGACGTTGAGCTCCCGGGCCAGACCGAACAGCTCGACCAGTGTCTTGCCCGCCGAGGCGAGCGCGTCACGCGGGATGATCGAGTTCTTGGTCTCGACGTCGAGGATCAGCTTGTCGAAGTCGGTGCGCTGCTCGACACGGGTGGCCTCCACCTTGTAGGTCACCTTGAGCACCGGCGAGTAGATCGAGTCGACCGGGATGCGGCCGATCTCGGCGCCGGACGCCTTGTTCTGCACGGCGGGCACATAACCGCGACCGCGCTCGACGACCAGCTCCACCT
The DNA here is from genome assembly GCA_034189785.1 of Actinomycetota bacterium. GTDB lineage: Bacteria > Actinomycetota > Actinomycetes > Mycobacteriales > Mycobacteriaceae > Mycobacterium. The sequence continues at coordinate 17,799 of JAXHUG010000004.1, forward strand.
CGAGCTTGCCCTTGTCGTTCAGCGTCGCGATGTGCATCTCGGGGTTGTGCACCGTCACACCGGCCGGCGGTACGATGTCGCCCGCGGTGACCTCATCGGGACCCTGCTTGCGCAGGTACATGGTCACCGGCTCGTCCTCCTCGGAGGACACGACCAGGCTCTTGAGGTTCAGGATGATGTCGGTGACGTCTTCCTTCACCCCGGGAACGGTGGTGAACTCGTGCAGCACACCGTCGATGCGGATACTGGTGACCGCGGCGCCGGGGATCGACGACAGCAGCGTGCGCCGGAGCGAGTTGCCCAGTGTGTACCCGAAACCGGGCTCCAACGGCTCGATGACGAACCGGGAGCGGTTGTCGGCAACCGTCTCTTCGGACAGTGTGGGGCGCTGAGAGATCAGCATTGTGTTTTCTCCTTCTTCACGACACCCGCTATTTGATGCCGCGCGAACCCTGCCGCCATCGGGACGGCCGGGGATGTTACTTCGAGTAGAGCTCGACGATCAGCTGCTCGGTGAGCGGCACGTCGATCTGCGCACGCTCGGGCAACTGGTGGACGAGGATGCGCTGACGTTCGCCGACGACCTGCAGCCACGACGGGATCGGCCGGTCACCCGCGGTCTCCCGCGCGATCACGAACGGATCGGTGTTCAGCGACTTCTCGCGGGCGTCGATGATGTCGTACTGCGACACCCGGTAGCTGGGGATGTCCACCTTGACGCCGTTGACGGTGAAGTGGCCGTGGCTGACGAGCTGACGGGCCATCCGGCGGGTGCGCGCCAGACCGGCGCGGTACACGACGTTGTCCAGCCGGCTCTCGAGGATGCGCAGCAGGTTGTCGCCGGTCTTGCCGGGCTGCCGGTTGGCCTCGTCGTAGTAGCGACGGAACTGCTTCTCCAGCACGCCGTAGGTGAAGCGGGCCTTCTGCTTCTCCTGAAGCTGGGTGCGGTATTCGCTCTCCTTGATCCGCGCGCGGCCGTGCTGGCCGGGCGGGTAGGGGCGCTTCTCGAACGACTGATCACCACCGACGAGGTCGACGCCGAGGCGACGCGACTTGCGGGTGGCAGGTCCGGTGTAACGAGCCATTGTTCAAGTCCTCCTTAGACCCGGCGCCGCTTGGGTGGACGGCAGCCGTTGTGCGGCTGCGGCGTGACGTCGGCGATCGCGCCGACCTCGAGGCCGGCGGCCTGCAGCGAACGGATGGCGGTCTCGCGGCCCGAACCGGGCCCCTTCACGAACACGTCGACCTTCTTGACCCCGTGCTCCTGGGCCTTGCGGGCGGCGTTCTCGGCGGCCAGCTGCGCGGCGAACGGAGTCGACTTACGCGACCCCTTGAAGCCGACGTGACCCGACGACGCCCAGGCGATGACGTTGCCCTGGGGATCGGTGATCGACACGATCGTGTTGTTGAACGTGCTCTTGATGTGTGCGGCGCCGTGCGGGACGTTCTTCTTTTCCCTCCGGCGGGTCTTCTGCCCCTTCTTCGCGGAGGAAGCGGCGGCTTTCTTCGGTGGCATCTACTTACCTGGCCTTCTTCTTGCCGGCGATGGTGCGCTTCGGGCCCTTGCGGGTGCGCGCGTTGGTCTTGGTCCGCTGGCCGCGCACCGGCAGGCCGCGACGATGCCGCAGACCCTGGTAGCAGCCGATCTCGATCTTGCGGCGGATGTCCGCCTGCACCTCCCGGCGCAGGTCGCCCTCCACCTTCAGGTTCGCTTCGATGTAATCGCGCAGTTGGGTGACCTGATCGTCGGTCAGGTCCTTGGTGCGCAGATCCCGGTCGATACCGGTCGCCTCCAGGATCTCCTGGGAGCGGGTACGGCCTACGCCGTAGATGTAGGTAAGTGCGATCTCCATGCGCTTGTCGCGCGGGAGGTCAACGCCCACTAGTCGGGCCATGGATGTGCCATTCCTTCTTCTTGGCGGAGGTCTGCTCCCAGTCCGATCCCGCCGTGATGGCGCGGCCCGGCCTCCGTCCGGGCGTGTCCGCACAGCCAATCTGCGCGGTGGTACTGGGAGGTCAGCATTCGGTTGTCTCGAGGGTGCGGCCCGGCGTGGTGCCGGGCCGGGATCAGCCCTGCCGCTGCTTGTGGCGGGGGTCGGAGCAGATCACCATGACCCGCCCATGCCGACGGATCACCCTGCACTTGTCGCAGATGGGCTTGACGCTCGGGTTCACCTTCACGGCGTGCAGATCCTTCTTGGTCGTTCTTGTTTGGGTTTACTTGTACCGATACACGATGCGGCCCCGGGACAGGTCGTACGGAGACAGCTCCACCACGACGCGGTCCTCGGGCAGGATGCGGATGTAGTGCTGCCGCATCTTGCCGCTGATGTGGGCGAGAACCTTGTGACCGTTCTCCAGCTCAATGCGGAACATCGCATTGGGCAGGGGTTCGACCACGCGACCCTCGACCTCTATGGCACCGTCTTTCTTTGCCATAACTTTCGGAGTTCCTCCGTTGCTTCTGGTTGTTCGGCGTCCGCCGCCGCGACCGGCGACGCACTGCACTGGCACAGTTACGCCCCGACCACGAAACGTGAGCCGGTAGTCGGAGATTCCGGAAACCAGGGGCACGCAGGAGCCGGCGCGGGCACCGCACCGTTGGTCGATACTACACCGCTCGGATGGCTTGCCCAAAATCGCGCCGATCGGCGTATCCGACCGGGAACGCAGCCGATGGGAACGACCCTACTCCGCCCGGCCCGCGGCGCACCGCCGGGGGTGCCGGTGGCCACCCTCGGAGGAATCGAAAGGTCCATCCGATGCGGGACCTTCGTCTCTGCCCGAGCACGAGGCGCCCGCGGCACCGTGGTGAGCACATCATCTCGAGAGGCAGGATCATGACCGTTCGGTCGCCGGGCACTGAAACCCTGCGTACGGCCCTTTCGCTGGCCAACCGCGCGCCCTCCATCCACAACTCCCAACCGTGGCACTGGCAGGTGGGCGCCCACAGCGTGCACCTCTACGCCGATGAGTCGTTGCGCCTGGCGCACACCGACCCCGACGCCCGGGATCTCATCGTCAGCTGCGGTGCCGCGCTGAACCACTGCGCGGTCGCGCTCACCGCGCTCGGATGGCCGCCCAAGATCCGCCGCCGCCCCAACCCCGACGACCCCTCGCACCTCGCGTCGCTGGAGCTGCATCCGCATCCGCCGAGTGAGTCGGATATCGCGCTCGCCGCCGCGATCCCCCGGCGGCGCACCGACCGGCGCCACTTCAGCGATTGGCCGGTTTCGTTGGCAGACATCGCGTTGATGGGCTCACGGGCCGCCCGCGCGGGTGTGACCGTGCGACGCGTCGAGCTGACACCCGCGTTCCGAACGACACTCGCCCTGGCCGTGGGGCAGCACGCAGCGGATCCCGAGTATCTGGCGGAGCTCACCGGCTGGACCGGACGCCATGCGTCGACGGTCGGGGTGCCGGCCCGCAACACTCCGAAATCCGACCCGACGGCGCCGGTGCCCGCGCGGCTGTTCGCCGGCACCACGCTGTCGCAGCCGGCCGGCGCGGAGCCGTCGCAGGACAGCGGTGTCGTCCTGGCACTGGGCACCGCGACCGACGATGTCATGGGCCGGTTGCGTGCGGGCGAGGCGGCCAGCATCGTGATGCTCACCGCGACGACGCTGGGGCTGGCCACATGCGCGGTCACCGAGCCGCTCGAGATCAGCGCGACGCGCGACGCCATCCGCGACGACGTCTTCGATGACGTCGTGTATCCGCAGATCCTGCTGCGTGTCGGCTGGGCGCCCGTCAACGCGGATCCGCTGCCCGCCACCCCACGACGTCCGCTCGGTGAGCTGGCGACGTGGCTGGACGGTTCGGTGCTCGTCTGAGGTCTACCAGTTGAGCGATCTACGGGGCCTGCCGCAGATCGACCTCGACCGATACCACCGGCCCGTCGAGGTGACGGCGACACGGCCAGCCGGAATCCGTCAGCATCGTTTGCATCTCGCGGTTCTCGGCGAGGACGTCGGCGATGAAGTAGTGCAGACCGTTTACGCGGGCGATGCGACCCAGCGCGTCGAGCAGAACCGTGCCGACACCGCGGTGATGTTGGCCGTGTGCGACCACGACCGCGACCTCCGCGCAGTCGGGGCGCGTCGAGTCGATGTAGGTCGCCACACCCAGCAGGAGGTCGCCCTCGAAGGCGGCCAGCGTGTATCGGTCCGCGGATGCCTCGACCAGGGAGGCCACCCACTCATCGATGTACCTGGGGTGTGTGGTGAAGAACCGTAGATACCGTTCCCGTTCGGTGAGGCCCTGCGCCATTGCGGTGATCGCTGCGCGGTCGGGGTCGGCGACTCGCCGGAGGGTGACCACGCCGCCGTCGAGAAGTTCTGCGGTGATGGACATTCGGTGTTCGTTGCGACCGACCTCGACCGGGTCCGGCATCAGCGGACCACGAGCACCGAGTGCCGCCCGTCGCGGTCGAACAGCGGGTCGTGCGGGCCGACTATGTCGGCCACCGCGTCCGCGTCGGCACCGCCGATGACGACCATGTCGATGTCGTCATCGCGCTGGTGGGTGAGGTATCGCACGATACCGCCGTCGGTCGCCACCACCCTCGTGTGAACATCGGGATAGCGGTTCGCCAGTTGCGCTGTGCGCCGGTCTAACTCGTCGTAGCTCGGTGCGCGGGATTCCCAGCGGCGAACTCCCACGACCACGACCGGGCAACCGCGTAGCCGGGCCTCGTCCAGCGCACCGGTGACCACGCCGTCGCTGTCCGGCGTGCCATCGGTGGCGACCGCCAGGGAGCCGCCCGGCGCAGGGCGGGCGCCTCCACGAAGCACCGCGACGCAACACTGCGCCTGCATCGAAACGGTGACGGCGGTGGAGCCCAGGAGCACGTTGGCGATCGCACCGATGCCCGTCGATCCGACGCAGACCATCGAGGCCCCATGCGATTCGGTGACCAACTCGCTGTCCGGTGACCCCCAGAGGATTTCCGTTTCGACCTCGACCTCCCGGCGGGCCGACTGTGCCGCGGCGGAGGCCGCCCTGAGCACCGTCTCCGCATACTCGCGTTCGAGCCGGAATTCGTCCTCCGACTGGTCCACCCGTGGCGTCACACCGGTCGCGTGCACCAGCCGCAACGGCACGCAGCGCCCGACAGCCTCATCGACCGCCCACCTCACCGCGTCGAGTGCCGCCTGTGAGCCGTCCACTCCCACCACGACCGGTCGAGGGAGGTGTGTCGTGTCCATCGGATCTCCAATTCTGGTCGGCGCAGTTGACGACCCTATGGGACGGGCGGCGCCGCCGACGGAGCCGTTCGACCCACCGGCCCGGGTCGTTGGTCCTCCCTCCGATGCAGACCAACGCCCCCAGCGACGCGGGCCTCAAGGTCCTAATGTCAGGACTGGTCGAGGGATCACCGAGGAGGCGATATGACCACATCAGCCAACCAGGGAATCGTGGTGGGCATCGACGGGTCACCACAGGCCATGCGAGCCGTCGCGTGGGCGGCGCGCGAGGCTGCCGGCCGGAATGTGCCGCTGACGCTCGTCCACGTGCTGCCGGACAGGGAAGTGCGGATGTGGCTGGACGTTCCACCGACGGAAGACTTTTGGCGCACGGTCGAGCGCCAGAACCGCGAGATCCAGGCGCAGGCGGTCAAGACCGCCGAGGCCGCGGTCGCCGGCACGGATTCGCTCACCGTGCGCCAGCGCAGTGTGTCGGGCAACGCCGTGCCCACGCTGGTCGACCTGTCCAAGGAAGCCGAGCTCGTCGTGGTGGGCAGTCGCGGCCTCGGTGCGATCGGGCAACGGATACTGGGTTCGGTGAGCCGGGGTCTGGTGCAGCACGCGCACTGCCCGGTCGCGGTGATCCATGACGACGAACCGGACACCCCCGAGCGGGACCGGGCACCTGTGGTCGTCGGTATCGACGGATCACCGGCGTCCGAATTGGCCACGGGGATCGCATTCGACCAGGCCTCGCGGCGAAAGGTCGAGCTGATCGCCGTCCACGCGTGGAGCGACCTGACGATCTACACGTTCCCCAGCGAGGAGTGGATGACCTTCAAACCGCGGGCCGACGAGGTACTGGCAGAACGCTTGGCTGGCTGGACGGAACACTATCCCGATGTTTCCGTGCAGCGTGTGGTGGTGCGGGGCAGAGCGGTGCACCAGCTGCTGGAGCAGTCCGAACACGCTCAACTCGTGGTGGTCGGCAGCCACGGTCGCGGCGGATTCGCAGGAATGCTCCTGGGATCGGTCAGTTCCGCGGTGGCGCAGGCGGCCCGCGTACCGGTGATCGTGGCACGCCAGTCGTGACGATCCCGTCGTGACAATCCCGTGACAACGTCGCGGTGATCGTCGGCGTGAGCTGATCCAGGTCGTCATGTGATCAGCGAACGGCAGGCTCGGGCTTCAGAGTCCAAGGTCCCTATCTCCGCGCGCCGCCGCCACCTAACGTTGCCGATATGACTGACAGTGCGTCCACCCTGGATATCGTTGTCGGTGTAGACGGTTCACCCACATCGGACCATGCCGTGCGATGGGCCGCGGGTGAGGCGTTGCTGCGCGGATCTCGCCTGGCCCTGGTCTATGCCGCCCCGGCCAGCCTGTCAGCGTGGTCAGTGGTCCCCGCACCCGTCGAACTGCTCGACTGGGAACGTGAGATGGGGTTGCAGGTTCTGGAGGTCGCCGCGCAGATCGCCGACGGCGTCACCCGTGGCGGGGTGGAGGTGTCCACCGAGTTCGTCCTCGCCGCGCCGGCGACCGAACTCGTGGAGCTGTCGCGGCGGGCCCGGCTCGTCGTGGTGGGAAGCCGCGGCCACGGAGCGCTCAGCCGCACCGTGCTGGGGTCGGTCAGCACGGCACTGGTGCACCGCGCCCACTGCCCGGTCGGGGTGATCCACGCCGAGGCGCCGATACCACCGGACCCCCGGGCACCGGTCGTGTTGGGCCACGACGGGTCCGTGGACTGTGAGTCGGCCACTGCGCTGGCCTTCGATGAGGCCGGCCGACGTGATGTGGAACTGGTCGTCGTGCGGGCCTGGTGGTCCCCGGGCGCATTCGATCTGCCCGGCACCAACCCAGAAGGGCTGCTCCCCGCGGTCGACCGGGAACTGTCCGGACAACTGGTCGGCTGGCAGCAGCGCTTTCCCGATGTGCCTGTGCGCCGTGTGGCGGTACTCGACCAGCCGGCACGGCGGCTGGTCGAGCAATCCGAATCCGCCCAACTGCTGGTCGTCGGCAGTCGCGGTCACGGCGCTGTGGCCAGCGCGCTCTTGGGTTCGGTGAGCACCGCGGTGGTGCAGGCGGTCCGGATCCCGGTCATCGTCACGAGACCCTCGACGAGTCCCGCGGTCGGCACGTGCGGTCAGCTCGGCGATCGGGGGAAGTCATGAATACCGCGACAGTGATCGTCCTCGTCGTCGCGTGGCTGAGCGCGGGCCTGCTCTCCGGGCTGTGGATGGCCCGGCACGGGTACGACCCCCTCTGGATCCTGGTCGCGCTGCCACTGGGTCCGCTGTTCGTGCCCATCGCGGTCGAACGCGTGTCAGGGCGGCCCGCGGGGGTGACCACCCGCGTCGGAGGTGCTCCGCCCGCGGAATCGAACGCCGGTGCGGGTCCACGCGTCCTGGTGGGCCTCGATGGTTCGGCAGAATCGGAGGAGGCTCTCACCACGATCCTGCATCTGTTCGGCCGGAGTTGCGCGCTGCTGATGCTGGCCGAGGTGCTGCACATCGAGGCGACCGAGGATTCGACCCGCGCGGACATCAACGCCGCTTCCCGGCGGCTCAGCCAGGCTGCGGCCCGTGTCGACTGTGGCTGCGCGGTCCAGACCTACGTGCTCGCGGGTGCGCCGGGACCCGCGTTGCGCCAGTTCGCCGAACAGCAGGACATCGACATACTCGTCGTGGGCCGCCGCGGCCGTGGGTTGTCCCGGCTGATTCTCGGCAGCGTCTCGGCCGATCTGGTCGAGCATTCACCGATTCCGGTGCTCGTCGTGGAACCTGTGACCGCACGGCGACCTTCGACGGCGTCCGCGCAGACGGCCACGTGATGGCAGCGTCAACGGTGAACGCGGCCAGTCCGCATCACGGACTGCCCGCGCACGAAGTGGTTCTGCTTCTCGAGACCGACCCCCACCGCGGTCTGTCCAGTTCGGAGGCGCAGGAGCGCCGGGAGCGGTTCGGGCCCAACGTCCTGCCCGCGACGGCCGGTGCCGGTCTGCTCGTCCGTATCCTGCGTCAGTTCCACCATCCGTTGATCTACGTCTTGCTGGTCGCCGGGGCCGTGACCGCGCTCCTAGGCGAGTACACCGACGCGGCAGTCATTCTCGCCGTGGTGCTGGTGAACGCGGTGGTCGGATTCATCCAGGAATCGCGGGCGGAGACGGCGCTGCAGAGCCTGCGCGCGATGGTCCACACCGACGCCAGAGTCGTCCGTGATGGCCAGGAGCGGTCGGTCACCTCCGAAGAGCTGGTTCCCGGCGACCTGGTGCTGATCGAGGCCGGCGACAAAGTTCCGGCTGATTTGCGGATAGTGCGGCAAACCGAGTTGCATGTGGACGAGTCCGCCCTGACCGGTGAGTCGGCGCCGGTGGCCAAGGACGAGGTCGAACTGCCCGAACCGACCCCGGTGGCCGACCGGTGCAACATGGCGCATTCGGGCACGCTCGTCACCGCGGGTACGGCGGTCGGCGTCGTCGTGGCCACCGGGGTCGATACCGAGATCGGCCAGATTCACCGGCTGGTCGGGGCGGCCGAAATGCTTGATACACCGCTGACCGCCAAGCTGGCCCGCTTCAGCCAGATCCTCACGGTGGCCATTCTCGCCCTGGCCGCGGTCACCTTCGCCCTCGGCCTACTGCGAAGGCAGGACCCGGTGGAGACGTTCAACGCCGCCGTGGCGCTGGCCGTCGGCGCAATACCCGAAGGGCTGCCCGCCGCGGTGACCATCACGCTGGCCATCGGCGTCTCGAGGATGGCCAGGCGCCGGGCCGTGATCCGGCGTCTCCCGGCAGTGGAAACGCTGGGCGGCACGACCGTGATCTGCTCCGACAAGACCGGCACACTGACCGAGAACGAGATGACGGTGCGCAGGATATGGACGCCGGAGCAGTCGGTGGAGGTGACCGGCTCCGGATATGCACCGGACGGGAGACTGCTGACGCCCGGAGGGGCGGTCGCCTCGCCCGATGGCGACGCTTCACTGCGCTGGACGCTGCTGGCGGGTGCGGCCTGTAATGATGCGGCGGTCACCTGCGTCGACGGTCGGTGGCAGATCACCGGTGACCCGACCGAAGCGGCCATGGTCGTCGCCGCCGCGAAGGCTGGCCTGCCGCCGGAGCGGGTGACCACCGAATTACCCCGGCGGGCGACGATTCCGTTCAACTCGGAGCGCCAGTACATGGCGACGCTGCACGAATGGGACCGAGGCGACCACGTCATCCTGCTCAAGGGCTCCGTGGAACGCGTGCTGCAGATGTGCGGGTTCGACATGACAGCCGACGGATCACGGCGCGCGATCGATCGTGCGGCGGTGTCCGAAGCGGCGGACCGACTCGCGGCCGAGGGGTTGCGAGTGCTGGCATGCGCAGTTCGCATCTCGGCCGAGGCAGCCGAGTTCGGTGAAGAGGCGATACCCGGCTCGATGACCTTCACCGGCCTGCAGGCCATGCTCGACCCACCGCGGGCGGCCGCCACACCCGCGGTCACCGCGTGCCACTCAGCGGGCATCGCGGTCAAGATGATCACCGGCGATCATGCCGGCACGGCGAGCGCGATCGCGACGGCCGTCGGTGTGCTCGACCCCACCGACAGCAGCTTCGACAAGGTGTTGACCGGCACCGACCTGGCCGCCACACCCGCCGACGAACTGCCCGACGCGGTGCAACAAGCCAGCGTCTTCGCCCGGGTGTCACCCGAGCAGAAACTGCGGCTGGTGAAGGCTCTGCAGCAGAAGGGACACGTCGTCGCGATGACGGGCGACGGCGTCAATGACGCTCCGGCGTTGCGGCAGGCCAACATCGGGGTCGCGATGGGTCGGGGCGGCACCGAGGTCGCCAAGGACGCCGCCGACATGGTCCTCACCGACGACAACTTCGCCACCATCGAAGCGGCGGTGGAGGAGGGCCGCGGTGTCTTCGACAACCTGACCAAGTTCATCACCTGGACGCTGCCGACGAACATCGCCGAGGGACTGGTCATCCTGGTCGCGATCGCGTTGGGCGCGGTACTGCCGATCCTGCCCACCCAGATCCTGTGGATCAACATGACCACCGCCGTCGCGTTGGGACTCATGCTGGCCTTCGAACCCAAAGAGGCCGGCATCATGACGCGGCCGCCGCGGGACCCCGCTCAACCGCTGCTCACCAGAGCGTTGATGGGCCGGATCCTGCTGGTATCCACCCTCCTGGTGGCCGGCTCCTGGTGGCTGTTCGAGTGGGAACTCGCCCACGGCGCCGAGGTAGCCGAAGCGCGCACCGCAGCGCTGAATCTCTTCGTCGTGGTGGAGGCGTTCTACCTCTTCAGCTGCCGCTCGCTGACCCGGTCGGCCTGGCGGATCGGGTTGTTCACCAATCGATGGCTGATCGTGGGCGTCACCGTGCAGGCGGTGGCGCAGGTCGCGATCACCTATCTTCCCGCCATGAACGCCGTATTCGAGACCGCTCCCCTCGACACCGGGGCCTGGTTGCGGATCTTCGGCATCGCCACCGCCGTCAGTCTCGCGGTCGCCGCGGAGAAGACACTCCGGGCACGGACATGACCAAGCCGCACCCGCTCAGTCCAGCGCACCGCGGTCGTCGAGATAACGGTCACCCGCGGCGCCGAACTCCTCCATGCTCAGGAAAGAACCGTGCAAGCAGTGCCTTCGACACCGTCGGTGTATTCGGCGATGAATGGCTCGCTGTCGTCGAAGGGACCAATGACCCTAGCTTGATTGTGCAGTGGTCGCCATGGTTGGGGCGTGGCGACCAAGCCCGGTCGCTCACCACAAGAGGAAAACAGACATGGCCTCGGGCAAAGCGGGATCCGTGAGCTCGATGATCCGTTCGTGGAGGAGTTCGATCTGCCGGTTCGCATCGGCGGGCACCTGGTCGAAGAATTCGACAGCCGGCTAACACCCCGCCCGGTGTGGGACAACGCGGGCTCACCTGAGATGGACACCAACCGATTGATGGCAAGCTGCGCCGCGCCAGGCTTACGGGGCCGCCCCTTTGGCCCCAAGGGTCGCTACCGCGATCGCTCACGCGACGGCCCTACGGCCCGCGCTTGACCCCGGAGCCTCTGCGGCCACTGATCAAGCAGCGGCACGGGCAGCCCGCACGGCGCTGCCCGCCGCGCTCAAACAGGAGATCACTACAAACCAGTCCCTACGGTTTGAGGGGATTGCCAAGGGAGTCGCTGGTGTTCGTCGTGATGGTTGCATCGGAGTGTGCGTTGGTGGCGCAGGTTGGTGGGCTCGGGGACGTGGTCTTGGGCTTGAGTCGCGAGCTCGAGCTGCGTGGCAACGATGTGGAGATCATCCTGCCGAGGTACGACTGCATGCGCTACGACCACGTCCACGGGCTTTCGCCGGCGTATGAGGACCTGTGGGTGCCCTGGTACAGCGGAGCGGTTCACTGCACCGTCTGGTTCGGCTTCGTCGAGGGGCGCAAGTGCTTCTTCATCGAGCCGCATTCCGCCGACCGCTTCTTCGAGCGCGGCCATCTGTACGGCTCGGCGGACGATGTCGAGCGGTTCGCGTTCTTCAGCAAGGCGGCGCTCGAGTTCATGCTCAAGTCGGGCAAGCGGCCGCAGGTGATCCATTGCCACGACTGGCAGACGGCGCTGGTGCCCGTGCTGTTGTTCGAGATCTACCAGCACATCGGGCTGGGGGACCAGCGTGTCTGCTACACCGTCCACAACTTCAGCCACCAGGGGGTGTGCGGCGAGCGGGTGCTCTGGGCGAGCGGGCTGTGCAGTCCCGAGCGCTTCTACGACTACAACCGGCTGCGCGACAACTTCAACCCCAGCGCCATCAACCTGATGAAGGGCGGGATCGTCTACTCGAACTTCGTCACGACGGTCTCGCCCCAGCATGCCTGGGAGGCCCGACACACCGACCAGGGCATGGGCCTTGGGCATACGCTCCACGTCCACCAGGGCAAGTTCGACGGGATCCTCAACGGCGTGGACTACGAGGTCTGGAACCCCGAGACCGACGGTGTGATCCCGAGCCGCTACGGTCCCGACTGGCTCGACGCCAAACACGCCAACAAGCAGGCGCTGCGCGACCGCTTCTGGCTGCGGCAGGACCACAAGCCCGTCGTCGCCTACATCGGCCGACTGGACCGCCAGAAGGGCGTGCACCTGATCCATCACTCGATCTTCTATGCGCTCGCCCAGGGCGCCCAGTTCGTGCTGATCGGCTTGAGCCCCGATCCCGCGATCGCCGCCCACTTCTGGCGCCTCAAGCAGCATCTGAACGACAACCAGGACTGCCATCTGGAGCTAGGCTTCAGCGTCGAGCTCGCCCATCTGACCTATGCCGGCGCCGACCTGCTCGTGATGCCGAGCATGTTCGAGCCGTGCGGGCTGGCGCAGATGGTCGCGCTCAAGTATGGGACGGTGCCGATCGTGCGCGCGATCGGGGGGCTGGTCGACACGGTGTTCGACCGCGACTACTCCTCGCACCCCCCCGAGCAGCGCAACGGCTACGTCTTCCACCAGCTCGACGATCCGGCGCTGGAGTCGGCGATGGCGCGCGCGATCGGGCTCTGGTATGCCTATCCGCAGGAGTTCCGGTACCTACAGCTCAACGGAATGCGTGCGGACCACTCCTGGGCCTGGCCGGCCCAGCACTACCTCGACATCTACGAGCACATAAGGCACAAGTGAGCGACGCGGCGGAGATTCGAAATATGACAGTGAGTCCGGGCGAGCTCCCCGAGCGTGTGGACGGGTTGCCGAACATCTGCGGCTCCGAGCCGCTGATCGCCGAGACCGTGCGGGCGGCCCGTGAGCGGCCGGTCTTCTTCGGCGACCAGGTGGCGGACCCGCTGGCCGGGATCGATGCGGCGTTCGCGATCGCGCTGCACATGCACCAGCCGCTGATCCCGGCCGGGGGGGACGACGTCCGCAGCGCTCGGCTGATCAGCAACCTGCAGTACATGTACGAGCACCCCGACCTCGATGACAACCACAACGCTTCGGTGTTCCGCTGGTGCTACAAGCGCATGGGCGAGTTCATTCCCCAGCTCCTCGAGGAGGGCCGCCACCCGCGGGTGATGCTCGAGTACTCGGGCACGCTCCTGCACGGACTGCGGCAGATGGGCGCGGACGACGTGTTCGAGGCCCTGCGCACGATCACCGTCGACCCGCGCTACCGCTCGGCCGTGGAGTGGCTCGGCTGCCCATGGGGCCATCCCGTCGCCCCGTCCACGCCCGTGCAGGACTACCGGCTCCACGTGCAGGCCTGGCAGCATCACTTCGCCGCCCTGTTCGGGCTGGAGGCGCTCGGCCGGGTGCGTGGCTTCTCGCCGTCGGAGATGGCGCTGCCCAACCACCCCGACGTCGCCTACGAGTTCGTTCGCACGCTGAGCGACTGCGGCTACCAGTGGGTGCTCGTGCAGGAGCACACGGTGGAGGAGCCGGACGGCTCGGGCCCGCGACACAGGTACCTGCCGAACCGCCTGACGTGCACGAGTTCACGGGGCGAGAGCGCGAGCATCATCGCCGTGATCAAGACCCAGGGCAGCGATACCAAGCTGATCGGGCAGATGCAGCCGTACTACGAGGCGCGCGGCATGGGTCGCTGCACGCTCGCGGGCCGGTCGGTGCCGCCGCTTGTCACCCAGATCGCCGACGGCGAGAACGGCGGCGTGATGATGAACGAGTTCCCGCCCAAGTACTTCGAGGTCGTCCGCGAGTGCTCGAGCTCCGGGACACCGATCCTCAACGTCACCGAGTACCTCGAGCGCCTGTTCGCCAGTGGTCTCCGAGAGGAGGAGCTGCCCACGATACAGCCGCTCCTGCAGCACCGCGTCTGGGAGCGGATGACGCCGGGTGACGGACCGGATCGCCTCGCCGGGGTGATCGACGAACTCGGCCGCGAGGACGACCGCTTCCACATGGAGGGGGGCAGCTGGACGAACAACGTCTCCTGGGTGCGCGGCTACGAAGAGCTCCTCATCCCCATGGAACGCGCGAGCGCGCAGTTCCACGACCGGGTGCTCGCACGCGGCGTGCCGTCCTCGGATCCGGGCTACCGCAACGCGCTGTTCCACCTCCTCACGAGTGAGACGAGCTGCTATCGATACTGGGGTCAGGGGAGGTGGACCGACTACGGCGCCGAGCTCGCCCGGCGGACCAGCGACATCATCGCATCTGATTTTTGATGGCGCCTCCTCCTACTCCTTGGAGATAAGCCGATGCCGGAGATCGATTTCGCCCTGGTGCTCAACCTGCACCAGCCGCCGGGCAACCTCGAGCATCTCCTCGACACCGACGAGTGGCAGGCCAGGGAGATCCTGTGGGCGCTCGACCGTATCCCGCGCTCGCTGTGGGAGTACGAGGACATCGGGCGCGTACACGTGGCGCTGTCCGGAACGCTGCTCGAGACCCTTGCCGACCCCTGCTTCCAACGGCGGGTGTACGGCATCGTCGACTGCGGCTCGCTGCTCTGGTACCTCCAGAACGAGAAGATCATCGAGATCCTCGGCACCGCCTACTACCACCCGGTGCTGCCGCTCGTCCCGCAAAGCGATTGGGACGAGCAGCTGGAGCGCTGGCAGGGCCTCGGCGCGCACCTGTTCGGCAGGGACCGGTTCGACGGATGCTGGCCGCCCGAGCTCGGCTTCTGCATGGAGCTCATCCCGGCGCTCCGCCGCGGCGGCTACCGCTACGTGATCGTGGACAGCGAGCACGTCGAGCCGATCACCCCGATGGGCTGGGACGAGCTCCGCTACCGGCCGCACCTGGCCCAGTTCGGCAACGAGCAGATCGTCGTCGTGGTGAGGGACCGCGAGCTGTCGAACGCCCAGGAGTCGGGCATGGAGGCAGGCTGGTTCATCTCGGAGGTGCGGTCGCGCACCCGGCAGTGCGGGTTCCCGGCGCTCGTCACGACCGCGACCGACGGTGAGAATGGCGGGTGGTTTCGCAACACGACGGCTGGGAGCAACTTCTGGAGCGCATTTCACCGCGACCTGATGGAGAGGGTGCGCCACGGCGAGGCCGAGGGTATCCGCCCGGTGTTCATCGGCGACTACCTGGACCGCCACGGCGCGCACGGCTGGGTCACGGTCCGGCCCGGCGCCTGGAACACCGGCTCCCATGATGGCACCGGCTTCGTCCAGTGGACCGGCTCCACGGCCCAGCAGCAGGCCCTCACCCGGGTCGCGGAGCTAAGCCAGGCCGTCCACACGGCCCGGCGGAACGCCTTCGGGATCGGCGCGAGCAATCCCGATCTCTACCGCCACCTCGAGCAGGCTCACTGGCGTGTCCTGCGCGCCCAGACCAGCTGCAACTTCTTCTGGGGCGACACCTGGGTGCAACGCTGCCACGACGACCTCGACCGTGCGGCCGAGCACCTGGAGGCCGCGGGACGGCTGTTCCGTTAGCTGTTGGGCAGAATGCGCACCTCGGTGATCGCATGGCGGCCGACGCCTGTGACCTCGAGACGGTGGGGCGGAAGGTCGACGCGGTCTCCGGGAACCGTCGGAATCCGACCCAGCACGCACAGCACGAGGCCGGCGACCGTGGTGTAGTCGCCGGGAGGTGTGCCGGAGAGCTCGATCCCGACGTCGGGCAGATCGTGAATCGGGAAGGTGCCCGGCAGGAGTCGACTGCCGTCCGGCAGTGCTTCGGCGGTTCGGATGTCCTCGTCGGCCTCGTCGGCCTCGTCGTAGATTTCGCCGACGATCTCCTCGAGCAGATCCTCGAGGGTGACGATGCCGTCGACGCCGCCGTGCTCGCCGACGACGAGCGCCAGATGCTCGTGCGCAGCGAGCAGTTGGCGCAGCGCGACGGTGACGCGCAGACTGTCGGGCAGTCTGAGCACCGGCCGGGTGACTTCGGCGACGGTGCCGTCATCACCCAGCAGGTCGCGCAGGTGCACCACACCGATGGCGTCGTCCAGCTCTCCGGATCGCGCGACCGGCGCCCTGATGTGTCCGGATGCCGCGAGGTCCGTACGAGCGCGCTGCAGGGACAGCTCACCGTTCAGCCGGAAAACCGCGGTCCGGGGGACGATGACTTCCCGCAGCGAACGCTCGTGGATCTCCAGCGCACCGGACATGATAGTGCGTTGCTCGGCGGTCAGGCCGCCGAGACCGGTGATCAGTTGCCCGAACTCCTCGATGGTCGGTTCTTCCTGCCCGACGGCGGGATCTCCTCCGAGAATCCGCACGACGAGGTCGGTGGCCCTGCCGAGAACCCACGCGATCGGTGCGGCGACGGCCGACAGGGCACTCAACGGCGAGGCGACGACAAGCGCCCACCGACGCGCGTACTGCATCGCCAGCCTCTTGGGCGCGAGCTCCCCGAGCACCAGGGTCACACCGGCCACCGCCACCGTCACCACCGCGACGCTGACCGCCGTCTGTGCGCCGGTGCCCAAGAAGCCCAATAGCGGGGCCAGCGGCTCCGCCAGGGTGACCGCCGCGGTCGCCGAGGCGAAGAATCCGGCCAGGGTGATGCCCAGTTGGATGGTGGCGAGGTACCGGTTCGGCTCTCGGGCCAACCCGACGACGGTGAGATTGCGTCGGCCGCCGCGATGTTCCAGCTCGCGCAGCTGACCCTCTCTCAGTGAGATGAACGCCGCTTCGCTTCCCGCCAACAGCCCGTTGACCAGTATGAGCGCGGCCACCAGGGCCACGTTCAGCCAGTAGTCGTTCATCGTGTCGTCTCAGCCCTCACTCGGATGCGGTGACGCACTCGGCGCCGGGGCGAAGCGGAGCTCGACCGACCGTCTACGGCGCGGTCCGTTGCTGACCCGATTGCCTCTCCCCCGGCGTCTGGGCGGTCAGGATGCGGTTGACGAGCGTCATCGCCGCCCTCATCTGCTTCTCGGCCTGGTCCAGGTTCGCGGTGAACTCACCTTCGTAGTTGTTCGGTGACCTGGCGATCACCGCCAGACACATGTGTGCCGCCGTGTGGGCGTCTTCGGCGGCGGCGATGAGTTCCGCGGTCAGATCGCGGTCAGGAGAGGGCAATTGAGCGGGAACGTCCACTGCCGCGCCGTCGTGCATCCGCTGACATGCCGACGCGAGTGCCGACGGGTTCATTCGGCGCAGCGAGCTCTCGGAGTCGTACAGCGCCTCCTGCAGATCGGTGATCGCCGGCTGAGCTGTCGACCACCACTGACGGACGGCTGCCTGCTCGGACCCGACCACGACATCGGCGCTGCGCGTGGCGTCGACGACGACGATCAGGACCGCCAAACCAACGGCGACCGCCACGATCGCGGCCACCACCGGGGCCCGTCGGGAGGTCGAGTGCAACCATCGCCGACGGCCTTCCGGTTCCGGTGACACGTCCAGGAGAGCACCACAGTTCGGACAGAACCCGGTCGCACTGCGGTGGTCCCCGGGACAGGCGGCCGAATCGTCGGCATTCGGAGGGCCGATGGTCATTGCGGCCGCACCACGATCACGGGGACGTCGATCGACTGGGCGCCGGCGGATCCGCCGCATCCGGAATCGCCGCCACGTCGCTCCATACGTACACCTCGACGAGTTCGGCCCCGCGCCGGGATGCTTCGTCGGAGGCCGGCGCGGTGGCCACCTCGGAGGCCGGTGGGCCGTCGACGCCGACCACGATCCCGTCTCGAGGTGCCGGACCGGACATGTCCATGACGCTTCTCCCTGTCGGCGGTGCTCCTGCCTTCGACGTTAAGAATTGCGCGCTGCACACACCAGGGCCGTTGGTCCCAGGTGTGCTGCCGGTGGTCTATCCGGTGCGCGGTCCTGCGCGGTCAGACGAGCAGAACCGCCGCGCCGGCGATTCGGCCGGCAGCCAGATCTTCGAGCGCATCATCCGCACGGCCCAACGGGTACTCCGGCGTCGTCACCTCGATGTGATGGCGCCCGGCGAACTCGAGGAACGCTCGTGCGTCGGCGCGGGTGTTGGCGGTAACCGACCGCACCTGCCGCTCCTGGAACAGGTGGCGTTGATAGTCCAGTGCCGGGATGTCGCTGAGGTGAATGCCCGCGATGGCGAGCGTTCCCCCGCGGTCGAGGCCCTCGAGCGCGGGTAACACCAGATCGCCCACCGGGGCGAAGAGGATCGCGGCATCCAGCTTCACCGGGGGCGGGTCGCCGGCGCCCTGCACCGACGCGGCCCCCAGCGCCCGGGCCAGCTCCCGTGCGTGCTCTCCCCGAGTCATGACGTGGACCTCGGCGCCCTTGGCCAACGCCACCTGCGCGGTGATGTGGGCGCTGCCACCGAAGCCGTAGATGCCCAACCGCCCGCCCGGTGGCAGGTCTGCGCGCAGGAGCGAACGGTATCCGATGATGCCGGCACACAACAGCGGGGCCAATTCGGCGTCGGTGTACCCGGCCGGCAGTCGGTGGACGAAAGCCGCAGGTGCTGTGGTGAATTCGGCGTACCCACCGTCGGCGTCCCACCCGGTGTACCGCGAGTACGGGCACAGGTTCTCCTGTCCGCGCTCACAAAAGCGGCACCGCCCGCAGGTGTGCCTGAGCCACGCCACCCCCACCCGGTCCCCGACCGCGAAGCCCGTGTCCGGACCTATGCCGACGACCTCCCCCACGACCTCGTGTCCGGGCGTCACGTGCGGACGGTGGGCCGGCAGATCGCCCTCCGCGATGTGCAGATCGGTGCGGCACACACCGCATGCCCGCACGGCGATCAGGAGTTCACCGTGACCGGGTTCGGGCACCTCGGTGGTGGCCGATTCGAGCGGATGGGTGGCTATCGGTCCCGGGACGCGTATCCGCCAGGCGTGCATGGTGCGGGAACCCACGGACCCTATTCCGCCGGCGTGATCAGGCCGTAGTGGCCGTCGTAGCGGTGGTAGAGCACGCAGGCACGTCCCTCGGCAGCGTCGACGAAGAACAGGAACGGCAGCCCGGACAGGTTCAGACGGTCCACGGCCTGCGCCGTCGTCAGGCAGGCGACCGGCTGCCCGCTGATCGTCACCGGCGACTCGAACGGCGCCAATTCCTCGCGCGCACAGGGCGTGACGAGCGCAACGCGGTATCCGGTCTCCCCACCCCGGTACAGCACGGCCGCGTACCCGGTGGCCTTCTCGGTGAACAGGTGGAAGTCGTAGTCGAGCAGTTCCAGCTCCTCGACCGCCTCGTCGATCGTGCACGCGCGGAGGGTGAAGGACTTGCGGCGCAACACCTGACGTTCGTCAGCCGGCCGGGGGAAGTATCCGGGGCGGTGTTCGGGTTCGGACTGGTGGCGCCACTCGTGCGGCTCGCCGGTCGGCAATCCGCCCCGCCGCGCCTCCCAGTGCCGGGCCACCCGCTCGAGCCGCCGCCGCAGTCGGTCCTCGAGCCGGTCGATCGCCTCATGGGCGGTGGCTCCCTCGACCTGTGCACGTACCAGCCGGCCCTCCACGTCGAGGTTGGCCTGCGCGACGACGGCCCGCTCCACGGCGGGATCCGCGCGTTTGGTCAGTCTGACGCGGGCGGCGAGCACCGGACGGTCGGCGACGCGGCCCAGCCTGCCGATCTTGGTCCTGGCGTATTCGACGGCGCCCGGGAGGTCGCCGTCGGTGGTGACATGGACGTCGAGATGCATTGTCGCGGGTGCTTTTCTGTTCACCCTTCTGTTCGTACCCGGATCCCCCGTCTGGGAACAGGGCATTTGGTCACGTCATCGCCGCGGCGCCCCGCTCAGGCACCCTGACTCAGGCCACCTGACCCGTCTCGTCGGTTCCGGATCACGAGAACCGACGAACGGCCGTGCCGGCCCAGAATTCCGGCGAGTTCACCCGCGTCGGCGGCGCCGACAACCGCCAATTCGACCGGTTCGTCGTGCTCGCGGACGAAGCGCGCGACGTCCCCGTGGAAGGCGACGCGATAGACGTGGACGTCGTCGAAGCGTTCCCGCCAGAGCGCGACGGTCCGGTCGAGTTCATCGCCTCCGGTACCGGCGAGCAGAAGCACCGGTAGCCGGCGGAGTCGTGCTTCGCGCATCGCACCTTCGATGACCGCCTCGTCGTCGGGTGTGCCGTTCGCCGCGGTGACGATCCAGTGGATGTCGCTCGGACCGCCGCTGTGGGCAGGGCGGATCACCGCCACCGGGCAGTGCGCCTGCTCGGCGAGATCTGCTGCCGTGGAACCCAGTATGGACCTCTCGTATCGGCCGATACCGGCCGAGCCGACGCATACGAGTTCCGCATCCCGGGACCGGGCGATGAGCACCGCCGCGGGCTGACCTGTCGCGATGTCGGTATCCACCTTCACCGGACGCCCGGTGGCCTCGACCGCACGGCGCGCGGCGCGCAGCGACGCATCCGCGTGGTGCAGTTCCCGCTGGTACTCCTCGGCGGACGGATGGATGGACGGCATCACGCTGATGAGCACCAGGGGCACCGATCGGCTGACGGCTTCTTCCACCGCCCAGATGGCGGCGCCGATGGCCGCGTCGGAGCCGTCGATCCCGACCAGCACCGAGGAGAATTTCCCTGCATCGCTCATGATCCCTCGTCCTCCCACAGCGCCGTCGTCACCAGCCTTCCCGCTCACCCAGGTGCGACCGTAGCATCCGAGGACCGCTGTGCCGCGGAAAAGGTCACCGCGCGTCAGGGCCGAAAGTCCCTGCCCGACGCTCGCGGTCACACGGGATCCTTTCGGCCTGCCGCAGAAGGGACTTTGGCCCGTATCGGGCCGCACCGCTGAGAGCCACACTCGAGTTCATGAGGTGTGCCGACATCCCCTCGATTCGCGGCGAGCAAGTCCGCGTGGTGGCCCGGTCCGCTGTCGGTTTCGCCACTCGGCACCTTCCAGAGGAGGAAACATGACCACCGACCCTTTCAGATACGGGACCGGACCCGCGGCGGGTGAATACAGCGGGGAAGAGGAAGACCAGTTGCCGCCCGAGGACACACTCGTCGACCGTGCCGGCGTCGACCCCCTGGACGAGGGTTATTCGCCACCCGAACGGCCCTATGCGCCAGGCGCGTTCGGGCCCGGGGAGAGCCTGGACCAGCAGCTGGCGGAGGAGGAGACCGAGACCGCGGCTCTTCTCGACGAGGCGGAGCGGGACGTCGAGTTCCCACGGCGAGGTGAGGTCGGCGGACGGCGTTCGGGCCGGCTCCTGGCGCCGGATCAGGGTTTCGGTGAGGACACCGAGGCAGACCTGGTCGCCGAGGACGTCGGCATCGACGGTGGCGCGGCCTCCGCGGAGGAGGCGGCGGTCCACGTCATCGACGAAGACGACCAAGAAGAAGACTGACGAGAAAACGAAGAATCCGCCTTCGTCCCGCAGCCGGCTATTTCGCGTCGCCGTGGAGGATTTGCGACTGCACGGCCCCGAAGCGACGGCGTGCCCGTTCGTCGGCGGCGTGTTGCTCGTCAGCGGTGAGGACCACCGCGTCGGGGCCCGGGAACACCGTCGCCAGATGATCGCTGTCCAGCCAGCGCACCACGTACGGCGGTGAACCGTCCTCGGAGTGCACCTCGGTGATCAGACCCCGTTGGTCGTGCCGATCGACCGTCGTTCCCTTGATGACCAGCCAGTCACCCACCTTGGCTTTCATGACGTCCCCTTCCATCCAGGAACAAGTGTCGTCGTTCCCGACACCTCGGGGTAAGGGCAGGAGGACACCAGCCTGCGGGTCGAACGTCCCGACCGGCTCCGGCTCCGGCCGATGGGGGTCTTCGACCCTATCGAGCGCGGACCGCGATAGCGTCGCAGCATGTCCGATGAATCCAAACCCGCCTCCGTCCTCCCCGAGAGCGACTGCTGGAAGCTGTTGTCGAGTGTGACCCTCGGCCGGCTCGTCACCAGCGTCGACGGCCAACCCGAGATCTTCCCGGTAAATTTCGTCGTCCAGCGGCGCACCGTGCTGTTCCGCACCGCCGAAGGCACCAAGCTGATGAGCACGGCCATCAACCACAATGTGCTGTTCGAGGCCGACGACCACAATGTCGCCGAAGGCTGGAGTGTCGTGGTCAAGGGTGTGGCCAAGATCCTCCACGACGAGGACGAGCGGGCCGAAGCGGAAGCGGCACAAATACTTCCCTGGACCTCGACAACGAAACAGCACTACGTCCGGATCCGGCCGCTGACCGTCACGGGCCGGCGGTTCGTCTTCGGACCCGGGGTGGTGCGCTAAACGACGCGGTGAACCTCTGCACTCGCCGCCGCCGCGGCCGCCTCCGCCTGGCGGCGGCTCTCCGCGCGGCGTTTGATGCCGACCAGGATCCCGCGGGTGAGCAACGCCCTTGCCGGCCCGAACAGTTCGGCGAGCATCACCTCGCCGGGGTGACGTAATCCGATGCGGGACCTGATCAACAACCGACAGCGGTCCGTCCCACGGGGCATCAGATGGAACGACCAGACCACAGTCCACGGCACTCCCGGCGGTTCGGCGAACAGCACGATGGTCTTCCCCTCGACCAGTTCGGCGACCCGCAGCTCGACGCCGTTGTCCATCCCCAACCAGCCCCTCGGCACCAGCCGCACCGCGTCCCCCTCCGCGAGGTGCTGCCACTCGTCGTGAAGCTGATCGGCGTTGCGGTACTGCAGGCCTAGTGTGTTCTCGAGTCTCTCGTAGCTGTAGAGACCGCCCCGGTCCTGACCCATCTGGACCAGCCACGGCCACGTCGCCTCGGCGGGCGCGTCGATCCACACCGCCTCGGTGGCCTGCAGCACCGGCGGGTGGACCAGCCGATCACCGGGTAAGTGGCTGCCGGACTCCGCCTTCGTGGTGCCCCAGTCGCGGAAGTAGCGCCTCGCCGCGTAGAGCAGGGCGGCCGCTGCGCCCACCTTCACCACACCGTTGGTCATGTGTCCCAGCCTGCCCCACCTCACCGCCGTCCACTAGGGCCCATTGTCCCCTTGGCGAGCGGCACCCGCGGGATGACTTCCGTGGCAGCGGTTTGTGAGTCACCCGACATCCCGCGATACGGGACCTTCGACCCTGGCGAGCGGACTCGGGCGTTCCTAGGGTCGATGTATGGCACGGCAACGACCACCGAGGCAACGACCACTCCTGGCCGACGCGCTGATGTACACGTGGGGGGCCCGCGACGAGGAACTGACCGCACCGCGGCCCGGCGGTGAACTCGTCACCGGTGACACCATCCGCACCACCGGCGCCTTGACCGTCGACGCGCCCGCCTCGTACGTGTGGCCGTGGCTGGCGCAGATCGGTGAGGACCGCGGTGGTTCTGCGGAAGACCCTTGGGGCGCTTCTGGTTCGACACCCCGCACTTCATCATGGAGCAGAAGATGACGCGCGGTATCGCCGCACGCGTGCAGCGGACACGGCGCCGTGCCGCGGTCGACAGCCCGCTCGGTGTGTGATGGACGTCCAGACACAGTGGGTTTCGCGGCTCCGCCCGCTGATCGAACCCGCGTTGGTGGTGCTCACCGTGTGCGCACTCGCCGCGGGCGGCATCTTGTGGCTGGCCGGATGGCGTTCCGCCGCTGACATGTGCTGGATCGCCGGGACCGTGCTCGCGGTGGTGCCGGCGGTGGTCTGGGTGGTCGCGGCGTTGCGCCGGGGTCGGGTCGGCGTCGACGTGATCGCGGTGCTCTCCCTCGTCGGCACCCTGCTCGTGCACGAGTATCTCGCCGGTGCCCTGGTCGCGGTGATGCTGGCCGGTGGCCGTGCGCTGGACGCCGCCGCCACGCGGCGCGCCTCCCATGATCTGCGCGCCCTGCTGGAACGCGCCCCACGGTTCGCGCGGCGACGGACCGACGGACAGGTCAGCGTGATCCCGCTCGACGAAGTCGCCGCCGATGACGTGTTGGTGGTCGGGCCGGGCGAAGTGGTGCCCGTGGACGGGCGGGTGCTCGACGCGGTGGCGGTGCTGGACGAGTCGGCGTTGACCGGTGAGCCGCTACAGGTCGAGCGTGCTGCCGGCGAACCGGTCCGCAGCGGTGTGGTGAACGCCGGCGGTGCGTTCGAGCTGCGCGCCGCCGCCACGGCCGAGGAAAGCACCTACGCCGGTATCGTGCGACTGGCCCGCCAGGCCGGCGCGGAGAGCGCCCCCCTCGTGCGGTTGGCCGACCGCTACGCCGCCTGGTTCCTGCCGCTGACGCTGCTGCTCGCCGGCGCGGCGTGGCTGGTCAGCGGCTCGGCGGTGCGGGCGGTGGCGGTCCTGGTGGTGGCCACGCCGTGTCCGTTGCTCCTGGCGGCGCCGGTGGCAATCGTGTCGGGACTGTCACGGGCCTCCCGCAGCGGGGTGATCATCCGCAGCGGCGGTGCGCTCGAGAACCTGGGACACGCAACCACTTTGGTGATGGACAAGACGGGCACCGTGACGATGGGCCGCCCGGTGGTCGTCGACGTCGCCGTCGCCCCCGGCCGCGAGCCGACCGAGCTGCTGCGGCAGGCGGCGTCGGTGGATCAGTTCTCCCCGCATGTGCTGGCCGAGGCCATCGTCACCGAGGCGCGCAAGCGCGGCCAGTCGCTGTCACTACCCGGCGACGTGCTCGAAGAGCCGGGCCGCGGCGTCACCGCCACCGTGGAGGGCCAACGCATCTCGGTGGGAAAGCTGCCGGACCGCAGCGCGGTCAGCGGCTGGCAGCGCGGCGTGCTCAACCGGGCACGTCTGGACGGCGCCGCGATCTCCTGGGTGAGTATCGCGGGTGAGCCGGTGGGTGCGGTGCTGTTGCGGGATCCGTTGCGGCGCGACGCACCGCGGACGATGCGCCGGTTGCGGGCAGCCGGCCTGAACCGGTTGGTGATGCTGACCGGCGACCGCGCCGAACCGGCCCGCGAGATCGCCACCGTGCTGGGACTCGACGAGGTGTATGCCGAGCAGTCACCGGCCGACAAGGTCGCCGCGGTCCGCGGCGAACGGGAACGCGCCGTGACGGTGATGGTGGGTGACGGGATCAACGATGCTCCGGCGCTGGCCGCGGCGACAGTGGGTGTCGCGATGGGTGCGCGCGGGGCGACCGCGTCCTCCGAGGCCGCCGACGTCGTGTTGACGACCGATCGCGTCGACCGCCTCGCCGATGCGATGGACGTGGCCCGTTGGTCGCGGCGCATCGCCGTACAGAGCGCCGTGGTGGGCATGAGTCTGTCGCTGCTGGCGATGGTGGTCGCGGCATTCGGCTGGCTACCACCTGCCGCCGGCGCCCTCTTGCAAGAGGGCATCGACGTCGCGGTGATCCTCAATGCCCTGCGTGCGCTGCGCCCAAACCCCGACTCCGCGCTGGATCTGCCACCGGCGACCGAGCAGCTGCTGCATCGCTTCGCGGCCGAACACGACGTGCTTCGTGAGACCCTCCCGCTGCTGCGCGACACCGCCGACCGGCTGGCCGAGGCGCCGGACGCCGCTGCGTTGGACTCGCTGAAGACCGTGCACCGGTTACTCACCGACCGGATCCTGCCGCACGAACTCAGCGAGGAGAACGAGCTGTACCCGGCGTTGGCCCGCCCGCTGGGCAGCGGTGAGGCCACCGCCACCATGAGCCGCACCCACGCCGAGATCAAACGGCTCGCCGACCGCATCGGTACGCATGTCCGCCTCGCCGAATCGGTCGGCGCGATCGAACCCGACCAGGTCGACGACCTGCTGGCGTGTCTGTACGGGCTCTTCACCCTCTTGAAGCTGCACTTCGTGCAGGAAGAGGAGAACTACTTCACCCTCACCGAGGACGAGCCCACACCCTCATGAGAATCAGCGGGTCGGCCATCCGGACACGAAGCGATCAGACCTCTGCCGCGCCGTCCTCCCGGTCGAGGCGGGAGATGAACACCGCGGCCTGGGTGCGACGTTCCACGCCCAGCTTCGCGAGCAGTCGCGACACGTAGTTCTTCACGGTCTTCTCCGACAGGAACATCCGGGCGGCGATCTGCTTGTTGGTCAGGCCCTCGCCGAGCAACCCCAGCAGGACCCGCTCCTGGTCGCTGAGGCCGGACAGCGGATCGGAATGCTCGGTGGCCCGCCGCAGCCTGGCCATCAGTGCGGCGGCCGCCCGGTTGTCGAGCAGGGATCGGCCCGCACCGATATCTTTGATCGCCTTGGCCAGTTCCATGCCCTTGATGTCCTTGATCACGTATCCACTCGCGCCGGCGAGGATCGCATCGATCATCGCCTCGTCCGAGGTGAACGACGTCAGCATCAGACAGCGCAGATCCGGCAGCCGCGACAGGAGGTCGCGGCACAGCTCTATGCCGTTGCCGTCGGGCAGCCGCACGTCGAGTACGGCGACCTGGGGCTGCAGCGCCGGGATGCGAGCCAGCGCCTCGGAGACCGAGCCCGCTTCGCCGACCACTTCGAGATCCGGCTCGGCGCTGAGCACATCGATCAACCCGCGACGCACCACTTCGTGGTCGTCGACGAGGAACACGGTCAAGGGGGGGCCGGTCGGATCGGGCGGGGTGGGATGGGGCGTGGGATCCCCGGTCACAGCCGCACCTCGAGCACGTCCTCGAGGCGACGCCGGGGCGTCGGCGGTGGGACGGGATCGTGGGCGGGAGCCGTCCCGACGCGGATCAGCACCTGCGGCAGATCGCGGTCGACCAGGGCGGAGATGATGTCGCGGCTGGCGCGCAGTTCGGTGAGGTGGGTCAGCGTGCAGGTGGCCATCCCGGCCAGGGTCGCCTCCAGTAGCACCCGCGACAGCGTCTCACCGCAGCCGAGCACGTCGCGGTGGGTGTCGTCGTGCGCCGAGATGACCAGCACCCTGGAGTGATCCTCCGGCACGCTCATGCGGCGCTCCCCGGGACCGTGAGTGACCGGGAAGTGACGGCCGATGTCCACCCGGTCGCTTTCCGCCGCCGACACGAGGGAGCTGTGCGGTATCCCGTCTGATACCGCCAACCAGCCTGTCCACCAGGCCAATTCGGCGTGATAGTCGGAGTCGTAGAGGCGCAGCGACTCGGTGAGCTGTGAGGCCTCCGCGAGCTGCGGGCGGGCCTCCTCGCCGAGGACGTCCAGCATGGCCACCGATTCATCGACGGCGTCGCGCAACAGGAGCTCGAGCGAATCCCAGTCCTGGGGCGGACCGAACGGCAACCGGTCGGTGTAGCGGCGCGCGATGGCCTCGGCACGGGCGCGGTGGCCGTCGGTCACATACGACATCGGCAAGAAGTCGACGGTTGCCAGGTGCAGGTGGTCGTTGGGATTCGGGTAGCGGTCGATGTGCGCGATCCAGCCGCTGGCCGCCATGGCCACCCGGAGATGATCGAGAACGGCACCGCAGCTCAACAACGCCTCCCGGCTGGACTTGTCGGTGGCCACGAGCCGGTCGGTATCGAGGAAGAGCTGCAGCCCGGACCGGTCGGCGACCCAGTGCCACGGCTGGCTGTTGTGTACGGACGGGGCCCGGCACGCCAGTTGCACTGCATCGCTGATCGTGTCGATGTCCGCTCGGGGCGTGGTCATCGATCAGCCTCCTGTTCACCCGTTCTCCAGTCCACGCTCACAACCCGCCGGGTCCGCGGCAAGAGTCTTTGGTCACACGCCGCACGGTTGAGGACCAATGGCCCCACCCGGTCGGGACCTTTCGACGGGCCATGAGGTCCGAAGACCGCTGCGGCAAACCGGTCCGCGAAGCGACCATAGGCCTATGACCACCACGGAGGAGACCGCTGCCGCCGATTTTCCGGTGAACGACGTGGCCGCCGAGGTGTACGAGACACACACCGGTGTGGTGTTACTGCTCGGTGAGAAGGCCTACAAGATCAAGAAGCCGGTGACCACGGACTTCCTCGATTTCAGCACGCCGGAACAGCGGGAGCGGGTATGCGCCCGCGAAGTGGAGTTGAACAGCCGCCTGGCGCCGGGCAGCTACCTCGGCGTCGCCCACCTGCACGGACCCGGTTCCGCCGTACCCGAACCGGTCGTGGTGATGCGCCGCTACCCCCACCGGTACCGGCTACGGTCCATGGTGATGCGCGGTGAGTCGACCGGAAATCACCTCACGATGCTCGCGAGTTTGCTCGCCCGCTTCCATGCGACGGCACACCGGTGCGCCGACATCGATGCCTGCGCGACGACCGCCGCGATCAGAGCGCGGTGGTGCGAGAACCTCGCCGAGCTGGACCAGTCAGCGGGTGCGGTGGTCTCGGCGGAAACCGTCGACGAGATCCGGCGGCTGGCCCTGCAGTATCTCGATGGCCGGGACGCGTTGTTCGCCGGCCGCATCGCCGACCGCCGCATCGTCGACGGTCACGGCGACCTACTGGCCGACGACATCTTCTGCACACCCGACGGCCCCGTTCCATTGGACTGTCTGGAGTTCGACGACCGGCTGCGCTTCGTCGACGGCGTCGACGACGCCGCATTCCTGGCGATGGACCTGGAATTCCTGGGCCGGCGCGACCTGGCCGACCACTTCCTCGATCAGTACCGGGAACTGGCCGGCGACTCCGCTCCGCGCTCGCTGGTCGACTTCTACATCGCCTACCGCGCCGTCGTGCGCGCCAAGGTGGATTGCATCAAGGTCGGCCAGGGACACGGCGGCGCGGCGGCCGACGCCAGGTGGCACCTCGACATCGCCGCCAACCACCTCAAAGCGGCCACGGTCCGGCTCGTCCTCGTCGGTGGGGGACCCGGAACCGGTAAGACCACACTGTCCGGAGCCCTCGGCGAATCCGTCGGCGCCCAAGTCATCTCGACGGACAATGTCCGCCGGGAACTTCAGGATTCCGGAGTCGTCCATGGCGCCGCCGGCGCCCTCGAGAGCGGGCTGTACTCACCCGAGAACGTGGAACTGGTCTACGACACGGTGCTGCGTCGGGCCGCGGTGCTGCTCGCTCACGGCGAGTCGGTGGTCGTCGACGGCACCTGGCGGGACCCTGGTCACCGCAGGGCGGCGCGGGACTGCGCCGACCGTTCATCAGCGGTTCTGGTGGAGCTGGCCTGCGATACCGAGCTCTCGGCGGCCCAGACCCGGATCGCGCACCGGTCGTCGACCACCTCCGATGCCACACCGCAGATCGCGGCCGACATCACGACGCCCGTCTGGCAGGGGGCGCACCGCGTCGACACCGGTCGCCCCTTGGCCGACTCCGTGGCCGAAGCGCAACAGATCTGTTGTCTGGCCTACTGATTTTCGACACCGAGGAGGATCCGACAATGCACGCAATGGTCTACCACGGCCCGGGCCGGCGATCGTGGGAGCAGGTGCCCGACCCGGTCGTCCAACGCGCCACCGACGCCATCGTGCGCGTCGACGCGGTCACGATCTGCGGTACCGATCTGCACATCCTCAAAGGGGACGTACCCGAGGTGCAGCCCGGCCGGATCCTCGGACACGAAGCAGTGGGCACCGTGACCGAAATCGGTTCCGCGGTCGGGAAACTCGCTGTCGGTGACCGGGTG
This sequence comes from Actinomycetota bacterium, assembly GCA_034189785.1. Classification (GTDB taxonomy): domain Bacteria; phylum Actinomycetota; class Actinomycetes; order Mycobacteriales; family Mycobacteriaceae; genus Mycobacterium. The sequence continues at coordinate 47,223 of JAXHUG010000004.1, forward strand.
CTGGTGTCGTGCATCAGTGCCTGCGGCAGTTGCCGGTACTGCCGGGACGGCCAGTACAGCCAGTGCCTCGGCGGCGGCGGATGGATTCTCGGTCATCTCATCGACGGGGCGCAGGCCGAATACGTCCGCGTGCCGTTCGCCGACAACTCCACGCACAAGGTGCCGCCCGGGGTGAGCGACGGGCAGATGGTCATGCTCGCCGACATCCTGCCCACCTCATACGAGGTGGGCGTGCTGAACGCAGCGGTGCGACCCGGCGACACCGTGGCGATCGTCGGCGCCGGTCCGATCGGCCTCGCGGCGGTCCTCACCGCGAAGCTCTACAGCCCCGGCCACATCGTCGTCATCGACATCGCCGACAGCCGGCTGGAAGCGGCGAAGAACATGGGCGCCGACGTCGTCGTCAACTCGACATCCCAGGATGCGCGCTCGGTCGTCGACGAACTCACCGACGGTCTCGGCGCAGACGTGGCGATGGAAGCCGTGGGCGTGCCCGAGACCTTCGAACAGGCGGTCCGGCTGGTCCGGGCCGGCGGGCACGTCGCCAACATCGGGGTGCACGGAAAGCCGGCCACGCTGCACCTGGAGGACATCTGGATCAAGAACCTCACGATCACCACCGGTCTGGTGGACACACACTCCACCCCCTCCCTGATCACCCTGGTGGCCAATCATCAGATCGACACGGCGGCGATGATCACCCACCATTTCGGTATGGACGAGTTCGACCTCGCCTACGACGTGTTCAGCCGCGCCGGCGAGACCGGTGCGCTCAAGGTGCTCCTCACGCGTACCGCGCACAACGACTGACCCACCGAAAGGCACGCGCATGGCGCAAGGCACCGCCCCGGTCGTCGTCGGGATCGACGGCTCGCCGTCCAGCATCCACGCCGCACACTGGGCTGCGGCGGCGGCAGAGGGATACGGCACATCGTTGCGGCTCGTCCACTCGACCGTCACGACCGGTCAGTTCGTCGCCGACGCGGCGGTGGTCGCCATCCGGGCGGCCGCGGCAGCGGAGCGGCAGGCCGCCGCCGAGAAGATGCTCGGCATGGTGAAAGAAGCCGTGGCTGAACACTTCCCGCGGCCGGACATCGCCGTCGAGGTGGTCGGCGAACCGGCCCACGAGGCGCTGGTCGGTCTGAGCCGGGACGCCACGCTGGTCGTCGTGGGCTGCGACCTCGTCAGCCCGGCCGCGGCGGTGCTGATGGGGTCGACGACGCTGCGGGTGGCGCAGCATGCGTCGTGCCCGGTGGTGGCGTGGCGCCACATCAGGCAGCCCGGTGCGGCGCCGGTCGTGGTGGGTGTCGACGGCACGCCTGCCGGGACGGCCGCACTGGCGGCCGCTTTCGAGTTCGCCGACCGATTCGGCGCCCCCGTCACCGCCGTGCACTCCTGGGCGGCGGGTCTGGACGCCGATGCGGTGGCGATCCCCTACCTGATCGACTGGGAAGCGCTGGAATCCGCGGAATGGGAATTGCTGACCAGCGCACTCGCGCCCTGGAGGGGCCGTTATCCCGGTGTGCAGGTCGTGACGCTGCTCGACGATGCGAAGCCGGGCCAGGCACTGCTTGATCGCCTCACCGGCGCGCAGCTCGTCGTGGTCGGCAACCATCGGGGCACCGCCCTGAGCGCGGGGCTTCTCGGCTCGACGAGCCTCAATATGCTGCACCACAGCCGCGTTCCGGTCATGGTCTGCCACGCGCCGGTCGCCTGGCCCGACGACGACTGAAGGGATCGACATGACCGAAGGGGTTTCGCTCAAACCCGGCCTCGGCCGCTATGGCGTCTGGACCGGCGGAGCGCCGACGCCGGAGCAGGCCGCGCAGATCGAGGAACTCGGCTACGGCGCGGTCTGGGTTGGTGGATCCCCGGCGGCGGACCTGGCGTTCGTCGAGCCGATCCTCGACGCCACCGGGACGCTGCAGGTGGCCACCGGGATCGTCAACGTGTGGGTGTCGCCCGCCGAGGAAGTCGCCGAGTCCTACCACCGCATCGAGGACAGGTATCCGAGCCGGTTCCTGCTGGGCATCGGGATCGGTCATCCGGAGCACACCGGGGAATACCGCAAGCCCTACGACGTGCTGGTCGGGTACATCGACAAACTCGACGCGGCCAAGGTGCCGACCAGCCGCCTCGTCGTCGCCGCGCTCGGCCCGAAGATGCTCAAATTGGCCGCCCGGCGCAGCGCGGGGGCGCACCCGTACCTGACCACTCCCCAGCACACCGGCCAGGCCCGCAACCTCGTCGGCCCGACGGTGTTCCTGGCCCCGGAACACAAGGTCGTGCTGAGCACCGATGCGGACGAGGCACGCCGGATCGGGCGTGGGACCGTCGAGTTCTACCTCGACCTGAGCAACTACGTGAACAACTGGAAGCGGCTGGGCTTCACCGACGAGGACGTCGCCAAGCCGGGCAGCGACAAGCTGATCGACGCGGTGGTCGCCCACGGTTCGGTCGAGGACGTCGCCGCCCGGCTCGAGGAGCACCACGACGCCGGGGCCGACCATGTCGCGATCCAGGTGCTCGGCGGGCGGGACGAGTTGATCCCGACGCTCGAGGAGTTGGCGGGCCCACTCGGGTTGACGACGTGAGAGCACGGGGCCGTTAGGGTTTCACCCATGCGGTTGCTGGTCACCGGCGGGGCGGGGTTCATCGGCGCGAATTTCGTGCACGCCACCGTGCGGGAGCATCCCGACTGCGCGGTGACGGTGCTCGACGCGTTCACCTATGCGGGCAGCCGGGAGTCGCTGACACCGGTCGCCGGCCGGATCCAACTGGTCGAAGGCGACGTGGCCGACGCCGGTCTGGTCGACCGGTTGGTCGCCGAATCCGACGCGGTCGTGCACTTCGCCGCCGAGACCCACGTCGACAACGCGCTCGCCGACCCCGGCCCGTTCGTGCAGACCAACATCGTCGGCACCCACACGGTGCTCGAGGCGGTCCGCCGCGCCGGGGTCCGGCTGCACCATGTGTCGACCGACGAGGTGTACGGCGACCTCGCCCTCGACGATCCACAGCGGTTCACCGAGTCGACGCCGTACAACCCGTCGAGTCCGTACTCGTCGACCAAGGCGGCGGCGGACCTGCTGGTGCGGGCGTGGGTGCGGTCCTATGGCGTGCGCGCGACGATCTCGAACTGCTCCAACAACTACGGGCCCTACCAGCACGTCGAGAAGTTCATCCCCCGCCAGATCACCAATGTGCTGACCGGGCGACGGCCCAAGCTGTACGGCACCGGCGCCAACGTGCGGGACTGGATCCACGTCGGCGACCACAACAGCGCGGTGTGGCGGATCCTGCGCGACGGCGTCGTGGGCCGCACCTACCTCATCGGCGCCGAGGGTGAACGCGACAACCTCTCGGTGCTGCGCGCCCTGCTGCGGATCATGGACCGCGACCCCGACGACTTCGACCACGTCACCGACCGCGCCGGCCACGATGTGCGCTACGCCATCGACCCGTCAGTGCTCTACGACGAATTGGCTTGGAAGCCGGCGCATCTCGACTTCGAGGAAGGGTTGCGTGCGACGGTGCAGTGGTATCACGACAACGAGGCGTGGTGGCGGCCACTCAAGGACGCCGCCGAAGCGGCGTACGAGGAGCGCGGTCAGTGAGCGTCCGCGAGCTGACGGTGCCCGGTGCCTGGGAGATCACCCCGACCGTGCACGCCGATCCGCGCGGGTCGTTCTTCGAATGGTTCACCGACCGCGGGTTCACCCGATTCGCCGGCCACCGACTCGATGTGCGGCAGGCCAACTGTTCGGTGTCGAACGCCGGCGTGCTGCGCGGTCTGCACTTCGCCGCAGTGCCGCCGGGCCAGGCGAAGTACGTCACCTGCGTGCGCGGGGCGGTGTTCGACGTGGCCGTCGACATCCGGGTCGGCTCCCCCACCTTCGGGCGGTGGGATGCGGTGCTACTCGACGACCGGGACCGCCGCTCGATCTACCTGTCGGAGGGCTTGGGCCACGCTTTCCTCGCGCTGCAGGATGATTCGACGGTGATGTACCTGTGCTCGACGGGCTACGACCCGGCCCGCGAGCACACGGTGTCGCCCACCGATCCGGCGTTGGGCATCGACTGGCCCGTCGACGGCGACCTGGCGCTGTCCGACCGTGACGCCGCGGCCCCGACGCTGGAGCAGGCGTGCGAAGCCGGCCTGCTCCCGACGTGGGACGCGTGCCGCGCCCACGTCGACGCACTCCGCCGAAGCTCTTGTCAACCGCCCCGACCAGTTACTAGGATGTCCTAGTATATCGAGCGAGGGGCACTCTCATGACCGACCAGATCCAGCACTTCATCAACGGAAAGCGCACCGCAGGCGAGTCCACCCGCACGGCGGACGTGATGAACCCGAGCACGGGATCGGTGCAGGCGCAGGTCCTGCTCGGCTCGCGCGCCGACGTCGACGCCGCGGTGGCCGGCGCCGCCGAGGCCCAGAAGGAGTGGGCGGCCTGGAACCCGCAGCGCCGCGCCCGCGTCATGATGCGCTTCGTCGAACTGGTCGACCAGCACATCGACGAGCTGGCCGAACTCCTGAGCCTCGAACACGGCAAGACCATTCCCGACGCCAAGGGCGACATCCAGCGTGGCATCGACGTCATCGAGTTCGCGATCGGCATCCCGCACCTGATTAAGGGTGAGTACACCGAGGGCGCGGGCACCGGCATCGACGTCTACTCGATGCGCCAGCCGCTCGGCGTCGTCGCCGGGATCACCCCGTTCAACTTCCCCGCGATGATCCCGCTGTGGAAGGCCGGTCCCGCGCTGGCCTGCGGCAACGCCTTCGTCCTCAAGCCGTCCGAACGCGATCCCTCGGTGCCGGTCCGACTCGCCGAACTGTTCTGCGAGGCCGGTCTGCCCCCGGGCGTGTTCCAGGTCGTGCACGGTGACAAGGAAGCCGTCGACGCGATCCTCGAGCATCCGGTCATCCAGGCCGTCGGCTTCGTCGGCAGCTCCGACATCGCCCAGTACATCTACGCGGGCGCCGCCGCGAACGGCAAACGCGCACAGTGCTTCGGCGGCGCGAAGAACCACATGATCGTGATGCCCGACGCCGATCTCGACCAGGCCGTCGACGCGCTGATCGGCGCCGGCTACGGCAGCGCCGGCGAGCGCTGCATGGCGATCAGCGTGGCCGTGCCCGTGGGCGAAGAAACAGCGCGACGGCTTCGAAACAAGCTGGTCGAGCGGGTCAACAACCTGCGCGTCGGCCACAGCCTCGACCCGAAGGCCGATTACGGCCCACTGGTCACCGAGGCCGCGCTCAACCGGGTCCGCGACTACATTTCCCAGGGCGTCGAGGCGGGCGCCGAGGCCGTCGTCGACGGACGCGACCGTGCCAGCGACGAGATGCAATTCGGCGACGACAGCCTGGAGGGCGGCTACTTCATCGGCCCCACGCTGTTTGACCACGTCACCCCGGACATGTCGATCTACACCGACGAGATCTTCGGCCCGGTGCTGTGCATCGTGCGCGCCGGCAACTACGACGAGGCACTGCGCCTGCCCACCGAGCACGAGTACGGCAACGGCGTGGCGATCTTCACCCGCGACGGCGACACCGCACGCGACTTCGTCGCCAAGGTCCAGGTCGGCATGGTCGGGGTCAACGTCCCGATCCCGGTTCCGGTGTCGTACCACACCTTCGGCGGCTGGAAGCGTTCCGGCTTCGGCGACCTCAACCAGCACGGGCCGCACTCGATCCTGTTCTACACCAAGACCAAGACCGTCACGCAGCGCTGGCCGTCGGGCATCAAGGATGGCGCGGAGTTCGTCATCCCGACCATGAAATAAGGCCGAACGGACTACTCAAGCTGATGGACTACTTTGGCCTCGACGACGACGAACGCGTGATCGCCGAGACAGCCGCCGCGTTCGCCGAGAAACGGCTGGCCCCGTATGCGTCGGAGTGGGATGAGAGCCACCACTTCCCCACCGACGTGTTGCGGGAGGCGGCCGAGCTCGGGATGGCGGCGATCTACTGTCGTGAGGACGCCGGCGGCAGCGGGCTGCGGCGCGTCGATGCCGTGCGCATCTTCGAGCAGCTGTCCGCGGCCGACCCGGCGATCGCGGCGTTCCTGTCGATCCACAACATGTGCGCCTGGATGGTCGACACCTACGGCTCCGAGGAGCAGCGCAAGACGTGGGTGCCACGGCTGGCGTCGATGGAGAGCATCGCCAGCTACTGCCTCACCGAACCGGGTGCGGGGTCGGACGCCAGTGCGTTGCGCACCAGGGCCGTTCGCCGTACTGATTCCGGTGGTGACCACTTCGTCCTCGACGGGGTGAAGCAGTTCATCTCGGGTGCGGGCAGTTCCGACGTGTATGTCGTGATGGCCCGCACCGGCAGCGAGGGGCCACGCGGCATCTCCGCGTTCATGGTCGAAAAGGACACACCCGGTGTGGGTTTCGGCGCCCAGGAACAGAAGATGGGGTGGAACGCCCAGCCCACGGCGCAGGTCGTGTTCGAGGGCGCCCGGGTGCCGGCCGAGAACATGCTCGGCGGCACCGACGCCGAGGGCAGCGGTTTCGGCATCGCGATGAACGGCCTCAACGGCGGGCGCCTCAACATCGCCGCGTGCTCACTGGGCGGTGCGCAGACGGCCTACGAGAAAGCGGCCGCCTACCTGGCCGACCGGCAGGCCTTCGGCGCGTCGTTGCTCGACGAACCGACGATCCGGTTCACCCTGGCCGATATGGCCACCGCCCTGCAGACGTCGCGCACGCTGCTGTGGCGGGCCGCGAGCGCACTCGACGAGAACCACCCGGACAAGGTCGAGTTGTGCGCGATGGCGAAGCGCCATGTCACCGACGCCTGTTACGAGGTGGCCGATCAGGCGCTCCAATTGCACGGTGGTTACGGCTATCTGCGCGAGTACGGGATCGAGAAGATCGTCCGCGATCTGCGGGTGCACCGGATCCTCGAGGGCAGCAACGAGATCATGCGCGTGGTCATCGGGCGGGCAGCCGCTGCGAGGGCGCGGGCATCGGCGTGAGGAGAACACCACAGTGAGTACGATTGCGTTCTTCGGCCTGGGCCACATGGGCGCTCCGATGGCGGCCAACCTGGCCGAGGCCGGGCACAGCGTGCGGGGTTTCGACCCGGTGCCCGCGCTGCGGGCGGCCGCCGAGGACAACGGCATCGCCACGTTCGAAAGCGGTACTGATGCGGTGACCGGCGCCGAGGTGGTGATCACCTCGCTGCCCAACGGCGCGATCGTCAAGAGCGTGTACGACGAGGTGCTGCCCGCCGCGTCGGACGGCACGCTGTTCATCGACACCTCGACCATCTCGGTGGACGACGCGCGCGAGGTCAACGCCGCCGCCGCCGCGAAGGGTTTCGCCCAGCTCGACGCGCCGGTCTCCGGGGGCGTCAAGGGCGCCACCGCGGGAACGTTGGCGTTCATGGTGGGTGGTGACGACGCGGCCGTCGAACGGGCGCGTCCGGTGCTGGAACCCATGGCCGGCAAGGTCGTCCACTGCGGTGCGTCGGGCACCGGCCAGGCCGCCAAACTGTGCAACAACATGGTGCTCGCCGTCCAGCAGATCGCCATCGGCGAGGCGTTCGTCCTGGCCGAGAAGCTCGGGCTGTCGGCTCAGTCGCTGTTCGACGTCATCACCGGCGCGACCGGCAACTGCTGGGCGGTGCATACGAACTGCCCTGTGCCGGGACCGGTTCCGACCTCTCCGGCCAACAACGACTTCAAACCGGGGTTCGCGACGGCGTTGATGAACAAGGATCTCGGCCTGGCCATGGCCGCGGTGTCGTCGACGGGTGCGTCGGCACCGCTGGGCAGCCACGCCGCCGAGCTGTACCGGAAATTCGCCGATGATCACGCCGACAAGGACTTCAGCGCGATCATCGAGACCCTGCGGGGCTGATTCGGGCTGCGAGTCGGTCGGTGCCCACTCGAAGAACACAAGGGGGCGGTCCCCTACGCCGCGGGCGCTGTCCTGGTCGCCGACTGACCTAGAAGTCGCCGGCGTGGCGGCGCAGCGTCTCGATCGAGGCGGCCAGCGCCCGCGACTCGTCGGCGGACATCCCGATGTCGGCGAACACCTCGTTGTTGAGCGTCACGGTGGCGTCCTCGACGGTCGAGCGGCCGAGTTCGGTGATCCGCACGAGCGTGGTGCGGCCGTCGGTCGGGTGCGGGATGCGCTCCACCAGACCGCCGGCCTCCAACCGCCGGATGGCGTGCGTGACGCTGGTGACGTGGACCTGCAGCCGGTCGGAGGCCTTCGTGATCGGCAGTGCGCCGGAGCGGCTGAACGCCAGCAGCCGCAGCAGCTCGAATCGCGAGAAGCTCAGATCGTAGGGGCGCAACGCGTTCTCGACGCGCGCGAGCAGGATCTGGTGGGCCCGCATCACGGAGGTGACGGCGACCATCCCGTCGGCGACCTCACCCCAGCCGGCGGATTCCCAGTTCGCACGGGCCAGGGCGATCGGGTCGTGCTCGTCAGGCCCTTGGGTCACCGACCTTTCATATCATCGCCCGGTCTCACAGCGTCTTCTCGAGCAGCACCGCAGCGACGTCGTCGCGGTGTGACCGTGGAGTCCACCTTGTCGGGTCCGTTCAGTCCGCGGGCAGCGTGAGGATGCGGGGTCCGTCCTCGGCGACCGCCACGGTGTGCTCCCAGTGTGCCGCGCGGGAGCCGTCGGTGGTGACGACTGTCCACTCGTCGTCGAGCACCGTGGTCTTCGTGGTGCCGAGCGTGAGCATCGGCTCGATCGCCAGTACCGAACCGGGGGCCAGGTGCGGACCGCGGCCGGGGGCGCCCTCGTTGGGCAGGAACGGATCCATGTGCATCTGCCTGCCGATGCCGTGGCCGCCGTAGCCGTCGACGATGCCGAAGCCCCGCTGGTAGCGCACCTCGGCGGCGCGGGTGCCCTCCTCGATGGCGTGGGAGACGTCGGTCAGCCGGTTGCCTGGCACCATCGCGGCGATACCCGCCTCCATGGACTCCCGGGTGGCCGCCGAGAGCGCCTCGTCGACCGGGATGAGCGGGCCGACACCGAAGGTGATCGCCGAGTCGCCGTGCCAGCCGTCGAGGATGGCGCCGCAGTCGATGGACACCAGGTCACCGGAAGCCAGCGTCTCGGTGGCCGACGGGATGCCGTGGACGACCCGGTCGTTGACCGAGGAGCAGATGCTGGCGGGAAAACCGTGGTAGCCGAGGAACGACGGGATGCCACCACCGTCGCGGATGACGGCTTCGGCGATCGCGTCGAGCTCCTTGGTGCTCACGCCGGGCACGGCCGCATCGTGCACCGCATTCAACGCCGCTGCGACCAGCGCACCGACGGCGGCCATCGCGTCGAGCTCCGCGGGGGTGCGTTGCGCGACGACCTTGTCCTTGCGCAGCCTCAGGCGGGCCACGTCACTTGCCCAATGCCTGCAATGCCCGGGCGAACACCTCGTCCATGGAACCGACGGCGTCGACGGTCTTGAGCTGGTCGCGGTAGTGGTCGAGCAGCGGTGTGGTCTCGTCGCGGTAGACCCTCATCCGGTTGAGGATGATCTCCTCGGTGTCGTCTTCGCGACCGCGGCCCTTGAGCCGGGAGAGCAGCTCGTCCTCGGAGACGCGGAATTCGATCACCGCGTCGAGCGACAGATTGCGGGCCGCGAGCATGTCGCCGAGCGCCTCGGCCTGTTCGACCGAGCGGGGGTAGCCGTCGAGGATGAAGCCGTTCTTGGCGTCGTCCGCGTCGATGCGGTCTTCGACCAGCGCGTTGGTGAGGGAACTCGGGACGAGGTCGCCGGCGTCGAGGTACCGCTTGGCCTCCAGGCCGAGTTCGGTCTCGCCCTTGATGTTGTCGCGGAACAGGTCGCCGGTGGAGATGTGCGGGACGCCGAGCTTGTCGGCCAGCTTCGCCGCCTGCGTGCCCTTACCCGCACCCGGCGGTCCGAGGAGAACGATCCTCACTTCAGGAACCCTTCGTAGTTGCGCTGCATGAGTTGGCTTTCGATCTGTTTCACGGTGTCCAGACCCACGCCGACCATGATCAGCACCCCGACGCCGCCGAAGGGGAGGTTCTGCACGGGGCCGCTGCTCCCGACGTTGGCGAACAGGTTGGGCAGCACGGCGATCAAGCCCAGGTAGATCGAGCCGGGCAGCGTGATCCGGCTCAGGACGTAGCGCAGGTAGTCGGCGGTCGGCTTACCCGGGCGGATGCCGGGGATGAAGCCGCCGAACTTCTTCATCTCGTCGGCCCGCTCGTCCGGGTTGAACGTGATGGACACGTAGAAGTAGGTGAAGAAGATGATCAGCGCGAAGTAGATGCCGATGTACCAGGGGCTGCTCGGGTCGGTCAGGTACTCCGCGACCAGACGGTCCCACCAGCCGGTGCCCGGATTGGAGCTGCCGCTCTGGATCAACTGCGTGATCAGCTGCGGGATGTAGATCAGCGACGAGGCGAAGATGACGGGGATGACGCCGGCCTGGTTGACCTTCAGCGGCAGGTAGGTCGACGTGCCGCCGTACATCCGGCGCCCGACCATGCGCTTGGCGTACTGCACCGGGATGCGGCGCTGACCCTGCTCGACGAAGACGACGCCGATGATGATGATCAGCGCGCCCGCGCAGACGGCGGCGAACACCATGCCACCGCGGCTGTCCAGGATCGACTTGCCCTCGCCCGGCATGGCGGCGGCGATGCTGGCGAAGATGATCAGCGACATACCGTTGCCGATACCGCGTTCGGTGACCAGCTCGCCCATCCACATGACCAGCGTGGCGCCTGCCGTCATGACCAGCACGATGACCAGCAGCGAGAAGATCGCCTGGTCGTCGATGATGTCGAGCGCGCAGCCCTGCAGCAGGCCACCGTTCGCGGCCAGCGCGACGATGCTCGTGGACTGCAGGACGGCCAGCGCGACGGCCAGATAACGCGTGTACTGCGTCATCTTGGTCTGACCGGCCTGGCCCTCCTTGCGCAGCTGCTCGAACCGCGGGATCACCACGGTCAACAGCTGCACGATGATGCTCGCGGTGATGTAGGGCATGATGCCCACCGCGAACACCGACAGCTGGAGCAGCGCACCCCCGGAGAACAGATTGATCAGCGAGTAGATCTGACCCGACTCGCCACCGCTGACCTGCGCAATGCACTCCTGCACGTTGGGGTAGTTGACCCCGGGGGACGGCAGCGAGGCGCCGACCCGGTAAAGCAGGACCACACCGAGGGTGAACAGGATCTTGCGCCTCAGGTCAGCCGTCCGCAGCGACGAGATGAAAGCCGAAAGCACTCTTTCCTCCTGTGCAGCCGACCTCATGAGCGCGGCGTGCCAAATGGGGCTGGACAAACCAGCGTCGTGGTCAAGTCACACGCACCGTCTCGGACAGGACATCTCGCCTGCTAGCAGCACGCGTCAACAGTCTACGAGAGTAACAGTTGCCACCGGGCACGCCCGCATCGCTGCGCGCTCGCAGATTGCCTACGAGATCGAAGCGTACAGTCGGCGCAAGCTGATTAATGCAGCTAAGTAACTCGACGGATCGCTATCTGACAAGGGGTCACCCGATGGCACGTACCGACAACGACACGTGGAACCCTGGCGTCCAGCGTCGGAGCCACCGCCACCATGCTCGCCGCGGCGCGGTGGGTGTCGTCACCGCGGTCAAGTAGGGAGGCGCGGCGATGGCACGCAGCGACGAGGACACCTGGGATCTGGCGTCCAGTGTGGGGGCCACCGCGACCATGGTCGCGGCGGCGCGCGCGGTGGCCAGCCGCGGGCCCGACGCCCTCATCGAGGATCCGTACGCCGACGCGCTCGTGCGCGCGGTGGGCGTGGAGTACTTCGTCAAACTCCTCGACGGGGAGATCACGCTCGAGGCGGACGACGCCGCGATGCTGGCGGTGATGACCGATGTCATGGCGGTGCGCACCCGATTCTTCGACGACTTCTTCCTGTCCTCCGGTCTGCCGCAGTCGGTGATCCTCGCGTCGGGTCTCGACGCCCGCGCCTACCGGTTGCCGTGGCCGTCCGGGTCGGTCGTCTACGAGATCGACCAGCCCGAGGTGATCGGGTTCAAGACCCGCACGCTCGCCGAGCTCGGGGCCTGCGCCCGCGCCGAACTGCGCACCGTCGCGATCGACCTGCGCGACGACTGGCCACGCGCGCTGCGCGACCGGGGCTTCGACCCGACGGCACCTACGGCGTGGATCGCCGAGGGGCTACTGATCTATCTGCCGCCCGACGCGCAGGACCGCTTGTTCGACAACATCACCGCACTGTCGGCGCCGGGCAGCCGGCTGGCCACCGAATTCCACCCGGATGCCGGGGCGCGGATCGGCGCGAGTTCGCAGCGGATGGCCGACCAGTGGCGCCGCCACGGCCTCGACCTCGACATGGATGACCTGTTCTACGACGGTGAGCGCAACCCCGTCGTCGACTATCTGCGCGAGCGTGGCTGGGACGTCGGGGCGCGCACCAGACCCGAGATGTTCGCCCACTATGGACGGCCGTTCCCCACCGGCGATAAAGTCGAGGCGCTGCGCCAGTCGCTCGCCGTGACCGCAACCAAGAGTTAGGAGTATGCGACTCTCGAAAGGAGGCAGGCCATGGCACGCGCCGACGGTGACAGCTGGGATGTGGCATCGAGCGTCGGCGCGACCGCCGTGATGGTGGCGGCGGGCCGGGCGGTCGCGACCCGGGATCCACGCGGTCTCATCGACGACCCGTACGCGGCGCCGCTGGTGCGCGCGGCCGGTATCGAGTTCTTCACCAAGGTCGTCGACGGCGGGTTCGACATGACCGAATTGGATCCGTCGTCGGCCGCGGAGATGCAGGCGCGCATCGATGGGATGGCCTTGCGGACGAGGTTTTTCGACGACTACTTCCTCGACTCCACCGCCGGCGGCATCCGTCAGGTCGTGATCCTCGCGTCGGGGCTGGACTCACGCGCCTACCGGCTGCCGTGGCCCGCCGGCACGGTGGTCTACGAGATCGACCAGCCGGCGGTGCTCGATTTCAAGACGTCCACACTGGCCGGGATCGGGGCCGAGCCGACCGCGCAGCGGCGGACCGTCGCGATCGATCTGCGGGAGGACTGGCCCGCCGCGCTCCGAGCGGCGGGTTTCGACACCGGTGCGCCGACGGCGTGGTGCGCCGAGGGCCTGCTGATCTACCTACCGCCGGAGGCCCAGGATCTGCTGTTCGACAACGTCACTGCGCTGAGTGCGACGGGCAGTACCGTGGCCACCGAGTACGTGCCGGGAATCTCGAACTTCGACGCCGAGAAGGCCAGGGTGTCAACCGCGCAGATGCGCGAACGCGGACTGGACCTGGACATGCCGTCGCTGGTCTACCACGGCGACCGCAAACACGTCATGGAGTACCTGAGGTCACTCGGGTGGACGATGACCGGCCTGCCGCGTACGGAGCTGTTCGCCAAGCACGGCGTGCCGATGGTGGCCCATGACAACGACCCGCTCGGCGAGATCACCTATGTCAGCGGCACGTATCGATAATCCCGCCGGTCGCTTCGCTCCAGCCAACCGGTCAGAACCGGTGATCCCCCAGCCACATTGCGTTGACGCCGCTCATCGACCGCTCGGCCTGGCCGATGAGGTTGACCACCGACCGGCCGACCAGCACACCGAGGGCATCGGGCAGCGACGCCGCGGCGGGTTGTGAGGACGGTTTGGGGCGCAGCAGGTCGAGCAGTGACGACGCCGGGTAGCCGGCGATGCGGACGTCGGTGTCGGGCTCCATGCCGGCGAGCGCCTTGGCCCGGTCGATCGCGGTGCGCAGGCCGCCGAGTTCGTCGACCAGTCCACGGTCCTCGGCGTCGGCGCCGGTCCACACCCGGCCCCGCGCCACCTCGGCGACCTCGTCGACGGACAGCCCACGGCCGTCGGCGACGCGTTCGACGAAGTCGGTGTAGAACAGGTCGGCCTCGGCCGCGACATGCGCCTGCTGTTCGTCGGTGAACGGTGAATCGGCCGACCAGGCATCGGCATTGGCGTTGGTGCGCACCGAATCCGAACCGATGCCGAGACGGTCCTTCAGGTCGCGGGCCACGAGTTTGCCGGTGACGACGCCGATCGATCCGGTGATGGTGCCGGGATTGGCGACGATGGCGTCGGCACCCATCGAGACGTAGTAGCCGCCGGATGCGGCCACCGCACCCATGGAGGCGACGACGGGGGTACCGCCCTCGCGGGTGCGCAGCACCTCGCGCCAGATGGTCTCGGACCCGGTGACCGATCCGCCAGGGCTCTCGACCCTGAGCACGATCGCCGAGACGTCCTTGTCGGCGGCGGCTTCGCGCAGTGCGGCGGCGATGGTGTCTCCGCCGGCGCTCAAATTGCCCAGGGGCGACAGACCCGGACCGCCGCGGCCGCTGACGATCGGCCCGTGCAGCGTGACCACGGCGATGGTGGGCCTGGCTTTGCGGTGGGGAATCGACGGGCCTCCACCTGGCGCAGTGGCGCGGGCGTAGCGGGACAGGTACAGCCGCGGCGGTGCGTCGGAGCTGTCCGTGTTCTGGGGCGTGATACCTTCGGCGCCAGCGAGTTCGGCGACCCGCGCATACGCCTCGTCGCGGAAGCCGATGCGGTCGACCAGACCCCCGTCCACCGCTGCGTCACGCAGCAGCGGCGCCTTGTCGGCCAGGGCGTCGATGTCGTCCGGGTTCACCTTGCGGGATTCGGCGATGGCGGTGAGCACCTGCTGGTTGAGGCTCTCGATGAGTCGGCTGTCCGCTTCGCGATGGGGTTCGGTGTAGCTGTCCTGCGTGAAGAGGTTTGCCGCCGATTTGTATTCGCCACGCGCGGTGAACTGGGCCTGGATACCGGCCTTGTCGAGGGCATCGCGCAGGAACAACGCGCTGGTGGCGAAGCCCACGAGGCCGACGGTGCCGGACGGCTGCATCCACACCTCGCGGAAGGCCGAGGCCAGGTAGTAGGAAAGCGTGCCGGGATAGGTCTCGGCCCAGGCGACCGACGGCTTGTTCGCGCTGAAGGCGGCGATGGCCTCCCTCAGTTCCTGAACCGGCGCGGCGGGCGCAGCGGAGATCTGCACGCGCGCGATCAGCCCGGCGACGCGGTCGTCGTCGGCAGCGCGGTGGATCGCGGCGACGACCTGGCGGAGCACCATGGGGCGCCCACCGGCGGAGATCATCGCCAGTGGGTCGAATCCGCTGGTCTCCGGCGGCACCGACATGAGGTCGAGTTCGAGCACGCAGCCGTTGGGGATGCCCTTGTGGCGAGCGGTGTCGACCCGGCGCACCAGGGCGCGCACATCGTCGGCGCCGGGGATGCCGGGTAAGAAGGCGAACATACGACCGAGGGTACCGGCGTGCGGGGGTGCCGCCGGCGGGACCGCCGTACGGATGGTGCTGTGCAACCCCGTCGGCGCCACCGTCGCAGGGGACCGCGAGCAGATGGAAAGCCTTGCTGCCGAGGCGCTTCCGCACCTCACTTGAGTCGGACCCTGTTCAGAACGGTGGGGGTTTGTTGCGTTCGGCGACGAAGTCGTCGTTGAGTCGGCGTAGTTCTTCGATGCGGCGGGCACGGTCTTGGGCGCGGGTGCGGCGGCGTCTGGGCATTTTGAGGCCGCGGTCGGGGTCTGTGGTTTCGGTTCCGTTCGGTCGGGTCGGTGCCGGCGCGGTGGGGGCGTTCAGGGTGGGGAAGAACAGCGCGCTGCCGGGGTGCGTGGTGTAGGTCCGCCCGCTCGGTGCGGTCCAGATGACGGTGCCGCCGGCGAGTTGTTCGTCACGCCAGCCGGTTTGGCCGGACCAGAAGGTCTTGAGCAAATGGTGTTTTCGGCACAGGCATTTCAGGTTCGACGCGCACGTCGGTCCGGACGGCCAGGGCACGGTGTGGTCGATGTCACAGGTGTAGGCGGGTCTGTCGCAGCCGGGGAAGCGGCAGGTCAGGTCCCGGCAGCGCACGAAGTCCTGCAGGGCGGTGGAGGGGCGGTACTGCATTTCGGGTGGGGCGTCACCGGGGTGGGTAATCGGGCGGACGCGGGCGCGGCCCAGCAGGGTGGGCAGGGCGGCGGCAGTGAGTACACCGGCGCCGAAGAGGTACGCCACTGCAGGAGTGGGCGTGGGAACCGCGGGGGCATCCGGGGTGGGGTCGCCGGTCTCCGGCTCGTCGACGACCGGCTTCTCGTCGATCGGGTCGATGTGCACGGGTTTGCAGTCGGCCGAGGAGCTTACGGCCTTCGACTCTTCAGGCACTGCCGCGGCCGATCCATCGTGTTGCGTACCGGACTCTGCTGCCGCCTGCGCTTCTGCCTGCCCGGCTTGGGCTCGGGCGAGGGCTTCCTCGGTGGTGATGACGTGGATGACGATGTTCGGGGTGGGTCCGTCGATGGTGCCGGCGGGGCAATCGGGGTTGTCGCATTCGCATCGCAGGGTGGTGCCGGCTTGGAGGGCGGCGAAGGCGTCGTTGAGGCGTTCCTTGAAAGGTCGGGGGTCGTCTTGGCAGACCGAGCGGGCCATGAGGGTGATGCGTTCTTTGAGCGCGACACCGTCGGCGGTGTACACGCGCGCGTTGACGGTCATGAAGCCGGGGGCGTCGAACATGGTGCCGAAGTCCAGGGTGCGGGTGCCAGTGGCGGGTTCGCGGCGCCGCAGGGCGCCGGGGTCGTGGATTTCGACCAGGGCGTCGATGGCTTCCTCGGTCTTGGCCTGGGACTTGGGTCCCCACGTGAGGATCTGTTCGGCCAGGGCGGTGTCGACGGCGGCCATGGCGCCGGGGTCGGTGATCAAATACGTGCGGGAGACGATCGCCCGGATCAGCAGGTCGGTGATCAGGCCGGCCTGGAACAGGGCGGCGACTTTGGGAAAGCGGTTGGCCAGCAGGACGCCGCGTCGGGTTTGGCTTCGGGCCAAGCCTTCGGTGATGTTATGGGCCCCGGCGAGGTCGTTGAGGAGCGAGGTTTCGGGGTCGATGAACCAGTTCTCGCGTTCGTCGGGATCGTCGATGTCGGTGCGGCGGCAGAAGATCTCGGCCATGGCGGCGAGTTTGCGGGCCGCGGCCGCCGATTCGACGCGTCCCCACCCGGCCGAGGCAGCCACCAACTCCGCGTCACTGAGCGCGGAGAGGTCGGCGGCCTCGGGCAGCGAACCATCGAACATGTCTTCGACTGTGTCAGACGGGTCCGACACGCCGGCAGCGGCGCGTTCTCCGGCTCGGACCCGAAGTACCCGCCCAGCATCCGCGTCGACGCGGGCCCAGCGGGGTCACGCTGCGCCAACACCTCCCAACGCAAAAAACCCGGCACACCGAAGTGCGCCGGGGTCTCCTGCGGACGTGTCAGGACAGCTCGGTCGCCGAACCGCCTGCCGCCGTGATCTTCTCGCGGGCACTGTCGCTGAACTTGTGAGCGGTCACGTTGACCGCCGCGGTCAGCTTACCGTCGCCGAGCACCTTCACCAGCGTGTTCCTGCGGACGGCGCCGGAGGCCACCAGTTCGTCGACGCCGATGTCGCCACCGTTCGGGAACAGCCGGCCGAGGTCGCCGACGTTGATGACGGCGTACCCGGTGCGGAAGCGGTTGCGGAAGCCCTTGAGCTTCGGCAGCCGCATGTGGATCGGCATCTGGCCGCCCTCGAACGTCGACGGGACGTTCTTGCGGGCCTTGGTGCCCTTGGTGCCGCGGCCCGCGGTCTTCCCCTTCGAGCCCTCACCGCGGCCGAGACGCGTCTTGGCGGTCTTCGACCCGGGCGCGGGGCGCAGGTCATGGAGCTTGATCGGCTCAGTCATCGTCTCAGACCTCCTCTACGACGACGAGGTGATGCACGGTCCTGATGAGGCCGCGGGTCTGCGGGCTGTCCTCACGGACGACCGACTGGCGGATCTTCCGCAAGCCGAGCGTGCGCAGGCTCTCCCGCTGGTTCCGGCGCGCACCGATGGTGCCGCGCACCTGGGTGATCTTCAGTTCGGCCATGATCACACCGACCCTTCACGTGACGAGGACGCGGCGCGCGCGTCGGCCTCACGCCGGGCCTTGAGCATGCTGGCCGGCGCGACGTCCTCGAGGGGCAGCCCGCGACGGGCCGCGACCTCTTCGGGACGCTGGATCTGCTTCAGCGCGGCAACGGTGGCATGCACGACGTTGATCGCGTTGTCACTGCCCAGAGACTTGGCCAGGATGTCGTGCACGCCGGCGCATTCCAGCACCGCACGCGCCGCACCACCGGCGATCACACCGGTACCGGGGCTCGCCGGACGCAGCATGACGACGCCCGCGGCGGCCTCACCCTGCACCGGGTGCACGATGGTCCCGCCGATCAGCGGCACGCGGAAGAAGCCCTTACGAGCCTCCTCGACACCCTTGGCGATGGCGGCCGGTACTTCCTTGGCCTTGCCGTAGCCGACACCGACCATGCCGTTGCCGTCGCCGACGATCACCAGGGCGGTGAAGCTGAAGCGACGGCCACCCTTGACCACCTTGGAGACGCGGTTGATCGACACGACGCGCTCCAGGTAATTGCTCTTGTCGCCGCCGTCGCGGCCACGGCCGCCACGGTCGTCGCGGCGGCCACGACCATCGCGGTCACCCCGCGAGCCGCGGCCGTCGGATGTCGCCGGCCCGGCATTGGTTGCCTGCTCGGCCATCATGCAGTCCTTCCAGTCTTGTACACGTCGGTCATCAGAACTTCAGCCCGCCTTCGCGAGCGGCGTCGGCGAGCGCGGCGATACGTCCGCCGTAGCTGTAACCGCCACGGTCGAACACCACCTCGTCGATACCCGCCGCCTTCGCGCGCTCGGCGATCAGCTGACCGACCCGCACGCTGTGCGCCTTCTTGTCACCGTCGACCGCCCGCACGTCCGCCTCGATCGAGGAGGCGGCGGCCAGCGTCGTGCCGGTGAGGTCGTCCACCAACTGTACGTGGATATGCCGCGAGGAGCGGTTCACGACCAGACGCGGCCGCTGCGCGGTACCCGAGACCTTCTTGCGCAGCCGCGCGTGGCGACGGATGCGGTCCCGCCGGCGCGTCTGGGAGACGTTCGCCCCGACCGGCTTGTGCTGCTTGGTTGCTTCAGCTGTAGCCATCGCTTACTTACCTGTCTTTCCGACCTTGCGGTGGATCTGCTCACCCTCGTACCGCACGCCCTTGCCCTTGTACGGGTCGGGGCGGCGCAGGCGGCGGATGATCGCCGAGATCTGGCCGACCTTCTGCTTGTCGATACCCGAGACCGAGAACTTCGTGGGCGTCTCGACCGCGAAGGTGATGCCCTCCGGCGGCTCGATGACCACGGGGTGGCTGTAACCGAGCGCGAACTCCAGGTTGGAACCCTTGAGCGCGACGCGGTAACCGACGCCGTAGATCTCCATCTTGGTGGTGTATCCCTGCGTGACGCCCTCGACCAGGTTGGCCACCAGGGTGCGGGACAGCCCGTGCAGCGAGCGGTTGCGCCGCTCGTCGTTGGGCCGGGTCACCACGATGGCGCCCTCGTCATCACGCGCCACGACGATCGGCTCGGCGACCGCCAGCGACAGGGTGCCCTTGGGGCCCTTCACCGATACGTTCTGACCTTCGATCGTCACATCGACGCCGGCGGGAACCGGAACCGGATGCTTTCCAATACGCGACATGCTTCCTACCCCCTCACCACACGTATGCGAGGACTTCGCCGCCCACGCCGGATCGTGCTGCCTGACGGTCGGTGAGCAGGCCCGAGGACGTGGAGATGATCGCCACGCCCAGGCCACCGAGCACGCGGGGCAGATTGGTCGACTTCGCGTAGACCCGCAGACCGGGCTTGGACACCCGTCGCAGGCCGGCGATGCTGCGCTCACGGCTGGGGCCGTACTTGAGCTGGACCACCAGGGACTTGCCCACGCGGGCGTCCTCGGTGCGGTAATCGGAGATGTAGCCCTCGGACTTGAGGATCTCGGCGATGTTCGCCTTGATCTTCGAGTGCGGCAGAGTCACCTCATCGTGGTACGCCGAATTGGCGTTGCGCAGACGTGTCAAGAAGTCTGCGATCGGATCCGTCATGGTCATGACAGCCGGTTCACCTTTCTCGCGGCGGTTCCCTGCAATCCAGGGCCTTCCGCAACTGCTCTGTTAGTGGTTGGGCTGGCTTACCAGCTGGACTTCTGCACACCGGGCAGTTCGCCGGCGTGGGCCATCTCGCGCAGGCAGATCCGGCACAGGCCGAACTTGCGGAACACGGCGTGCGGGCGACCGCAGCGCTGGCAGCGGGTGTAGCCCCGCACCTTGAACTTCGGCTTCTTGTTGGCCTTGTTGACCAGTGCTTTCTTTGCCATTAGCTCAGTTCTCCTTGAAGGGGAAGCCCAGGGCCCGCAGCAGCGCCCGCCCCTCGTCGTCGTTGGTCGCCGAGGTGACGACGGTGATGTCCATGCCGCGGGGGCGGTCGATGCTGTCCACGTCGATCTCGTGGAACATCGACTGCTCGGTCAGGCCGAAGGTGTAATTGCCGGTGCCGTCGAACTGCTTGGGGTTCAGGCCGCGGAAGTCGCGGATACGTGGCAGCGCGATCGCGACCAGGCGGTCCAGGAACTCCCACATGCGGTCGCCGCGCAGTGTGACCCGGGCACCGATGGGCATACCTTCGCGCAGCTTGAACTGGGCGATGGACTTGCGGGCGCGGCGGATTTCCGGCTTCTGACCGGTGATCAGGGCGAGGTCGTTGACCGCGCCGTTGATCAGCTTCGCGTCACGGGCGGCGTCACCGACACCCATGTTCACGACGACCTTCACCACGCCCGGGATCTGCATCACGTTGGCGTAGCCGAACTGCTGCTGCAGCGACTCGCGGATTTCCTCGCGGTAGCGCTGCTTGAGCCGGGGAAGAGTTTTCTCTGCAGTCGTCATCTCAGATGTCCTTGCCGTTGCGCTTCGAAATGCGCACCTTCTTGCCGGTCTCTTCGTCGAAGCGGTAGCCGACGCGGGTGGGGTTGCCGTCGGAGTCGACGACCATCACGTTGGACACGCTGATCGGCGCCTCCTGGGTGACGATGCCGCCCGACGATGCGCCGCGCTCGTTGCTCGAGACCGCGGTGTGCTTCTTGATCCGGTTGACGCCCTCGACGAGGACCTTGTTGCGCGCGGGGTAGGCCTGGATGACCTTGCCCTTGGCGCCCTTGTCCTTGCCGGAGACCACCAGCACGGTGTCGCCCTTGTGGACCTTCATCTACAACACCTCCGGGGCGAGCGAGACGATCTTCATGAAGCGCTTCTCGCGCAGTTCGCGGCCGACGGGCCCGAAGATGCGGGTACCGCGCGGATCGTTGTCGTTCTTGATGATCACGGCGGCGTTCTCGTCGAACCTGATGTAGCTGCCGTCGGCGCGGCGGCGCTCCTTGACGGTGCGCACCACGACGGCCTTGACGACGTCGCCGCGCTTGACGTTGGCGCCGGGGATGGCTTCCTTGACGGTGGCCACGATGACATCACCGATGCCTGCGTAGCGTCGCGATGAACCACCGAGCACGCGGATGCACAAGATCTCTTTGGCGCCCGTGTTGTCGGCGACCTTCAACCGCGATTCCTGCTGAATCACTCGATCTCCTGACCTGGTTATGTCTGCACGCCGGCCGAAGCCCACCGGCCGGGCCGGGCCCGGACGTGACCTGACGTACGCGGTCCCTGCTGTCGCCGAAGAGCACGCAGGGCCGGTCTGCGATGAGCGCTTGCGCGAAGAGCGTCAAGCATTGCGGATCGGCCGAGGTCTGCCCAAGGCAACCGTTTGATTCTAGGTGAGGACCTGCAGAGAACCAAATCGCCGCGGATCAGCCTCCGCAGCCGGAGGGCCTCAGGCCACGCAGCGGAACCCGATGTGCGTCGTCGCGCTGTCCTGTGACTGCGGTGACCGCGCCGCGGACCGGTACCGGTGGCAGTACTCGGGCGCGCACAGGTGCGAGCCGCCCTTGAGTGTCTGACTGACCGACGGATCGGGGTCGGCGGGTCCGCAGCACGATTCGACGGCGCCGTCGGGACGGTGGTGTGCCGAGAACCGCGTGGTCGTCCACTCCCACACATTGCCGATCATGTCGACGAGGCCGAAGTCGTTGGCGGGGAACGTGCCGACCGGCGACGTGCCGCCCCAGCCGAGCGCACCGTCGTTGCGGTACGGGAACCGGCCCTGCCAGGTGTTGGCCATCAGCCGGCCGCCCGGCCGCGGGTCGTCACCCCACGGATAGGTGCTCGCCGCGCCCGCGCGGGCGGCGTACTCCCACTGCGCCTCGCTCGGCAGCCGCCGGCCGGCCCATGTCGCATAGGCGGCGGCGTCCGGGTAGGCGACCTGGACGACGGGGTGGTCGGGACGGTCCTGCCAACTCGACTCCGGGCCGAACGGGTGACGCCAGCACGCGCCCGGCGACCACGTCCACCACTGCCGCCAGTCCCGCAGGTCAACCGGCCCCACGGTCGGCTGGAACACCAGCGCGCCGGGCACCAGATCGGCCGGCGGCACACCCGGATACAGCGCCGGATCGAGGGCCTGTTCGGCGATCGTGACGCAGCCGGTGGCGTCGACGAACTCGGCGAACTGGGCGTTGGTGACGGGGTGGCGCTCGATCGCGAAGGCGGCGACGGTCACCGTGTGTACCGGCGCTTCCTCCGGATAGAACTGCGTGGAGCCCATCCGGAAGGTGCCGCCCGGCAGTTCGGCCAGCTCGGTCAGCATCTCTTCAGCGTAGAGGGTCAGTCCCTCGCGAAGGCCCGGGCGAACTCGCGTTCCAGGTCGAGGTAGGGCTTGCCGGAGACGTCGAACGAGATCTGGGCGATGGTGCCGCCGGTGAACTCGAACGGCGGCCGGTAGGCCCGCGAGACCGGGGATCCGCTGTTGCGGCCCACCGACAGCGTGGCGCCGGCCAGTCCGAACGTCCCGGGGTGACTCATCATGCCCGGGTAGGAGGCGACCTCGTCGTCGTCGACGTAGAGCACGGCGTCACCGCGGGGCGTGTGGCTGCCCTCGACGGTGCCGGTCCGGGTGTAGGCGATCGCGAAGGTGTGCCGGCCGCGGGTGATCGGCGCCGACGAGGTCATCGTCTGTTCGGTCTCGCCGAGGAAGTTGTACGTGTAGCGCAGCCGGCCGTCCTGCACGAACATCACGTGACCGCCGTGTGCGCCACCGTGTTTGAACACCACACCCTGTGCGGTGTCGTCGTCGACGGTGACACCGGCGAGCACCACGAACGAGCGGCCCCGGACCTCGACGACGGCGCCGGTTCCGACATCCGCGGTGCGCGGGTAGTACACGTAGGCGTCCCGCGCACCCGCCAGGCTGGGCCGCCACCGCCCGATGGTGTCGAAGATGGTGAGATCGCCGAGCGGCAGACCGTTGTACTTGGCGGCCTCGCTGAACCACAGCGCCTTGAGTTCCTCGAGTTTCTCCGGGTGTTCAGCGGCCAGATCGTGCACCTGTGCGCGGTCGGCCTCGATGTGGAACAACTCCCACCGGTCGTCGTCGAAGTGCGACCAGCCGGCCGGTGACGCCGCGTGCACGGTGTTGGCGAACCAGCCCCGGTGCCAGATCCCCCGGGTGCCGAGCATCGAGTAGAACTGCGTCTCCTTGCCGGTGGGCGCGGTCGGGTTGTCCAGGGTCACTGTGAAACTCACGCCGTCGAGCGGTTTCTGCGGCACCCCGCACACGGAGGCCGGTGCGGTGATCCCCAGCAGGTCGTAGACCGTCGGGGTGATGTCGCAGACGTTGACGTAGTTGTCCCGCACCTCACCGTGGGCGGCGATGCCGTCCGGCCACGAGATGATCGCGGTGTCGGCGATGCCGCCCTCGTGGGAGGCGTAGCGCTTGAACAGTTTGTAGGGCGTGTTGAACGCCATCGCCCAGCCGGTCGGATAGTGGTTGTAGGTGTGCGGGCCACCGAGATCGTCGATGACCTCGAGCCCCTCCTGCGCGGTGTCGATGTAGCCGTTGAAGAACTTCGTCTCATTGACCGAGCCGTCGGGTCCGCCTTCGCCGCTGGCCCCGTTGTCGGAGATCACCACGATGATCGTGTTGTCGAGCTGACCCGATTCCTCGAGGTAGTCGAGAACCCGGCCGATCTGGGCATCGGTGTAGGACAGGAATCCGGCGAAGACCTCCACCATCCGGCAGAAGAGCCGTTTCTCGTCCTCGGACAGGGAATCCCATGGCCGCACGGTGTCCTGGACGGGCCACCGCTCCCCGTTGGGCCCGGTGACGTGGGCGTACGGGTTCATCGGTGACAGTTCGGTGTCCGGCGGGACGATGCCGAGGCGTTTCTGGTTCTCCAGCACGATCTCGCGGTAGGCCTCGTAGCCCATGTCGAAGCGGCCCGAGTAGCGGTCGGCCCATTCCTTGAACACGTGGTGCGGGGCGTGGCCGGCACCCGGGCAGACGTAGGAGAACCACGGTTTGTCGGGGGCGATCACCTTGGCGTCGCGGATGAACTCGATCGTCTTGTCCGCGAGGTCCTTCGACAGGTGGTAGCCGTCCTCGGGGGTGGCGGGCGGGGCGACCGGGTGGTTGTCGTAGACGAGTTCGGGATACCACTGGTCGGTTTCGCCGCCCATGAAGCCGTAGAACCGTTCGAACCCGCGCGAGAGCGGCCAGTGTCGTTTGGTGGCTGCCAGATTCGACTCTTCGAGTGGGGTCAGGTGCCACTTGCCGACGCAGTAGGTGTTGTAGCCGTTCTCCGCGAGAACCTCCGAGATCAGTGCGGTGTCGAAGGGGATGCGGCCGCTGCAGTTCGGGAAGCCGTCGGTGAACTCCTCGATGGTGGCCATCCCGACGGTCGTCGCGTTGCGGCCGGTGAGCAGGGAGGCGCGGGTCGGCGAGCACAGCGCGGTGGTGTGGAACTGCGACAGGCGCACACCGCGTTCGGCGATCCGGCTCATCGCCGGCATCTCGACCAGGCCGCCGAAGCAGTCCCACGTGGCGATACCGGTGTCATCCCACACGAGGTACAGCACGTTGGGCGCGCCCTCGGGTGCGGCCGGCGCGGCGTACGGACCCCAGTCGGGCTCGGAATCGCGGATGTCCAGTTCGATCTTGCCGTTGAAGTCCGTCGCCACGCCAGGAGACTACCTGGGCGGGTGGCCAGAAACCGAAGACCCCGACACGCTGTGCGTGTCGGGGCCCGTCGTGGACGAAGTGCTGCCCGGCCTCTACTTGGCCTTTTACTTGGCCTTCTCGAGGACCTCCACCAGTCGCCACCGCTTGGTGGCCGACAGGGGGCGGGTCTCCATCAGCGAGACACGGTCGCCGACGCCGGCTTCGCCGTTCTCGTCGTGTGCCTTGACCTTGGTGGTGGTCCGGATGATCTTGCCGTAGAGCGGGTGGCTCTTACGGGATTCCAGCTCGACGACGATGGTCTTCTCCATCTTGTCGCTGACCACGTAGCCGATGGCCGTCTTGCGGCGGTTGCGCGGTTTCTCGGTGCGCGGGGTGTACGCCGGTCCCTTTCCCGAGTCGGTTCCAGTCTCTGCCATTACGATTCCTCACCTGCGGGCCCGGATGCCAGGCCCAGTTCACGTTCGCGCAGCACGGTGTACACGCGCGCGATCTCCTGCCGCACGACCCGAAGCCGGCGGTTGTTGGACAGCTGCCCCGTGGCCATCTGGAAGCGAAGGTTGAACAGCTCTTCCTTCGACTCACGCAGCCGCTCGGTCAGCTCGTCGTCGCTCAGTTCGCGCAGTTCACCAGGCGAAACTCCAACTGCCATCAGAAGTTCTCCTCTCTGGTCACGATGCGCGCCTTGATCGGCAACTTGTGGATCGCACGGGTCAGCGCCTCGCGCGCGGTCTTCTCGTCCGGGTAGCTCAGCTCGAAGAGCACACGGCCGGGTTTGACGTTGGCGACCCACCACTCCGGCGAACCCTTACCGGAACCCATGCGGGTCTCGGCGGGCTTCTTGGTCAGCGGGCGGTCCGGGAAGATGTTGATCCACACCTTGCCGCCACGCTTGATGTGCCGGTTGATGGCGATACGAGCGGACTCGATCTGCCGGTTGGTGATGTAGGCGTGCTCGAGCGCCTGGATGCCGTAGTCACCGAAGCTCACCGTCGTGCCACCGCTGGCGATGCCGCGCTGTCGGGGGTGATGCTGCTTGCGGTGCTTGACCTTACGAGGGATCAGCATGCTCAGCTCCCTGAATTCTGGGTGGTCGTTTCGGCGGGCGCTGCCGGGGCTTCCTGGGTGCCGCTGGCGGCACGACCGGCGTCGGTGCTGGTGGCCGTGGTACCCGACGCACCGCTGCGGCGCGGGCGGCCGCCCGACGGACGCTCACGGCGCGGGCGGTCGGAACCCGCGGGCGCCGGGGCGGTCAGCTCCCGCTTGCCACCGACGATGTCGCCCTTGTAGATCCACACCTTCACGCCGATGCGGCCGAAGGTGGTCTTGGCCTCGTAGAGGCCGTAGTCGATGTCGGCACGCAGCGTGTGCAGCGGGACGCGACCTTCGCGGTAGAACTCCGAGCGGCTCATCTCGGCGCCACCGAGGCGGCCGGAGCACTGCACCCGGATGCCCTTGACGTTCGGCTGACGCATCGCCGACTGGATCGCCTTGCGCATCGCGCGGCGGAACGCCACACGATTGGACAGCTGCTCGGCGACACCCTGGGCGACCAGCTGTGCCACCGACTCGGGGTTCTTCACCTCGAGGATGTTGAGCTGCACCTGCTTCTTGGTGAGCTTCTCCAGGTCGGCGCGGATGCGGTCGGCCTCGGTGCCGCGGCGGCCGATCACGATGCCGGGACGCGCGGTGTGGATGTCCACCCGAACGCGGTCACGGGTGCGCTCGATCTCCACGTCGGCGATGCCGGCGCGCTCGAGACCGGTGGCCAGCAGCCGCCGGATCGCCACGTCTTCCTTGACGTAGTCCTTGTACTGCTTGTCTGCGTACCACCGCGACTTCCAGTCGGTGGTGATGCCGAGGCGGAAGCCGTGCGGGTTGATCTTCTGGCCCACTACTGCGAGCCTCCCTTCGCTTCTTCGGAAGCTTCAGTGGTCGTTGCGACCTGCGGGGTTGCGGCCTGCGGGGTTGCGGCACCTGCCGGGGCCTTCTTCGCCGCGGCGGCCTTGCTGCCCTGGGCGCGACGCGCGCGTGCGCCACCGGCGGACTCGCCGGGGCCGCCGCGGCGACCCTCACGGCTCGGCCGGCTCTCGACGATCACCGTGATGTGGCTGGTGCGCTTGCGGATCCGGAACGCACGCCCCTGGGCACGCGGGCGGATGCGCTTGGCCGTCGGGCCCTCGTCGGCGTGGATGGTCGCGACCACCAGCGTCGACGGGTCGAGACCCTCGTTGTTCTGCGCGTTGGCTGCGGCGCTGGCGATCACCTTGGCGACCGGCTCACCGGCCTGCTGAGGCACCCACCGCAGGATGTCGAGGGCTTCCTGCACGCTCTTGCCACGGACCAGATCGATGACCCGGCGCGCCTTGCTCGCCGAGATGCCGACGTAGCGGGCGACCGCCATCGCATCGGGGTACGTGGACGGATTCGTCGTTGCTGTACTCATCGCCTCTTGCTCTTCCGGTCATCCTTGATGTGACCCTTGAAGGTGCGGGTGGGGGCGAACTCGCCCAGCTTGTGCCCGACCATCGCCTCGGTGACGAACACCGGCACGTGCTTGCGGCCGTCGTGGACCGCGAAGGTGTGCCCGATGAAGTCAGGGATGATGGTCGACCGACGCGACCAGGTCTTGATGACCTGCTTGGTGTTCTTCTCGTTCTGGACGTCGACCTTCCTGAGCAGATGGTCGTCGACGAACGGGCCCTTCTTCAGGCTGCGTGGCATCGCTGTTGTTCCTTCCCCGGCCTAGCGCTTCTTGCCGGTGCGCCGGCGTCGGACGATGAGCGTGTTGCTCGGCTTGTTCGGCTTGCGGGTGCGGCCCTCGGGCTTACCCCACGGGCTGACCGGGTGGCGACCACCGGAGGTCTTACCCTCACCACCGCCGTGCGGGTGGTCGACCGGGTTCATCACGACACCGCGGACGGTCGGGCGCTTGCCCTTCCACCGCATACGGCCGGCCTTGCCCCAGTTGATGTTGGCCTGCTCGGCGTTGCCCACCTCGCCGACGGTGGCGCGGCAGCGCACGTCGACACGACGGATCTCACCCGACGGCATACGCAGGGAGGCGTAGCTGCCCTCCTTGCCCAGCAGCTGGATGCTGACACCGGCCGAGCGGGCGAGCTTCGCACCGCCACCGGGCCGCAACTCCACGGCGTGGATCACGGTGCCGGCGGGGATGTTGCGCAGCGGCAGGTTGTTGCCCGGCTTGATGTCGGCGTTGGCGCCGGACTCCACGATCGCGCCCTGCTTCAGCCCGTACGGCGCGATGATGTAGCGCTTCTCGCCGTCCAGGTAGTGCAGCAGTGCGATGTTCGCGGTGCGGTTCGGGTCGTATTCGATGTGCGCGACCCTGGCATCGACGCCGTCCTTGTCGTGGCGACGGAAGTCGATCACCCGGTAGGCACGCTTGTGGCCACCACCCTTGTGCCGGGTGGTGATGCGGCCGTGTGCGTTGCGTCCACCCCTGCCGTGCAGCGGACGGACCAGCGACTTCTCCGGGGTCGAGCGAGTGATCTCGGCGAAGTCGGAGACGCTGGCACCGCGGCGACCCGGGGTCGTCGGCTTGTACTTGCGAATTGCCATTTCTGTTAAGTCTCTCTAGCTTCTCGCCCGGCTCAGGCCGGAGCTCCGAACAGGTCGATCGGCTTGCTTCCCGCGGCCAGGGTCACGATCGCGCGCTTGGTGCTCTTGCGCCGGCCGAAGCCGGACCGGGTGCGCTTGCGCTTGCCCTGCCGGTTGGCCGTGTTCACCGAATCGACCTTGACCTTGAAGATCTTCTCGATGGCGATCTTGATCTGGGTCTTGTTCGAATCCGGGTGCACGATGAACGTGTAGACGTTGTCTTCGATCAGCCCGTAGGACTTCTCGGAGATGACCGGTGCCAGGATGATGTCGCGGGGATCTGTCACGGTTGCCATCAGGCCGGAGCACCTTCCCTTTCCGTACGTGCTGTCTGCGCGTTGATGTAGGCGTTCAGGGCCTCGACGCTGAACACCACGTCGTCGGCCCTGAGCACGTCGTAGGTGTTGAGCTGATCCGGCGAGATGATGTGGACACCGGGCAGGTTGCGCACGCTGCGCTCGCTGGTCTCGTCGGCGCGGCCGATCACGATCAGGACCTGCTTACGCTCGGTCAGCGTCGACAGGAACGCCTTTGCGCTCCTGGTCGACGGGGTCTGACCCTCCACCAGCTCGGTGACCGCGTGGATACGGCCGTTGCGCGCCCGGTCCGACAGCGCCCCGCGCAGGGCGGCGGCGATCATCTTCTTCGGTGTGCGCTGGCTGTAGTCGCGCGGCCGCGGGCCGTGGACGGTGCCACCACCGGTGAACTGCGGCGCCCGTGTCGAACCCTGCCGTGCGCGGCCGGTGCCCTTCTGCCGGTACGGCTTCCTGCCGCCGCCGGAGACCTCACCGCGGGTCTTGGTCGAGTGCGTGCCCTGCCGCTTGGCGGCCAGCTGCGCGGTCACGACCTGATGCATCAGCGCGATGTTGGCCTCGACGTCGAACAGCTCAGCGGGCAGCTCGACGGAGCCGTCGGTGGTCCCGGCCGGCGTCTTGACCTCAATTGTGGTTGCCATTTACTTCTCGCCTCGCTTGATTGCGCTGCGGACCATCACCAGTCCACCGTTGCGGCCGGGGATGGCGCCCTTGATGAGCAGAACGCCGTTGGCGGCATCGACCTTGTGCACGACCAGGTTCTGCGTGGTCACCCGGTCACCGCCCATGCGGCCCGACATGCGGGTGCCCTTGAACACCCGGCCCGGGGTGGCGCAGCCGCCGATCGAACCGGGCCGGCGGTGCACGGCCTGGGCGCCGTGCGCGGCACCCTGCCCCTTGAACCCGTGGCGCTTCATGGTGCCGGCGAAGCCCTTGCCCTTGCTGGTGCCGGTGACGTCGACGTAGGCGCCGTCGGCGAAGACCTCCGCGGTGAGCTCCTGGCCGACCTCGTAGTCCGCGGCTGCCGACTCGTCGTCGAGCCGGAGCTCGGCGAGGTGGCGGCGCGGGTTGACGCCGGCGGCGGCGAACTGACCGGTCACCGGCTTGTTGACCTTGCGGGGGCTGATCTCGCCGTAGGCGATCTGCACCGCGCTGTAGCCGTCCCGCTCGGGGGTACGGATCCGGGTCACGACGTTGGGCCCGGCCTTGACGACCGTCACCGGCACGACCTTGTTGTTCTCGTCGAACACCTGCGTCATGCCCAGCTTGGTGCCCAGAATGCCGCGCCGCGGTGCGGCCGAACTGCTTGAGCGTGCCATCTCTTGGGTCTCCTACTGGATGTTCACGTCGACGCTGGCCGGAAGGTCGATGCGCATGAGCGCGTCAACGGTCTTCGGCGTCGGGTCGAGGATGTCGATCAACCGCTTGTGAGTACGCATCTCGAAGTGCTCGCGCGAGTCCTTGTACTTGTGCGGTGAGCGGATGACGCAGTACACGTTCTTCTCGGTCGGCAGCGGCACGGGGCCCACCACGCTGGCACCGGTACGGGTGACCGTCTCCACGATCTTGCGCGCCGAGGCGTCGATCGCCTCGTGGTCGTAGGCCTTGAGCCTGATGCGGATCTTTTGTCCCGCCACGCTTTTCCTACCTCACTCCTGCTTGTTGCCCGCGCTGGGAAACCCCAGCGCGACCTGGTGTTGGCTGTTGCCGCCGCTGTTTACCTGTCTATGGTCCACCGGTCCCCGCGGTCGGGTGTGTCGCCCTGCGCGCGCTCGGATGCGGCGGAAATTCCGTCACACTCGAGAGATGGGACCGATGCGCCCGTATGGGCGCCGGTCGGCTGCCTCTCTCGAAACGGTCCGAACAGGCACCGTCCCGGCTCAAGGCAACCCGAACAGTATGCCTGACGATCGTGGCCTCGTCCAAATCCCTGACGACCACCGGGCAACTGCCCGCTCAGTCTTCCAGGTCGGCCCAGAACGCGCACTGATGTTCCTGCGCGTAGTCCGTCGTCACCCTGTTGCCGTCGGGTTGCAAGGACAGGAACGAACCGCCCCCGTACTGCGGCCACCGGGGCGCGTCGGGGGCCGATGGCGCACCCGAGGCGACGAACGCGGCCCAGTAGTCGATCATCTGGTCGGACAGCGTCTGCTGCTCCGGGGACAGCGGCGGCGCCCCACCGACGTCGAACAGATAGCGCAACTCGAGTGAGTGGCTGGCGCCGACGGGGAACGGCAGTGTCCGCAGCGGTTCCGGGGCCGGGGCCGCCGGGTCGTTGAACTCGTAGGCGTAGACGGGCGCCCCGCCGGCGAGTCGCGCGGCCATGCGGTCGGCGATGCACGCGAATTCACCGTCGGTGACCGTCGCCGCGTAGGCGAGCGGGACGCTGACCTGCGGGTCTGCGCCGAAGCGGTCGACCGGATAGCGCGCGGCGACCTGCGCGGCGTCCCGCCCGAACGTGTCGGCGAGCAGGCCGGGGTACTGCTCGGGGGTGTACCGGTCGTCGTGCTGGAGGTAGCGCATCGCGACGAACAGGGTGAACTCGTCGCGGTTGGCACCGATCAGCACCGGAACCCGCGCCGCGGCCCCGTCGGCGATGCCCCGGACAGGGTCGACCGGCAGCGCCGTGGTACCGGTGACCGGTCCGGTCAGTTCGTCGGCGCCGATCTCGACGAACCAGACGGGTTTGCGCAGTTTGTCGGCGGGCAGCGCGCGCAGGCATTCGGCGGCGGTGGCCGGGTCCGGGCAGCCGGCGGCGGCGGCGTAGTCGAGGCTGCGCTGTTGGGCCACCGGCAGCGTGGCCTGCGCCTGACAGGGGGCGCTCTGGATGATCGCGGCCTGGAACAGGCCCGCCGACCCAGGTGCGACGAGGTGGTCGCACACCGACATGCCGCCGGCCGATTCGCCGGCCACCGTCACCTCGGAGGGGTCGCCGCCGAAGTCGGCGATGTTGTCGCGCACCCAGCGCAGCGCGGCCTGCTGGTCGGCCAGCCCGTAGTTGCCGACGTCGCCGGGCTCCCCCAGCGCCGGGTGCGCCAGGAATCCCATGGTCCCGAGCCGGTAGTTGACGGTGATGACGACCATGTCGCCCCGGGCGGCCAGCCGGCGGGCATCGTAGATGTCGCCGCTGCCGTTGACGAAGGCGCCGCCGTGGATCCACACCATCACCGGCCGCTTCTCGTTCGACACCGGGGGCGTCCACACGTTGAGCGTCAGACAGTCCTCGTCGGTCCGCCTGCCGAGCTCGATGTCACCGCCCGGATCCTGCAGGCAGCGCGGACCGGACCGGGTGGCCTGCCGTTCACCGTCCCACGCGGGTGCGGGTTCGGGCGGGCGCCAGCGCAGCGCGCCGACGGGCGGGGCGGCGTAAGGGATACCGGCGAACAGCCGGTGGTCGTCGGCGACGGTGCCGCGCAGCGCACCGGAGGCGGTGCGGACCAGCGCGGGGTCGGGGCCCGGCGTGGAAGCCGGCGGGCCCGTCGGCCCGGCGGGACATCCGGCCACCAGTGCGCACACGAGCAGGCCCGCGAACATCAGCGCCGCGAGCCGGCGGTGGCGAACCGGTCCGGGCTGCACCTGTTCGACAGTACCGACACGCGCGGGCAGACCCCGGCTACCGATCGTGGCCTCAAGCACCGGCCGGTGCCCGCGGAGGTGGCGCCGTAGGCTTTCCAGGCGTGCGACTGCTTCTGGTGAACCCGAACACGACGGCGTCGATGACCGCCGCGATCGCCGCGTCCGCGTCCGCAGCGGCGGACCCCGGTACGGTCGTCGAGGCGCTCAACCCCACCCACGGCCCGTCCAGCATAGAGAACGACGCGGACGAACATCGTTGCGTGCCATATCTTCTGAGTGTCCTCCGCGACGCGGGTGCGCGCCCGTACGATCGCCCCGACGCGTACGTGATCGCGTGTTTCGGCGATCCGGGTCTCGACGAGGCGCGGGCCCTGCTCGACGCGCCGGTGCTCGGCATCGCCCAGGCGGCCATGCACGCCGCCGCCCTGCTCGCGGGGACCTTCTCGGTGGTGACGTCGATGTCGGCGACCGTGCCCCGCGGGTGGCAGCTCGCCAAGGCCCACACCCCGAACGCGTGTCAGGGCGTGTACGCCTGCGACCTCCCGGTGCAGCGCATCGACTCCGACCCGGCCACCGTCGAGCCGATCGCCGATCTGTGTGAGCACGCGCTGCGGGTGGACGGCAGCCGCTCGATCGTGCTCGGTTGCGCGGCGATGGCCCGCTTCGCCGAGCCGCTGTCGCAGCGTCTGGGTGTCCCGGTGGTCGACGGCGTGGCGGCCGCCACCCGCCTGGCCGGGGCACTGGCGCCGCTCAGCCCGCGATGAACTCCGCGGCCCGATGCCCGATCATGGTGATCGTCGCATGCGGTCCCCGGCTGGTGAGGGCGGGCATGACCGAACCGTCGACCACCCACAACGCGTCGACGCCGCGGACCCGGCACCGCGGGTCGAGCACCGCACGTGGATCGTCCTCGTCGCCCATCGGCGCGGTTCCGGCCAGATGCTGGGACGTCGACCAGGACGGCTCACCGTAAGGCACTGTGCCGCTGATGATCCCGCGAACCATCTGCGCCCCGGCGGCCAGGTCGGCCACGTCGTCGGGTTCGCTGTCGTAGCGGTGTCCGATCAGCGGAGGGACCAGCGGATCGACCGAGGCGAGGGTGAGCCGGCCCCTGGACCGCGGCCGCATCAACGCGACACCGATGTGCGGATGGTCGGCGGGGCCGTCTCCCGGTCCGTGCACCATGGCCGCGTATCCCGAGGTGTACGGCCGGATCTCGACACCGGAGTCGGTGGTGAGGACCGCCTCCAGTGGCGGCAGGTCGTGGGTCGGCGTCCACCGCACGGGGATCACCCATTCGGGGTGGTCGGACGTCGACGCACCGACGGGGACATCAGACCATACCTGAATTCCCAACGCTTGCAACGCTTCCGCCGATCCGACCCCCGAGAGCATCAACAGCTGCGCGGTGGCGATCGCACCCGCGCACAGCACGATCCGGTCCGCCGTCAGGGTCTGCCGACCCGCGGGGCCGGTGCAGTCGACCGCCACGGCGCGGCCCCGGGTGATCTGGACCCGAGTGACCCGCGTGTCGGGCAGCAGGTCGAGGTTGTCACGCTCGAGCGCCGGTTGCAGGAACGCCCCGCCCGGTCCGAGGCGGGTTCCGCTGTCGATGTTCAACGGCACCGCGCCCACGCCGTCGACGGGCACGTCCGCATCGAGGCCGCTCAGATCCTCGACCCATCGGAAACCGGCGCGACGGGTTGCCTCGACGAAAGACGCGGTACACCCGTCGAAGTCGCGCACGCGGCTGACCTTGATCGGCCCGCTGTCGCCGTGCAGTGGCCCGGCGAAGTCGAGGTCGGTCTCGATCGCCCGGAAGTGCGGCAGCACGTCGCGCCACGTCCAGCCGGGAACCCGCCATCGGTCGAAATCGGCCGGCAGCCCGCGGCAGAAGTATCCGCCGTTGACCGCCCCGGACCCGCCGACGACCGCGCCGCGGGTGATCTGCGCGCGGCGCGGCGGTGCGTCGGTGAGGGTGGTCAGGTAGTGCCGGACCACCGTGCTGGCGCTGCCGATCGGCAGCCGCAACCCGTCGCCGATCTGCTGGGCCACCCGGGGGTCGGATGGCGCCGGACCCGCCTCCACCACGGTGACGCGGCACCGTGGGTCGGCGGAAAGCCGTTCGGCCACTACGGATCCGGCGCTTCCGGCGCCGACGATCAGAACGTCGCTGTGCACGGCCTCGGTCAAGGGCCGCCTTACGTCCGGATCTGCGGTGTGAGCGCCCCGAGGTGCCGTTCGCGCACCACCCCGGTCCACAGGCCGAGCCCGTAGGCGATGTCGTCGAGCCGGCGCAACAGCACATAGGTCAGCAGCCCGACCTGTTTGGTGTCGTCGTCGGTGTTACCGCGTCGTGCGGCCCAGTCGACCACCCCGTCGACCACCGCGGCAATCAACACCGCCTGCCGGCATCGGCGCGAGACCAGCGCCGCCAGCAGGGCGATCGGCCAGTAGTGCCGGCAGATCGCCGACGCCAGTTGCAGCGCCGCCGACCACAGTCCCCGCGCGGTGATGGCGGCCACCTGCCGCGGTTGGGTCTGGACCGAACTCAGCGAATTGGCCACCCGCCGGGCGGTCAGGGCGGCGGCGAGCATCGAGGCCAGGTAGCCCATACAGCTGCCCATCGCCATCAGCACCCAGACCACCAGGGCCCAGCCCGAGACCACCAGCGGCGCGGTCTTGCCCGGATGCCGAACCGCCAGCGGCGCGGCGGACTTGCCGTAGAACGCCTTGCGGAGGAACCACTCCCCCAGGTCGGTCCGGTGGTCGTGGGCGACCAGGGCGATCGGCTCGTAGCGCAGCCGGGCCCCCGCCTCCACCAGCCGCCAGCACAGGTCGACGTCCTCACCGGAGTGCAGCGTCTCGTCGAACCCGCCGACCTCGTCGAGCGCGCGCCGCCGGCAGATGATCGCGGCGCTCGGCACGTAGGACACCGGGCCGTAGGGCACCACGGGCGCCTCCCGGTGCCCGAGATCGAGCGACGAGCGCACCGCCTCGTACCGCGCCACCGGACCGTCGGCGGTGCGCAGCCCCACGATGCGGGGCGCGACCAGCGCGACCGCGGGGTCGCAGAAGTGACCCAGCAATGCCTCGAGCCATCCGCGGCGCGGTAGGACGTCGGAGTCGAGGAACGCCACGAAGTCGGTCGGGCAGGCCGCTGCGCCGGTGTTGCGGGCGGCCGCGGGTCCCCTGCTGCGGTCGTGGCGGATCACCTGGACGTCGCAGTGCGCGCCGGACATGCCGGCGCACTCGATCGGCGTCGCCGATCCGTCGTCGACGACGATGATGCGCAGGCCGCGCAGCGACGTGAGCAGGCGCTGCAGACCGCAGATGTTGTCGCGCACCGGAATCACGACCGTCACGTCGCGGTGCGACGGCCCGCTGGCGGGGCGTGGGTGGGCGACGGTGGCGTCGAGCAGGATGCGCGCCAGCTGTGCGCTCGCGGCGTCGTGCACCTCGAGGCGGCCGCCGCTGAGCATGGTTCGCGCGGCCGGCGCGAGCCGCAGCAGCCGGGTGGGCGAGCCGCCGAGCAGCGCTGCGCCCTCGTCGAGTACCTTGACCCGGCGGTCGACCTGCACGGCAAAGCCGTCGGGCAGCCGAGGCCCGGTCACTGCAGCATTCCGTTGCGGTCCGGGGCCCAGCGCCCGATCCGGTCGGCGCAGTGCCGCACCATCTCGCCGAACAGGCGGGCGCCGTCGGCGCCGGTGGCCGTCGTGGGGTCGCCGAGTACGCCGACCTCGCTGACCGCCGCGACGCCGCCGCGCCGCAGTTGGGACACCAGGTCGCGCAGCGGCGCGGTGTTACCGCGTTCCCAGTGATCGGTGTGCACGTCGGCGGGCGAGATGTGCAGCAGTACCGACGTTTCGGTGTGGCCGGCGTGCGCGTCGGAATCTTTGGCAATGCACGGACACCAGGCGACGTCGCGGTCCTCGTAGCGCAGCAGCGCGGTCGCGCCCGCGAGCGCCTCGGTGTTGCCGCCGTGGCCGTTGAGGAACACCACGCGCGCCGCCCAGTTGGTGGCCGACCTGCCGAGCTCCACCAGCAGC
This sequence comes from Actinomycetota bacterium, assembly GCA_034189785.1. Classification (GTDB taxonomy): domain Bacteria; phylum Actinomycetota; class Actinomycetes; order Mycobacteriales; family Mycobacteriaceae; genus Mycobacterium. Next base: position 83,768 of record JAXHUG010000004.1, read on the forward strand.
AGGCGCAGTGCGGCGGTGCCGATGGAGATGGTGCCGGGGAAGCTCTCGTGCTCACCGCTGGCGCCGTAGCCGACGGCGGGCGCCACCGACCACGACAGCGTCAGCGTGCCGGCGACCTCGCGGGCCACGGCGGTGGCGATGCGGGTGTCGGTGTCCAGCGGAAGGTGGGGTCCATGCTGCTCGGTGGAACCTACCGGAACAATCAACGCCGCGGACGTACTGCGCAGCTGCCTCGACGTCGAGTTCCCAAGCTCGCTGGGAAAAGCCACCCCGCGATGGTAAGCCGAATTCACCTGCCGCGCGCCGGTTGTTGGAGCATGGGATTCGATTGATTCCATCCCGGCAGCACCGTCCGCCCCCTGCGTCACAACGACTGGTCAGCCGGTCAGTTCTCGTCGGCGGCCGGCACACCGAGCGCGCGGGTGAACCCGTCGGGCACGAGGATGTCGTCGGGACCCAGCTCGTGGATCGAGGCGCGTCCGAGCCCCATCAGCGCGGAGTCGATCCCGCCGCGGAGGATGTCCAGGACGTTCTCGACGCCGGCCTGCCCGTTGGCGGCCAGACCCCACAGGTAGGCCCGGCCGATCATCACCGCGCGGGCGCCCAGTGCCAGGGCCTTGACGACGTCGCTGCCGCGGCGTATACCGCCGTCGAGCAGGACCTCGACCTGCTGGCCGACCGCATCGGCGATCGCGGGTAGGCAGCGGATGGCGGCCGGGGTGCCGTCGAGGTTGTTGCCGCCGTGGTTGGACACCGAGATGGCTGAAACACCGGCACCGACAGCGCGTTTGGCGTCGTCCACCCGCACGATGCCCTTGAGCATGAAAGGGCCGTCCCACCGCTGCCGCAGCCACTCGATGTCCTCCCAGGTGGGCGGAGGCGTTCCCATCCACTCGCCGTAGGCCTGGAAGAACGGCGGTCCGGGCTCACCACGGCGGCCATGGTTGGGGACCCGCAGATCGGGCGGGCTGAATGTCCTGCCGAAATCCCACAGCCAGCGCGGCTTGGTGAGCACCTCGGGCGACATCTTCACCATCGTCCTGAGGTTCATCTGCTCGGGGATCTTCGGACTGCCCCAGTCCCGGCCGTGGGAGAAGCTCCAGTCGGTCGTGGCGATCAGCCCGACCGCGCCGGCCTCCTTGGCCCGCTGCGCGCGCTCCAGGATCGCCTCTCGCCCGCCCAGCCAGTAGATCTGGAAGAACAGCTTGGGGTTGGCCGCGATGACCTCTTCGATCGGTTTGCTGGCGAAGGACGACAACCCCATCGCGGTGCCGCGGGAGGCCGCCGCGCGGGCGACCGCCACCTCGCCGTCGGGGTCGACAGCCTGCACACCGGTCGGCGAGATCATGACCGGCATCGAGATCTCTTGTCCCATCACCGTGGTCGACAGGTCGCGCTTCTCCGGGGCGCCGACGACGTGGGGGGCGAAGCCGAGTTCGGAGAACGACTCCACGTTGTCGGAGACCGTCACCCCCTTCTCGCCGGCCGCGATCAGCGAGGAGTACACCGACTTGGGCAACCGCTTCTTCGCCCGCTGCTGGGCGATGGCGACGGTCTCGAACCAGGTATCGCGCGCCATGATCTACACCGGGCTTTCGTTACACAGCCGGGCGGGCGGCTTGGTCAACAGTTGCAACGGGATCGGGCCCGTCAGTGTGGTCCCTCGGGAGTGGTCGCCGCCGGGCTTGGGTTTGACCCGGTCGACCTCGAGCGCCGGCGCGCCGTGACCCTGGACGCATTCGGGGTCGGGCCCGTCGAGCGGCAGACCGGTGAAGAACTTGGCGGCCATGCATCCGCCGCGGCAGGCGTCGTAGTGGCCGCAGCCGCTGCACGCCCCCGCGGACTGCGGTTCGCGCAGCTCGCGGAACAGCTGGGAGTTCTGCCAGACGTTCTGGAAACCGTTGTCGGTCAGGATGTTTCCGGCGAGGAACGTGTCGTGGATGGCGAACGGGCAAGCGTAGACATCGCCCACCGGGTCGATCAGGCAGACCACCCGGCCGGCGCCGCACAGGTTGAGCCCGGCCAGCGCACCCGGTTCGCCGAGTCCCGAGAGGTGGAAGAACGAGTCACCGGTGAGCACCCGCTCACCCTTGGCGACGAGCCAGTTGTAGAGCTGCACCTGCTGTTCGGCGGTGGGGTGCAGGTCGTCCCACACGTCGGCGCCGCGGCCGGAGGGACGCAGCCGGGTGATGCGCAGCGTGGCGCCGTAACGGCCTGCCAGCGCGGCGAAGTCGTCGAGTTGGCCGACGTTGTGCCGGGTCACGACGACGGAGATCTTGGCGTCCTTGAAACCGGCGGCGGCGAGGTTGTCCAGGGCGCGCTCGGCCATCGCGAACGAGCCCGGGCCGCGGACCGCGTCGTTGACCTCGGCGGTCGCCCCGTCGAGGGAGATCTGCACGTCGACGTAGTCGCTGGCGGCGAGTTTCGCGGCGATCTCTCCGGTGATGCGCACCCCGTTGGTGGAGAACTTCACCCCGACGTGGTGGGCGGTCGCATAGTCGACCAGCTCCCAGAAGTCCGGGCGCACAGTGGGTTCGCCGCCACCGATGTTGACGTAGAACACCTGCATGCGCTCGAGCTCGTCGATGATGTCCCTGCACTGCTGGGTGGACAGCTCGCGAGGATCGCGCTTACCCGACGACGACAGGCAGTGCACGCACGCCAGGTTGCAGGCGTAGGTGAGTTCCCAGGTCAGGCAGATCGGCGCGTCGAGACCGCGCTCGAACTGGTCGACCAGGCGGGGAACTGGCGCCGGAACTCCGCCCCGCGCGGGAACCGGAACAACAGACGTCATGGCGTCTCCTCGCAGACGAGCATCTTGGATTGGACGAGCACGCCGAGCGCGTGCAGGTACGGCGCCTGTTGCGCATCGTCGATGCCCGCCGCGCGGCAGGCCGAGCGGGCATCGCGGTGATCAGCCAGTGAGTTCACCACGTCGACGATCGTGCGGTTCTTCAGGAACGACAGCTTGCGGGTCCCGAAGTGGTACAGCAGCGCCCCGAACGGTTCGGGCCGCACCGCCACTTGATGGTGCAGCCGCCACCGCAGATCGGGGTCGAACGCAACAGGCGCCGACACGGTCAGTAGACCCCGCACATCCCGTCGATCGAGACCTCTTCGACCAGCATCTCGGTGACCAGTGCATTGTCCGATGTCGTCGCCGGGGCGGCTCCGGCGTCGGCTTCAACGTGCTGATTGGGCTCCATGAGCACTGCCTTTCGTCGCGTAGGGTCACTGAAGTGTGACCCAGGTCGCCTAGGATATGGCATCGAGTGCCAGAACGGAAGGGGTGGGTTGTCATGCGGCAGGATTCCGCGCCCCGGGTGGGCCGGCGTCGCTCCACCACCCAGGACCACATCAGCGACGTCGCGCTCGAACTGTTCGCCGCCCGCGGGTTTGACGGGGTCAGCGTCGATGACGTGGCCGCCGCCGCGGGCATCGCCCGCCGCACGCTGTTCCGCTACTACTCGTCCAAGAGTGCGATCCCGTGGGGCGACTTCGACGCGCACCTCGGCCACATGCGGCAACTGTTCGACGATCTCGACCCGGCCGTGCCCGTCGACGACGCGCTGCGGGCCGCGCTGCTCACGTTCAACCACTTCGACGCCGCCGAGACCGCCAGGCACCGCCAACGCATGCGCGTCATCCTGCAAACCGATGCGCTGCAGGCGTATTCGATGACCATGTACGCCGGCTGGCGGGCCGTGATCGCCGAGTTCGTCGCCGGCCGCATCGGCGTGAAGGCCCACGATCTGGTGCCGCAGACGGTGGCGTGGACGATGCTCGGCGTGGCGCTGTCGGCCTACGAGCAGTGGCTGGCCGACGAGGCGGTGTCGCTGGCGCGGGCGCTCGGCGACGCGTTCGACACCGTCCGCGACGGTCTGCGCGCGCTGCATTAGTGACTTCGGCGTCGGAGTTCGGTGCGCAACGGCGACGATGAGGGTGTGAGCGGCGAACCAGACGGTGACGACGCTCCGCGGACCCTGCTGGCGCTCTACGACGATGCCCTGCCGACGGTGTACGGCTACTTCGTCAGACGCTGTCCGGACCGCGGAACCGCCGAGGACCTGACGTCGGAGACCTTCCTGGCGGCGATGGACGCCGTCCGGCGGGGCACCTCCGCGCCGATCAGCGTGCCGTGGCTGATCGGGGTCGCCCGGCACAAACTGGCCGACCACTACCGGCGCCGACACGACCGGCACGCGGTCCCGGTCGGCGAGATGCCCGAACCGGGTGAGCCGGTCGACGGCTGGGACGCCGAACTGGACCGGATCGTCGCCGAAAGCGTGCTGGCGAAACTGCCCGAACAGCATCGGACCGTGCTCGCGCTGCGCTACCTCGACGGCTGCTCGGTCCCCGAATGCGCCGAGTTGATCGGTCGGACGGTGCACGCCACCGAGGCGCTGCTGGTCCGGGCCCGTCGCGCATTCCGCTCGCACTACCCGGAAGGAGGCACACCGTGAACGACAGCACCGACCCGCTGTGGGTCCTGCACGGTGACGAGCTTCCGGTCCGGCCCGACCCGGCGTTCGCGGCGCGGTTGCGCCGGCGGCTGGAGTCGGCGCTCAGGCTGCCCAACCGAACCGAAGGAGTCGAGATGAGTGGAACCGATACCGCACTGGCCACCGTGGTTCCGCGCGCCGCCGCGCTGCCGTACCTGGCCGTCGGCGATGCCCGCGCGGCCATCGACTGGTACGTCGAGGCGTTCGGCGCGACGCCGGCCGGTGAGCCGGTCGTGATGGACGACGGCCGCATCGGTCACGCCGAACTCACCGTGTCCGGCGGTGTGCTGTACCTGGCCGACGAATTCCCCGAACTCGGGCTGAAGGCGCCTGCCGCCGAACATGTCTCGGTGAGTCTGATGCTGCAGGTGAGCGACACCGACGCGGCCTTGCGGCGGGCCCACGAGCACGGCGCCCGCGTACAACGCGAGCCCTACGACGCCCACGGCTCACGCACCGCGGCGATCATCGACCCGTTCGGGCATCGCTGGATGCTGTCCGGGCCGGTCACCGGTGCGGGGGTCCTCATCCAGCACGGCGACGTCGGTTACGTGTCGCTGTGGACCCCCGACACCGAGCGCGCCGCCGCGTTCTACGCCCACGTCCTGGGCTGGACCTACGATCCGGCCACCCGCCAGGTCACCGACACCGAACTGCCCACCGGGATCTTTGCCGGCGACGGACCCGCCACGCTGTTCTGCTGCTACGCCGTCGACGACCTCGACCGCGCACGGCAGTCGATCGTCGCCGCGGGCGGAACCCTCGGCGCGCCAACCGCCCACGAGTTCGGGACGACGCTGGACGCCACCGATGCGCTGGGCAACCGGTTCGCGGTGTTCACGCCGTCACGGCCGACGCCGCGGCCCGCGCTCAACGGCACCGGACCAGGTGAGCTGTCCTACATCACCTACGAGGTGGGCGATTCCGCACTGTTCCGGGAGTTCTACGGCCGGGTGCTGTCCTGGACCTTCGACCCGGGTCACATCGCCGACGGCTGGCAGGTGAACGAGAGCCATCCCATGGCCGGGGTGGCGGGCGGCAGCGCGCGCTCGGCGACCGTGCCGATGTGGACCGTGGCCGATGTCGACGATGCGGTGCGACGGGTCAGGGAGGCCGGCGGTTCGGTGCTGCAGGAGCCGAACCGTCAGCCCTACGGCGTGATGGCCGAATGCGTCGACGACCAGGGCGCCCGCTTCTACCTGGGCCAGCTCTAGGCCAGCTCCAGGCCCGCGAAACGGCTAGCCGAGCACGTCGGCGATCGGGGCGCCGTTGGCGATCTTGTGGCGGGTCTTCATGACCTTGCCGGGCATCCCGCCGCCGACCACGCCGGCCACCACACCGTCGCGTTCGTAGTAGGCCAGGAACCTGCGGCCGTCGTCCTCGACGATGTGCACCGTGTCGCCGGCCTGGGGTTCGCCGAGGCACTGGATCTTCACGTCGTACTGGTCGCTCCAGAAGTACGGCACCGAGACCACCCCCCGGACGTCCTGGCCGAGCATCGCGGGCACCAGCACCCGGGCCTGGTCGGCGACGTTGCTCCAATGTTCCACACGCACTTGGTTGCCGACGGTGTCGAGCCACGAGGCGACGTCGCCGATCGCCCACACATGCGGTGCAGTGGAGCGCCCCTGCGCGTCGCACACCACGCCGTTGTCGAGCGTGACGCCGCTGTCCTCGAGCCAGTCGGTGGCCGGGCGCGAACCGATGCCGACGACGACGATGTCCGCCTCGATCTCGGTGCCGTCGGACAGCACCACCGACTGCACCTTCTCCTGACCCTTGACGTCGGCCACCCCCACCCCGCACCGCACGTCGACGCCCTCGGCGCGGTGCAGACGGGCCACCAGCTCGCCGATCTGCCTGCCGAGCACCGACGCCAACGGCGCGGGCTGCGGTTCGACCAGCACCACCTCGACGCCGAGTTTGCGCAGGCTCGCGGCGACCTCGCAGCCGATGAACCCGGCGCCGATCACCACCGCGCGCCGCGCGGATCCCGCCTCCTTGCGCAGTTTGAGGCTTTCGTCGAAGTTGCGCAGCACGTGGATGCCGGTGAGGTCGGGGAACGACGGAATACGCTTGGGCACCAGCCCCGTCGCGATCACCAGCTCCTCGTAGCCGATCTCGCGCCCGTCGGTCAGCGTGACCTTCTTGCCGACGGTGTCCAGGCTGGCCGCACCGGCGCCGCGCAGCACCGTGATGTCGTTTTCCCGGTAGAACTCCGCGGGCTTGAGGGTGACGTCGTCGGTCTCGCTGCGCAGCACTTCCTTCGACAGCGGCGGCCGGTCGTAGGGCAGATGATCCTCGTCGCTGACGATCGTGACCGGGCCGGAATAGTTCGAACGCCGCAGTTGCTCGGCGGTCCGGGCCGCTGCGAGACCGCCGCCGACGATGACGATGCCACCTGAAGTGTTCACGTGGTGGTTGTACACGATGGGTCGCCGGACGGGTACGGCGCCCTGTGACTGTGATTCGCCGTTACTCAGGTCAGCGCGCGCCCGGTGAGGTTCGACAGCACCACGATGCTCTCGCTGCGCTCGATGTCCGGGATGTCCACCCCGGTGGTGAAGCCGCGGATCACCGACGTGGAGGGCCGGCGCCACCTCGACTGCCTCGCCGCGTACTCCGCGGTCAACTTCGGCCATCGCCACCCCCGGATCGTCGCGGCCGCACACGCCCAGCTCGACGCGGCCGCGTTGGTCAGCCGCGCCTTCCACTCCGACCGGCTGGCCCCGTTCTGCCAGGCACTGGCCGGGCTGTGCGTCAAGGACATGGTGCTGCCGACGCGCTGGCCGCCGCCGTCGACGACCACACCGTCGCGGTGCTGCTGGAACCGATCCAGGGCGAGGCCGGGATCATCGTCCCACCCGACGACTACCTGCCCGGGGTGCGGCGGATCTTTGCGCGGGAAGGGACTGTGGGCCGGTGTCGACGTGGCCCCCGAGCTGGGCACCGGCTGACAGCAGAACTGGGATGCGTTGCAGGAACGCCGTGACCGTCAGGCGTCCTGCGCATACGATCGGGGCAGATCGAGGGAGGTCCCCCATGCCACTCGGCGTGCTCATCGGATTCGACGGCTCACCCGCCGCCACCTCCGCCATCGAGGTGGGCGGGCAACTGCTCCCGCAGGCCCACGCCTGGGTGGCGCAGCTCTGGACACCACCGTTCGCCAGCGAGCCGCTGCGCCGGCGCCTGCGGTCCATGGTCGGCAGCGCCAGCGAACTGGTCGAGCGCACCGAGCAGGAGGGCGAACGCGAGGCCCAGCGCATCGCGGCCACCGGCGCCACGCTCGCCCGCGCCGCCGGTCTGGACGCCGAACCTCTCGTGAAAAGGACCTGGGGCGGTGAGGGTTTGGTGCTCGCGCAGTTGGCCGAGCAGGTGTCGGCCGATCTGCTGCTGGTCGGTTCGCGCGGACTCGGCGGCGCCCAGGCCCTGATGGGCAGCGTTTCGGACATGGCCGTGCACTACGCGTCGCGTCCGACGCTGGTGGCGCCGGCACCCATGATGACCGACGAGTACGACGCGCTGGCTAAAGGTCCCATCGTCGTCGGGTGGGACGGATCCGGGGGCGCGCGGACCGCGCTGGCGGCCGCCCAACACCTCTTTCCCGGCCGCGAGATCGTCGCGGTGTCCGTCGGGCAGGGCATCGCCGAGGCGCCGCCCGACGGTGTGGCCACCGAACACATCGACACGCAGGCGGGGGCCGACGATCACTTCGTCGCCGACACGCTGACCGATCTGGCCGTACACCGCAGGGCGGCGACGATCGTGGTGGGGTCGCGCGGACTGTCGGCGATCCGCCGGGTGCTGCTCGGCGGCGTGGCCCGCGCGACGCTGCGTTCGGCCCACCGTCCGGTGCTGGTGGTGCCGGGGCCCTGACTACAGAACCTGTTGCCGCGCCGCTCGGATCCGCGTCCGATCACTGTCAGACTCATCGGCGCGAAACGCGAAACGGCGCCCAGCCCCGAGAGGGTGAGCGCCGCTTCGCCGTACTGGTCTTACTTGTGGATCTTCGTCACACGGCCGGCGCCGACGGTGCGGCCACCCTCACGGATGGCGAACCGCAGGCCCTCGTCCATGGCGACGGGCTGAATCAGCTTGACGGAGATGTCGGTGTTGTCACCGGGCATCACCATCTCGGTGCCCTCGGGCAGGGTCACCACGCCGGTCACGTCGGTGGTCCGGAAGTAGAACTGCGGACGGTAGTTGTTGAAGAACGGCGTGTGGCGGCCACCCTCGTCCTTGGACAGGATGTAGACCTGGCCGTCGAACTCGGTGTGCGGGGTGGTGGTGCCGGGCTTGACCACGACCTGGCCGCGCTCGACGTCCTCACGCTTGATACCGCGCAGCAGCAGACCGACGTTGTCACCGGCCTGGCCCTGGTCGAGCAGCTTGCGGAACATCTCGACACCGGTGACCGTGGTCTTGGTGGTGCCGGGGCGGATACCGACGATCTCGACTTCCTCGTTCACGTTGACCACGCCACGCTCCACACGACCGGTGACCACGGTGCCGCGGCCGGTGATCGTGAAGACGTCCTCGACGGGCATCAGGAACGGACGGTCGGTGTCGCGGACCGGATCCGGGATCGACTCGTCGACGGCCTCCATGAGCTCCTCGACGGACTTGACCCACTTCTCGTCACCCTCGAGCGCCTTGAGCGCCGAGACGCGCACGACCGGGGCGTCCTCGTCGAAGTCCTGGGCGGCCAGCAGTTCGCGGACCTCCATCTCCACGAGCTCGATGAGCTCCTCGTCGTCGACCGCGTCGGCCTTGTTCAGCGCCACCAGGATGTAGGGGACGCCGACCTGGCGGGCCAGCAGCACGTGCTCGCGGGTCTGCGGCATCGGGCCGTCGGTCGCGGCGACCACCAGGATCGCGCCGTCCATCTGGGCGGCACCGGTGATCATGTTCTTGATGTAGTCGGCGTGACCGGGGGCGTCGACGTGCGCGTAGTGTCGCTTCTCGGTCTGGTACTCCACGTGGGAGATGTTGATCGTGATGCCGCGCTGACGCTCCTCAGGCGCATTGTCGATCTGGTCGAATGCGCGCGACTCGTTCAACTCGGGATACTTGTCGTGCAGAACCTTGGTGATTGCTGCGGTCAGCGTGGTCTTGCCGTGGTCAACGTGACCGATGGTCCCGATGTTGACGTGCGGCTTCGTCCGCTCGAACTTCGCCTTCGCCACTGTGGTGTCCTCCTGGACTGTGTTGGTGCTTTTTGTGGAAGCAGGTTTGATCTGTTGTAGTTGTGTGGTCTTACCAGATCGGCGATTGCTGCAGGTCTACTGACCCGTCGCCTTCGCGATGATCTCCTTCGACACGTTCGCCGGAACTTCGGCGTACGAGTCGAACACCATGGAGTAGTTCGCCCGGCCCTGGGTCTTCGACCGAAGGTCGCCGACGTAGCCGAACATCTCCGACAACGGCACCTGCGCCTTGACGACGCGCGCACCGGCCCGCTCCTCCATGGCCTGGATCTGACCACGGCGGGAGTTCAAATCGCCGATCACCTCACCCATGTAGTCCTCGGGTGTGGTCACCTCGACGGCCATGATCGGCTCGAGGATCACCGGCTGAGCTGCCTGCGCGGCCTTCTTCAAGGCCTGCGAGCCGGCGACCTTGAACGCCATTTCCGACGAGTCGACCTCGTGGTAGGCGCCGTCGAGCAGGGTCACCTTGATGTTCACCAGCGGGTAGCCGGCGAGCACGCCGTACTGCATGGCGTCCTGCACACCGGCGTCCACCGACGGGATGTACTCGCGCGGGACGCGGCCACCGGTGACCTTGTTCTCGAACTCGTAGGTGGCACCGTCCTCGCCGTGGAACGGCTCGAGGTTGATGATGACCTTCGCGAACTGGCCCGAGCCACCCGTCTGCTTCTTGTGGGTGAACTCGACCTTCTCCACGGGACGGCGGACCGTCTCGCGGTAGGCGACCTGCGGCTTGCCGACGTTGGCCTCGACCTTGAACTCGCGGCGCATCCGGTCGACCAGGATGTCGAGGTGGAGCTCGCCCATACCGCCGATGACGGTCTGGCCGGTCTCGTCGTCCTGGTGCACCTTGAACGTCGGATCCTCTTCGGCCAGCTTCTGGATCGCCGTGCCGAGCTTCTCCTGGTCGCTCTTGGTCTTGGGCTCGATGGCCACCTCGATCACCGGATCGGGGAAGGTCATCGACTCGAGCACGATCTGCTGGTTCGGATCGCTCAGGGTGTCACCGGTGGTGGTGTCCTTGAGCCCGATCACGGCGTAGATGTGGCCGGCCGAGGCCCGCTCCACCGGGTTCTCCTTGTTGGAGTGCATCTGGAACAGCTTCCCGAGCCGCTCCTTCTTGCCCTTGGTGGCGTTGATGACCTGGCTGCCGGACTCGACGGAGCCGGAGTACACGCGCACGTAGGTCAGCTTGCCGAAGAACGGGTGTGTGGCGACCTTGAATGCCAGCGCCGAGAACGGCTCGTCGACCGACGGATTGCGGGTGACGACCTCGTCCTCCTTGCCGGGCACGTGGCCTTCGGCAGGCGGAACGTCGAGCGGCGACGGGAGGTAGTCGATGACCGCGTCCAGCATGGGCTGCACGCCCTTGTTCTTGAACGCGCTGCCGCACAGCACGAGGTAGGCCTCGGAGCTGATGGTCAGCTGGCGCAGTGCGCCCTTGATCTCCTCGACCGACAGGTCCTCGCCGCCGAGGTACTTCTCGAGCAGCGCCTCGTCGGTCTCGGCGGCCGCCTCGATCAGCGTGAGCCGGTACTCGTCGGCCCGCTCCTGCAGGTCGGCCGGAATATCCACGACGTCGTACTTCTCACCCAGCTTGGCCTCGGCGCTCCACACCTTGGCCTTCATCTCGACCAGGTCGACGACGCCTGCGAAGTCGCCCTCGGAGCCGATCGGAAGCTGGATCGGGATGACGTTGGCGCCGAGGCGCTCCTCCATGGTGCGCACGGAGAAGTAGAAGTCCGCGCCGAGCTTGTCCATCTTGTTGACGAAGCAGATGCGCGGGACGTTGTACTTGTCGGCCTGCCGCCACACCTGCTCGGACTGGGGCTCCACACCTTCCTTGCCGTCGAAGACGGCGACGGCGCCGTCGAGCACGCGCAGGCTGCGCTCCACCTCGACGGTGAAGTCGACGTGCCCGGGGGTGTCGATCAGGTTGATCTGGTTGCCGTTCCAGAAGCACGTCGTGGCCGCGGAGGTGATGGTGATCCCCCGCTCCTGCTCCTGCTCCATCCAGTCCATCGTGGCCGCGCCGTCGTGGACCTCACCGATCTTGTAGCTGATACCGGTGTAGTAGAGAATGCGCTCGGTCGTCGTCGTCTTACCGGCGTCGATGTGCGCCATGATGCCGATGTTGCGGACCTTGTTCAGGTCGGTCAACACGTCCTTCTGTGCCACAGAAGTCTTCTCTTTCGCTTGGTAGTTGCTGTTGTCATCACACCTCGGCAGCACCGCCGGGGCGTCACATCACCAGCGGTAGTGTGCGAAGGCGCGGTTTGCCTCGGCCATCTTGTGGGTGTCCTCGCGCCGTTTGACGGCGGCACCCAGGCCATTGCTGGCATCGAGGATCTCGTTGGCCAGCCGCTCGATCATGGTCTTCTCCCGACGCGCCTTGGAGAAACTCACCAGCCACCGCAGGGCCAGCGTCACGGAACGATCGGGACGGACCTCGACGGGCACCTGATAGGTGGCGCCACCGACGCGGCGGCTGCGGACCTCGAGGGCCGGCTTGACGTTGTCGAGAGCGCGCTTGAGGGTGACCACCGGATCGGTGCCCGTCTTGTCGCGCGCCTGTTCGAGCGCACCGTAGACAATGCGTTCGGCCAGCGATTTCTTCCCGTCCAGCAGCACTTTGTTGACCAGCTGGGTGACCAGCTGCGACCCGTAGACCGGATCGTTGACCAGCGGACGCTTGGGTGCGGGGCCCTTGCGCGGCATCAGCGCTTCTCCTTCTTGGCGCCGTAGCGGCTGCGCGCTTGCTTGCGGTTCTTGACACCCTGGGTGTCGAGCGAACCGCGGATGATCTTGTAACGCACACCGGGAAGGTCCTTCACACGACCACCGCGCACCAGCACCATCGAGTGCTCCTGCAGGTTGTGGCCCTCACCGGGGATGTATGCGGTGACCTCGACCTGGCTGGTGAGCTTCACGCGCGCGACCTTGCGAAGCGCCGAGTTCGGCTTCTTCGGGGTGGTCGTGTACACGCGGGTGCACACACCGCGACGCTGCGGGCTGCCCTTGAGGGCCGCGGTCTTCACCTTGGCGATCTTGTCGCGGCGACCCTTGCGGACCAGCTGGTTGATGGTTGGCATGTACCGGCTTTCTGTGTTGCTTCCGTTGGTGCTTGTCGTCTGTTCTGTTCAAGTCTCTGTACTGCTGTTTCAGCCTGTCGGCTTACCCCGCGTCCGGGTGTGTCGCACGCGCACACCTCGAAGCGATTCCGCTGCGTGGTAGACATGCGAATTTGGCCGGCATGTGGGCATGCTGTCTGGTTGTCACCCCGTCGCATGCGCCTCGACGGCCAGGCACGATCCCCCACGATACCAGGATGGCCGCGTCGCTCCAAAAGTCCTTCCACACCGGACGCGCAGCGCTGTGACCGGCGCTCAGCGCAGGTGAGCACGGCGTTGACGATCGAGTTCGGCTCAGCCGGGTGGTCTCGGCCCCGGAACGCGTCCGTCCGCCCGCCCGCCGCCGTCCGCGGGTCCGGTTGAGCCGCCATGTCAGCCTCGAGGGTTGTCAACTGTTGCGTTCTCACATGGTCGGCAGTTGTCGGTGGTGTGCTGTAGGAACAACGGTATGGATCTGGCGGTGTGGACTGAGCGCAACGGTGTTGCACGGGTGACGGCGTACCGCTGGTTTCACGCTGGTTTGTCGATCGCTGCAACCCGGTGCGTGGCGACCCCGTCATCTGGGACCGCGGCCGCAAACTGGGGATGACCAACCGGATCAACCGCGTACCGGCCTGACCATGGAGCGAGGCGTCATGAGTTCCCTTTCCCGTAGCACGTTCGCGGCACTGGCGGCGGCCGCCGCGCTCGGCCTGGCCGGGTGCGGTTCCGAGAGCAGCGACACCGACACCCCTACCGCGACGGCGGGTCCCTCGGGCGCGCAGATGGAGATCGGCAACACGATCAACTACGGCTCGGTCGGCACCACCGCGGAGATCGACTGCGCCGACGGTAAGGCCCTCAACGTCGGCGGCTCCAACAACACGCTGACGGTGACCGGGACGTGCGCGAACGTCAACATCGGGGGCACGGACAACACCATCTCGTTCGAGCGGGTCGACAAGGAGATCACGGTCGTCGGGCTGAACAACACGATCACCTACCGCGGGGGCGACCCCAGGATCGACGACCTCGGCGCGAACAACACGATCACCAAGGGCTGAAGTCTCACGCTTTCGCGCCGTGCCGGCCCGCGCCGGCCGCGAAACGCCCCGCGCCCTCGAGCGCCTCGTCTTTGACCCGCGAGATGCCGGCGAACTCCCGGTCGATCGCCTCGGCCTCCGGCAGCCCCCACTGCCCCAGCACCGAACCCCGGTCGGCGCGCATGCACTGCTGCGGGAACCGGGCGATCTCGGCGGCCAACTCCTCGGCTTGTCGACGCGCCTGACCGTTCGGGACGACACGGTTGGCCAGGCCGATCGCGTGAGCCTCGGCGGCGTCGACGGGGCGGCCGGTCAGGATCAGGTCCATCGCCCGGCTCTGCCCGATCAGCCGGGGCAGCCGCACGGTGCCGCCGTCGATCAGCGGCACACCCCAGCGTCGGCAGAACACCCCGAGCACCGCGCCCTCCTCGACGACGCGCAGATCGCACCACAGCGCGAGTTCGAGTCCGCCGGCGACGGCGTATCCGCTGACCGCGGCGATCACCGGTTTCGACAGCACCATGCGCGTCGGCCCCATCGGGCCGGGTCCGCTGCGGTGCACGGCGTTGGCGTCGGGGGTGCCGAACGCCTTGAGGTCGGCGCCGGCGCAGAAGGTGCCGTGGTCTCCCCACAGCACGGCGACCGATGAGGAGTCGTCGCGGTCGAATGCGTCGAAGGCTTCGTAGAGCGCCTCGGCGGTGGGGCGGTCGACGGCGTTGCGGGCGTCGGGCCGGTCGATGATCACGGTGGTCACCGCGCCGTCGCGGTCGACGTGGACGGGTCCTGTCATGTCGCCTCCATGAGTCGGGCATCCCGCCGCTCGACGAGTTCGGCGGCGAAAGCGGTGTAGGCGGTGCGTAGTTCGTCGCCGGGCCAGTCCGTGGGCAGCAGCTCGGCGGGCAGCACGGGGTCGGTGAGCAGGTGCCGGACGATCGCGGCGGCGGTGACGAACCGGGCGGGGACGTCACGGGCGGTGTCCATGCGGTCGAGGAGCCGGCGGCCCTGTGCGGCCCACGCGGGCAGGTCCCACAGCCGGGCGGCGAGGTCTGCCGGCTCCTCGTCACGGGCGTGCAGCACCCGCACCCGGTCGGCGACGTCTGCGGGCAACGCCGTGTCGAGGTTGTCCGGCCGCAGCCACACCCCTTCACGCAGTTTACCGAAACGGTTGTCCTGCAACGTGTTCCGCAGGGCGGCGCGGGTGCGGGCATCGGTGCCGACGCTGGTGATCACCAGGGTGGTCCAGGCGCCGTCCCACCGCCGCTGGCGCGGGTTGATCGCGTCGTCCTGGCGGCGCTGCCGGGCCAGCAGCCGGTCGGAGAGCCGGTAGCCGTCGGCCGAGCGCACCAGGTCGCCCGCGCCGAGCATCCGCGTCAGCGCCACCCGCACGGTCGGTTCGCGGATGTCGAAATCGGCGGTGAGGCGGATCAATTCGCTCGCGGTGGCCCACGCTGGATGTGCACCGAGCAAGACCGACAGCACCACCGACCGCGCCGTCAACCGCATCGCTACACCCCGGAGGCTCGTCGGCCGTGGTCGCCGAGCCGGTAGAGCATGGTCTCGGGGTTGCCGAAGTCGACGGGCCGGATCGCGTGGGTCACGCGGTCACCCCTTGACCAGCGCGCGTTCGAGGATCGGCGCGAGGTCCGGGCCGACGGGCAGCGTGCCGAACGCGCCACCCCACCGCCCGCCCAACCGGGTCGCCAGGAACGCCTCGGCCACCGCGGGATGCCCGTGCCGCACCATCAGCGCTCCCTGCAGGGCCAGGCAGATGTCCTCGGCCACCTTGCGGGCGCGGTACTCGACGGTGGCGAGGTCGTCGAGCGCCGGCCGCAGCGCCTCGACATGCGCGTCGAGCCGGGCGTCCTGACCGGCCGACTGCGCGAACTCGTCGAACAGCACCTCGACGCTCTCCGGGCGGGTTGCCATGGCGCGCAACGTATCCAGCGCGCTGACGTTGCCCGACCCCTCCCAGATACCCATCAGCGGCGCCTCGCGGTACAGCCTCGGCATCCCCGAGTCCTCGACATAGCCGTTGCCGCCCAGGCACTCCATCGCCTCGGCCGCGTGCGGGGTGGCGCGTTTGCACACCCAGTACTTCGCGGCGGCCAGCCCGATGCGGCGCAGCAGCGCTTCACGGGAGTCGCCGCGTACGGCGCGGTCGGTGGCGCCGGCCATCCGCATCGCGACCATCGTCGCGGCCTCCGCCTCGACGGCCAGGTCGGCGAGCACGTTGCGCATCAGCGGCTGGTCGATCAGGTACTCGCCGAACGCCTTGCGGTGCTGCGCGTGGTGGATCGCCCGGGTGAGCCCGCTGCGCATGCTCGTGGCCGATCCCAGTGCGCAGTCCAGCCGGGTCAGGTTGACCATCTCGATGATGGTCGGCACGCCGCGGCCCTCCTCGCCGACCAGCCAGGCCGTTGCGCCGTCGTATTCGACCTCACTGGAGGCGTTGGCGTGGTTGCCGAGCTTGTCCTTGAGGCGCTGCAACAGCATTCGGTTGCGCGTGCCGTCGGGCAGGATGCGCGGCAGGAAGAAGCACGACAGCCCGCCGGGCGCCTGGGCGAGCACCAGGAAGATGTCGCACATCGGCGCCGAGGTGAACCACTTGTGACCGGTCAGCGAGTAGGTGCCGTCGCCGTTCGGGGTCGCCTGCGTGGTGCCGGCGCGCACATCGGAGCCGCCCTGCTTCTCGGTCATCGACATTCCCGCGGTGATGCCGGCCTTGGTCGCGGGCACCTTCAGCTCCGGGTCGTACACCCGGCTGGTCAGCAGCGGTTCGTAGACGGCGGCCAGCTCGGGGTTGAACCGCAGCGCGGGCACGGCGGCGTAGGTCATCGAGATCGGACAGATGTGCCCGGGTTCGGGGGTCCACACCGATGTCTTGGCCGCGCGCACGACGTGGGCGCCGGCACGGTCGTCGGCCCACGGCGCGGCGTGCAGTCCGTGGCCGATCGCGGTGCGCATCAGTTCGTGGTAGGCGGGGTCGAACTCGACTTCGTCGACGCGGTGGCCGACGCGGTCGTGGGTGTGCAGGACGGGCCGATTCCGGTCGGCGAGCTCACCCCACCGCTGGGCCTGCGGACTTCCCGAGAGCGCTCCCAGTTCGGCGACCTCGTCGAGGCCCCACTCCCCGCCTTCGCGGACCAACGCCTCGGTGAGCACCGGCGAGGCGGCCGGGTTGTGGTCGTGCAGCAGCGGGACCTGGTTGGTGACGACGTGCGTGTCGGACATACCCGCAGTGTTACACCTCAGCCGACAACCGCACAAGACCTGTAATGCCCCGCGCTACCCCGGAGACCCGGCAGAGGTCTTAGGGGCGGCCCTGACGTAGAGCATGCGTCCGGCCACGCCGCTGAGGCCGAAGGCGATCGTGCTCACGACCAGGATCAGTGATCCGGCGGCCAGTACGGTCTCGTCGACGCCGAGGCGGTCGGCTTCCATCGTCAGGTAGAAGAGCGCCGAGACGCCCACCGGCCCGAACCACCCGAGGTACACGGCGTCGGGAATCGGCAGCCGCAACAGACGGCGCAACAGCAAGAGGATCGGCAACCGCCTCAGCACCAGCACGCACACCGCGAGGGCGACGCCGTGCCAGCCCAGATCGGCCCAGGAATCCCACGGCAACGCTGCGCCGAGCAGCACGAACAACGGGAGGACGGCGAAGCGGTTGATCGCCTCGTCGATCGGCACCTCCGCTGCCCGTTCCCCCCCGGTGCCGACCACGTTGAACAACAGGCCGCCGACGAAGACCGCCAGGATCCCGTCCAGATGCCAGAGGCCGGCGAACCCGAGGATGCCCAACGCCAGCACCACGGTGAAGAACAACGCCGGCGCCGCGGCGGTGGCCCCGAACCTGTCGCCCCAGGTGAGCGCCTGCCCGCCGGCCCAACCCATCGCCGCGCCGACCACGACCGCTCCCAGGATCTGCCACAGCGATTCGCGAACCGCCGCACCGGTGCTCATCCCACCGGCGATGGCGATGGCGGCCAGCACGAGCGGCAACGCCAACCCGTCGTTGGCTCCGGACTCCAACGACAGCAGCCGGCGGTCACGCGCGGGCAGGTCGCGTTCCGCGTCCTCGCCCGTCACCACGCTCGACGCCAGCACCGGGTCGGTCGGGCACAGCGCGGCACCGAGCAGCGCTGCCGTGACAAAGGGGACGGACAGCAGAAACCACCCCAGAGCGGCGGTCACCACGGCCATCAAGGGCATGGCAACCACGAGGAGCACTACCACCGGGCGCCACACGCGGCGCACCTCGGCGGCCGGATAACGCAGGGCGACGGCCATCACCGAGACCGCAAGCAGGACGCGACTGGCCTCATGGAGCAGTGAATGCTCGTCGGTGAGCGCCGGCAGGTGCACCAGGTCGAGCACGTACGGCCCGATCAGCATCCCCGCGACCAGTCCGAGCAGCGGTTCGGAGATCGGCAGTCGGCGCATCGTGGCCGACAACGCAGCAACGACGACTCCGAGCAGGCCCACGGTGGCGAGCAGAATGTCGATTCCCATGGACACCCGGGTTCCCGCCTAGGGCGCGTCAACCACCCGTCAGCGTCGTCAGATCGTGGCCGACGAGGTGCGGGCTGCCCTCCGGCAGCGGCGCGGCCGACTCCCGAGACCACCGCCATGCCTCGTAGCGGTTCAGCGCGACAACCGCGGCCGCGGCGAACGCCCACCCCAGCACGATGTCGATGACGTAGTGCTCGGCGGTGTAGACCAGCGTGAACGCCATCACCAGCACGTAGGCGACCAGCACCGGGCGCCATCCGCGGTGCGCCCGGCGCCACAGGAACGCCGCGATCGCCGCCGTCATCCCGGCGTGCAACGACGGGATGGCGGCCACCAGGTTCACGCTCGCCTGCCCGGCGTCGAGCAGCGCCGTCGCCGAGTGCAGGTTCAACTTGCCCCACCCGCGCGCGACGATCCGCTCCACCCATTGATTCGCACCGTCCTGGCTGGACTGCATCGAACCGAGCACACCGCCGTCGGCCACACCGCGGGCGGAGCGGAACATGCAGCGCGGACCGGACGGACCGCCCTCCACGTCGGCGGCCGTGCAGCGGGCCGCCGCCCACGGCGGGGCGGCGGGGAACAGCGCGTAGACCATCAGCGCGGCGACGTTCAGGCCGACGAACAACCGCACGAACGCCTTCCACTCCTCGCGGTTGCGCAGCCACAGCACGCCGGCGATCACGTACGGCAGGATGAAGAACGACATGTAGACGGTGCTGATGCCGATCTCCCACCACGGCGGGGTCGGCTGTTTGAGCCGCTCCTGCAGCCACACCGTCGGCATCGTCCCGAAGAACAGCCAGCGGTCGGCATCGGCCTGCCAGTGCCACAGGGTGGGCCGGCCGACCAGCGTGGCCGCCCCGCGGCTGAGGTCGTAGGCCAGCAGGACCAGCGCGAAGGGCAGCCAGTCGCGGATCACGAAGACCATCCGGCGACCGCGCCCGATGCTGGCGGCCAACAGCCCGGTGGCGATGTAGAGGAGCAGCAGCTCGCGGTTGAACGCGAAGCCGTCCGTGGCCGTGCGGTACACCACGACGACGGCCCATACGACGATCGCCGTCCATCTCGCGACGGTCAGCCGACGCCTCCTCGAGGAGATGTCAGGTGGCGTCAGCGCAATCGACGACTGGTCAACCGCGGACACACATCGGCCTTTCGGAGTCGGATCTGGCCCGACTCAGCCTAGTTAACCGCTACGCCACCCGCCGTTCGACGCCTGTTCGCGATCGAAGTGTGACCCTCAGACGTTCTCGCGCAGGAACGAGATGTCGTCCTTGCGCCCGTCGTCGGAGGTCTCGCAGATGACCGGTGCGTCGGCGGCCTGCACCACCGCGACCAGCAGGTGCGGGTCGATCTGGCCGTTGCCGAAGTTGGCGTGCCGGTCGGCCCCCGAACCGGCCGCATCACGCGAGTCGTTGCAGTGGACGAGGTCGATGCGGCCGGTGATCCGCTTGACTCGTGAGACGGCGTCGACCAGCGCCTCGCCCGCCGCCCACGCATGGCAGGTGTCGAGGCAGAACCCGATGCCGAAGTCGCCGATGTGGTCCCACAGCCGGCCGATGGTGTCGAAGTAGCGCGCCATCGCGTGCTCACCGCCGGCGGTGTTCTCCAGGTAGACGGGGACCGTGGTCTCGAGCCGGTCGAGCGCCTTGACCCACCGCTCGAATCCGGCCTCCATGTCCTTGTCGTCGGCGTGGCCGCCGTGCACGATCACCGCGGTGGCGCCCACCTCGGCCGCCGCATCGCAGGTGTCCTGCAGGATTGTGCGCGACGGGATCCGCACGCGGTTGTTGGCCGACGCCACGTTGATCAGGTACGGCGCGTGGACGTAGAGCGGGATGCCGGACGTCTTCAACGCCTCGGCGTCCTGGCGGGGCTTGGGTTTCTTCCAGCTCTGCGGGTCGCCGAGGAAGAACTGCACCACGTCGGCGCCGTCGGCCTGGGCAGCGGCCAGGGGATCGTCGTTGGCGACATGCGAACCGATGAGCACGCAGCCGAGTCTAGGTGCTCACCGTTGTGGCGCGTTTGTGGCGCGAGCAGACACATATGTCCCCGAACCGCGGGAAATCGGGGACATATGTGTCTGCTCGCCGAAGAAGGCGAGCCCTCATCCGGCCATCTCCGCGCGCTCGAGGTGTTCGGCGATTCGTGCCACCAGGTCGAGTGGATACCGGCGAACGTCGTCGACGACGAGCGGGATGACGGTCCACCCACACTCTTGCAACCGCGCGGTCTTCATCCGGTCGTGGCGCAGCGAGACGGCATTGGCATGCCACTCCATGCTGTCGTACTCGGCAACAACCTTCGCTCCTTGCCACGCGAAGTCCACCCGCCAAAGCTGACCGCAGCGGTCCACGATTTCGAACTGGAGTTCCGGCCGCGGCAGCCCGCCGTCGATGAAGACCAGCCGGGCCTCACTTTCCATCGGCGATTCGGAGCGACCGTCCGCGTACGCCACCAGCGCACGCACGTTGACGATGCCTCGACGGCCTTTCTGCTCGGTGACAGCACGCACGAGGTCGGCCGGTCCACACGCCCCTACGTGGAGTGCGGCGTCCAACGTCGCGAGCGCGCGCGGTCGGCTCAGGCTTCGAGCGATCTCGGCCGCCGTCCACGCCGGTGTCGTCACCAGTCGACCGTTCACCCGGTGCAGCGGCGCTCCCACCCGTTGATGCACCATCAGGCCGAGCGTCGGGCGCATCCGGATACCCGGATCGAGGATGTGCACCGGCCCAGGAGCCTCTGTCCGAAAGCCGTGCAGCTCGGCTGCGGTGTGGAGGCAGGCGACGACCGGCCGACCCACCAACATGTCGAGGGCTGCCAACTTCCTGGCCGTGTCGGGCGGCCCAAGTGAGTAGACACCGCGCCACACCCGGACGATCACGCCCGCCCGTAGGTGCCCCGCCAGCGTCTTGCGGGACATGACCGCACTCAGTTGCCGGGCAGTGGCGACTCCCCCGTGCGCCGCGAACATGTCGTCGATGAACATGCGCCGATGTTGGCAAGGACCCGGCGCGCGGCATAGCAACCGCCGCCACCGCCTGTGGATAATCCGCCCACCAGACACACATGTCCCCGACACGCCGGGCGTGCGGGGACATGTGTGTCTGCTCGCGCAGAACTCGCGCAGAAAGGGTTACCGGTAGTCGCTGTACCCGTAGTCGTCCAGCGGCACCGCGGCACCGGTCGCCTGGCCGAAGTCCGGGTTGTAGTACTGATCCTCGTAGGACGGGATCGTGTACGCCGCGGCCCGCGCCTCTTCGGTGGGCTGCACCTGGATGTTGCGGTAGCGGTTGATACCGGTACCGGCCGGGATCAGCTTGCCGATGATCACGTTCTCCTTCAGACCCTGCAGCTTGTCGCTGCGGCAGTTGATCGCCGCATCGGTCAGCACGCGAGTGGTCTCCTGGAACGACGCCGCCGACAGCCACGAATCCGTGGCCAGCGATGCCTTCGTGATACCCATCAGCACCGGACGGCCGGCCGCGGGCTCTGCACCTTCGGCCACCACGCGACGGTTCTCCGACTCGAACTCCGAACGCTCGGTCAGCGAGCCGGGCAGGAACTCCGTCGCACCCGAATCGATGATCGTGACGCGACGCAGCATCTGCCGGACGATGACCTCGATGTGCTTGTCGTGGATCGACACGCCCTGGGCCCGGTAGACCTCCTGGACCTCGTGGACCAGGTGGATCTGCACCTCACGCGGACCCTGCACACGCAGGACCTCGTGCGGATCGGCCGAACCCTCCATGAGCTGGTCGCCGACCTCGACGTGGTCGCCGTCGGAGAGCACGCCCTCGGAGCCGTCCTCGTGCTTGATCACGCGCAGCCGCTGACGCTTGGAGAGCTTGTCGTAGACCACTTCCTCGCCACCGTCGTCCGGGACGATGGTGATCTTGTAGAAGCGCTCACCCTCCTCGAGCTGCACGCGGCCGGAGACGTCGGCGATCGGCGCCTTGTTCCGCGGCACGCGGGCCTCGAACAGCTCCTGCACGCGGGGCAGACCGCCGGTGATGTCCTCACCCACGCCGCCCTGGTGGAAGGTGCGCATGGTCAGCTGCGTGCCGGGCTCGCCGATGGACTGCGCGGCCACGATGCCGACGGCCTCGCCGATGTCGACCAGCTTTCCGCTGGCCATCGAACGGCCGTAGCACTTCGCGCACACACCGGTGGCCGACGTGCAGGTCAGCACCGAACGTACCTTGACGTGGTCGATGCCGGCCGCCAGCAGCCTGTCGATGGCCGGGTCGCCCAGGTCGTGGCCACGCTCGATGACGACGTTGCCGTCGGCGTCGACCGCGTCGGTGGCCAGGGTGCGGGCGAACGCCGAGGTCTCGACGTGCGGATCGCGGGTCAACGAACCGTCGGGCTGACGCTCGGCCAGCGTGACGTTGATGCCACGCTCGGTCTCGCAGTCGTGCTCGCGGACGATGACGTCCTGGCTCACGTCGACCAGACGACGGGTCAGGTAACCCGAGTCAGCGGTACGAAGTGCCGTGTCCGCCAGACCCTTTCGGGCGCCGTGGGTGTTGATGAAGTACTCCAGCACCGTCAGGCCCTCGCGGAACGAGGACTTGATCGGGCGCGGAATGAACTCACCCTTCGGGTTGGTCACCAGACCCTTCATGCCGGCCAGCGTTCTGGTCTGCGTGAAGTTGCCCGTGGCGCCCGACTTCACGATCGTGATGATCGGGTTGTCTGCCGGGTAGTGCTCTTCGAGGGCCTTGCCGACCTCTTCGGTGGCGTCCTGCCAGATCTTGACCAGGGAGTCGTTGCGCTCCTTGTGGTTCAGGGCGCCACGCTGGTACTTGCGCTCGATGCCGTCGGCTTCCTTCTCGTACCGGTCGAGGATCTCCTGCTTCTGCGGCGGCACCAGCACGTCGGCCATGGAGACCGTCACTCCGCTTCGCGTGGCCCAGTAGAAGCCGGCGTCCTTGAGCTTGTCGACGGTCTGCGCGACGACGATCATCGGGAAGCGCTCGGCCAGATCGTTGATGATCCGGGCCTGGACCTTCTTGTGCATCTGCTCGTTGATGAACGGATACGAGATCGGCAGCAGCTCGTTGAACATCACGCGACCAAGGGTCGTCTCGGCGGTCCAGGCCAGGCCCGGCTTCCACCCGCCCGAGGATTCCCCGTCGCTGCGCTCGTCCCTGGGGAACAGCTCGGCCTCCAGGGCGGCCGGCGGCCGCAGCTGGGTCAGCCGCACCTTGATCTTCGCGCGCACGCTCAACGTACCGCGGTCCATCGCCATGATCGCCTCGGCGGGCGAGCTGTACACGCCCTCCTCCGGCTGGTCGGTGGCGGCGGGCCGGTACTCGCCCTTGTCGCCCTCGATCATCGTGGTCAGGAAGTACAGCCCGGTGACCATGTCCAGACGGGGCATGGCCAGCGGCTTACCCGACGCGGGCGAGAGGATGTTGTTCGAGGACAGCATCAGGATGCGGGCCTCGGCCTGCGCCTCCGCACTCAGCGGAAGGTGCACGGCCATCTGGTCGCCGTCGAAGTCGGCGTTGAACGCCTCGCAGACCAGCGGGTGCAGCTGGATGGCCTTGCCCTCGACCAGCTGCGGCTCGAAGGCCTGGATACCGAGGCGGTGGAGTGTCGGTGCGCGGTTGAGCAGCACCGGATGCTCGGCGATGACCTCTTCGAGCACGTCCCACACCTGCGGGCGCTGACGTTCCACCATGCGCTTGGCGCTCTTGATGTTCTGCGCGTGGTTCAGGTCGACCAGGCGCTTCATGACGAACGGCTTGAACAGCTCGAGCGCCATCAGCTTCGGCAGACCGCACTGGTGCAGCTTGAGCTGCGGGCCGACGACGATGACCGAACGGCCCGAGTAGTCGACGCGCTTACCGAGCAGGTTCTGACGGAACCGGCCCTGCTTGCCCTTGAGCAGGTCGGACAGCGACTTGAGGGGACGGTTGCCGGGCCCGGTGACGGGCCGGCCGCGACGGCCGTTGTCGAACAGCGCGTCCACCGACTCCTGGAGCATGCGCTTCTCGTTGTTGACGATGATCTCGGGCGCGCCGAGGTCGATCAGTCGCTTCAACCGGCTGTTGCGGTTGATCACGCGGCGGTACAGGTCGTTCAGGTCGGAGGTGGCGAAGCGGCCACCGTCGAGCTGGACCATCGGGCGCAGTTCCGGCGGGATCACCGGAACGGCGTCGAGCACCATGCCCATCGGCGAGTTCCGGTTGGTCTGGAACGCTGCGACGACCTTCAGTCGCTTGAGCGCGCGCAGCTTCTTCTGGCCCTTGCCGCTGCGGATGGTCTCGCGCAGGTTCTCGGCCTCGGCCTCGATGTCGAAGTTCTCGATGAGCTTCTTGATCGACTCCGCGCCCATGGCACCGGTGAAGTACTCGCCGTAGCGGTCGACGAGCTCGCGGTAGAGAACCTCGTCGACGATGAGCTGCTTGGGAGCCAGCTTGGTGAAGGCGGTCCAGATCTCGTCGAGCCGGTCGAGCTCGCGCTGGGCCCGGTCGCGGAGCTGACGCATCTCCCGCTCGCCGCCGTCGCGCACCTTGCGGCGCACGTCGCTCTTGGCGCCTTCGGCCTCGAGCTCGGCCAGGTCGGCCTCGAGCTTCTGGGCGCGGGCCTCCAGGTCGGCGTCACGCTGATCCTCGACGGCCTTGCGCTCGACGACCATCTCGGCCTCCAGCGTCGAGAGCTCGTTGTGGCGCATCTCGTCGTCGACGTCGGTGATGACGTAGGCCGCGAAGTAGATGATCTTCTCGAGATCCTTCGGGGCCAGGTCGAGCAGGTAGCCCAACCGCGACGGCACACCCTTGAAGTACCAGATGTGGGTGACGGGTGCGGCCAGCTCGATGTGGCCCATCCGCTCACGGCGCACCTTGGCGCGGGTCACCTCGACGCCGCAGCGCTCACAGATGATGCCCTTGAAGCGGACGCGCTTGTACTTGCCGCAGTAGCACTCCCAGTCACGAGTCGGTCCGAAGATCTTCTCGCAGAACAGGCCATCCTTCTCCGGCTTGAGCGTGCGGTAGTTGATGGTCTCCGGCTTCTTGACCTCGCCGTAGGACCACTGACGAATGTCGTCGGCGGTGGCGAGGCCGATCCGGAGCTCATCGAAGAAGTTGACGTCTAGCACGTAACTCCCTTTCCCCTTTCGGGATCAGATATTTAGGCGAGGTCCTCGACGGACGCGGATTCGTTGCGGGACAGGTTGATTCCGAGGTTGGCAGCGGCGCGCTCCAGGTCCTCGTCGTCACCGTCACGCATCTCGATCGCGGCACCGTCGGAAGACAACACCTCGACGTTGAGGCACAGCGACTGCAGTTCCTTGAGAAGCACCTTGAACGATTCCGGGATGCCCGGCTCGGGGATGTTCTCGCCCTTGACGATGGCCTCGTACACCTTGACGCGACCGACGGTGTCGTCGGACTTGATCGTCAACAGCTCCTGCAGCGTGTAGGCGGCGCCGTAGGCCTGCATGGCCCAGCACTCCATCTCGCCGAACCGCTGGCCACCGAACTGCGCCTTACCACCGAGCGGCTGCTGGGTGATCATCGAGTACGGACCGGTCGAGCGGGCGTGGATCTTGTCGTCCACCAGGTGGTGCAGCTTGAGGATGTACATGTAGCCGACCGTCACGGGGTACGGGAACGGTTCGCCGCTGCGTCCGTCGAACAACTCGGCCTTGCCGTCCGCGTCGACCATGACCTCGCCGTCGCGGTTGGGCAGCGTGGAGGCGAGCAGACCCGACAGCTCGTTCTCGCGGGCACCGTCGAACACCGGGGTGGCGACGATGCTGTCCGACGGCGCCGAGTACAGCTCCTCGGGGAGCTTGTCGGCCCAGTCGGGCACTGCCGGACCCCCGCCGTTCGCCAGCGCGATGTTCCAGCCGGCCTTGGCCACCCACCCGAGGTGGGTCTCCAGGATCTGGCCGATGTTCATCCGGCGCGGCACACCGTGGGTGTTGAGGATGATGTCCACCGGGGTGCCGTCGGGCAGGAACGGCATGTCCTCGCTCGCCAGGATCTTGCCGATGACGCCCTTGTTGCCGTGGCGCCCGGCCAGCTTGTCGCCGTCGGAGATCTTGCGCTTCTGCGCGACGTACACGCGGACCAGCTCGTTGACGCCGGCGGGCAGCTCGTCGTCATCCTCGCGGGAGAACACGCGGATGCCGATGACCTTGCCGGATTCACCGTGGGGCACCTTGAGCGACGTGTCGCGGACCTCGCGCGCCTTCTCACCGAAGATCGCGCGCAGCAGCCGCTCCTCCGGGGTCAGCTCGGTCTCACCCTTCGGGGTGACCTTGCCGACCAGGATGTCGCCGTCACGGACCTCGGCGCCGATGCGGACGATGCCGCGCTCGTCGAGGTCGGCGAGCACCTCGTCGGAGACGTTCGGGATGTCCCGGGTGATCTCCTCGGCGCCCAGCTTGGTGTCGCGGGCATCGATCTCGTGCTCTTCGATGTGAATCGAGGTGAGCACGTCCTCTTCGACCAGACGGTTGGAGAGGATGATCGCGTCCTCGTAGTTGTGGCCCTCCCAGGGCATGATCGCCACGAGCAGGTTCTTGCCCAGGGCCATCTCACCGTTCTGGGTGCAGGGACCGTCGGCGACGACCTGCCCCGCCCCGACCCGCTGGCCGGCGTCCACGATCGGACGCTGGTTGGCGCAGGTGCCGTGGTTGGAGCGGGCGAACTTGTGCATCCGGTAGGTGTGCCGGGTGCCGTCGTCGGCCATCACGGTGACGTAGTCGGCGCTGACCTCTTCGACCACGCCCGCCTTCTCGCTGACGACGACGTCGCCGGCGTCGATAGCGGCGCGCAGCTCCATCCCGGTGCCGACCAGCGGGGCCTCGCTGCGCACCAGCGGAACCGCCTGGCGCTGCATGTTGGCACCCATGAGGGCACGGTTGGCGTCGTCGTGCTCGAGGAACGGGATCATCGCCGTCGCGACCGACACCATCTGGCGCGGCGAGACGTCCATGTAGTCCACCTCGGTGGCCGACACGAACTCGACCTCGCCGCCCTTGCGGCGGACCAGGACGCGGTCCTCGGCGAAGTGGTCCTCGTCGTCCAGCGGCGAGTTGGCCTGCGCCACGACGTGGCGGTCCTCCTCGTCGGCGGTGAGGTAGTCGATCTGGTCGGTGACCACACCGTTGTCGACCTTGCGGTACGGCGTCTCGATGAAGCCGAACGGGTTGACCCGCGCGTACACCGACAGCGAACCGATCAGGCCGATGTTCGGGCCCTCGGGGGTCTCGATCGGGCACATGCGGCCGTAGTGGCTGGGGTGCACGTCGCGGACCTCGAGGCCGGCCCGCTCACGGGACAGACCGCCGGGGCCCAGCGCCGAGAGGCGACGCTTGTGGGTCAGGCCGGAAAGCGGGTTGTTCTGATCCATGAACTGCGACAGCTGGCTGGTGCCGAAGAACTCCTTGATCGCCGCCACGACGGGACGGATGTTGATCAGGGTCTGCGGCGTGATCGCCTCGACGTCCTGGGTGGTCATGCGCTCACGCACGACACGTTCCATGCGTGAGAGGCCGACGCGGATCTGGTTCTGGATCAGCTCGCCCACGGTGCGCAGACGACGGTTGCCGAAGTGGTCGATGTCATCGACTTCGACCGGGACCTCGACTCCGCCGGGAACAGTCATGCTCTGCTGACCGTCGTGCAGGCGCACCAGGTACTCGATCGTGGCGACGATGTCCTCTTCGGCCAGCGTCGAGCTGGTGATCGGTTTGTCGGTGTTGAGGCCGAGCTTCTTGTTGACCTTGTAGCGGCCGACGCGGGCCAGGTCGTAGCGCTTCTCCTTGAAGAACAGGTTTTCCAGCAGGGTCTGCGCGGACTCCTTGGTCGGCGGCTCGCCCGGACGCAGCTTCCGGTAGATGTCGAGCAGCGCCTCGTCGGTGCCGGCGGTGTTGTCCTTCTCCAGCGTGCTCATCATGATCTCGCTGAAGCCGAACCGCTCGGTGATCTGCTCGTTGCTCCAGCCCAGCGCCTTGAGCAGCACGGTGACCGGCTGACGGCGCTTGCGGTCGATGCGGACGCCGACGGTCTCGCGCTTGTCGACGTCGAACTCCAGCCACGCGCCGCGGCCGGGGATCACCTTGACGCTGTGCAGCATCTTCTCGGTGGACTTGTCGATCGACTCGTCGAAGTACACACCCGGCGAGCGGACCAGCTGGCTCACCACGACCCGCTCGGTGCCGTTGATGATGAAGGTGCCCTTCTCGGTCATCATCGGGAAGTCGCCCATGAACACCGTCTGGCTCTTGATCTCACCGGTGTTGTTGTTGATGAACTCGGCCGTGACGAACAGCGGCGCCGCGTACGTCATGTCCTTGTCTTTGCATTCGTCGACGGGGGCCTTGACCTCGTCGAAGCGCGGGTCGGAGAAGGACAGCGACATCGAGCCGGAGAAGTCCTCGATGGGCGAGAGCTCGGTCAGTACCTCTTCGAGGCCACCGGTCGGGTTCACGTCACCGCGTGCGACGGCCCGCTGGCGCCAGTTGTCGGCGCCGATCAGCCAGTCGAAGGATTCCGTCTGCACGTCGAGAAGCCCCGGAACCTCGAGAGGCTCGCGAAGCTTGGCGAAGGAGATGCGGTTTGGTGCTCCGGGAACGGAGTTGTTGATGATAGCGTTTGCTGATTTGCTCTGGCTAGAGACTGCCAAGATGCATCCTTCCAGCACCTCAAGCGACTGTGGGGGCCGGGGAACCGGACCTTGCGCCGCGTATCTGCGTCGGTTCGGCTGACATGGCGGCCTGTCCGGGCTCTCCGAAAACGGCACACGCCTGGATCACTGAGCGAATTCGGGCTCAGGCCAGGACCACGGTGTCGGGTGCAGGTGAGGTGGGCAGGACGCAGCCAGCGCAACGTCCAACAATAGCGCAGCGCGGCGGATTCCTCAACTGCCGCGCACGGGCCGTATGACACGACCGGTCAGGCGCTGGCTGGCGTCCTCAATCGGTGCATGCATGCTGTCCAACAGATTGGCCCGTCAAACGGTGTCCGTCAAGAGATACCGTGATCTCGTCTGTGGAAAGCTCAGGATCGACGGGGTCAACCGCATGCGCCGCCCCCGGCACAGCGAAACGCCGTGACACTGGAGGGTCAGCCTTCGCGCGCCACGGGGATCGACGCGGTGGGCACGGCCTCCTCCTCCTGGTGCCGCTCCGTCGTCGACTCGTCCGGGTAGTCGTGGAGCTGTGACTGGCCGCCGGTGTTCTCGAGATCCTCGCGGATCGCCTGCTGAGCCTTCGGCGGCAGCGTGTGCAGGATCTCCCGCACGCGGGCCTGCCGGCGGCCGACCGCACGGCGTTCCGGCATGCCTGGAGTGGCCTGGATCTGCGGCGGTACACCCTCGATCTCCTCGACGCCACCGTCGTGGTGACCGGCGTCCACCATGGCCTGCTCTTCGGCCATCGTCGACTCGTCCTTTTCCTCCGACATACCGATCGGCCCGATTCGGCGACCGTTGAGGAACTGACGCACCACCGGCTCGTCCGAGGTCAGCAGCACCTCACGCGGACCGAACATCACCAGGTGCTTGCGGAACAGCATGCCCATGTTGTCGGGCACCGTGCGGGCGATGTTGATGTTATGCGTCACGATCAGGATCGTGCAGTCGATCTGCGCGTTGATGTCGATCAACAGCTGCGACAGGTAGGCGGTACGCACGGGATCCAGACCGGAGTCCGGCTCGTCGCAGAGGATGATCTGCGGGTCGAGCACCAGCGACCGCGCCAGGCCGGCGCGCTTGCGCATACCGCCGGAGATCTCGCCGGGGAACTTGTTCTCGTCGCCGCCGAGGCCGACGAGTTCGAGCTTCTCCATGACGATGTTGCGGATCTCGCTCTCCTTCTTCTTCGTGTGCTCACGAAGCGGGAACGCGGTGTTGTCATACAGGGTCATCGAGCCGAACAGCGCACCGTCCTGGAACATGACGCCGAACAGGGTGCGGATTTCGTAGAGCTCTTTGGCCGAGCACTCGATGATGTTGGTGCCGTCGACGATGATCTTGCCGCGCTCCGGGCGCAGCAGACCGATGAGCGACTTCAGGAAGACCGACTTACCGGTACCGGACGGGCCGAGCAGCACGCTGACCTCACCGGGCGGGACCTCCATGGTGACGTCTTCCCAGATTCGCTGGGGCCCGAAGGACTTGGTCAGCCCCTCGACCTGAATGCCGATCCCCACACGCGATCCTTCCCAAAGAGTGCCTTCTGCCACGTCTGCCGTATCTGTGGCTCACGTCACTGTAGCGCACCGCCCGGGATCGCAGTGATCCCGGGCGGTTTCGCGTGTGGTCGAGAACTACTTGACGGTGACCGTCGCGCCGGCGGCCTCGAGCTTGGCCTTGGCGTCGTCGGCAGCCTCCTTGGCAGCCTTCTCCAGGATCGGCTTGGGAGCGCTGTCGACCAGATCCTTGGCCTCCTTGAGGCCCAGGCCCGAGACGATCTCGCGGACGACCTTGATGACGCCGATCTTCTTCTCACCGGCGCTCTCGAGGATGACGTCGAACTCGGTCTGCTCTTCGGCAGCCTCGGCGGGGGCGCCACCGGCGGGGCCGGCTGCGGCGACCGCGACCGGAGCGGCGGCGGTGACCTCGAAGGTCTCCTCGAACTGCTTGACGAACTCCGAGAGCTCCAGCAGCGTCATTTCCTTGAACGCGTCGAGCAACTCGTCAGTGGACAGCTTGGCCATGATTGGTCCTTCCTGGGT
The DNA here is from genome assembly GCA_034189785.1 of Actinomycetota bacterium. Lineage (GTDB taxonomy): Bacteria > Actinomycetota > Actinomycetes > Mycobacteriales > Mycobacteriaceae > Mycobacterium. The sequence goes on from JAXHUG010000004.1 coordinate 114,852, forward strand.
TTTTGTCTGTCTGTATCGGGTGGTGCTTTGAGCGGCGTCCGCTATGCGGCTTCCTCGCCGCCCTTCTTCTCCTGCAGCGCCGCGGCGAGGCGGGCGACCTGCGACGCGGGGGCGTTGAACAGCCCGGCGGCCTTGGCGAGGTTGCCCTTCATCGCGCCGGCCAGCTTGGCCAGCACGACCTCGCGGGACTCGAGGTCGGCGATCCGGTTGACCTCGTCGAGGGAGAGCGCACGGCCCTCCATGTAGCCGCCCTTGATGACGAGCGCCTTGTGGTCCTTGGCGAACGCCTTGATCGCCTTGGCGGCGTCGACCGGCTCGCCCCGGACGAACGCGATCGCGGTGGGGCCGGTGAACAGCTCGTCGAGGCCGTCGATGCCGGCGTCGGAAGCGGCGCGCTTGACCAGCGTGTTCTTTGCGACGGTGTAGGTGGCGGATTCCCCGAGCGAGCGACGCAGCTGCGCGAGGTCGGCCACCGTCAGCCCGCGGTACCCGGTGACGACGGTGGCCGTCGCGTCCTTGAACTGCTCGGCGATGTCGGCAACCGCCGTGGCCTTCTCAGCCTTGGCCATGCATGCCTCCTTGTGGTGGGTATCGGATGCACCACCGAAGCGAAGGAAGGCCGGAAACGACGAACGCCCCGACGCAGACAGGTCGGGGCGCACACAGATGAGCGTGCCTCGTCCTCCTGCGTGGGCCGCCCGGAGTGATCCGGGACCTTCAACCGATTGCTCGGTGACCGACGGTCTTCGGTGGAACGAGACAAAGGATAGCCGACAGGTCGGCGATCAGCCAAAACGCGTTACTCGGGGGAGAGCCGCTCCGGGGACCCGGCGGGCGTGAGCCGCCCGGGCGTCTCGGTGTGGATCCGGTCATCCGGCAAGCGCCAGTGCCGCCGCACCCACGAGTCCGGCCGCACCCCCCAGTTCGGCGGGCAGCACCCGCAGACCCCGCAGGAAGCTCAGCCCGGCGTACTCGGCCAGCGCC
>JAXHUG010000040.1:0-9056 GCA_034189785.1 Actinomycetota bacterium
TCAGCCGACCTACTCGTTGCACCGGAACCGGCAACAGCCCAGCATGAAACCAGCGACACGCAGTCACTCGCGCAACACCGTTGCGCTCAGCCCACACCGCCAGATTCATATCTCCGTTCCTACAGCACACCACCGACAGCCAACGACCACTCAACCCGCAACAGCTGGCAACCCCACTGCGCCGCCCTGCAAGCCGACTTCGGTAGCGAATGGCCAGCTATGTCAGCCTCGGACAGTTGGCGGAGATCAACATCTACCGGATCCGCACGCCGACGGTCTACGACCCGGCTGTCGCTCTAGACCCCCGACACGAGGGGAAGGCCCCCGGGCCAGCCGCTTCTGCAGCACGACCAGACCGATCAGCGCACCACCGGCGACGAGCCAGCCGACGACCGCGATCGATCCGGCCGGGATGATCGCCAGCGACGCGTCACGATCACGCACCCGCACGAGATCCGGGTTGTTGCGGTCGTATTCGACGTAGATTCGCATTCCCATCTCCAACTCAGACGGGTACAGCACGCCGAGTTCGGGACGGTAGGTGATGCGGTCGGGGGTGACGAACTCGATGGTCGACCGCCGCGGCCCGGCGCTGAGCACCGTCGCCTCGGCGACGCCCATGTGGCGTTCGATCTGGCGGTCGTTCCGCCACGCGCCGACGACCATGAGCACCGACTGCAGCGTCACCAGGCACGCCGCCAGGACGATGCCGATCCGGACTCGCCGGATGATCCGCTCGGCCCGGCTCTCGTCCCCGTCACCCCAGAGATGCGGGATCACCACCCGCCGGACGGCCGCCAACCGGTCGGGCAGCGTCACAGCGCGGCCCTGATCGAGGCGTGCAGCGCGCGCAGCGACGATCTGTCGGCTTTCACCTCCAGGACGCGCAATCCCTCGTGCGGTTCGTCGAGTGCGTCGGCGAGCTGGCCGACCTCGATCTGGCGGTTGTCGACGTGATAGGCCCGGCACAGCGCGCCGACGTCGACGTCGTGCGGGGTGCCGAACACCCGCGACGAGACGTCGCCGAAGCGGGGATCGCCCTGTTCGAGCAGTTCGAAGATGCCGCCGCCGTTGTCGTTGGACACCACGATCGTCAGGTTGCGCGGGGTCGGTTCGGTCGGGCCGATCAACAGGCCCGAACTGTCGTGCACGAATGTCAGATCGCCCATCAACGCGATCGTGCGGCCACCGGTGCGGTCATGGGCCAACGCGGCGCCGATCGCCGTCGACACCGTGCCGTCGATACCGGCCACCCCGCGGTTGGAGCGCACCCGCACACCGTGCGGCGCGAACCCGACCAGCGCGGCGTCGCGCACCGGGTTGCTCGCGCCCAGCACCAGCTGGTCCCCCGGCCGGACCGCCTCGGCCACCGCTGCGGCGACGTGCAAACCGGTGGTCAGCGGGTGGGCTGCGAGTTGTTCGCGCACCGCGGCGACGGCGTGGTCGTTGACCTCCTTGCAGCGCCGCAGCCAGGCCGGGTCGGGGGCGCCACCGGTGACCGCGCGGGTTCCGGTGGCCTGGGAGTTGCCGCTGACGTCGGGCCAGCGCGGCCCGGTGGTGAGCGCGTACGCCGGCACCGACGGGTCGGCGAGCAGTGAGGAGACCGGCCGGTGCAGTGTCGGGCGGCCGAGCATGATGACCTGCTTGGGTCGCAGCAGCCGCAGCGCCATCGGGTGCAGCGGATTGGCCGCCGGCGGTGCCGTCGGTTCGGCGACCGTGGGCAGGTCGGCGAGGTTGGCGTGCACGCCCGCGCCGTGACCGGCGATCACCACGGTGTCGGGGGTGAGATCGATGTCGAGCGGCTGGTCGAACGTCACCGGCGGGGTGTGGGTCCACGGTTTGCCGTCGGGGCGGCCCGGCGGACAGGAGCCGTCGTCGTCGAAGGTGGGCACCAGCGGTTCGCGCAGCGGGATGTCGAACTGCACGGGGCCGGCGTTGGCACTGCGCGAGCCCGTCGCCGCCACCACCACCCGGCACGTCGCCGACCGCCACTGCGCGTTGAGGGAAGTCACATCGCCCGGACCGCCCGAGCCGAATTCCGGGGCGAGGCCCAGGCTGATGTTGGCCCGGACCTGGTTGCCGAAGTAGCCGAGCTGCTCGAAGGTCTGGTTCGCCCCGGTGCCGAGCAGTTCGTAGGGCCGGTTCGCGCTGAGCACGATCAGCGGCACCCGGGCGTAGTTGGCCTCGACGACGGCGGGGCCCAGGTTCGCGACCGCGGTGCCCGACGTCATCGCCACGCACACCGGTGCCAGGTCGGCGACCGCCAATCCGATCGCGAGGAAGCCGGCGGTGCGTTCGTCGATGCGGACGTGCAGCCGCAGCCGGCCCGCACGGTCGGCGTCGGCCAGCGCGAAGGCCAGCGGCGCATTACGCGACCCCGGGCACAGCACGACGTCGTGCACGCCGCCGCGAACGAGTTCGTCGACGACGACCCGCGCCTGTGCCGTCGAGGGGTTCATCGCTACAGGATATCGGCGAAGAATTTCAGCGCCGCGGCGTTGATTTCCTGCGGCCGCTCGATGAAGCCGAGGTGTCCGGCGTCGGGGATCTCCAGATAGCGACCGTGCGGCATGGCTTGGGCGACCTCCTTGCCCAGATGCGGGGGTAGCAGGACGTCGTCGGCGAACCCGATCACCAGCGTGGGGATGCGGATGCTGCGGTAGGCGGGCAGGCGGTTCCCCTTCGGGCCCACCGAGCCCTGGGTCCGCAGACCGGGCGTGTGCATGGTCGGCCACATGGTGAACATCTCGATCCAGTCGCCGATCGCTCGGTCGTCGTTGATCGTCTTCGGTGAGAAGTTCTCCAGCACACGGACTTTCGCGTCATATCGCGGCGGCAGGGTGATGCCGGCGTCGACCAGTTCACGTTCGGCGTCGGAGAAGAAGTCGCGGGCCCGGTCCTGGCGGCCGCGGGTGGCCATCAGCACCGCGGACCGGACCAGATCCGGGCGGGCCAGCATGAGTTCCTGGGCGATGAAGGAGCCCATCGACACCGCCACGATGCGGACGGGGGCGGCGCCCAGTTTCTCGATCAGCGCGGCGGTGTCGGCGACCATCTGCTCGACGCCGAACCCCTCGGCGTTCTCGGTGGCGCCGACGCCGCGGTTGTCGAAGGTGATGGCCCGGTAACCGTTGCAGACGAACTCCGGGACCTGGTGCAGGTGCCAGGTGCGGCCGGCGCCGCCGCGACCGGCGATGAACAGCACCGGGATGCCGGTGCCGCGATCGTCGTAAGCGAGGTTCACGCGTCCGACGCTACTGGACAGCGTTTTCGGCGCCCTGGGGTGCAGCGCAACACCTTCGGGGCGCCTGCGGTGAAGAGTGAGCAGGTGCGACCATGTCGCCTCCAGGGGTCAGTATTGACGGCTGAGCAGCTGCACACACTCGGCAACGCGGTCGATCCACCACTGCCGCCGCTCGGGCGGCGCGGCCAGCGCCGCCAGGCGGTCCCGGTCCGGCACGACCTGTGTGACGGGCAGTTGACCGTCGACGGGAACCAGCGGTTCGGCGACGTCCTCGACGAACAGCCCGCCGGTGCCCAGTCCGCACGCGTGCTCCAACCGGGGCAGCGCCGCGGCCGCGTACAGACCGTGGGAGATCCCGACGGCCGAATCCAGCGCACTGGACACCACGATCGGGATGTCGATCTGCGCCGCGATGTCGAGCAACGGACGGACCCCGCCCAGCGGGGCGACCTTGACCACCGCGATGTCGGCGGCCCCGGCCCGCACCACGTGCAGTGGATCGTCCGCCTTGCGGATACTCTCGTCCGCGGCGATGGGAACGGCGATGCGCGAACGTAATTCGGCCAGTTCGGCCACCGTGCGGCACGGTTGTTCGAGGTACTCCAGCGGTCCGTCGACCGTCAACGCCGCCGCCGCGGCCACCGCTTCCTCGACGGTCCATCCGCCGTTGGCGTCGACCCGCACCGTGGGCACCGCCGCCCGCACGGCCTTTACCCGCGAGACGTCGTCGGCCAGCGTGTGACCCGCCTCCGCGACCTTGACCTTGGCGGTGCGGGCGCCGGGGACGCGCGCCAGCACCTCGGGCACCTGTGCGGCGCTCACCGCGGGCACGGTCGCGTTGACCGGGATCCGGTCGCGCCGCACGGCCGGCGGTGCCCAGTAGGCCGCCTCGATCGCCGATGCCAGCCACGTCGCCGCCTCCGGCGGCGCGTACTCGAGGAACGGGCCGAACTCACCCCACCCGGCCGGGCCCTCGATCAGCGCCATTTCACGGACCGTGATGCCGCGGAACCGCACCCGCATCGGCAGGGAGACGACGTGCAGGCGGTCCAGGAGATCGTCGAGCGCGGGATTCACCCCGCCAGTCTCGCCGACGTCAGCCTCGCCTTGCGGTGAGGCGCCGCCAGCTCGTCCTGGTCGACCCGTTGCCCACCACCACGTAGGTTCTGTTGCCATGAGCGACCACCCGTTCGACCCGTCGGTATGGCAACCGGTACCGGGGTTCGACCTGACCGACATCACCTACCACCGCCACGTCGTCGACGGCGCCCCGCAACCGACGGTCCGGGTGGCCTTCGACCGCCCCGAGGTGCGCAACGCCTTCCGGCCCCACACCGTCGACGAGCTGTACCGGGTGCTCGACCACGCCCGGATGTCCCCCGATGTCGGGGTGGTGCTGCTCACGGGCAACGGGCCCTCCCCCAAGGACGGCGGCTGGGCGTTCTGCTCCGGCGGTGACCAGCGCATCCGTGGGCGCACCGGCTACCAGTACGCAAGTGGCGACACCGCGGACACCGTGGATGCCGCACGCGCGGGCCGGCTGCACATCCTCGAGGTGCAGCGCCTTATCCGGTTCATGCCGAAGGTGGTGATCTGCCTGGTCAACGGGTGGGCGGCCGGCGGCGGGCACAGCCTGCACGTCACCTGCGACCTCACGCTGGCCAGCCGCCAGCACGCCCGGTTCAAGCAGACCGACGCCGACGTCGGCAGCTTCGACGGCGGTTTCGGCAGTGCCTACCTGGCGCGGCAGACCGGGCAGAAGTTCGCCCGCGAGGTGTTCTTCCTCGGCCGCGCCTACGACGCCGAGCAGATGCACGCGATGGGCGCCGTCAACGCCGTCGTCGACCACGCCGAACTCGAATCCGAGGCGCTGCAGTGGGCCGCCGAGATCAACGGCAAGTCCCCGCAGGCGGTGCGCATGCTGAAGTTCTCGTTCAACCTCATCGACGACGGGCTGGTCGGTCAGCAGGTCTTCGCCGGTGAGGCGACCCGGCTGGCGTACATGACCGACGAGGCCGTCGAGGGGCGCGATGCGTTCCTGGAGAAGCGCGACCCGGACTGGTCGGCGTTCCCCCGCTACTTCTGATATGGCGGCGCCTATAGTGCTCGCGTGAACAAGAACCCGTTGCGGCGGCTGTCCGACAGCCTGATGCTGACGGGCATGCGGCCGTCGATGGCCGAGCAGTTCCTGCAACCGCGCGCGGACGTCGACCTCACCGGTAAGCGCATCCTGCTGACCGGCGCCTCGTCGGGTATCGGCGAGGTCGCCGCGGAGAGGTTCGCCCGCCACGGCGCCACGGTCGTCGCGGTGGCCCGCCGCCAGGATCTGCTCGACGCGCTCGTCCGCCGGATCTCCGGAGCCGGTGGCGACGCCGCGGCCCGGGCGTGCGACCTGTCCGACCTCGACGCCGTCGACGAGCTGGTGACCGACGTGGAGGAGCGGTTCGGCGGTGTCGACATCCTGGTCAACAACGCCGGCAAGTCGATCCGCCGTCCGCTGGCCGAATCGCTGGACCGCTGGCACGACGTCGAGCGGACGATGACGCTGAACTACTACTCGCCGCTGCGGCTGATCCGCGGGCTGGCGCCGGGCATGATCGCCCGCGGCGAGGGCCACATCATCAACGTCGCGACGTGGGGCGTGTTCAGCGAGGCCTCTCCGCTGTTCGGCGTCTATGTCGCCTCGAAGGCGGCGCTGTCGGCGGTGAGCCGGGTCATCGAGACCGAATGGGCCGACAAGAGCGTGCACTCCTCCACGCTGTACTACCCGCTGGTGAAGACGCCGATGATCGCCCCGACGAGGGCGTACGACCGTGTGCCGGGGCTGAGCCCACAGGAGGCCGCCGACTGGATGATCGCCGCGGCGCGCCACCGGCCGGTGCGGATCGCACCCCGGATGGCCCTCACCGCGCGGGCGGTCGACTCCCTGGCGCCGGCGTGGTTCAACGCCATCGTCAAGCGGCAGCAGTTCCAACCGGGGGCCTGACCGCCGTGATAGACACAAGCCATGGAGATCCTGGCCAGCCGGATGCTGCTGCGGCCGGCGGACTATCAACGGTCGCTGCGGTTCTACCGCGACTCGCTCGGCCTCGCCGTCGCGCGTGAGTACGGCAGCGGCACGGTCTTCTACGCCGGGCAGTCACTGATCGAACTGGCCGCCCACGGCGGCCCCGATGCCGGCGGCACGATGTGGCTGCAGGTCCGCGACATCCACGCCGTGCAGGACGAGTTACGCGGCTGCGGCGTCGAGATCGCCAGGGAGGCCCGGCAGGAGCCGTGGGGGCTGCACGAAATGCACGTGACCGACCCCGACGGCGTCACGCTGATCTTCGTGCAGGTCCCCGACGACCATCCGCTACGCCGCGACACCCGCGGCTGACGGACTCAGCACGCCGGTGAGGCCAGCGGCCAACCGACCGAGGACTGGGCGGCGGCTTCGGTGGGTTGGTCACCAACTGTCCATTCGACAGGCAGGAGCTACCATCGACTGTCTGCGGGCACCGGCCGTCTTCGATGCCCGGGAAAGTGACGTACGTGCCCAACTTCCTCGCCAAGATCGTCGGGTGGATCACCGCAGGCCACCGGGCGGGCCGCAGTTGGCCGCTCGACGACCGCGAACCCGGGGAGGACGCATAGCCGTCCTGCGCGCCCTCGCCGTCCCGTCCGGCGCCGCGGCGCTCGAGATCCTGCCGCTCGTCGAGACCCTGGTGGCCGGCCGCGGCCCGGCGCTGCTGCCCACTCCGGCCGGCGACGCGGGCCACTCCGCGCGGCTGGCCGAGGCGCTGCGCGCCGGTGCGGCGATCGACGAGGACGTCGCCGTCGTGGTGCCGACCTCGGGCACCACCGGTACTCCGAAGGGGGCGATGCTGACCGCCGCCGCGTTGACGGCGAGCGCGCATGCGACCCATGCACGACTGGGTGGCCCCGGCCGGTGGTTGCTCGCGTTGCCCGCCCACCACATCGGCGGGCTGCAGGTGTTGGTGCGCAGTGTCATCGCCGGTGAGCGGCCGGTCGCGATACCGGCGGGTTTCGAGACACACGACCTCGTGTCGGCGGTGGCGGGTATGGGCGCGGGCCGGCGGTACGTGTCGTTGGTGAGCGTGCAACTGGACAAGGCGCTGCGCGATCCGGCGGCCACCGGGGCGCTCGCCAGGTTCGACGCGGTGCTCATCGGCGGTGGCCCGATGCCGGCCGGCCTGGCCGAGAAAGCCTCTGCGGCAGAGATTTCCGTCGTCCGGACCTACGGGATGAGCGAGACGGCGGGCGGCTGTGTCTACGACGGGGTGCCGCTGGACGGGGTGCGGGTGCGTCTCGACGGATCCGGGATCCTGCTGGGCGGGCCGACTCTGGCCAAGGGCTACCGCAACGCGGGGCAGCCGGACCCCTTCGCCGAACCGGGCTGGTTCCGCACAGGCGACGTCGGCGCGCTGGACGACGGCCTGCTGCGGGTGCTGGGCCGCGTCGACGACGCCGTCAGCACCGGCGGGCTCACGGTGATGCCGCCTGTCGTCGAGGCGGTGCTGTCCCGCCACCCCGCTGTCGCAGACTGTGCGGTGTTCGGGGTGCCCGACGAGCGACTCGGGCAGCGAGTGGTCGCCGCGATCGTGCTCGCCGCGGGCGCCTCGGCGCCGACGGTGGCGGACCTGCGTGCACACGTCGCGCGCGAATTGGATGCGACCGCCGCACCGCGTGAGGTTCATGTGGTGGACGAGGTGCCGCGCAGGGGGATCGGCAAGGTGGATCGCCACGCGCTCAGCGCGCAATTCAGGGCCTGCGGGCCACGATCACCGGCATCCGCGCGGACTGCACCACCTCGGAGCTGACCGAGCCCAGCAGCATGCCGGCGAACCCGCCGCGGCCGCGGCTGCCCACGACGAGCAACTGCGCCGCTTCGGACTGTTGCAGCAGCTGGTGCGCCGGGCGGTCGCGCACCAGCACCTTGCGCACAGTGACGTCGGGGTAGGTCTGGCAAAAGCCGGCCAGACATTCGGCGACGATGCGCTCACCGCGGGCCGTGTAGTCCACCCACTCGATGTCGGGGAACTCGTAGTCGACGTCGTTCCAGGCGTGCACGGCGACCAGGTCGACGCCGCGCAGGGATGCCTCCTCGAACGCGATCGCGATCGCCTGTTCGGCGGACGGGGAGCCGTCGACCCCGACCACGACGGGAGCCTGGTCGGGGTGGTCCATCAGCGGGTCTTCATCGTGGATCACCGCGACCGGACACTGGGCGTGGTGCACGACGGCGGTGCTCACCGAGCCGAGCAGCCGCCTACCCAAGGCACCGAGGCCGCGGCTGCCGACGACGACCATGTTCGCGTCCTTGGACATGTCGATCAGCGTCGCCTTCGCCTCGCCGGGGACGACCTGCCTCACCACCGCGAGGGGCCGGTTCCCGGCGGCCCGTTCGGCGATCGCCGTCGCCTCCGCCATGACGCGCTCGCTGCGTTCGGACTGCCAGCGCAGATACTCCGGCGGGGCCGGCACCTCGATCCACATCTGCAGGTCATTCGGCGCGATGACGTGGGCGAGTGTGAGCCGAACCCCGCGCCGGGCGGCGTCGCGTGCCGCCCAATCCGCCGCGACCTTGCCGGCCGCGGACCCGTCGACACCGACAACGATGCCGTGCGTGGTGACAGACGAAGACATGACGCTCCTTCAGTGGGGCTTCCCACGAAGACTACGGTGACAGCCATAGGTGATCCCCCGGCGATGGTCCTTGCACCGAGGGACCAAAGTCCCGAACCGTCCGACGGCCGCGGGGATGCTGCGCCGGCAAGCGTGGAACCGACCGTGAGACCCGGCCTAGTCG
>JAXHUG010000041.1:0-2832 GCA_034189785.1 Actinomycetota bacterium
TAAGCGTGCCGTCGCTGCGGCGGCTGACGGCGGGGAACGCCTGAGGTGGTGAAGTTCGAGATTCCTGAGGGCTGGGTGGTGCGGGCGTTCCGGTTCACGCTGGATCCGACCGGGGGCCAGGCCCGCGCGTCGGCGCGGCATTTCGGTGCGCGTCGCAAGGCGTACAACTGGACCGTGGCCGCCCTGAAAGCCGACATCGAGGCGTGGCGCGTCACCGGGATGGCGGCAGCGAAACCGTCGCTGCGTGTGCTGGGCAAACGCTGGAACAGCGTCAAGGACGACGGGTGCGTCAACGCTGAGACCGGTGTCGTGTGGTGGCCGGAATGCTCGAAAGGGGCCTACGCCGATGGCATCGACCGTGCTCAGCTGGTCACCGGCCGACTTGAGGGCGCCTGCGATCTTGGCGCCGGGGTTGACGCGCTTCGTCGCGGGCTTCGCGGGGGTGGTCTCGGTCCCCTCGGCCGGCGGTGCCGGCATCGGCATCGGTTGTCGTCCCGGGCGAGAGTTCCAGATCGAGACCCAGAGCAGTGAGTGCCCCAGCCCGAATCAGACCCAGTACGGCACCCGCGCCCGGTACTGCTTCATCGCGAAGGCCGCGAAGGTCCACCCGATCATCGTCAGTACGAGCACCACAATCCAGTGCCGCAGCTCCTGGTCGGCGCCCAGCAGGGGCGCCCGCACGATGTCGAGGTAGTGCAGCAGCGGGTTGAGCTCGACGATCCTGGCCCACTGCCCGGCGCCCTGAGCCTGCAGCGTGGCCTCGTTCCAGATGATCGGCGTCATGAAGAACAGCAGCTGCACGATGCTGTACAGCAGCGGTCCGATATCCCGGTAGCGGGTCGCCAGGATGCCGAAGCACAGCGAAACCCACACGCAGTTCAGCACGATCAGCGCCAGCGCCGGGAACACCGCGAGATCGGTCCACTGCCACGGTTTCGGAAAAATGATCGCAATGATGATGAAGATGATGATGTTGTGCGCGAACAGGATCATCTGCCGCCACACCAGCCGGTAGACGTGCACCGACAACGGCGTCGGCAGCTGCTTGATCAGGCCTTCGTTGGCGATGAACACCTCGGCGCCCTCGAGGATCGACGCATTGATGAGGTTCCAGACGATCAGGCCCATCGTCACGTACGGAAGGTGTTCGGACACCTCGAGTTTGAACAGCTTCGAATACAGCAACCCCATCGCGACGGCGGTGGCGCCGGTGGCGATGGTGATCCAGAACGGGCCGAGCACCGACCGGCGGTAGCGTTGTTTGATGTCCTGCCACCCGAGGTGCAGCCACAACTCGCGTTTGCCGAAACCCTCACGAAGATCACGCCACGCGCGCGCCATCGTCTTCGACTGCGCTGACGCCTCATCGAAACTCATGTGCCGGCCTCCCGAACTTCTCCGCACGACCAAGACGGCGCAACCGAATCCACTCCCGCAGCCCGGCGGGGTCGCGCCGGGACACCAGGAAGTACCAGCCGAACCGTACCCACTCCTGCGGGAGCAGCTTGCGAAGTCCCGGCTGGGACAACAGGTATCCGCGGTTGCGGTAGGTGAAGAAGCGTTTGGTCGCGTCGTCGGGGTACTGCGTGTGCATGCGCCCACCAAGGATCGGCTTGAATTCGTCAGTGCCGCAGGGATGAACGTAGGTGGCACGCAGGCAAGTCCCGAACGGCAGCCCGGACCGCACCAGTCGGCGGTGCAGTTCCACCTCGTCGCCGCGGACGAACAAGCGCAGATCCGGGACCCCGACCGCCTCGATCGTCGAGGCGCGGAACAGCGCCCCGTTGAACAGCGAGGCGTAACCGCGCAGCAGTTCCCCGTTGCCGAGCTCTGAGACGCGCCGCCGCCAAACCAGGCCGCGGCGCAGCGGAAACGCCAGGCGCTCGGGGTCGTCGATGTTGCACACCATCGGCGACACCTCCGCCAACCCGCACCGCGTCGCGCAGTCCAGCAGCACGCCGAGTACCGAGCGATCCAGCGGCCGTCCGTCGTCATCGGCCAGCCACACCCAGTCCGCCCCCTCGGCCAGCGCGTGCAGCATGCCGAGCGCAAACCCACCTGCGCCCCCGAGATTCCGGTGCGATCCCAGGTAGGTCGATGGAATGGGTTGGGAGGCAACCAGATCCCGGACGCGGGAATCGGCATCGTTGTCCACCACGATCAGCCCGTCAAGCCGGCGCGTCTGCGCGCACAGCGCGTCGAGCGATTGCGCCAGCGACTCCGGACGCCGGTGGGTCACGACGACAACGTAGATCTTGTCTGTCATCGGGAAGGCTCGTCGGCGGCCGGATTCTCCTCGCGCGAGCGCTCGTCGGCGGCCGGATTCTCCTCGCGCGAGCGCTCGTCGGCGGACCAGTCCCCGCGGTGTTCGTCGAGCACTTCGCGCACGTGGCGCGCGGCGTCCTCACCCTCGTACGCCCGCACGACGTCCTCGATACCGCCGGTCATCTTGACCGTGCCGTGGTCGATCCACATCGCGGTCCTGCACAGCCGGGCCAGGAACTCGTTGGAGTGGCTGGCGAACACCAGGATTCCGGAGCGCTCCACCAGGCTCTGCAGTCGCGACTGGGCCTTCTTGAGGAAGTCGGCGTCCACCGCCCCGATACCCTCGTCGAGCAGCAGGATCTCCGGGTCGATGCTGGTGACGACACCCATCGCCAACCGCACCCGCATACCGGCGGAGTACGTGCGCAGCGGCATCGAGAGGTAGTCACCGAGTTCGGTGAACTCCGCGATCTCGTCGACCATGGCCAGCATCTGCTTACGCGTCTGCCCGAGGAAAAGCCCGCGGATGATGATGTTCTCGTAGCCCGAGATCTCTGGGTCCATCCC
>JAXHUG010000042.1:0-6492 GCA_034189785.1 Actinomycetota bacterium
ATGCGGATGAGAACCCGCACCTCGACTTCGTGCTACTGGATGCGGTGCGCGCGGTCGAGGAACTCCGTCGAGAGGGACGAACAGTGTTGGTGCACTGCGTCGGTGCGTTGTACGGCGCGCGGCTGCGGGGTGTCGGTGTCGATCGCGCTCTGGCCGATGTCTGCGCGGTGTTGCCGGGGGCGCACCCGAATCGTGCGTTCCGGGCGGCGTTGCGGCGCTTGCATGCAACTCCGGCCCACGCCTCTTCGCGCAAGTTCAGGTGGCGCGGCGTGTTGGACGTCAGCCGGCTTCCGCAACAGGAGGTTGCGGTCGGGCATCGGTTCGCCGACGCGGCGAAGGCGGGTGACTGGGCGACGGTGTTCGCGATGCTCGACGACGACGGGACACCGGTGGACGTCAACTGGTGGCGCCCGGACGGCTCGGCGTGGTTCACGGTGCTGCATCAGGCGGCGTGGCATGACGCGTCGACTGACGTGGTGAACGAGCTTGTCGAGCGCGGTGCGCTGCGGTCGCTGAAAGACGCCAAAGGCAGGACGCCGTACGACGTGTCGGTGGAACGGCATGGGCGCGGACGGAACTGCCTGTGGCCACCGCTATCCCCGCTGTCGCGGAGCGCGATCGCTCTTCTCGATGAGCGCCTCGCCGAGGTGATCAATGACAAACTCCGGGGACGGCTGTACAGCGATCCGCAGTCGGTGCTGCGGTATCCGTCGGTGGGCATCCTGCACGAGTTGCCTCATCGGGCGTTGTGGTTCTCAGTGCCCGATATGTACGGCGCTTTCCATGTCTCGCTGCAGGATGACGGCGTGCACGTGGGTAATTGGAGCCGGATGGGTTACTCCAGCCAGTGGCACCGGATCACGTTCCGGGGTGCGATCCTGGTCGACAAGGGGGCGTCTCCGCTATCCTGACCACAGCTCACGAGCGGACGACTGTTCGGGTACCTGGCCCGTCGTCCCGGCAACCGCGCGACCACCGCACGGTGCCCCAGGGGAAGAGCGGGCACGGACTACGTGCAAGTGGTGGACGCCCGACGGTGGCGTCGCCGGAGATGGCGAATGATGACACAACACCCCTGGAGCGCGACCGATGCGGTTCTGCGCGAACGGATTACCGAACTTTCGGTACACATTCCGTGCGGCGGTCTGCGGGGCCCGCTGCAGCGACGAAGTCCGTCGCACCCGGACCGGCCGGTGCGGTGGCAGTCCTGCCGAGATGAGGACCACCCCGTCAAATGGGAGGACGCAGATGTCTCGCGAGAGCACGACCTGTGCATCATCTGCTTCCGGGGCACCGCCGGCGGTCGCTCCCGCTGGTCGTGGCTGGCGTGCGACAACTGCCGCTCGGTGCACGCCGCCGTTGAGAGTGTCTGGGGGTTTTGCCCGTTCGCGCTGGGGCGGCACAGTCTGATGAACGGAATCGGCGTGCGCGGCGGTGCGCCGCCGGAGGTCCGGGACCAACAGATCGCTCGGCTGGCCGAGTTCGGGAGATGCGACAACCGGCTACGCGCGTGGCGCACATACGAATACCAACGGCTGGCCGATAGTTTCGATCCCTTCGCGGACATTCCGCTTCGACGGTGGCAGCAGCAATGGCCGCCGAGCCGGCTCGCATCGCGGGACGCGTTCGCCCGGTTGATCGGACCGGACTTCCCGCTGGCGCGACCGTGAGTGGTCGCGCGGCGGGCGATCCGCGTAGAGTCGCCCGATCGCTCCCGCAGCAAGCTGCGTGTAGGCAAGCCTTCCCAACAGTTGAAAGCACGCATGGGCTTCCGAGCGATGTCGAGCCAAATCGATCTTGTTTCCCCGCTCCAGCCAGAAGACCTCCCACACGCCATCCGGTGCCTGCTCTACGACCGACTGTTGTCTGCGTGTCCGCCGAACGCGATGGTCCGCGCGGGAATGTCGATGAGATCGAGCGCCTTTGACAGCTCGGCCAGGTTCATGATCACCTCACAGCCCTTCACGCAACGTCCGGTCGAGTTCCGCCCCGCGACGTCGCCAGCACGTGACTGAGGGCGATGAACTTCGCGTGGAACGATCGCAGTTCCATCTGAGGTGACCAGTTCGACGAAGTGGGAAGTTCTTCCCACGGTCGTCCGACTCATCGACAACCCACCACTTGCCATTCGTCCAGAGGCGATACGCGCAATCGGTCGAGTAGAAATCGGAATCTCAGCGGCGGCGTCATTTCTCTGGGCGGAGGCGCGTGCCATCCGAGCCACCTGGGTCCAGATGTACCACTGCTGAGCCAGTCGATCGAATTCCCCCTCATCAGTCACGCTCCGACAATCGCTTCAATATGGGACTCCCCGGTCGGTGCCCGGCCTCAGGAACAATCGCTCATCATGCTCACGTCGACGGCATGAGTCCGCGAACTCTCGTGCTTGGCCGGTGTCGTCGTGGAATGCCTGGTACTCGTCGTCGCTGAGCTTGTAGTACTCGAGGTAGTCGACTAACCGGTTGCTCACCGGTATCGCCAAGTAGTGAAGACCTGAGTCCGTCTCGACGCCCAGCGAGTAGCGATATTCCCCTGAGACGAAAGTCTTTTCAAACCTCATGCCTTGCTTCTATCGGTGTACGCGTAGCGTCCGTCAGCGACAGTGGCGCTCCGTGCGCGTCGAGGAATGGGGCCTTCAGTCAGCAATGCTCAATCGCATCTCGTGGGATGGCGGTACCAGCGCAAGGAGACTCAACGTGGCTTCTGGCGCCTTGGCGACAGCCGAGCCGCCACTGAAGAGTGCGCGGCACCCGTCGTCGTCCATGTCGGTGAGCGAATACCCGTCTACCACCTGATCAACCGTCCATGGCGGGCGCAAGACATCAAGCCCGAGCTCGCCTCGGATGACAATCCCGAACCGTCCGATCAGATCACGCTGCAGTACTGCATCCGTCGCGGCTATGAGGACAAGCTCCTCGGGACCTTCCCGAGTTACTCGAATCAACCGTATGCACCCGTGATCTTCGTTGCGACAGAAGTACCTGATCTCACCGCCCGGACCAGAACATGCCCACGTTCTCCTGATCCGACTGCGTCACCGAATACTCGGCCTGTTCCGCCCATTCCGTCAGCTCAACGATCCACTCGTTCCTTCTGACCATTGCGATGTCCCCTACCTCGGCGATCCGCGACGATCGCTGGGTGGATAGATCAATTGATCATCGTGTTCACGACGGCGGCACTCTTCGACGAATTCGAGTGCCGATGCCGAATCACGCGAAAACCCCTGATATTGATCAGGAGTGAGACGATAGTGCTCATCGTAGTCAACCACGCCGTTGCTGACCGGGATGGCCAGGTAGTGGCCGCCGACCTTCTGGTCGATACCGATTGCGTACCGCTGCTCCTGGGAAATGTAGGTCTCAACGAATCGGCTTTTCACACGCACCCTTCCCAAAAGTTGCCGTGCGCTCTCACTCAGGACCACCCCCTCGACGACATCCATAGTGGCATACAAAGGACCACCCTTGCGGCAGCAATATGCGGCGACCACGAGGACGGCGCAGGGTCAACTCCGGTGCCTCCCATCATCCACATTCAGGAGGGACTACGGCACGTGGAGCCGCCGCGCCAAGTCAGGTCCGCCGACCTCGCGGATGAAGTCGGGGTCGCCGCAGACGACGAGTTGGTCACGGGCGCGGGACAACCCGACGTAGAGGCGTTCGCGGGAGCGTTCGAACTTGCCTTCCTCGTTGACGACGAGCACGACACACCGACGTTCGAGGCCCTTGAAACCCAGCACGTGGCCGTAGAACACCTGGTCGGTGTCCCAGAACGAATCCCAGTAGGCCTTGTGTCCGTCCTTCTGCCGCTCGGCCTGCTCGGGATGGCGGCTGCCGGTGGTGAGCAAAGCGAGATCCTCGGGGCGCCAACCTTGTTCAAGGAGCAGATCGACCTGATCGTCGCCGACACCGAGCGCCTCGTCGCGACTACACGGCACGAACGTGACCGCCGGCCCCTCCCCGCCGAGGAACCGCATCGGATGGTCGACCAGTGGTTGAAACGCATTGGCGATCTGCCGGGTGTTGCGCAGATTGTGGTCGAGAATCAACGGCACCAGCGGAACCGGCGGTGAGCCAACGCGGTTGAACACGCGCTGCCCCTCGTCGGTGAACACGTACAGGCCACCGTCGACGGGGTCGCGCAGCGCTGCGAGCAGCGGATCCCACCACGCGTCGGCGAAGTCCTGCGCCTCGTCGACGACGATCGAGTCGAACCGGTGACCGGGCTCCAATTGCGATGCGAGATCAGCCATGTGCAGCGGGAGGTCCTGCTCCCAGAACCTGACCGTCTCCTCGGTGCGCAGGGCTTCGTCGGGACCTTCCGGTGCACCCCACTGCACACCGAGGGCATGGAACTCCCCCACGTACGCCGGCTGCTGCCGGCGCGGCCAGGTGGCGGCGATCCGCTCGAGGTACGACGCCAACCCGTGGGAGTAGCAGACCAGCGCGACGCGTTGACCTCGCTGGGCCAGCCGCCGCGCCTGCTCCATGGCCAGGAACGTCTTGCCGCTGCCGGCGCCGCCGCGCACCTCGACCCGGTTCAGCATGCGGATCGCGTCGAGGATGATCGCCTGATGCTCGGTCAGCGCGTCGGCTGCGTCCTCGTTGGCCAGTGCGCGCGCGACGACGTCACGCTGCGGCAGGCCACGGCCGGACAGCGCGGTGCCGAGTTGGTCGATGCCCTCCTTGGTGAGCAGTGGCCGGTCGAGCTCCTGGCGGACGAGGACGTAGCGCAGTTTCTCGACCAGCTTGGGAAGATCGGTGCGGTCGACGACCTTCCAGCGCGGACAATCGGGCAGGCCGAAGTCGGCGGGCAGCTCGGTGTTGGGCAGGACGACGACGTGGTCCCAGCGCAGGCGACCCTGCGTCCAGCGCGGGTCCTTCTCGATGAAGTCGCGCAACGCATAACACGCATCGCGGGCTTGGCGGACCGGCTCGATGGTGTACTGGCGGCCGCCGCGGATCTGGCGCCAGCCGTCACCGTCGTGCCACACCTCCCCGCCCTTGACCTCGATGCACACGATCCCGGCACCCTCGATCGCGACGACGAAGTCGACCTCGTGATCCTTGAGGTGGTCGGTGACCCGCTGGCCGGGAACGACGAGGTCGTTGGGCTCGAGCTGATCGACCAGCGCCTGATAGGTGCTGCGCTCGGAACTCTTGAGGCGGGGGTGCTCATCGGGGGTGATGGTCACGGAGTCGATGCTAACGAGGGCGCTTCGATCCGCCCCGCACTTTGCCGAACTGCGCGCTGCTCTTCCGTGCGTCCGCTACCACCCGCAGGATGGGCCCGTGAGCGTTCTCGCCGACACAGTTCTTCCGCTGATCAGGACACGAGCCGATGTGTGGCGGTGGAACATCGCCGACGAGCACGGCGCGCGGATGCACGAAGCTGTCGAGATACTCCGCCGCGCCGCCGAAGGCGACGACCCCACCGAGGTGTTCGCCGTGACCCAGAGGGCGATCGCGTCGGCACTCACGGTGATCATGCGCGCCGACGACTCCAGCGGGATCATCGGCGACGCATGCCGTGACCTGCTCGATCTACACCCGATCGTCGCGGCCCGTGCCCGGGTGGCGCCGCGCAAGCTGGTCGATTGGATGCTGAAATTCCAGTTCGCGGGCGACTGCGACTACTTCACCATCGATCCGGTCGCCTACGCGCCCGCGCTGGGCGCCGACGGCATGGCCGCCTACCGCACCAAACTGGACGAACTCGCGGCGACTCTCGGCCCGCGGCCGGCCGACGACGACCGCTGGACGTCACCGCACTCCGGCGAATGGTCGACCCTCGATTGGAATGCCCGGCGCCTGGCGGTTTTCGATCGGGATGTCGACGCCATCGTCCGCACGCACGCCCGCGGTGGGCGTGTGGCGGCATGGCTGGAGGAGACCGCAGTCGCGCTCATGGAGATCGGTGAGGTCGATGCGGCGATCGACTGGGCGAAGCGCGCGACGGACCTGGACGAGGGCTACCAGTCGGCGAAGGCCGCCGAGTACTGGTGCGAGCTGTTGGCGGTGCATCGGCCCGACGAACTGCTCGCTGCACGGCTCGAGGTGTTTCGTCGTTGGCCGTCGTCGAGCACCGCGGCACGGCTATACCGGGATGCCGGCGCCGCCTGGCCGCAGTACCACGAGGAGGTCATCGAGCGCCTCAGCGCGCGTCCGCGCGAGGTCGTGCTCTTTGCGCAGCTGTCCCTGAAGGACATTCCGTTCGCGTGGAGCCTGGCGCACAGCCTCGGGCTCGACGATGACCGCACCTGGAGCGACCTCGCCAAGGCGTACGAGAAGCTGGATTCCATCGCTGTTCTGCCCGTCTATACCCGCCTGGTCGAGGCCGAGCTCACCGCCGCCGACGCGCCCAACTACTGCAGCGCCGCGCGCCGGCTCAAACGGATGCGCAAACTGGCTGCGGGATCGACCGAGGCCGGCGAGGTCGACGCGTTCATCAGGGACCTGAGGGACCGATATCGGCGTCGCCCCAGACTGC
>JAXHUG010000043.1:0-43601 GCA_034189785.1 Actinomycetota bacterium
CCCGGCGGGTCGGGGTTCTCCGGAGGCACCGTCATCGCGCCCCGGCCCCCGGGACGGCCCGGTTCGCCCTGGCCTGCAGCGCCGTGATGATCTCGGGCCCCAGCATCGTCACGTCACCCGCGCCCATGGTGACGACCACGTCGCCGGGCCGCACCGCACCGGCCACCTGCTCGGCCACCGCGGAGAAGTCGGGTACATAGGTGACCGGCACGCCGACGTGCTCGACGATGCTGGCCCCGCTCACCCCGGCGATCGGCTGTTCCCGCGCGCCGTAGACGTCGAGCACGAACACCAGGTCGGCCGCACTGAGGGCGGCGCCGAAATCATGCGCGAACGTCTCCGTCCGCGAATACAGATGCGGCTGGAACACCACCACCACCGCGCGCCCCTCGCCGGCCTGATCGGTGACCGCGCGCAGCGCTTCCAGTGTCGCCGCGATCTCGGTCGGGTGGTGGGCGTAGTCATCGAAGACCCGGACCCCGGTCGCCGTCCCGACCAGCTCGAAGCGGCGGCGCACCCCCTCGAAGCCGGCCAACCCGTCGAGCACGGTGTCCGGGTCGGCCCCGACCTGCAGCGCGGCCAGCAGCGCGCCCAGTGCGTTGAGGGCCATGTGGCGGCCCGGCACCGAAAGCCGCATCGCCCGCGGGGCGCCCTCCCCCGCCAGCTGGATGTGGGCCACCGCACAAGTCCCCTGCTGCTCCCAGCCGACCAGC
Source organism: Actinomycetota bacterium (assembly GCA_034189785.1). GTDB lineage: Bacteria > Actinomycetota > Actinomycetes > Mycobacteriales > Mycobacteriaceae > Mycobacterium. The sequence goes on from JAXHUG010000043.1 coordinate 714, forward strand.
GCACCGGCGAGGTCCCGACCGCCGCCCGAACCGTAGCGCAGCACCTGAACACCAAGGGCCGCGGCGCGTTCCGCGAACGCGGCGGAACCGGGGTCGTCCACGCACGCGATCAGCGCCCCACCCGCGGTGAGCCGCTCGACGAACGCGTCGAAAGCCGCGGTGTAGGCCTCGGCACTGCCGAAGAAGTCCAGGTGGTCGGCTTCGATGTTGGTGACCACCGCGACGTCGGGGGTGTATTCGAGCAGCGAACCGTCGCTCTCGTCGGCCTCGGCCACGAAACACTCACCGCTGCCGTGGTGGGCGTTGGTGCCGGCCTCGCCGAGGTCACCGCCGACGGCGAAGCTCGGGTCGAAACCGCAGTGCTGCAGGGCGACGATGAGCATCGAGGTGGTCGTGGTCTTGCCGTGGGTGCCGGTCACCATCAGCGTGGTGTGCCCGGCCATCAGCTTGGCCAGCACGACGGGCCGCAGGACGATCGGGATCGCCCGCCGCCGCGCCTCGACCAGTTCGGGGTTGGTGTTGGGGATCGCCGCGTGCGTGGTGACGACGGCGGTCGGCCCGCCCGGCAGCAGGTCGAGCGACGAGGCGTCATGGCCGATCCGGATCGCGGCACCGCGGGCCCGCAGCGCCACCACGGCGCGGGACTCCTTGGCGTCGGAACCGGAGACCATCGCCCCACGGTCGAGCAGGATGCGCGCGATGCCCGACATTCCCGCGCCCCCGATGCCCACCATGTGGACCCGGCGCAGTTCGTCGGGCAGCGGAGGGGTGCTCACCGCACCCCCGTCCGCGCGCCGGCCGCCGCGCGCGCCACGTCCAGCGCAACGTGGGCGACGTGCCGGGCCGCATTCCGGTGCCCGGACAGCGCGGCACCCGCGGTCATGGTCTGCAGTCGCCCGGTGTCGTTCAGCAGCGGGACGACCATGTCGGCGACCAACTGCGGTGACAGGTCGGCGTCGTCGACCACCAGGCCCCCGCCCGTCTCGACGACCGGCTGGGCGTTGAGCCGCTGTTCGCCATTGCCGATCGGCAGCGGGACGTACACCGCGGGCAGCCCCACCGCGGTCACCTCGGCCACCGTCATCGCCCCGGATCGGCAGATCGCCAGGTCGGCGGCGGAGTACGCCAGGTCCATCCCGCTCAGGTACGGCACCGCGACATACGGCGGATCACCCGGCGCCGGCTCCGGCAGCTCGAGGGCGTTCTTCGCCCCGTACGCGTGCAGCACCGAAATCCCGGCTGCTGCAAGAGCTTTAGCCGCACCGGAGACGGCATTGTTGAGAGAGCGAGCGCCCTGCGACCCGCCGAACACCAGCAGGACCCGGGCGTCGTCGGCGAATCCGAAGTGCGCGCGCGCCTCGGCACGCAGTGTGACGCGGTCCAGTTCGGTGATGCTCGAGCGCACCGGCGTACCGACCACCTCCACCCGGCCCAGGCCGGGGTCGGCCACGGCGGACAGCACCCGGCGGGCGAACCGGGCGCCGACCTTGTTGGCCAGACCCGCGCTGGCGTTGGCCTCGTGGACGACGATGGGCACTCTGTTGCGCCGGGCAGCCAGGTAGGCGGGCAGCGCCACGTAGCCGCCGAACCCGATCACGACGTCGGCCTGCACGGTGTCCAGGATCGCCCGGGTCTCCCGTACGGCCCGGCGCACCCGCAGGGGCAACCGGGCGAGATCACCCGACAGTTTGCGCGGCAGCGGGACGGGCGTGATCAGTTCGAGGGCGTAGCCGCGCTCGGGAACCAGCCGCGTCTCCAGCCCCCGCTCGGTGCCGAGTGCGGTGATCCGCACCCCGGGCTCCAGCGCGGCCAGCGCGTCGGCGACGGCCATCGCCGGTTCGACGTGCCCGGCGGTGCCGCCGCCCGCGAGGAGGACCGAGATGGTGCCGTTCACCCGTAACGTTGACCTTCCCTGGGGCGGGCTCGTCGGCCCTGTTGGCGTTGACCACTCCGGCTCGCTGCCGACCGCTGCCCGCCTACATGATGCCTTGAGCCCCGCACCCGGTTCTCAGCCGCGGTGGGTTTGGGCCGACGGGGCGCGCGCGCCGGTTTGGCCGCACGCGGCGCGGCCGGTTTGCCCGGTCGCGAGCGCAGCCGGTCTCGCACCGCCTCCAGCGGGGTGGGCACGTAGGGCTCGGGCAGCGGCAGCCGCAGCAACCGGTTGACCCGGTCGTCGCGGCCGGCCCGCAGCGCAGCGACGGCATCGGGTTCGTGGCGTGCGGCGTTGGTGATCAAGCCCATCATGAGCAGCGTCGTCGCGGTTGACGTACCGCCCGCGGAGATCAGCGGCAGCTGCAGTCCGGTGACGGGCAGCAACCCCACCACGTAGCCGACGTTGATGAACACCTGGCCGAGCACCCATGTCGTAGCGGTGGCGGTCAGCAACCGCAGGAACGGATCGGCCGAGCGGCGTGCGATGCGCATCCCCGTGTAGGCGAACAAGCCGAACAGGGCGAGCAAGCCGGCCGCACCGACGAATCCGAGTTCTTCGCCGATGATCGCGAAGATGAAGTCGTTGTGTGCGTTGGGCAGGTAGTTCCACTTCGCGGTGCCCTGACCCAGCCCGTCGCCGAACACGCCGCCGTTGGCGAGTGCGAACTTCGCCTGCCGGGCCTGATAGCCCGAACCCTGCGCGTCGGCGCTGGGGTCGAGCCAGGACTGCACGCGTGCCGACCGGTATCCCTCGGCCATGGCGAGCACGGCCGCCGACACCATGACCGCGAACAGCGAGGACAGGAACACCTTCAGTGGAAGGCCGGCGTACCACAGCAGGGCGAGCAGGATGATGCCCAGTGACACCGTCTGGCCGAGGTCGGGCTGGGCGACGATCAACGCCAGCGCGATGACCGACGCGGGCACCAACGGGATGAGCATCTCGCGCAGGGTGGCCCGCTCCATGCGCCGCGCCGCCAGCAGGTGCGCACCCCAGATCGCGAATGCGATCTTCGCCAACTCCGAGGGCTGCATGGAGAACCCGGCGACCACGAACCAGCCGCGCGACCCGTTGGCGATTGTGCCGATACCCGGGATCAACACCAGGATCAGCAGCACGACCGTGAACGCGAAACCTGGGAAAGCCAAGCGCCGCAACGTCTTCACCGGCATCCGCAGCGCCGCGTAGAACGCGACCAGCCCGACCGCCGTCCACAACACCTGTTTGGCGAACACCGACCAGGGTGAGCCGTCGGAGTCGTAGGAGTACACGCCGGACGCCGAGAGCACCATCGTCAGCCCGAGCGTGATCAGCAGGGCGGTGACGGCGATGATCAGGTGGAACGACGTCATCGGCCGGCCGAGCCAGGCGGCGAAGCGGGTGCGGGACACCGTCGGCGGCTCGTCGCCGTCGGCGCCGGGCGCCTTGCCGCGCAACCGGGCCAGGATCGACGCCACGGCGTCTACCCGAGATCGGCGCGCACCGCGGCGGCGAACGCGTCGCCACGCTGGGTGTAGCCGCTGAACTGGTCGAATGAGGCGCCTGCGGGCGCCAGCAGCACAGCGTCGCCGGGGCGGGCGAGGTGGCGCGCGGCGTCGACCGCCGCCCGCATCACCGCATCGGGCAGCGACCGCGCTCCCGTGTTGATCATACGAGTCACATAATTCACAGCTGACTCAGTTGTCCCATGCACCCCAGAATCCTCCCCCGTCACAAGCTCGACGACGGGGACATCCGGCGCGTGTCGCGATAACGCCTCGGCGACCACCGCACGGTCGCGGCCGATCAGCACCGCCCCGGCGAGCCGGTCGGCGACCTCGGCGACGAGCGCGTCGACCGACACGCCCTTGAGCAGTCCGCCGGCGATCCACACCACCCGCGGATACGCCGCGATCGACGCGCGGGCGGCGTGCGGATTGGTGGCCTTCGAGTCGTCGACCCAGGTGACGCCGTCGGCGACGGCGACCACTTCGGCGCGGTGCCGGCCCACCTCGAACGACGCCAGCCCCGCAGCCACCGCCTCGGCCGGTACGTCGACCGCGCGGGCCAACGCGGCCGCCGCCAGCGCGTTGAGCACCCCGACCGGTCCGGCCACCGGGATGTCGTCGGCGCGCGCCAGCCGAAGGCCGTCGGCGAACGCGTCGTCGACCAGCCACCCGTCGTGTACGCCCAGTTCACCGGCCACCGCCGGGCCCAGCCGGAAGCCCACCCGCACCGGTGCGGCGGCGGTCGTGAGCAGCGCGGCCGCCACCGGATCGTCGAGACCCGCCACGGCCACCCGACCGTCGAGCACCCGGGCCTTGTCGCGGGTGTAAGCCGTCATCGACCCGTGCCAGTCCAGGTGGTCCTCGGCGACATTGAGCACCACACCAGCGTCCGGTCGCAGCGACGGCGCCCAGTGCAGCTGGAAGCTCGAGAGCTCGACCGCGAGCAGCTCGGCCGGTTCGGCGAGCACGTCGAGGACAGGGTTGCCGATGTTGCCGCACAGCATCGCCCGGCGGCCCGCGGCGCGCAGGATCGCGTGGAGCATCGAGGTGGTCGTCGTCTTGCCGTTGGTGCCGGTGACCACCAGCCAGCGCCGCGGCGGCCCGAACCAGCCCGCCCGGTCCAGCCGCCACGCCAGTTCCACGTCACCCCAGATCGGCACCCCGGCCGCCGCGGCCGCAGCCAGCACCGGTGCGGTCGGGGGGAATCCGGGGCTGGTCACCACCAGGGCGCAGTCGGCGATCCCGGCCACCGCCTCACCGGTGGTGACGACCGCGGCCGGGGTGATCAGCCGCTGCAGCGCCAGCGGGTCGTCGTCGCAGATTGTCAACCGCACGCCGGTCGGCTCGAGCACGGCGCTGACCGACCGTCCGGTCAGCCCGGCACCGGTGATGAGGACCCGGGCGCCCGGGATCAGCGGTTCGACGGTGGCGCGGACCACGTCAAGCCCCGACGGCGGTGAGCCACTCACCGTAGAACAGCGCCACACCCAGCCCGCAGGAGATCGCGGTGAGCAACCAGAACCGGATGATCACCGTGGTCTCGGCCCATCCCACGAGTTCGAAGTGGTGGTGGAACGGGGCCATCCGGAACACCCGACGCCCGGTGGTGCGGAACGCCAGGATCTGCACGACGACCGAGGTGACCTCGGCGACGAACAATGCGCCGAGCACCACCGCCAGGATTTCGGTGCGGCTGGTGACCGACAACCCGGCAATGATCCCGCCGAGCGCCAGGGATCCGGTGTCGCCCATGAAGATCTTGGCCGGCGCAGCGTTCCACCACAGGAATCCGACGCAGGCGCCGGCGGCGGCCGCGGCGACCAGCGCCAGATCCAGCGGGTCGCGCACGTTGTAGCAGCCCAGGCCCGGGCTGGTCGCGCATGCGTTGCGGTACTGCCAGAACGTGATCAGCACGTAGGCCGCGCACACCATCGCCATCGCGCCCGCTGCCAGACCGTCAAGCCCGTCGGTGAAGTTCACCGCGTTCGACCAGGCGCTGACCAGCACGATGCAGAACAGCACGAAGATCAGCGGGGCCAGCGTCACGGTGGCGATCTCCCGCACATAGGACAGCTCCGGGCTGCCCGGCGTCAGCCCGTCTGCGTTGCCGAACTGCAGCGCCAGCACCCCGAACAGCAGGGCGGCCGCCAGGATGCCGACGGTCTTGGCGGTCTTGTTCAGGCCGAGGTTGCGCGCGCGGCGGATCTTGATCAGGTCGTCGACGAAGCCCACGATACCCAGTGCGGTGGCCAGGCCGAGGACCAGCAGACCCGAGGCCGACGGACCCTCCCCGTCGAGGGCCATCCCGACCAGGTGGGTGCCCAGGTAGCTGACCCAGATGCCGGCCAGGATCGCCACCCCGCCCATCGACGGCGTACCGCGCTTCTTGTAATGGGTCGGGGGGCCGTCCTCACGGATCGCATGGCCGAAGCCCTGCCGGGTGAACAACCGGATGAGCACCGGCGTCAGCAGGATCGACACCGCCAGCGCGAGGCCGACGGCGATGAGGACCTGCCTCATCGGGTGGCGGTCCCGTCACGTCCGGCGGCCAGCGAATCGGCCAGCGCACCGAGGCCCGCCGAGTTCGACGCCTTCACCAGCACGACATCACCGGGCTGCAGTTCGTCGCTCAACAGCGCCAACGCAGCGTCAGGGTCATCGACCCGGGTGGCCTCCGCCCCCCAGGATCCCTCCATGACCGCCCCCTGATGCATGGCGCTTGCCGACCTCCCGGTTCCTACGACGACGAGTCGTGACACATCTAATCGCACCGCCAGTCGGCCGATGCTGTCGTGGGCGGATATCGAGCCGTCGCCGAGTTCGGCCATCTCGCCGAGCACCGCCCAACTCCGCCGCGGCGCATCGCCGGAGCGCGCCATCCACGCCAGCGCCTTGAGCCCGGCCCGCATGGAGTCCGGGTTCGCGTTGTAGGCGTCGTCGACCACGGTGACGCCGTCCTCGCGCGTGGTGACCTGCATCCGGTGCCGCGACACCGGACCGGCCCCGGCGAGCGCGGCCGCGACCTGGTCGAGGGTGGCCCCGCATTCCAGCGCGACGGCGGCCGCACACAACGCGTTGGACACTTGGTGATCACCGTGCACCGCCAGGCTCACCGGCACCTCACCGCCCGCCGCGTGCAGGGTCAAACGTGGGCGGGCGAGTTCGTCGAGCGTCACCGCGTCCGCCCAGACCTCGGCTTCGGAGGCGCCGGATTCCCGCGACACCCGCACCACCCGGGCCGCCGTCACCTCCGCCATCGCGGCCACCGCACTGTCGTCGGCATTGAGGATCACCACGCCGGATTCCGGAACAGCCTGTGGCAGTTCGGATTTCGTCTCAGCAATGGCCTCGCGCGAACCGAACTCGCCGAGGTGGGCGGTGCCCACATTGAGCACCACCGCGATCGACGGCGGTGCTATCGCGGCTAGCGCGGCGATGTTGCCGGGGTGCCGCGCCGACATCTCAAGGACCAGGAAGTCGGTCGAGCGGTCGGCGCGCAGCACCGTCCACGGGTGACCGAGCTCGTTGTTGAACGAACCCGGCGGGGCGATCACCTCCCCGAGCGGGGCGAGTACGGCGGCCACCAGATCCTTCGTCGAGGTCTTCCCCGACGAGCCGGTGATCCCGACGATCCGCAGCCCCCCGTCGACCAGTTCGACGGCGACCGCGCCGGCCAACCGGGCCAGCGCCGCCAGTACCGCGGCACCGGCGCCGTCGGTGTCGTGTTCGAGCACACCGGAGCCCTCGGGTCCCGCGGCGGGAGGGACGACGACGGCGGGCACGCCGACCGGACGGGCGGCCAGCACCGCCGCGGCCCCCGAGGCGACGGCGGCGGCGGCGAAGTCGTGGCCGTCGGAGCGGGCACCCGGCAGCGCCAGGAACAGCCCACCGGCCGTGACGGCGCGCGAATCGAATTCGACGGTTCCGGTGATCCGGGTGGCGGCGGCGTCCTCGGGGGTGATGTCGGCCAGCCGGCCGCCGACGATCTCGGCCACCCGGGCCAGGGTCAGTTCGATCACCCGCGCTTCTCCAGCAGTTCGGCGAGTTCGATGCGGTCGTCGAAGGGGTGGGTGCGCCCGGCCGCGGTCTGACCGGTCTCGTGGCCCTTACCCGCGACCAGTACCACATCACCGGAGCGCGCCCACCGCACGGCGTGGGCGATCGCCTCGCGGCGGTCGCCTATCCCGACGACGTCAGCGCCGCCGCCGGCCGCGCGGGCGCCGGCCATGATCGCCGCGCGGATCGTGGCGGGGTCCTCGTCGCGGGGGTTGTCGTCGGTGACGACGACCAGGTCGGCCAGTTCCGCGGCGACCCGGCCCATCGGTTCGCGTTTACCGGCGTCGCGGTTGCCGCCCGCTCCGAACACCACGGCGATGCGGCCCGTTCCCTGGCCCCGCAGCGTCTCCAGCACCGCCCGCAGGGCGCCCGGCTTGTGGGCGTAGTCGACCAGTGCGAGGAAGTCCTGGCCACGGTCGACGGCCTCCAACCGGCCGGGGACCGTCGCGGTGCGCAGACCCGGCACCGCCTGTTCGGGGGAGACGTCGACGGCGTCGAGCAGCGCGGCGGCAAGCAGACAGTTCGCGACGTTGTAGTGCCCGGGCAGGGCGATGCGCAGTCCGTGGTGCACGCCCGCCGGGTCGACGGCGACGAACTCCTGCGCGCCGGCCTCGACGGCGCGGATGTCCTCGGCGCGCCAGTCCGCGGGTCTGCCTGTGGCGCTCACCGTCACCGCCCGGCCGGCCCGGGTGGCCATCGCGCGGCCCGCGTCGTCGTCGACACACACCACCGCGAGCTCGGCGCGCGTGCGCGACCGCGGGTCGAACAGCCGCGCCTTGGCGTCGAAGTAGTCCTCCATCGTCGGGTGGAAGTCCAGGTGGTCGCGCGAGAGGTTGGTGAAACCGCCCGCCGCGAAGTCGACCCCGTCGACCCGGCCGAGGGTGAGCGCGTGGCTGGACACCTCCATCACGACGGTGTCGACGCCCTGTTCGACCATCACGGCCAGCAGCGCCTGCAGATCCGGCGCCTCGGGGGTGGTCAGCGCGCTGGGCTGATCGCGCCCGCCGATCCGGATGCCGACCGTGCCGATCAGCCCGGCGACCCGCTCGGCCGCCCGCAGGCCGGCCTCGACCAGGTATGTCGTGGTGGTCTTGCCCGAGGTGCCGGTCACACCGACGACGCGCAGGTGCTGCGACGGATGGCCGTAGACGGCCGACGCGACGATGCCGAGCACTGCGCGGGGGTCGGGGTGGACGAGCACCGGCACCACCGGGTCCGCACCCAGCATCACCGCCCCGGCCGGATCGGTGAGCACGGCGACCGCGCCCGCGGCGACTGCGTCGGCGACGAACCGCGCCCCGTGCGCGGAGGACCCCGGCAGCGCGGCGAACAGGTCACCGGGCAGTGCGTCCTGACCGCGCAGCGTCACCCCGGTGACCCGGATGTCGGGCACCGGGAATCCGGGGACGGGAACCGCCTGCACCTGCTCGGCAACGTCACCGAGCGCGTGTCCGACGGGATGGCTGGGGCGCAGCTTCATGGCCATGACACAGTACCGAGCCTCGGTCGGCCCGACGCGTCAGTCAGGTCACCTGCAGTGTCAGCGGAGCGCTGGGTGGTGACAGCGGCACGTTCTGCCTCTGCAGCAGCCACGAGGCGATGTTGTGGAACAGCGGGGCAGCCGAGGAGCCCGGCGAACCGTCGGCGGCGCGGTGCGGTGCGTCCATCATGATGCCGATGACGTAGCGCGGATCGTCGACGGTGGCCACACCGGCGAAGGTGATCCAGTAGACGTCGCTGTAGTAGCAGCCGCAGGCGGGGTTGATCTGCTGCGCGGTGCCGGTCTTGCCCGCGATCTGGTACCCCTCGACCGCCGCCGCCGGCCCGGTGCCCTGCTGCTCCCCCATCGGATCGCGCTGTACCACCGAGCGGAGCATGTTGCGCACGGTTTGCGCGGTCTGCGGCGACACCACACGCACGCCCTCGGGCCGCTCCTCCTCGGTGCGGGCGCCGTCGGGGGCGATGGTCGCCTTGAGGACCCGCGGCGGGATGCGCACCCCATCGTTGGCGATCGCCTGGTACATCCCGGTCATCTGCAGCAGCGTCATCGAAAGGCCCTGTCCGATGGGCAGGTTGGAGAACGTACTGCCCGACCACTGGTGGATGGGCGGCACCAGACCGGCGCTCTCGCCCGGCAGGCCGACGCCCGTGCGCTGGCCCAGGCCGAACTTCTCGAGCATGCCGGCATAGCGTTCCGGCCCGATCCGGTCGGCGAGCATCAGCGTGCCGACGTTCGACGACTTCCCGAACACGCCGATTGTGGTGTACGGCATCGTGCCGTGCGTCCACGCGTCACCGACCGTGACGCCACCCATGCTGATCGAACCGGGCACCTGCAGTACCTCGTCGGGGTTGGTCAGTCCGTACTCGATCGCCGCGGCGGCGGTGACGATCTTGTTGACCGAGCCCGGCTCGAACGGCGAGGACACCGGGAGGTTGCCGATCTGACGGTTGTCCTGCTTACCGATGTCCTGGCTGGGGTCGAAGGTGTTGTCGTTCGACATCGCCAGCACCTCGGCGGTTTTCGCGTCGAGCACGACGGCCGAGACGTTCTTGGCGCCGGAGGCGTCCTTGGCCATTTGCACCTGCTGCTGGACGTAGAACTGGATGTCGTCGTCGATGGTCAGCTGCACGGTCGAACCATTGACCGCGTCGTGGCGGTTGCGGTAGCTGCCGGGGATCACCACACCGTCGGAGCCCCGATCGTAGGTGACCGAGCCATCGGTGCCGGCCAGGACGGCGTCGAGCGAATCCTCCAGGCCCAGCAGGCCGTGGCCGTCCCAGTCGATGCCGCCGACGATGTTGGCCGCCAGCGAGCCACCCGGGTACTGCCGGATGTCTTGGCGTTCCGAACCGACCTCGGGGAACTTCTCGGTGATCGCGTCGGAGATCACCGGATCGACCGCGCGTGCCAGGTACACGAATGTCTCGTTGCTGTTCAGTTTGCGCAGAACGGTTTTCGTATCCGGTTTGTTGTTCAGCCGTGCAGCGACCTCGTCGGCGATCTCGACCAGGCGGCGCTTGGGGTCGGGCGCCTCCTCCGACTTCGCGCGCGCCTCCTCGAGTTGTTTGCGGACCTTCACCGGCTGGAACGTCAACGCCCGCGCCTCGATGGTGAAGGCCAGCTTGTCGTCGTTACGGTCGACGATGCTGCCGCGCACCGCCTTCTGCACATCGGTGACCTTGAGTTGCCCGGCCGCCTCCGCGCGCAACCCCTCTGCGCGCGGCACCTGGAGATTGAACAGCTGAGCCCCGGCGACCAACAGCAGCACCAGCATCACCGCGGTGCCGAGGCGGTGCCGGAACACGAACGACGAACTGCGCAAACCGGATTCGCCGGCCACCGCCTTGCGGGTGCGGCGGGCCTTGGCCGGGCGTCCCTGGACGGACGCCGCCTTCGGCCCGCCGGTGCGCCGAGGAGCACCACCCTGCGGATCGCGGCGGGGGGTCATGCCGGCGGTCCCGCCGACACGGGCGCCTGCGGCGCGGTGAGGTGGTCCAGGGCGGGCGGCGGAGGCACCGGGGCAAGGGCCGGGTCGACCGGCGCCGGTGGCAGCGGCGGAGCGGGAGGGACAGCGGCCGCGGGAGCCGAATCCAGCGGTGCGACAACGGGACCCGGCGCCGGCGGCTGGGTGCCGGGCGTGAGGTGCGGTACCTCACCCTGCGGGAGCGGGGTCTGCGGACGGGTGGTGATGCGAACGGGCACCTCGCGGGGGTCGACCACGCGGGGGGCGGCGGGCCGCGGCGGGGCGGGCGCGGGCTCCTCATCGGGGATCGGAGTGTTCAGCGGTGGCGGCGGCACACCCTCGGCCGGTTTCGGCGTCCCGACGACCACCCAGTTGCCCGCCGGGTCCTGCACCAGGTGGGCGGTGTCGCGCGAGGGGATCATGCCGAGGTTGCGGGCCGCCTCGGCCAGGGCGGGTGCTGCCTGCGCCTCCAGCACGTCGCGTTCGAGGGCCTCTTTCTGTTGCGCCAGAGCCTGATTCGTCTGGCGGGCGGCACCGAGCTGGTAGGACCGTTGCGCCGCGCCGGTCGACAGCCAGAGTGTGATGGCGAGCCCCAGGCCGAGTGAGCCGATGACCAGCACCACGAACGGCACCCGCGCGATCAGCGCCTTGGGGTTCAGCTCGAGCGTCGAGAGCTTGATCAGCAACCGTTCCCGCAGGGGCGGGCGTACGACCTTCGGCGCTTTGGCTTTCCGCGCCTTCGCGCGGGCCTTGGCCTGGGTGGCGTTCTTCGGCCGCGCCGGCAGCTCCGCGGGCCGCGCGTTCGGCGCGGTCTGGGGCGCCGGCCGCGAGTCGCGCGTTGGCCTGCCGATCGGGGTTCTGCGAGGGCGCGGAGCCGCCTCGACACCCCGACGGGCCGTCTTGCGGTGCACCCGCCGTCGCTCGTCACCGCGCAGAGGCGCAGATCGCTTTGCCTTCATCGGGCGTCCCTCCCGGCCGTTGCCGGCCTGCCGGCGACCTTCTCCAGTGCGCGCAACCGCACCGGCGCGCTACGCGGATTGCGTTCGATCTCCTCCGGGGCGGCCCGCTCGGCGCCGCGGGTAAGTGCGACGAACTCGGGTTCGTGGCCGGGTAGTTCGACGGGCAGCCCGGGTGGTGTGCGTGACGCGGTGGCCGCGGCGAACTCGGTCTTGACGATGCGGTCCTCGAGCGACTGGTAGGCCATCACGACGATCCGGCCACCGGTGTCGAGGGCGGCCAGCGCGGCGGGGATCGCTGCGCGCAGCGAGTCCAGTTCACCGTTGACCGCGATCCGCAGGGCCTGGAAGGTGCGCTTGGCGGGATGCCCGCCGGTCCGCCGCGCAGGTGCCGGGATGGCGTCGTAGAGCAGTTCGACCAGTTCGCCGGTGGTGTTCAGTGGCCGACGGCCGACGATGTGCTTGGCGATGCGGGCGGCGAACCGCTCATCGCCGAATTCCCGGAGGATCCGGGCGATGTCCTTCTCCGCGAACGTGTTGACCACGTCGGCCGCGGTGAGCGGGGCGTCGCTGTCCATGCGCATGTCCAGCGGGGCGTCGGCGCTGTAGGAGAACCCGCGCTCGGTGCGGTCGAGTTGCATCGAGGACACCCCGAGGTCGAAGAGGAATCCGCCGACGTCTGCCACGCCGGTCTGCGCCAGCGCGTCGTCGATCCCGTCGTAGCGGGTGCGCACCAGCGACACCCGGTCACCGAACGGCGCGAGCCGCTCGCCGGCGATCTGCAGCGCCTGCGGGTCGCGGTCCAGTCCGATGAGATGCAGCCCCGGCAGGTCGCGGAGGAACCGGTGGGCGTGGCCACCCGCGCCGAGCGTGGCGTCGACCAGGACGGCTCCGCGGCCGGCGGGATTGCGGCGGGTCAGTGCGGGGGTGAGCAGTTCGACGCAACGATCCAGAAGGACCGGAATGTGTTCCATCGCCACCCCCGGGCTGTGCGCCCCTGCAGCGAGGTCCCTGTCCGAGGCGGACCTGGCGTCGGGGAAGTACGCCAGGGCCGGTTCGGACAGAGGCCACGCTGCAGGGGCCGGTTCAGATGATGTCGCGCAGAGTTTCATCAGTCGCCGCGGAGAAGTTCTCTTCGTGGGCCTGCTGGTACTCCTGCCACGCCGCGGCGTCCCAGATCTCGAGGTAGTCGACCGAGCCGATCACCACGCACTCCTTCGACAGGCTGGCGTAGCGGCGGTGGTCGGCCGACAGTGTGATCCGGCCCTGGGCGTCGGGACGCTGTTCGTCGGTCGCGGCCGCCAGATTCCGCAGGAAGGCGCGGGCTTCCGGATTGCTCCGCGACGCCTGGGAGGCCCGGCGGGCCAGCTTCTCGAATTCCGCACGCGGATAGACGGCGAGGCTGTGGTCCTGACTCTTGGTGACCATCAACCCTCCTGCCAGTGCGTCGCGGAACTTGGCGGGCAGTGTGAGCCGCCCTTTGTCGTCGAGCTTCGGCGTGTAGGTGCCCAGAAACATCCTGGCCACCTCCTGCACCACTGGGAGCCCCGGTTACCCCGCTGCACGCCACCTTACCCCACAATCCCCCACTTTGCGCCATCGCTGCGCAGCAGATTGCCATTTCACCCCAGTTCGGCTCCCTCGTCAGCGGTTTTCCGGCCTTCATCGGGCCGACGAGATCCCTACCAGACCCAAATGCACAGGTCAGGGGTATGGCGGTCCGGTGGGGCGTCGTGGGGGAAACTCACGGGCCCCCGACACGAAAAAGGGGCAGCCCCACCACGGGGCCACCCCTTTCAGCGTGTCTGCGACTACTCGTCGAAGCGCCGCCGGAACCGGTCCTCCATCCGGCTGGTGAACGATCCACCACCGGAACCCTTCGGCCGCTTCTGCCGCGCGCCACCGCCGACGGGCGGTGCCGAGCGGTCTCGGCCGCCGGCCACCCGGGGGCCGGTGATCGCGAAGACGACGCCGCCGAACATCACGATGAACCCGATCACCGAGAGGATCGGGAAGCTCCCGATCATGGTCGCCTTGACTGCGACACCGGAGACCAGCATCGCCAGACCGACGACGAACAGGGCCGCCCCCGAGAGCCGACGGCGGGCCGACGGCGCTCGCAGAGTCCCACCACGCACACTCGATGCGAATTTGGGATCCTCGGCATAGAGCGCGCTCTCGATCTGATCGAGCATGCGCTGCTCATGATCGGAGAGTGGCATTCGTCCCTCCTCGCCGCCTGCGGCCGTTCGTTCAAAACTGGTACGTGCCCGCGTTCACGGACCTCTAACTGTCATGATACGAGGTCGATCTGAGCCGTACCACCTACTTCACCCGACGATTGTATGACCTCTGCCGCCCCCGGAAGGACAGTGCCCACCCGCGGAGATAATGGGGGACCGACGACTCTTGTGCACCCCCGCGACGGACCGAAGGGCAACGACATTGGCGCCGCATCTCATCGATCTGTCGCCGACCGACATGGAGCGCCGCCTCGGCGAGGCGCTCGGCATCTACGTCGACGCCATGCGCTATCCGCGCGGCACGGAGGAACAGCGCGCGTCCACGTGGATCGAGCACACCCGCCGCCACGGGTGGAAGGCCGTTGCGGCCGTCGAACCGCGGGCCGGGGCGCCCGAGACGCCGGACGATCTCAGCGGTGCGCCGCTGCTGGGCGTCGCGTACGGCTACTGCGGTGCGCCGGACCAGTGGTGGCAGCAGCAGGTGGTGGCCGGGCTCAAGCGCGTCGGCGCCGAACAGGCTCGCATCGACGACCTGACGAACAACTACTTCGAGCTCACCGAACTGCACGTCGCCCCGCGTGCGCAGGGCCGCGGCCTGGGCGAGGGGCTGACCCGCCGGCTGCTCAGCGACCGCGCCGAGAAGCACGTCCTGCTCTCCACGCCAGAGATCAACGGCGAGGCCAACCGGGCCTGGCGGCTCTACCGCCGGCTCGGCTTCGCGGACGTCATCCGCGACTACCACTTCGCCGGCGACCCGCGGGCATTCGCGATCCTGGGCCGCGCACTGCCGCTGTAGACCGGCATCTGGCACGATGACCCCCGATGACCTCCGTGCTCGCCCGCCGACAACGTACCCGCCTGGTGGCGTGGGTAGTGCTGCTGCTGATGCTGCCCATGGTGGTGGGCTGTGTGCGGGTCCGGGCCTCGATCACCGTGTCCCCCGACGACCGGGTGTCCGGCCAGATCGTCGCGGCGGCCAAACCGCGCGGACCGGACGACAAGGGTCCGCAGTTGCTCAACAACCTGCCCTTCGCCACCAAGGTCGCGGTCGCGGACTACAACCGCGACGACTACGTGGGCTCCCAGGCGGTGTTCTCCGACCTCACCTTCGCCGAACTGCCCCAGCTGGCCACCATGAACCGCGACGCCGCGGGCATCGACATCTCGCTGCGCCGCGCCGGTGATCTGGTGATTCTCGAAGGCCGCGTCGACCTGACCTCGGTGAGCGATCCGGACGCAGATGTGTCGCTGTCGGTGGCGTTCCCCGGTGAGGTCACCTCGACCAACGGCGACCAGGTCAGCGCAGAGGTCGTGGAGTGGAAGCTCAATCCGGGCGTGGTGTCGACGCTCAACGCCCAGGCGCGCTACACCGACCCCAGCGCGCGGTCGTTCACCACCGCTGCCATCTGGCTGACGGTGGCCACGCTCGTGGTGGCCGCGATCATCGGTGGTCTGGCCTGGAGCAGCCGGGACCGTTCCCCCACCCTTGCCGACCCGAACCCGAACGACGAAAGGGGCACGCGCTGAGCGTGGATGCCGCGGCTCCGTCAGCCGCCGAGCTGGCCGGAACCGTCACCGAGCAGTTGCGGGACTATCTGTCCGTGCGCCGGCGCGATGCCGCCTACATCGGTTCCGACTACGCGGAGTTGACCGCCGCACTCGAGGAGTTCGTCCTGCGGGGCGGTAAACGCCTCCGGCCGGCCTTCGCCTACTGGGGCTGGCGGGCGGTGGCCGACCGGCCCGCCGACACCGGCGTCCTGCTGCTGTTCTCCGCACTGGAACTGCTGCACGCCTGCGCGCTGGTGCACGACGACGTGATCGACGCCTCGGCGACGCGCCGCGGGTTGCCGACCGTGCACCGGCTGTTCGCCGACCGCCACGCCGGCCGGGGTTGGCACGGCTCGTCCGAACAGTTCGGCCTGTCGGCGGCGATCCTGGCCGGCGACCTGTCACTGGTGTGGGCCGACGACATCGTCGCCTCGGTCGATCTGCCCCTCGACGCGCACCGCCGCGTGCAGCGGGTGTGGGCCGACATCCGGACCGAGGTGCTCGGCGGGCAGTTCCTCGACATCGCCGCCGAAGCCAGCGGAGCCCAGACGGTCGCCTCGGCGATGACAGTGAACACCTACAAGACCGCCTCGTACACGGTGTCGCGGCCGCTGCAGCTCGGTGCGGCCGCGGCCGCCGACCGCCCCGAGGTACTGGAGATCTTCCACCAGCTGGGCACTGACATCGGCGTGGCGTTCCAGCTGCGCGACGACGTCCTCGGTGTGTTCGGGGATCCGGTTGTCACGGGCAAACCCTCCGGAGACGACCTGCGGTCGGGTAAGCGCACCGTCCTGCTGGCCGAGGCCGTCGAACTCGCCGACAGGACCGATCCGGACACCGCTGCGCTGCTGCGCTCGTCGATCGGCACCGATCTGAGCGAGTCGCAGGTGGGCGACCTGTGTTCGGCCATCGAGTCGGTCGGCGCGCTCACCGCGGTCGAGGAACGTATCGCGCTGCTGACCCGCCGCTCGCTGGAGGCGCTCGACGTCGCACCGATCGACCCGCAGGCCAAGGCCGGACTGGCCGAACTCGCCAGATTGGCCGCCAACCGGTCCGCCTGAGCATGGTCACACCCACTCCGACCGACACGCCGAGACCGGGCTCGGCGCAACATGTCCCCCGCCTGATCGCATTCGCCTCGTCGCCGTCGGCCAGACCTGCGCTGCTCGGTTTCCTGGGCGCGGTGCTGATCACCGCGGGCGGGCTCGGCGCGGGCAGCACCCGGGTGCACGACCCCCTGCTCGAATCGCTGCACCTGTCCTGGCTGCGCTTCGGCCACGGCCTGGTGCTGTCCTCGGTGCTGCTGTGGGGTGGGGTCGCGATCATGCTGGCGGCCTGGCTGTGGCTGGGCCGCAGGGTCGTCGGTGACGATCCGGGGCGCACCGCCGACGAATACACGATGGTCGCCACCACGGGATTCTGGCTCGCACCACTGCTGCTGAGCGTCCCCGTGTTCAGCCGCGACACTTACTCGTACCTGGCGCAGGGGGCGCTGCTGCGCGACGGTTTCGACCCCTACGTCGTCGGCCCGATCGCCAACCCGAACCCGTTGCTCAACGACGTCAGCCCGATCTGGACCACGACCACGGCACCGTACGGTCCGGCCTTCATCATGGTCGCGAAGTTCGTGACCATGATCGTCGGCGAACACGTGGTCGCGGGCACGATGCTGCTGCGGCTGTGCATGCTGCCCGGGCTGATCCTGCTGATCTGGGCGGCACCGCGGGTGGCCCGCCACATCGGCGCCAGCGGCGCTGCGGCGCTGTGGATCTGCGTGCTCAACCCGCTCGTCATCATCCACCTCATGGGTGGGGTCCACAACGAGATGCTGATGGTCGGGCTGATGATGGCCGGGCTGGCGCTGACCCTGAACAACCGTCCGGCGGTGGGTGTCGCGGTGATCGTCGTCGCCGTCGCGGTGAAGGCGACCGCCGGACTGGCGTTGCCGTTCACGGTGTGGATCTGGATGCGGCAACTGCGCGATCACCGCGGCTACGGTGCGTCGCGGGCGTTCGCGACCGCCACCGCGGCGGGGCTGGCGATCTTCGTCGCCGTGTTCGCGGTGCTGTCCTGGGTCGCCGGAGTCGGTCTGGGCTGGCTGACCGCACTGGCGGCCGGGAACGTCAAGATCATCAACTGGTTGACGCTGCCGACGGCGGCGGCGAACCTGATCAACGCGGCGGGCGGACTGTTCGTGCCGGTGAACTTCTACGCGGTCATCGACGTCACCCGCATCGTCGGCCTGACGATCATCGTGGTGGCGCTTCCGCTGCTGTGGTGGCGGTTCCGGCACGACGACCGCGCGGCGCTGATCGGGATCGCCTCGGTGATGCTCGTGGTCGTGC
The DNA here is from genome assembly GCA_034189785.1 of Actinomycetota bacterium. GTDB lineage: Bacteria > Actinomycetota > Actinomycetes > Mycobacteriales > Mycobacteriaceae > Mycobacterium. Next base: position 18,749 of record JAXHUG010000043.1, read on the forward strand.
TGTTCGTACCCGCCGCGCTGCCCTGGTACTACACCTGGCCGCTGGCGGTGGTCTCCGCGCTGGCCCAGTCGAGGCGGTCGATCGCGCTGATCGCCGGATTCTCCACCTGGATCATGGTGATCTTCAAACCCGACGGTGCGCACGGCATGTACTCGTGGCTGCACGTCCTACTGGCCGCGGGCTGCGCTGTGGTGGCGTGGTATTCGCTGGCGAGCGTCCGTCAACAAGCCACGACCGCGGGCGGTCAATAAGCCACGACCGCGGGCGGTCAATAAGCCACGACCGCGGGCGGTCAATAAGCCAGAGCCTGCGCGCGCCGGAGCACCTCGCGGGCCTGATGCGAATGCAGTGCGTCGACCGGCCGGGCGTTGGGGATCGGTTCGGTGGCCCCGTCCCGGCTGATGATCAGCGACTCGTCCGGGGTGAACAACCAACGCACGATCTCGTTGTCGCGGTAGCCGCCGTCGCGCAGCACGACGAGCAGACCGGGCAGCTGCTTGATCACGTGACCGTGGCGGTCGAAGAACATCTGCGGCACCACGAACTTCCCGTCGCGCCGCACGGCCAGCAACTGGCCCTGCCGCAGGAGGTGGTGGACTCGCGTGACCGCCACGCCGAGCAGGGCGGCGACTGTTGGCAGGTCGTAGACGGGCTCGGCGGGGTCGAGGACGTCGTCGGCGGCCGGAATACTGCTCACGCAGCTGAGTCTAGGGCCACCGGCGCGACTCGTAACATGTCTTCGGTGGAGGCCTACCCGCAGTCGGACCCGCTCGCCGGCGCCGTGCTGGACGGCCGCTACCGCGTCGACGCACCGATCGCCACCGGCGGCATGTCCACGGTGTACCGGGGACTCGACGTGCGCCTGGACCGGCCCGTCGCGCTCAAGGTGATGGACCCGCGCTATTCCGGGGACCAACAGTTCCTGGCCAGGTTCGCCCGGGAGGCCCGGGTGGTGGCGCGGCTGAAGGATCCCGGTCTCGTCGCGGTCTACGACCAGGGTATCGACGGTCAGTATCCGTTCCTGGTGATGGAACTCGTCGAAGGCGGCACGCTGCGCGAGTTGCTGCGCGAACGCGGCCCCATGCCCCCGCACGCGGCGGCCGCCGTCCTGGTGCCGGTGCTGTCGGGGCTGGCGGTGGCGCACCGGGCCGGCCTGGTGCACCGCGACGTCAAACCGGAGAACGTCCTCATCTCCGACGACGGTGAAGTCAAGATCGCCGACTTCGGGTTGGTGCGCGCCGTGGCCGAAGCCAAGATCACCTCCACGAGTGTGATCCTCGGCACGGCCACCTATCTGTCCCCCGAACAGGTCGGCACCGGGAACGCCGGACCGGGCAGCGACGTGTACTCCGTCGGCGTCTTGACGTTCGAACTGCTCACCGGCGTCACCCCGTTCAGCGGGGACAGTGCGCTCGCCGTGGCGTATCAGCGCATGGACAACGACGTCCCGCCGCCGAGTTCGGTGATCTCCGGTGTGCCATTGCAATTCGACGATCTGGTGCTGCGCGCCACCGCCCGCGACCCGGCCGACCGGTACGCCGACGCACGCGACATGGGCGCCGAGCTGGAGGAGATCATCGAGGAACTGCGGTTGCCGCCGTTCCAGGTGCCCGCGCCGCGCCACTCCGCCCAGCATGCGTCGGCAGTGCTGTATCACAGCCAACTGCCCGACCAGCAGGTCACCACCGACACGACCGCCCGCCCGCCGGCGACCGCGCCCCGCCAGCACACCCGGGTGTTCACCCACGACTCCGGTGAGATCGCTTACCCTGCAAGGCAATTCGCCGGCATCGACATCGACGAGTTCTACTGGGCCCGGCAGCGGGCCAAACGTGCCCTGCTGTTCTGGGTCGTCGCGGTCATCACGCTGGCCGGTCTGCTCGCCGCCGGCGCGTGGGCGCTGGGCAGCAACCTGACGAATTTGATCTAGTCCAGATCTAGTCCCTCAGCATCTCCGCGACCAGGAACGCCAGCTCGAGGCTCTGCTGGGTGTTCATCCGCGGATCGCAGGCGGTCTCGTAGCGCCCGGCCAGATCGGTGTCGGAGATGTCCTGCGCGCCGCCGAGGCATTCGGTGACGTTCTCACCGGTGATCTCGACGTGGATGCCGCCCGGATGGGTGCCCAGGGCGCGGTGCACCTCGAAGAACCCTTGGACCTCGTCGACGATGCGGTCGAAGTGGCGGGTCTTGTAACCGGTCGAGGACTCGTGGGTGTTGCCGTGCATCGGGTCGCACTGCCAGATCACCTGGCGCCCGCTGGCCTGCACCTTCTCGATGATCGGCGGCAGCAGGTCACGCACCTTGCCGTTGCCCATGCGGGTGACCAGCGTGAGGCGGCCCGGCTGGTTGTGCGGATCGAGCCGCTCTACGTATTCGACGGCCAGTTCGGGTGTGGTGGTCGGCCCGAGCTTGATGCCGATCGGGTTGGCGATGGTCTCCACGAACGCGATGTGCGCGCCGTCGAGCTGGCGGGTGCGCTCACCGATCCACACGTAGTGCGCCGACAGGTCGTAGAGCCGCGGCTCCGGATCGTCGGCCGGGAATTCCCTCGACAGCCGCAGCATCGCGCGCTCGTAGTCGAGCACCAGCGCCTCGTGGCTGGCGAAGATCTCGGCGGTCTGCAGGTTGCGGTCGTCGACACCGCAGGCGCTCATGAACGTCAGCGCGCGGTCGATCTCCCCGGCGAGCGCCTCGTAGCGGGCGCCGGCCGGCGACGTGCGCACGAATTCGCGGTTCCAGTCGTGCACACCCTGCAGCGCCGCCATGCCCGACGAGGTGAGCGCGCGCACCAGGTTCATCGCGGCGCTGGCGTTGGCGTAGGCGCGCACGAGACGCGACGGATCGTGCTGGCGGACCGCCGCGTCCGGGGCGAACCCGTTGATCATGTCGCCGCGATAGGACTTCAGTCCCAGCGCGTCGATGTCCGACGAGCGCGGTTTGGCGTACTGCCCGGCGATGCGTGCCACCTTGACCACCGGCGTGCTCGCGCCGTAGGTGAGGACGACGGCCATCTGAAGCAGGGTCCGGATGTTGGCGCGGATGTGCGGTTCGGTGTTGTCGACGAACGTCTCGGCGCAGTCGCCGCCCTGCAGCAGGAACGCCTCGCCGCGCGCGACGTCGGCGAGTAGACCCTTGAGCTTCTCGATCTCCGAGGGCACCGTGACCGGCGGAACGCTCTCGAGAACCGTGCGCATGGCCTTGGCGGCCTCGGCGTCCCAGCTCGGCTGCTGGACCGCCGGCTTGGCCAACGCGGAATCCAGGCGGTGACGCAACTCGTCCGGCAGGGGCGGCAGGTCCGGGAGCTGGTCGATGGGGATGTCGACGGTCCAGTTCACCCATCAATGGTAAGTCAGCGCCGGGAACGGCCGTCCATCCCCGCTGATCCGGTCATGACCTGGTAGCGCAGCAGATTGTGGCGGGCATCGACCAACGCGTCGTGGGAGTCGCGCGGCCGCGGGGGCATCTGCGGTGAGCCACGGTCCTCCCAGAACTGGCGCAGTTCGCGGGTGAACCGGGGTATCGCAGGCGGCAACACGGTCATCGGCCCCCACAACTGGCAGAGCACCACGTGGTCGTAGGCGCCCACCCAGGCCCACAGCTCGATCGGTTCGTCGCCGTCGATGCCGAAGAAGTCCTCGAGTTCGGAGCGGATCTCGCGCCGGGACCGCCACGACTTCGACGCCGGCGACGGCAGCTTCGGCAGCACGTGTTTGCGGACCCAGCTGCCTGCGCGTTCGGGATCGAACTCGGTCGACACCGCGTAGTACTCGCGGCCGTCCTCCGCGGCAACGCCGATCGAGATGAGCTCGATGGTGCGGCCGTTGTCGATGAACTCGGTGTCGTAGAAGTAGCGCATCTACAGAACGGCTTCCTCGACTGCGGCGACTTTCTGCGGGGCGGGTGCCGCGTGGATCTCGCGGTCCAGCTGTTCGTCGACCTTCGCGTCGTCGGGGAACCTCGGCATCCCGGCGATGGCGTCCTGCAGCCACAGTTTGGCCTGCACGACGGGCCTGCGCAGCCAGCGCTCACGTTCCAGCGCCCGGTGCATCTTGCGCGGCCGGTTCGTGTAGCGCCAGCGGGCCCACGGTGCGTGCGGGCGGGACAGCCGCAACGCGCCCACGAACAGCAGGGGTGTGATGAACATGCCCACCAACCCCGTCCACACCTTTCCCTTGGCCAGCACCACCATCGCCAGCATCAGCGTCACCACCGCCAGGGCGATGACCGTCGCGCGCGCAGCCGGGCTGTGGTCGTCGCGCCAGATGCCGACGTCGAAGAACGACAGTGGGTTGAACCCCAGGATGAGCAGGCCCGCCACCGCGACGGCGGCGAACACCGCGTCCACCGAGGTACGGCCGTCCTCGGACCAGTACACGTCCGACAGATGCAGGATCAGGGCGTACTCGTCGAGCACCAGCGCGGCACCGATCCCGAAAAGCGTTGCCGCCGCCGTGAACTCGGGGACTCCCCCGTGGACGGCCAGCGTCACCATGGTGAGTCCCGACACCATCACGAGAATCACCCCGATCACCATGTGGTGGATGTGCATGCCGCCCGTACCGGCGATGTTGCGCGGCTGCCACCACTTGCGGGGAGCGTCGCTGTCGGCGTGACGCCTGATGTAGCGCACGATCGTGCGCGTCACGAAGAAGGTGAGGATGAAGGCGACCAGGCAGCACAGCAGCGGCAGGCGATCGACGGTGAGGAAGTCCAGCTGCAGGGTCGGGTGCACGCTCGAAAACTTACGCCGACCTGCGCGTGGCGCGAACGGGATACCGGCGGACTCGCCGGAGGCCACCGATAGGCTGGTGGGCGACATGAGTACTCGGCGGACGCCTGCCTGGGCGCCAACCCTCGCGTGGCGGACGTTTTGCCTCCTGACCTGCGCCGCGCTCGGCTGGGCCGGCTGGCGGTTACTCGCAGAGAGGCCCTACCGGATCGACATCGACGTCTACCGGATGGGTGGCCGGGCCTGGCTCGACGGCAGCCCGCTCTACGCTGACGGTGCGATGTTCGCCACCGAGGGCGGCCTCGACCTGCCGTTCACCTATCCTCCCCTGGCGGCGACCGTCTTCTCGCCGTTCGCCGTGATGTCGCTGCCCGCGGCCGGTGCGGTGATCACCGCGCTCACCCTGTTGCTGCTGATCGTCGCCGTGCTGATCGTGCTGACCCGGCTCGACGTCTGGACGGCCCGGAGGCGGATCTGGCTGGCCGCGGCGATCGTGGCCCCGGCCGTGGTCCTCCTCGAACCGATCCGGGCGAATTTCGACTTCGGTCAGATCAACGTCGTGTTGATGACGCTCGTGATCGCTGATTGCGTGCCGCGGCGCACCCCGTGGCCGCGCGGGGTCCTGCTCGGGGTGGCGATCGCACTCAAGCTCACCCCGGCGGTGTTCCTGGTGTACTTCCTGCTGCGCCGCGACACCCGCGCACTGCTGGTGAGCGCCGCCTCGGCCGTCGTGATGACGCTGCTCGGATTCGCGCTGGCCTGGCGCGACTCCTGGGAGTACTGGACCGAGACGGTGCGCAACACCGACCGGATCGGCACGGCCACGCTGAACACCAACCAGAACATCGCGGGCACGCTGGCGCGGTTCGGTGTGGGCGAAGACCTCCGGTTCATCCTGTGGGTGGTGGCGTGCTTCGCGGTGCTCGGACTGACCGTCCGGGCGGCGCAGCGGGCGCTGCGCGCCGACGAACCGGTGCTGGCCCTGGTCTGCGTCGCGATGTTCGGGCTGGTGGTCTCACCGGTGTCGTGGTCGCACCACTGGGTGTGGTCGCTGCCGACGGTGCTGGTGACCCTCGTGGTGGCCTACCGCACCCGGCGCACCGCGCTGGCCGTCGCCGGGGCGCTCGGCTGCGCGCTGATGGTGTGGTCTCCGATCAAACTGCTGCCCGAACACCAGGAGACCTCGGCGTCGCTGTGGCGTCAGCTGGCCGGCGGATCCTACGTGTGGTGGGCGCTGTTGGTCATCGCGGCGGCGGGCACGGTGTCCGCGCGGTCCACCCACCGCACCGAACCCGTCGCGGCGGCTCAGCCGGCGGCGGCTTCGGGCAGTCGCGCAGCCGGCTGAGCGACCGCGGCGCCCTCCTTGACATCTCCGGCGTAGAGGTCGACGTACTCCTGACCGGAGAGCCGCATCAACTCGTACATGACCTCGTCGATGACGGCCCGCTCGATGAATCGGTTGCCCGCCAGCCCCTCGAACCGGGCGAAGTCCATCGGCTCGCCGAACTTGACCTCGACCTTCCCGAACCGCCACATCTTGCTGCCGGGCGGGTTGACGACGTCGGTGCCGATCATCGCGACCGGGATCACCGGCGTTCCGGTCTCCAGTGCGAGCCGGGCCAGACCGGTCTTGCCCTTGTACAGCCGTCCGTCGGGTGAGCGGGTGCCCTCCGGGTACATGCCCAGCAGTTTGCCTTCGGCGAGGATGCGCTGGGCGGTGGTCAACGCACTCTTGGCGGAGTCGGCGTCGGTCCGGTCGATCGGGACCTGACCGGCGGCGGTGTAGAACCAGCGCTGGAACCAGCCCTTGAGCCCGGTTCCGGTGAAGTACTCGGCCTTGGCCAGGAACGTGATGCGCCGGCTGACCACCAGCGGCAGGTAGAAGCTGTCGGCGACCGCCAGGTGGTTACTGGCCAGGATGGCTGCTCCCGAGCGGGGAAGATATTCCAGCCCTTGCACTTTCGGGCGGCCGAGCAGGGTCAGCAGTGGGCCCATGAAGACGTACTTGAACAGCCAATACCACATGGACCCTCCGCATCGGGCGCACCGGGCGGTGCTCTGCGACAACTTTACCCAGGTGGTGAGAACACGACCAGAGCCCGGACCTCACTCCTGCACGGTCACCGGAATGTGCTGATAGCGGCCCGGCCCGGGGCGCGGTGGCGGCTCGCCGGAGGGCGGTGGTGGTGGTGGTGGCTGTGGCGGCTGGGGCGGCTGGGGCGGTGGTCCCGCCGCGTCGATGTCGTCGACGAGTGCGCGGACCACGTCGAGCAGCGCCACGCTGTGTTCGGCGACGACGTTGAGCAGGGGGTGCTGTTCGCCCTGCACCAGCGCGGCCAGCGCGCACACCGGGCACCACACCTGCTGGCAGCTGCCGGCACGGTCTGCGCCGCTTCCGGCCGCACGGGCGGCGGCGAACCGGACCGCCGGGTCGACGCGGTTGAGGATCGCCTGCGCGAGCGCTCTGAGCTCGGGACCGAGGTCGGGATGATCGGCGCTCATGCCGGCCACACCTCCGGATTCGGTCGAAATCGCACGGTCAGCTCGCTTCCCCGTAGCGCCGCATCGGTGACGATGCATCTGCGCAGCACGGACGCGAGCCGGACCCGGCGCCGCATACCGCCTGCGCCGATGATCAGGTCGTCGTCGACCCGGCCCAACGTGAGTTCGCCGGGATCGACCTGCGGCAACTCCAGCCGCAACCGGTACACCGCATCGAGTCCGGTTCCCGACTCCCGGTCGACGATCGGCCGCACCGGCGCCGGCGGGGCCGATCCGTCGCGTCTGCGTGCGGCGTCGAGCAGTTCCCCCAGCGCCTTGGGGCCGATCGGCTCCCCGGGCAGGTGGGGCACCAGCACCAGCGCCACGTCCCCGATCGCGGTGTCGAGGTGGTCGAGCACCGTCTTCTGTTCGGAGATGCGTTCGGCGTACCAGTCGAACGCCGGGTGTTCGGGCAGGTTCCGATACTCGAACGAGTCATCCTGTAGCAGAACTTGATTGACGATCAGTTCGGCCACCCCCACACCCATCAGCGACAGCGAGCCCAGCGTCCGCGACGCCTCGGCGGCCACCACCCGCTCGGCGGTGAGCACCAGATGCGCGCTGACCTGCGACGCGTCGGCTAGCAGAGCGGTCAACCGCCCGGTCGCCGCATCGATGCGTTCGACGAGATCCACCATCGCGACCGACGCGGCATCGTCGGCGTTGCGCGACAGTCGGCGATGCCGGGGCCACATCCGCTCAAGGTAGAGCGCGAGCGTGCCGGGCAGCGTCAGCATGCGAAGCGCATCCGCGGTGGAGGCGCAGTCGACCACAACGTGCTCCCACAGACCGCTCGCCGCCAGCTCGGCGACCTCGTGCAGTCCGAGCACCTCCTGCACCCCGGGCAGGGCCGAGAGTTCTTCTGGCGCAACATCACCCAGGTCAGAATCAGGGAACCTGGCAGTGACCGCATCGGCAACCTCCCGCCACCGCTCGGTGAGCAGCGCGAGCGTGTCGAGGGCCAGCGCGTCGAGCGTGCCACCGGCGTCCGGGGTGCCCACGTCGAGGTCGGCGAGGATCCGGGTCGGTTCCCGCCGCCCGGTCGGGGTGACCGTCTCCCCCAGCACGTCGCCGGTGGAGTGCGCCTGGTCGGTGGACACGACGAGCACCCGACGGCCCGCCCGCGCCTCGCGGACGGCCGTGGCCGTCGCCAGCGTGGACTTGCCTACCCCGCCCTTGCCGACGAACAGGCTGATGCGGGCCGCGGCGCCAGTGGGGTTCACTCAGCCTCGGCCCGTTTCTTCAGATCCTTGAGCGCCGTCTCGGTCAACCTGCGCTCCGCCTTGCGTTTGAGTAGACCGATCATCGGGAACATCAGGTCGACCGCGAGTTCGTAGGTGACGTCCGTCCCCGACCCCTTGGGCGTCAGTCGGTAGGCGCCCTCGAGGGATTTCAGCAAAGAACTCGACACGAGCGTCCACGTCACCGACGTGCGGTCGGCGGGCCACTGGTAGGCCAGCACCATGGTGTCCTTCAGCACGGCGGCGTCGAGCACCAGCCGGGCCGTCTTCGGGTACCCATCGGCGTCGGTGTCGAGCACCTCGGTCTCCCGGTACTCCTTGACCCACTCGGGGTAGGACCCGATGTCGGCGATGACATCCATCACCGTCGCAGGGTCGGCATCGATGTAGATCGTCTGCGCCGTCTTGTCGGCCACGTTGCCCCGCCCTCCTCAAGCCGAAATGTACCCTCACGTCCGCGGCTCGGCCCATTGTCAGGCCAGCCGCGACACCCCGACCGGCCGTGACGCCTCAAGGGTCCGCTTGAGTTCGAACGCCATCTTCTTACCCGCTACCCGCCGCGCGTGGTTCACCTTCGCCAGGTTCGTCTTCGCCAGTTGCCGCGCGGAGACGCCCGCCGGTTCGGCGTGCAGGAAGTAGTGCAGGATCACACCGTCCAGGGACGGCTCGAGCCACACCTCCATGGTGCCGATCAGCGCACCGGTCACCGTCCAGCGGTGCCCGACGGGCCCCCGGTCCTCCACGACCGTCAGGCGCAGGTCCGGCCACCAGCGCCGCCAGTTGGCCGGTTCGGCGACGGCGGGGCCCACCTCAGCGGGGTCGGCGGCAACGAACGTCTCGTCGGCGATCTGGATGCTGTTCATCGTCTTCCAAGCTTCACACACGCCCCTGTCCGCAGCCCAGCGGCCGACTAGGCTGGTAGCCGTGCCTGAGTTCAGTGTGCCCGCACCGTTCACGGTGGGTGAGCGCGACACCGTCGCCAGCGCCGTCTTCGACCACGAGCGTAACGACCCCGACCACGTCATCTTCCGCCGGTTGGTCGACGGAACCTGGACGGACGTGACATGCGCCCAGGCTGCCGCCCAGATCCGTTCGGTCGCACTGGGCTTGATCGCGTCGGGCGTTCAGGCCGGGGACCGCGTCGCGCTGCTGTCGGCGACCCGCTACGAGTGGCCGATCATCGACTTCGCGATCCTGACCGCCGGCGCGCTGACCGTTCCGATCTACGAGACGTCGTCTGCCGAGCAGATCCGCTGGCTGCTCTCCGACGCCGGCGCGGTGCTGGCGATCGTCGAGAACGACGCCCACGCCGCCAGAGTCGGACAGCTTCGGGCTGACCTGCCCGAGCTGCGCACGGTGCTGCGCATCGAGGGTTCCGGCCTCGGTACGCTCGAGGCGCTGGCCGAGGCCGGCCGGGACGTGGCGCCCGCCGAACTCGACAACCGGCTGGCCGGCATCCGGTCCGCCGAACCGGCCACCCTGATCTACACCTCGGGCACTACCGGCAGGCCGAAGGGCTGCCGGCTCACCCACGCCAACCTGGTCTACGAGATCCGCGGCGAAAAGAGCTGCTTTCCGACCCAGCTCGCCAAGGGTGAGCGGATGTTGGTGTTCCTGCCGCTGGCCCACGTGCTGGCCCGCGCGATCACGATCGCCGCATTCGCCAACAAGGTCACCCTCGGCTTCACCAGCGACATCAAGAACCTCGTCCCGACGTTCGGGGTTTTCAAGCCGACGCTGGTGGTGTCGGTGCCGCGGGTCTTCGAGAAGGTCTATAACACCGCAGAACAAAACGCCCGTAACGACGGTAAGGGCCGCGTCTTCGACATCGCCGCGGCGACTGCGATCGAGTACAGCCAGGCCGAGGGCGGGCCGGGGCTGCTGCTGCGCGCCAAGCACGCGGTGTTCGACCGGCTCGTCTACGGCAAGCTGCGCGCGGCGCTCGGCGGCGAGTGTCGCGCCGCGATCTCGGGCGGCGCACCGCTGGGCGCCCGCCTCGGCCACTTCTACCGCGGCGCTGGGCTGACCATCTACGAGGGGTACGGGCTGACCGAGACCAGCGCCGCCATCACCGTCAACCGGGGCGACGACATCAAGATCGGTTCGGTGGGCAAGCTGTTGCCGGGCAACAGCATGCGGCTCGGCGACGATGACGAGTTGCTGGTCTCCGGCGGCGTGGTGTTCGGCGGCTACTGGCGCAACGAGGAGGAGACCGCGAAGGCCTTCACCGACGGGTGGTTCCATACCGGCGATCTCGGCGCGATCGACGACGACGGCTTCCTCACGATCATCGGCCGCAAGAAGGAGATCATCGTGACCGCCGGCGGCAAGAACGTCGCCCCAGCCGTCATGGAGGACCAGTTGCGCGCCCATCCGCTGATCAGCGAGGCGATGGCCGTCGGTGACGCCCGGCCGTTCGTGGGTGCGTTGATCACCATCGACCCCGAGGCGTTCGAGGGCTGGAAACAGCGCAACGGCAAGGACGGCGGAGCGTCGGTCGGCGACCTCGCCACCGACCCCGACCTGATCTCCGAGATCGACGCCGCGGTCAAGGAGGCCAACCAGGCGGTGTCCGAGGCCGAGGCAATCCGCAAGTTCCGCATCCTGCCGGTGGACTTCACCGAGGACACCGGTGAGCTCACCCCCACGCTGAAGGTCAAGCGCACGGTGGTTGCCGAGAAGTTCGCCGACCATATCGAGGCGCTCTACACCGATTAGCCCCAAGGCCGCGCAGTCATAGCCCCGATGCTTCATCAGGCCGCTGCGACGGCCCAACAGAGACGACTACGTGTGGGGAGACGAGGTACGTGTGGGGAGACTACGTGTGGGAGACATAGCCGTTGTTCCCGGCGCTGCCGGCGGTGACGACGGTCGGGTTCGCCCCGGAGCCGTCGATCACGTTGACGCCGTCGATGGCCGGTGCGCTGTCGGCGGCGTTCGGGACCCGCGCGGCGCCGGGCCCACCGCCGGCTTCGGGAGACGTCACGACGATCGTGCCGTTTCCACCGCGTAACAATAGTCCAGCAGATCGGTAACACAGCGTCCCTAGTGTCGAACTATCACCTCATCACCGTGACCTGAGCAGGTCAGCCCAACGTCGTCGCCTGTCTCTGCTGGGAGCTAGGAGTTTCCTGGAAATGGCGCCCACCGAACCTGCGGTCCTCACCCACCCCCCGCATCGGCATCATGCGGGTAAGCATTGGATCGACGACTGGCGTCCGGAGGACCCCGAGTTCTGGAACAGCACAGGCCGCCCGATCGCGCGGCGCAACCTGATCTTCTCGATCTTCGCCGAGCACATCGGTTTCTCGGTGTGGCTGCTGTGGAGCATCGTGGTCGTTCAGATGACCGCCGCCGCCGATGGCAGTCCAGCGGCGTCCGGTTGGGCGCTGACCACCTCTCAGGCGCTGTGGCTGGTCGCGATCCCCAGCGGTGTCGGAGCCTTCCTGCGGATCCCGTACACGTTCGCGGTGCCGGTCTTCGGCGGCCGCAACTGGACGACGATTTCGGCGATGCTGCTGTTGATCCCGTGCCTGCTGATGGCCTGGGCGGTGAGTGATCCCGGGTTCCCGTTCGTGGCGCTGTGCCTGATCGCGGCGACCGCGGGCTTCGGCGGCGGCAATTTCGCGTCCTCGATGGCCAACATCTCGTTCTTCTATCCCGAAAAGGAGAAGGGATGGGCGCTGGGCCTCAACGCGGCCGGCGGCAACATCGGCGTCGCGGTGGCGCAGAAGATCATCCCCCTGATCGTGGTGGCCGGCGGCGGTGTGGCACTCTCACGGGCCGGCCTGTTCTACGTGCCGCTGGCGATCGTCGCCGCGGTGTGCGCGTTCCTGTTCATGAACAACCTGACTGAGGCCAAAGCCGACGTCAAGCCCGTGGTGCAGTCGCTGCGCCACGCCGACACCTGGATCATGTCGCTGCTATACATCGGCACCTTCGGGTCGTTCATCGGCTACTCCGCGGCATTCCCGACTCTGCTCAAGGCGGTGTTCGACCGCGGTGACATAGCGCTGACGTGGGCGTTCCTGGGCGCCCTCATCGGGTCGATCGCCCGCCCGCTGGGCGGCAAGCTGGCCGATCGGATCGGCGGGGCCCGCATCACCGCGGTGAGTTTCGTCATGCTCGCGATCGGCGCCGCAGTGGCGCTGTGGTCGGTGCGCGCGGTGAACCTGCCGGTGTTCTTCGCGGCGTTCATGCTCCTGTTCGTCGCCACCGGCATCGGCAACGGCTCGACCTACCGGATGATCTCGAAGATCTTCCGGGTCAAGGGTGAGGACGCCGGCGGTGACCCTGACACGATGGTCTTCATGCGCCGACAGGCCGCCGGGGCACTGGGCATCATCTCCTCGGTCGGCGCGTTCGGTGGATTCATCGTGCCGCTGGCCTACGCCTGGTCCAAAGCGCAATTCGGCAACATCCAGCCCGCATTGCAGTTCTACGTCGTGGTCTTCATCCTGCTGCTCGCCGTGACTTGGTACTGCTACCTGCGCAAGAGCACCCGAATGGCCCAGGCGGGTATCTGAACCAAATCAACTGGTGCGGCCGTCACTACCCGGCGGTGGGGCCGGTGCGGCTTCCGACATTGACCGACATTGACGCGTACGGTGCCATCGGCGTCGAGGGTGGCGTCGTAGCCGGGGACCGGCGTGTCGCTGCCGGTGGTTTCGACTCCTGTGCACAGGTCGTAGGTGTAGCCGTGCAGCGGGCACACGACGACCCTGTCGTCGGCGAGCCCGTCGGCCAGGGGCCCTCCCCTGTGCGGACAGACATGTTCGCGTCGAGTTGTTCGGCGATGCCCCTCAGCGTCACCGACGACCACAGCGCACTCCCAGGTCTTTGCGCAGCGCCTCGGCGCAGTTGCGCGGACAGCCCGTGACAGCCAGCTTCATCTTTCCCGGGCTGGCCAACCCCTGATAGCGGTCCTCGATGGATGGTGCTGTTCTCGGTGACGGTCATCTCTCGGTGACGGTCATCGTCGTTTCTCCTCCTTCCGTCGTGGCAGTGGTCAGACTTCGACCAGGCCGAGGTCGACGACCACCGTTCCGGTGCAGCCGTCGGGGGCGGCGACGAGCAGTTCCAGGACCGTGTCGGCCAACAGATCTTCCACCACCCGAAGCGCCACATGGACGGCATTCTTGGCGCCGATCGGGAAATAGCGCATCGGGGCGCCGTCGCGCATGAGCACCACGGTGATCAGCTCCTCGCTGGAGTTTCCGCCACGGAAGTACACTGGCTGGGTGGTCGCCCCGGCTGGCACCACATAGCGCAGCGAATCATCGAGCGGTGTCGGCTTTTCCAGCCCCTGCCCGGTGAACGTGAACGTGCCTTGCAGGAACTGGGCGGTGCTGCCATCGGTCATGGGCTGTTCTCCTCGTCGTGACCGGATGTGGGCTGGCGTGCGCGCTCGACGGCGACCGCGCATGCCTTGAACTCCGGCATCCGCGAGTGCGGGTCCAGAGCTGGGTTGGTGAGATGGTTGGTGTTGGCTTCTCCACCCCAGTGAAACGGGGCGAATACGGTGTCGGGTCGGATGCCGGGATCGACGCGGGCCGCCATGACGGCTTCGCCGCGGCGGGTTCTCAGCCGCACCGGATCTCCGTCGGTGACCCCGATCCGACGCGCCAACGTGTCGTGCATTTCGACGCGGGCCGCCGGTTCGGCCTCGGACAGCGCAGCGACGCGACGGGTCTGGGTGCCCGATTGGTACTGGCGAAGCAGTCGGCCCGTCGTCAAGTAGTAGGGGAACTCGGCGTCGGGCAGTTCGGCTGGACCGACCTGTTCGACAGGGTGAAATCGTGCCCGTCGGTCCGGGGTGGCGAAGTCCACGGTGAACATCCGGGGCGTACCTGCGTCCAGCGGTGACGTGCAGGGCCAGAACAGTCCGTCCTGGGCGCTGATGCGGGCGTAGGTCATACCCGAATAGTCGGCCTTGCCTCCCCTGCTGGCCCGACCGAGCTCGGCGAACACCGTCTCGGGATCAGCAGAGAAGCCGCGACGGCCGAGCAGACGCGCGATGTCGCTGATCACCTCGAGGTCGGTGCGCACGCCCTGCGGGGCCGGCACCGCGGCCTTGCGCAGAATCACGCGGCCCTCCAGGTTGGTCATCGTGCCCGTTTCCTCGGCCCACTGCGCGGTGGGCAGCACCACATCGGCCAGCTCCGCGGTCTCCGACAGGAAAATGTCCGACACGACCAGGAAATCCAAGCGCTGCAACTGTTCGGCTACATGAGCAGCGTTAGGGGCCGACACCACGATGTTGGAGCCCATCACCCACAACGCCCGCACCCCGCCGGGGGTGCCGATTCGGTCGAGCATCTCGTAGGCCGACACACCGGGCTGTGGTAGATCCTCGGCAGCCACGTTCCACACCTCGGCCACATGTGCCCGCGCGGCTGGATCATCCAGGCGCCGATAGCCCGGAAGCTGGTCGGCTTTGAGTCCGTGCTCGCGCCCACCCTGACCATTGCCCTGCCCGGTGACGGTTGCGAATCCCGAATACGGCCGGCCCGGCAGCCCCAGCGCCAGCGCAAGGTTGATGAAAGCCGACACGGTGTCGGTGCCCGAGTGATGCTGCTCCGCGCCGCGTGCGGTCAAGATCATCGCCCGCTCGGCCGCCCCGAGGATTCGCACCGCCTCGACCAGGGTGCCCTCAGGTACCCCGGTGATGCGCTCCACCCGATCCGGCCAGTACAGCCGCACCGCGCGCCGGACCGCGCCGAACCCGGTCGTGCGTTCGGCGATGTAGGACTCGTCGATCAGACCTTGACGCACCGCCACGTGCAACATCCCGTTGGCCAACGCCAGATCGGTGCCCGGCACCGGTTGAAGATGCAGATCCGCCTTCGCTGCGGTGGCGGTGCGGCGCGGATCGATCACCACTCGCCGGGCGCCACGCTGACGGGCAGCGTCGAAGAACTGCATCGCCGGGGGAAGGGTGTCCGCCGGGTTGCTGCCGACCAACAAGATCGCATCTGTCTCTGCGATGTCGGCGAGCGGGAATGGCATCCCCCGGTCGATCCCGAAAGCACGCGTGCCGGCGACTGCAGCCGACGACATACAGAATCGGCCGTTGTAGTCGATTGCCGAGCTACGCAACGCAACCCGGGCGAACTTGCCGAGCTGATATGCCTTTTCGTTGGTCAACCCGCCTCCACCGAAACACCCCACAGCGTCGTTGCCGTGACTGTCCCGGCCAGCGGTAAAAGCGGCGACGATCCGGCTCAGCGCCTCATCCCACGTCGCTGGCCGCAGCGGCAGATCGCGCCGGTCACGCACCAGCGGCGTGGTCAACCGATCGGGATGAACGAGCAGATCCGCCGACGTCCACCCCTTGGCGCACAAGCCACCCCGGTTTGAGGGGAAATCCTGCTGAGGCTCGACGGCAACCCCGCCACCGTCGGCGGGCCGCAACACGATGCCGCACTGCAACGAGCAATACGGACAATGGGTCCTCGTCGACGCCGCCGTCACGGCCGCCGTTGCCAGCAACTCGCAAGCGTAGCCGATCCTGACGGATGCATGAGCTTGGTGTGTGCGCCTTTCAGCAACCTAACCCCTCACAGAACGGCACTGACGTTCAGCGGGCAGCTTGGCCACTCTGCTTTCAAACGGTGCTGGGCAAGCTGCCCCGTCCGGTTACGCTAGCCGGGACGTGTTTCGGAGCTGTTGCCAGCGCAATTCCTCGAGGAGGCGGGCGGCGGTGATCCCGTACGCCTGTCACATGCGTGCCCTGATGTCCTCGTGTTCGAGCCCGGCCACCGTGAGGATGGGCAACACGGCGTTGCCGGGGCGGTGAAGATCACGTCTCTTACCGGCGCGCGGCGCGACGGCCTACCGGCTGCGGACGACGCTCGCCAACCTCGCCGACGCCTCGATCACCGGGCCATACGCGAACCTCAGGACCGCGGGGCCGGCACGCCTGTCGCTGGGAAACCCATCAGTGGGATCGCGCCGACCGGCCGGTTCCGTCATCGCAGCCTGACGGTCACCGCGGCGATTATGAGGGCCTCGCCAGGTGCTGCGCGGGGTCGCATGGCTCGATGGGCGGCGATCCGGCAGACCCGCCAGGTGCCCTCCGAACTGGTCGATGCGGTGCTGGAGCAGACCGGCGCGCCGAGCGGCGACTGCGTACGCTGCCGGTCGTTGCAGCTGACGGCCACGGCGCTGTGCGTGCACCGCTGTGGCTGGCGTTGCGCGCCGCGGCACTACTCGACGCCGAGGACGATGCGCGGCTGCCGACGACGCCGGGTACCTACAGCAGTTCGCCGAGTCGGGCCGCGCGGGTGGGCCACTGCCAGTTCTGCACGGCCCACTGCCTTCCGGCGGCGCCCATCGCGGCGGCCCGGTCGGGGTCGGCGAGCAGTCCGCCGACCGCGGTGGCGACCGCAGCGACGTCGGTACCGTCGACGACGAACCCGGTCTCCCCGTCGCGCACGGTCTCCGGCGCCCCGCCGGAGCGGCCCGCCACCACCGGCACCCCGGTCGCCGACGCCTCGAGATAGACGATGCCGAGCCCTTCGACGTCCAGACCGGCGCCCCGGGTCCGGCAGGGCATCGCGAACACGTCGGCCATCGCGTGATGGGCGGGCAGTTCGTCGCCCGGGACGCCGCCGGTGAACCACACGTGCTCGGCGAGGCCGTGCTCGTGGGCCAGGCGTTGCAGCGTGTTTCGGTATGGACCGCCGCCGACGACCATCAGCACCGCATCCGGCACCCGGCGCCGGATCGCGGGCATCGCCCTGATCAGCATGTCCTGCCCCTTGCGGGGCACCAGCCGCGACAGGCACACCACCACGGGCCGCTCCCCGAGGCCGTAGCGGGCCCGTAGTGCCGCCCGCGCCGCCGGACCGGGGGTGAACCGTTCGGTGTCCACCCCGGGTGGCAGGTGTTCGAGCGCGGCGTGCGGCCCGAACGCCGATGCGAACCGCCCCCGCGTGTAGTGGCTGACGAAGGTCACCACGTCGGTGTCGTCACCGATGCGGCGCAACGCCGTTCGCGCCACCGGCAGCATCGACCAGCCCACTTCGTGGCCGTGCGTACTGGCGATCACCCGGGCGGCGCCGGCCCGCCGGGCGATCGGCGTGAGCAGGGCCAGCGGCGCCGCCGCGCCGAACCACACGGTGTCGATGTCGTGGCCGGCGATGAGCCCGCGCATGCGACCGGCCACCGAGGGTTCGGGCAGCATCAGGGTGCCGGGGTGTCGGACCACCTCGAACGTTGCCGCCCGGTCGTAGTCCGCGGCATCCTTCCACGCCGGGGCGTAGACGGTCACCTCGTGCACACCCGCGGCCACGACATGGTCGACGAAGGCCTCGAGGTAGTTCTGGATACCGCCGGCGCGCGGCGGAAAGTCGTTGGTGACCAGCAGGACTCGCGACATCGCAGCTCAGGCTAGCTCTGGGGCCAGTGCCGCCACCCGGCCAGCACCTCGTCGAGCCCGGCGCCCAGCGTGTCGCGCACCGCGGTGGGCACGTCGGAGTGGCCGGCACCGCACGCCCGCAGATACAACGCCCGCAGCCGCTCCGGGCCGTAGCGATCGGCGACGTAGGAGGCGAACCGCCAGGCCCGGTCGTAGGCCTGCGACCGGACGGCCCCCGGGGTGTCGAGGTCGCTGTCGGTGGGCAGTGCGATCCCCGCATCCGGTGCCGGTATCGCGTCGCGCGGGCGCGCGAGGTAGTCGGCGACACCTTCGGTCAGCCAGCGTGGCGCGTCGGCGGCGGTCTGCTCCCGTACGGCGTGGTGGAACAGTTCGTGCCGCAGCACGATCCGAAGGTCCTCGTCGGTCATCGCGGCGGCCCCGGGCGCGAACAGGATGCGGTCGGCGGTGGTCGCGGCCGCGATGTCGCCGCCCCCGCCGGCGAGCGCGGCGAACTGCGGGTCTGACCCCGTCGCGACAATGACGATCTCCTGACGCCAGTCCGGCCCCCAGAAGTCGGTCACCGCCTCGGCGGCGGCCGGGAGCGCGCCGGCGATCCGGGACAGCAGGCCGGCGCTACGGATCCCCCCGAGTGCCACGAACTGCGCGCGACGGCCGTCGGGCAGCTGGGTGTCGATGGTCGGGGTTCCGACGGCCGCCGGCTGCTCGACGATGACCTCGGCGGCCAGCGGCGGCGCGGCCGGCGGTTGCGACCGGTCGAGCAGTAGGACGGCGGAGACGAACTCGGCCAGCAGCAGCGCGAGCAGACCCCGCCGGGGTCGGGTGGAGCCGGGCCCGGTGGCCACGAGCTAGTAGCGGCGCACGTTGTGGATCGGCGCGTTGCTCACCGGAGCGACGCGCACCGGCGTGCCGTACGTCGACGCGTGCACCATCATCCCGTCACCGATGTAGATGCCGACGTGGGAGGCATCAGAATAGTAGGTGACGAGGTCACCGGGCTGCATCTGATCCATCGACACCGGCTGCCCGCCGCGGGCCAACGCCTGGCTGGAGTGCGGTAGCGAGATGCCCTCCTGCTGGAACGCCCACCTGACCAGTCCGGAGCAGTCGAACGCGTTGGGACCGGAGCCGCCCCACGAGTACGGGGAGCCGATGCGGGTCAGCGCGGCCTGCACGGCGACGGCACGGGTGGCGCCGCCCGGCTGCGGCGCGATGTCGCCCGGAGGGATGGCCCCGGGCGGGGCGGCCAGCACGCCGGGATCGTTGGCGGGAGGCACCGCGGCCGGCGCCGGCACGGCGGGCGCGGGCGGAAGTGCGGCCAGCGCCTCGCGCTGGGGGGGCGTGAGCGCCTCGTACTGCGACTTGACCACGGCGATCTGGGTCTGCAACCGGCTCTGCTTGCTCTGCAGATCGGCACGCACCTGGGCGGCCTGTTCGGCGGCGGTCTTGGCGTCTTGGGCGGACCGCGACGAGGCCTGCTCGGCGGCGGCGGCCCGGGTGATGGCATCCCGGAAACCCGCCATGCGCGCGGCCATCTCACCGGCCATCACCCGCTGCACGGAGAGCTGGTCGATGAACTGCTGCGGCGAGTCGGCGGTCAGGATCGCGCTCATCCCGTCGGTGCGGCCGCCCATGTACTGGGTTGCTGCGACCTTGTTCACCGCGGTCTGGAAGGTGGCCAGCTGGGTCTTGGCCTCGTCAGCCGCGGCCAGGTCGGCGGCGTGTTTGGCCTCGGCGGCCTGTTGAGCGGCCAGCTTGTCGGTGAGGTCGAGCTGCGCCGAGTGCATGGCCTCGGTGGTCTGCTCGGCCTGCCGCGACAACTCGTTGAGCTTTGCCAGCGCATCGTCGGCCGGATCGGCCAGCGCGCTGCCGGCCAGCACCGAGGAGAACATGGCCAGAGCCGCTATCGCACTGACTGCGGGTCGCTCAAGAACACGGATGCCCCACTGCGCGCGAACGAGCCTCAAGATTGCGTCCTTCAACTGGCGTAACGAGCCGCCTCGAACTCTCTAAGGTCTCGGATAGGTTACGAAACGGCATCGGGCTTGTCCAACAGGAGAGCCAAATTTAACAGGTGCCACGGGGGACTTTGTTCCGCTCCTGCCGGGCGGGGCCCTCAGGCAACGCCCGAATTCTCTTGCCGGCGAATCGGAACCAGGCGCAATCGGGGCGCCATTCCCGCCTCCGCCAGCACTTCGAGGGCGCGACGCTCGTCGACGAGCAACGTGTCGGGAACCCCCAGTAGCACACTCACGACACAGTCATCACAACCCGGGCCGCGCACGGCGCAATCGTCGCAGTCGATGATCACCGGGTCCGTGTCCGCGTCCGGATCCACACCCCGCGGTTGGTGTCCTCGCGGTTGGTGTCCTCGCGGTTGGTAGCCATCTGTCATGTGGCCGTCCTCTCATCGGTGATGCCCGCACGCTAGCGGCGCCCACCGACACGGCCCGGCCGAGAACACGCGGCCCGCATGGCACCGCCGCGCTGTCGGTGCCGTTCCCTACGTTTCTCGCATGGGTCAGGGCAGCGTCGGTGCCGTCGGGCACGCGGCCGGGCAGCTGTCGTTCGACATGGAGGCGCTGTCGCTGCGCGACACCACGTTCGTCGTCGTGGACCTGGAGACCACCGGTGGTCGCGCCACGGGTGAGCGCCCGGACGCGATCACCGAGATCGGCGCGGTGAAGGTCCGCGGCGGCGAGGTGCTCGGTGAGCTGGCCACCCTGATCGACCCGGGGCGGGTGATACCGCCGCAGATCGTCTCGCTGACGGGGATCAGCACGGCGATGGTGCGCGCCGCCCCTCGGATCGAATCGGTGCTGCCCGCATTTCTCGAGTTCGCGCGCGGTTCGGTGCTGGTGGCCCACAATGCCGGCTTCGACATCGGCTTCCTGCGGGCGGCGGCCGAACAGTGCGGGCTGACCTGGCCCCGCCCGCCAGTGCTGTGCACGGTCAAGCTCGCGCGCCGCGTGTTGACCCGCGACGAGGCGCCCAGCGTGCGGCTGTCCTCGCTGGCGCGGTTGTTCCGAGCGAAGACGACGCCGAGGCACCGGGCCCTCGACGACGCCCACGCCACGGTGGACGTGCTGCACGGGCTGATCGAACGGATCGGCAACCAGGGGGTGCACACCTACACCGACCTGCGCGCCTACCTGCCCGACGTCACTCCCGCGCAGCGCCGCAACCGCCGCCTCGCCGACGGTCTGCCGCACCGACCGGGGGTGTATCTGTTCCGCGGCCCGGGCGACGAGGTGCTCTACATCGGCACCGCGGTGGATCTGCGCCGCCGCGTCGGCCAGTACTTCACCGGAGCCGATCCGCGGGCGCGGATGAAGGAGATGGCGTCCCTGGCCACCCGGGTGGACCACGTGGAATGCGCCCACGAACTCGAGGCGGGCGTGCGTGAGCTGCGCCTGCTGGCCGCCCACGCGCCGCCCTACAACCGGCGTTCGAAGTTCCCGCAGCGTTGGTGGTGGGTGGTGTTGACCGACGAGGCCTTTCCACGGTTCTCGGTCGTGCGCGCACCCCGCCACGGTTCGGCGGTCGGGCCGTTCCGGGCCCGCGGGGACGCCGCGCAGACCGCCGAACTGCTCGCCCGGTTCACCGGTGTGCGGACCTGCACCGCCCGGCTCGCCCGCGCGGCCCGGCACGGCGCGGCCTGCGCCGAGCGGGAACTGTCACCGTGCCCGGCGCCGCGCGACATCGACGCGGCGGCCTACGCTCCGGCTCCCCGCCGCGCCGCCGACCTCATCGAGGGCCGCGACGATGCGGCGCTGGCCGCGGCGGTCGACGGGATCGCCGGGCTGGCCGCCGTCAACCGCTACGAATCGGCCGCGCGCCTGCGCGACCACGCCGCCACGGGCATCGAGGTGCTGTGGCGCGGACAGCGACTGCGTGCGCTCGCCGACCAGACCGAGTTGGTCGCGGCCCGTCGGGACGGCAGCGGTGGATGGGACCTCGCCGTCGTGCGGTACGGGCGCCTGGCCGCCGCCGGGTGCGCCTCTCGCGGGGTGCCGCCGATGCCGGTCGTCGACGCGCTGACCGCCACGGCGCAGACGGTGCTGCCCGACCCCGCCCCGCTGGGCGGTGCGCTGGTCGAGGAGACCGCGCTGATCGCCCGGTGGCTCACCACCCCCGGTGTGCGGATCGTGCGGTGCGCACCCGGGTACGCCACACCGATCGGTGCGGCCGGCCGCTGGCTGGGTTGGGCGGACACCGCGCGTTCGGCGCGGCTGGCCGCCGAACAGACCGGTGCGGACGCGAGGAGCAGAGAGTCGGTGGCCTCAGAGCTTCTGGGTGAACCGCACCCAACGCGCGAGCAGCTTTTCGGCCGCCCCGGAGTCGATGGTCTCGGTGGCCCGGGCGAGGCCCGCCTCCCAGGCCGGCACCCATTTGGCGTCGCTGGATAGCCCGGCGTGCGCGACCAGGGCGCCCGCGGCGTTGAGCACCACCGCATCGCGCACCGCACCCTTGACGCCCCCGAGCACCGCCCGCACCTCGGCGGCGTTGTGCTCGGCGTCGCCGCCGACGAGTTCGGACAGCTGGGCGCGCTGGAAGCCGAAGGCCGCTGGGTCGAACGTCAACCTCTCGACCGTGCCCGCCTGCACGCGCCAGATCGTGCTCGTGGTGGTCGTGGTCAGCTCGTCGAGGCCGTCGTCGCCGTGCACCACCAGCACGCTGGAGTTGCGCGAGGCGTACACCCCGGCCATCACCTCGGCCAGTTCCGCCCACGCGCAGCCGATCAGCCCGGCGCGGGGCCGCGCGGGATTGGTCAGCGGTCCGAGCAGGTTGAACACCGTCGGCACCCCGAGCTCCCGGCGCACGGCCGAGGCGTGCTTGTACGACGGATGGAAGCGGTTGGCGAAGGCGAAGCCGATACCGACCTCGGCCACGGAGGCGGCCACCTGTTCGGGAACCAGGTCGATCCGGACGCCGAGCGCCTCCAGGGTGTCGGCCCCGCCGGACAGCGACGACGCCGCCCGGTTGCCGTGCTTCATCACCGGCACCCCCGCGGCGGCCACCACGATCGCCGCCATCGTGGACAGGTTGACGGTGTTCGCGCCGTCGCCTCCGGTGCCGACGATGTCGACAGTCTCGTTCCCGATGACGTCGGTCGGGATGCGGCGCGCGTGCTTGAGCATCACGTCGGCGAGTTCGGTGACCTCCGCCGACGTCGGGCGCTTGAGTTTCATCGCCACCGCGAACCCGGCGATCTGAGCCGGGGTGGCCGCCCCGGTCATGATCTGGTCCATCGCCCAGGCGGCCTGTCCGGTCGCCAGATTCTGTCCGGTGGTCAACCGCCCCAGGATCGACGGCCACGAGGGAGTATCAGTCACGCGCAGATGTTCCCACGGCATCCGGGAACTTCCCAAAGGTCCGCCCGATCTTCCCGTATGACACTTGTGACGATTAGGCGACCCGGGTGGAGTTCGACAACTACAAAGCGTCATACTTGCGGTGTGACGAGTGCTGTTGGGACCTCGGGAACCGCGATCACTTCGCGCGTGCATTCGCTGAACCGGCCGAATATGGTCAGTGTCGGCACCATCGTATGGCTTTCCAGTGAACTGATGTTCTTTGCTGGCCTGTTCGCGATGTACTTCACCGCACGCGCGCAGGCAGGCGGCGAGTGGCCGCCCCCGCCGACCGAACTGAACCTCGCGCTGGCGGTCCCCGTCACGCTGGTGCTGATCGCGTCGTCGTTCACGTGCCAGATGGGGGTGTTCGCCGCCGAACGTGGGGACGTGTTCGGCCTGCGGCGCTGGTATGTCCTCACGTTCCTGATGGGCCTGTTCTTCGTGCTCGGCCAGCTCTACGAGTACTACAACCTGGTGCACGAGGGCACGACGATCCCCGGTAGCGCCTACGGTTCAGTGTTCTACCTGGCCACCGGTTTCCACGGCCTGCACGTGATCGGCGGTCTGGTCGCCTTCGTGTTCCTGCTCGCCCGCACCAAGATGAGCAAGTTCACCCCGGCGCAGGCCACCGCGGCGATCGTCGTGTCGTATTACTGGCACTTCGTCGACATCGTGTGGATCGCGCTGTTCGCCGTCATCTATTTCGTCCGATGATCGGCTCGATGCCTCCGATGAGTTCACAGGATCCTCAGCCGATGAGAAGGGGTTCGATGATCAGCAAGTCCCGCCGACGGCTCCGCCGGCGCCTGTCGGCAGCGGTGCTGCTGCTGGTCGGACTTGGTGTCGCGGGCGGCGTCGCCGCCACGCTGACACCCGCACCGCAGGTCGCGGTGGCCGACGAGTCACAGTCGGCCCTGCTGCGCACCGGCAAGGAACTCTACGACATGTCCTGCGTGAGCTGCCACGGCAGAAACCTGCAGGGTGTGCCGGACCGCGGACCCAGCCTGATCGGTGTCGGCGAGGCGGCGGTGTACTTCCAGGTCTCCACCGGCCGCATGCCCGCGCGCCGCAATGAGGCCCAGGCACCGAACAAGCCGCCCGCCTTCGACGAGGCGCAGACCGATGCGCTCGGCGCCTACGTGCAGGCCAACGGCGGCGGACCCGTCGTCCCGCGCGACGAGAACGGCGAGGTCGCCAACCAGTCGCTGATCGGCGACAACGTCGCCCGCGGTGGCGACCTGTTCCGGCTCAACTGCGCGTCGTGCCACAACTTCACCGGCCGCGGCGGCGCCCTGTCCTCAGGGAAGTACGCACCCGAACTCAAGGCCTCCCCCGCGCAGGTCTACACCGCGATGCAGACCGGTCCGCAGAACATGCCCAAGTTCTCCGACCGTCAGCTGTCGCCCGAGGAGAAGCGCGACATCATCGCCTACGTCGAGGAATCGCGGAAGACGCCGTCGCCCGGCGGTTACGGACTCGGCGGCTTCGGCCCGACGTCCGAAGGTATGGCGGTATGGATCATCGGCATGGTGGCCGTCATCGGTGCGGCTCTCTGGATCGGGGCACGGGCATGAGCGACGAGCAGCGGAACGAAGAGCAGGTGAAC
>JAXHUG010000043.1:43701-58638 GCA_034189785.1 Actinomycetota bacterium
GAACGAAGAGCAGGTGAACAACACCCCCGACACCCCCAAGGGCACGGACGCGCCCGGACACAGCGGCGTCCCGGGCCAGCCCACCGACGCCGAACTGGTCGCGATGTCGCGTGAGGAACTCGTCGAACTCGGCGGCCGCCTCGACGGCGTCGAGACCGTCTTCAAGGAGCCGCGCTGGCCGGTGCCCGGCACCCGCGCCGAGAAGCGCGCCGAGCATTCGGTCGCCACGTGGCTGATGATCGGCGGCGTGTCCGGCCTGACGCTGCTGCTCGTGTTCCTGTTCTGGCCGTGGGAGTACCAGCCCTACGGCTCCGGCGGTGAATTCCTGTACTCCCTGGCCACCCCGCTCTACGGCCTGTTCTTCGGGCTGTCGATCCTCGCGATCGGCATCGGCGCGGTGCTCTACCAGAAGCGGTTCATCCCCGAGGAGATCTCGATCCAGGACCGCCACGACGGCGCCTCCCCCGAGATCCACCGCAAGACCGCCGCGGCGAACCTCACCGACGCACTCGAGGGCTCGACCATCAAGCGCCGCAAGATGATCGGCGTCTCGCTCGGTGTCGGGCTCGGCGCCTTCGGCCTCGGCACGGCGGTGGCGTTCATCGGCGGCCTGATCAAGAACCCGTGGAAGCCGGTGGTGCCCACCGCCGAAGGCCCCAAGGCCGTGCTGTGGACCTCCGGGTGGACCCCGCGCTTCACGGGCGAGACGATCTTCCTGGCCCGCGCGACCGGGAACACCGGCCACGGTCCGACGCTCGCCAGGATGCGTCCGGAGGATCTCGACGCCGGCGGTATGGAGACGGTCTACCCGTGGCGGGAATCCGACGGTGACGGCATCACCGTCGAGTCGAACCACAAGATGACCGAGATCCTCATGGGCGTGCGAAATCCAGTGATGCTCATCCGCTTCCGGCCCGAGGACATGCCGAAGGTGGTCAAGCGCAAGGGCCAGGAGAGCTTCAACTTCGGCCAGTTCTTCGCCTACACGAAGATCTGCTCGCACCTGGGCTGCCCGTCGTCGCTGTACGAACAGCAGACCCATCGCATCCTGTGCCCTTGCCACCAGTCGCAGTTCGACGCGCTGCACTTCGCGAAACCCATATTCGGTCCGGCTGCGCGCGCCCTCGCGCAGTTGCCCATCACCATCGACCAGGACGGGTACCTGGTCGCCAACGGCGATTTCATCGAACCCGTCGGGCCTGCATTCTGGGAACGGAAGACAACATGAGTGCACAGAGTGGTTCCAAAATGGCCGCCAGGCTTGCCGCTCAGGGGAACGCGATCGATTCGCGCTACCACCCGTCGGCGGCCGTCCGCCGGCAGCTGAACAAGGTATTCCCCACCCACTGGTCGTTCCTGCTGGGTGAGATCGCCCTGTACAGCTTCATCATCCTGCTGATCACCGGCGTCTGGCTCACCCTGTTCTTCGACCCGTCGATGGCCGAGGTCACCTACAACGGCGTGTACCAACCGCTGCGCGGTGTGGGTATGTCGAAGGCCTACGAATCGGCACTCGACATCAGCTTCGAGGTCCGCGGCGGGCTGTTCGTCCGGCAGGTCCACCACTGGGCCGCGCTGCTGTTCGCCGCGTCGATCATGGTCCACCTGGCCCGCATCTTCTTCACCGGTGCGTTCCGCCGGCCGCGTGAAGCCAACTGGGTCATCGGCTCGCTGCTGCTCATCCTGGCGATGTTCGAGGGCTTCTTCGGCTACTCGCTGCCCGACGACCTGCTGTCCGGCACCGGCCTGCGCGCCGCCCTGTCCGGCATCACGATGGGTCTCCCGGTTGTCGGCACGTGGATGCACTGGGCGATGTTCGGCGGCGACTTCCCCGGCACGATCATCATCCCGCGGCTCTACGCACTGCACATCCTGCTGATCCCGGGCATCATGCTCGCGCTCATCGCCGCCCACCTGGCACTGGTGTGGTTCCAGAAGCACACCCAGTTCCCCGGGCCCGGCCACACCGAGAAGAACGTCGTCGGCGTGCGTGTCATGCCGGTGTTCGCGGTCAAGTCGGGCGCCTTCTTCGCCCTGACCGTGGGCATCCTCGGACTGATGGGCGGTCTGCTGCAGATCAACCCGATCTGGGTTCTGGGACCGTACAAGCCTTCCCAGGTGTCGGCGGGCAGCCAGCCGGACTTCTACATGATGTGGACCGACGGCCTGATCCGGTTGTGGCCGGCGTGGGAGTTCTACATCGGCAACTACACGATCCCGCAACCGGTGTGGATCGCGGTGCTGATGGTCCTGATCCTAGGGTTGCTCACGGTGTATCCCTTCCTCGAGAAGAAGCTCACCGGAGATGACGCCCACCACAACCTGTTGCAGCGTCCGCGCGACGCACCGGTCCGCACGGCGATCGGCGCGATGGCGATCTCGTTCTATATCCTGCTGACCTTGGCCTGTATGAACGACATCATCGCGCTCAAGTTCCATATCTCCCTGAACGCGACGACGTGGATCGGCCGAATCGGCATGGTGGTGCTGCCGGCGATCGTGTACTTCGTCACCTACCGCTGGGCGGTAGCGCTGCAGCGCAGCGACCGCGAGGTACTCGAGCACGGCATCGAGACGGGTATCATCAAGCGGCTACCGCACGGCGCCTACATCGAGCTGCACCAGCCGCTCGGACCGGTCGACGAGCACGGCCATCCGATTCCGCTGGAGTACCAGGGCGCGCCCCTGCCCAAGCGGATGAACAAGCTGGGTGTCGGCGGAGCGCCGGGCAGCGGCAGCTTCCTGACCGCCGACCCGATCGTCGAGCACGAGGCACTGACCGAGGCGGCGCACGCCTCACACCGCCGGGCGCTGACCGCCCTGCGGGAGCGGCAGGGCACCAACGATTCCAACGACGGCGACGGCGACGGTTCGCCGAACGGTGATCGCTAGAGTCCGACAGCGAAACGGCCGCCGCGGTCCTCCCACCGGAGGTCGTGGCGGCCGTTTCGTATGCGGTGGCCGGCGTGGCTTCGCACCCACGCGGGATCGCCTGCGGGTCAGCGGGATTCGGGCAGCGCGCGCAACTCGCGCAGATACCACCACGGGGCCACCGGCATCGCCAGCGTGATCACCGCGGCCAGCCCGTAGAGCACCCACGCGGCCGGGTCGGTGCCGACGGCCATCAGATAGGTGGCCACGCCGATCGCGATCATCGCCGCCCCCATCGCGATCGCGATGACCAGCGCGCAACGCAACCAGAGCTGCTCGACGCGGGCGTTGTCCGCCCCGGCGTCCAGCCGGCTCGGCACCGGGGTCACGGCCGCGACGCTGAGCTTCTCCGTCGGCGGTTCGGCCGTGTCGGCCGCGCTCCTCTCCCCCGGCGTGGTGAGGCCCCGCTGCACGGTCAGCGGAGCGGGTTCGTCCTGGGCGTTGCGGCGGGCGCGCAGCAGCGGCGGCACCGCCGCGGCGATGACGCCGGCGGAGATCCCGATGACGCCGTACAGCAGCCACGGGGTGTCGCCGGCGCCGGAAGCGGGAGCCGTCGCCCCGGCGAGGTCCGCCAGGGCGACGGTGGCCGCCACACCGGTGCCCAATGCGGTCAGCCACACGGCGCCGCCGGCGCCGAGCAGGATGCGGTCGAGGTTGTCGAGGCTGGTGGGGCCGTCGGTGTCCGTCCGCGCTCCGGGCGCGGTGCCGCTGGGGTATGTCATCAGCAGCTCGTCTGTGCGGCGTTGCCGGTATTGGACGACAAGACCGTCCCGTCGCTCGTCGTGATCGAACAGTTCAGTTTGCTGACCAGGAACAGGCTCGACGCCTGCACCGACCCGACCTCCGACTGCGAGATCGGCGTGACGGTCAGCGACCAGGGTATGTACACGTTGCGCTGGGTCCGCCTGCGCCCCGACGCGTCGACGTAGGTGACGGTGATGATGTCTCCGGGCGCCTTGGTTCCCGTCACCGAGTAGGTCACCTGGCGGGGGCCGGCCGGTGTAGTGGTGGGCGGCGGAGGCGGCGGTGTCGTCGCCTCGGGCGGTGGCGCCGCGGCCGAGGGCGGCGCAGGTGGCGGCTCGGTGACCGTCACGGTCCGAGGCGGCGGCGGTGGTGGTGGTGGTGGTGGTGGTGGAGGAGGAGGAGGAGGCGCCTCGGTCGTCGGCGGCGGCGGTGGCGGCGTGGTGATCTCGTCCTGTACCGGGGCCGGAGGCGTCGTCGTGGTGGTCGCCGGGGTGGCCAGCTGATCGGTGTCGGTCTTGGTCACCAACAGCGCCACCGACACCACCAGCGAGATCGCGGCGATGATCGCAGTGACACCGACGACCCACGGCCAGCGCGGCGGCGCCTGCTCCCGGCCGAGGTCGGAATCCGGCTCGTAGCTGTCGTAGTCGTACAGAGCCGGGTCCGCGGGCACGTACGGCCCACTGCTGAACTGTTCCGATTCCGGGGCGGAGTACGCCTGGGGGTAGGACTCCGTCGCACCCGTGGCGGCGGCCGTTTGCTCGGCCGCGCCGACCTGTTCGGTCGCCTCGTCGGGTGCCGAGTGCCGACCGCCCTCCCGCTCGGGCTGGTCCGGTCCCGTCGAGTCCGGCCCTGGGGGGTTCGGCCCGCTCATCTACGCCTATTCCTTCTCGACTCCGTCACCGGCGCGGGTATGCGGCCGAAACGGCTCACCGCGCCCCGGGAAACACTACCCAACCACGGGTGACCGGCGACCGTCACAGCGCGGTTCGCCGGCCAAGTGTTGCCCGTTTCGTGATCTTTCCGCCCCGTGCGAGCGCGGGATCAGTGCTTCTCGGGGCCCCAGTGGTATTCGAAGACCAGGCCGGCGGCCGAGGTCAGCACAAACACGATGCCCGCGACGATCAGCCATGGCAGCCACAGCGCGGCGCCCACCGCGGCGATGGAGAACGACAGCGCGATCATGATCGGCCACCAGCTGTGGGGGGCGAAGAATCCGAGTTCACCGGCGCCGTCGCTGATCTCGGCGTCCTCGTAGTCCTCGGGCCGGGTGTCCAGACGACGGGCGACGAACCGGAAGAACGTGCCGACGATCAGGGTCAGGCCGGTGGTCAGCACCAGTGCGGTGGTACCGGCCCACTCCACGCCGCCGTTGCCGAACATCGCGGTCAGCGTGGCGTACACCACGGCCGCCAGGGCGAAGAACGCCGTGAGGAACTCGAACAACCTGGCTTCGATGTGCATCGAGGAGTCCTACCTGCTCGCTTGCGGGGCCATCTCACCGCGCCGCGTGTCGAACGGCTTGGTGGTGACGGCGGTGGGTGGCTGGTTGATGGCCTTCAGCGCCTCGGCGTTCGTCCTACCCGCCATGCGCTGGTTCAGGTACGCCTTGAAATCGTTCGGCGGAACCACGCGCACCTCGAAGTTCATCATCGCGTGGTAGGTGCCGCAGAGCTCGGCGCACCGGCCGACGAACGCACCGGTCTCGGTGATCTCGCTGATCTGGAAGACGTTGTCGGAGTTGTTCTGTGCGGGGTTCGGGAACGCGTCCCGTTTGAACAGGAACTCCGGCACCCAGAAGCTGTGCGCCACGTCGGCCGAGGCGAGCCGGAACTCGACGCGCTTCTCGGAGGGCAGCACCAGGACCGGGATCTCGTTGCTGGTGCCCAGCGTCTCAATCTCGTCGAACGCCAGGTAGCTGCTGCCGTCCTCGGGGTTCTGGCCGGCGATCGCGGCGCCGCGCTCTTCGTCGACGCCGTCGTAGTTCATCGTGCCGTCGGCGAAGTTGACCTTGTTGTAGCCGAACTTCCAGTTCCACTGGAATGCCGTCACGTCGACGACGACCTCAGGGTTGTCCTCCTTGGCCACCATCTGCTCCTGGACCACGACGGTGAAGTAGAACAGCACCGAGATGATCAGGAACGGGATGACCGTGAGGACCAGCTCCAGCGGCATGTTGTAGCCGAACTGGCGCGGCAACTCGGTGTCGGAGGCCTTCTTCCGGTGGAACGCGCTCACCCAGAAGATCAGGAAGTAGACGATGCCGCCGACGACGAGCGCGGCGATCATCGAACCGATCCACAGTTCCCGGCTCACGTGCGCTTCGGGCGTGATGCCCGTCGGCCAGCCCAGACCGAGCACGTCTGACCAGCTGCAGCCGCTGAGGACCAACCCTGCGGCACCCAGAACCACCACCAGTGCGGCTTTTCGTGCCACCGTCTTCAGCCCGCGAGGGGTCACGTTGGCGCCTCCTAGAAGTCCGCTAAGCCGACCGCTGTGCGGTCCATGCCACCGTTGAATACTACGCAGCGTAGACCACGACAGGTTGGCGGTCTCGACACACCTCCGCCTTTGCGCTCAACCGGGACGCATTGGGCATACTTGGCGCCGTGTGCGGACTGCTGGTGTTCTTGAAAGACCCGTCCGCGCAGCTGTCCACCACGCTGGTCGGCGCGGTTTCGGGCGCTGCTGAACTGATGCGTCATCGGGGTCCCGATGAACCGGGAACCTGGTCGGACGACGTGGACGATCCGGGCATCGTGCTGGGCTTCAACCGGCTGTCGATCATCGACATCGCGCACAGCCACCAACCGCTGCGGTGGGGTCCCCCCGAGGCGCCACTGCGCTACGTGCTGGTGTTCAACGGCGAGATCTACAATTTCCTGGAATTGCGATGCGAACTGGCCGAAGCTTTCGGCGCCGAGTTCGCGACCGACGGGGACGGCGAGGCAATCATCGCCGCCTACCACCACTGGGGTCCGACCGCGCTGTCGCGGCTGCGCGGCATGTTCGCGTTCGCGCTGTGGGACACCGTCACCGGAGAGCTGTTCTGCGCGCGGGATCCGTTCGGGATCAAACCGCTCTTCATCGCGACCGGTCCCGGCGGGACGGCGGTCGGCAGCGAGAAGAAGTGTCTGCTGGCGGTGGCCGAGGAACTCGGCTTCGACACCGGCCTGGACGAACGCGCCGTCCAGCACTACACCGTGCTGCAGTACGTCCCTGAGCCCGAGACGCTGCACCGCGGCGTGCGTCGGCTCGAGTCGGGCAGCTACCTGCGGATGCGGGCAGGTCAGGCGCCGATGGTGACCCGGTACTTCACCCCCCGCTTCGACGCAGTGCCTTTTCGCGCCGGTCCCGGTGCCGGCGCGGCACGGGCGCGATACGACGAGATCACCGCGGTACTCGAGGATTCGGTCGCCAAGCACATGCGCGCGGACGTCACCGTCGGCGCCTTCCTGTCCGGCGGTATCGATTCGACCGCGATCGCCGCGCTCGCGATGCGCCACAACCCCCGGCTGATCACGTTCACCACCGGATTCGAGCGGGCGGGTTTCTCGGAGGTCGACGTGGCGGTGGCGTCCGCCGAGGCGATCGGCGCCCGCCACGTCACCAAGGTGGTCAGCCAGGCCGAGTTCGTCGAAGCACTGCCCGCGATCGTCTGGTATCTCGATGAGCCGGTGGCCGATCCGGCGCTGGTGCCGCTGTACTTCATCGCGCGCGAGGCGCGTAAGCACGTCAAGGTGGTGCTCTCCGGCGAGGGGGCCGACGAGCTGTTCGGCGGGTACACCATCTACCGCGAACCGCTGTCGCTGCGGGCGTTCGACTATCTGCCGCGACCTGTTCGCCGCTCGTTGCGCAGGGCGTCGGCTCCGCTTCCCGAAGGGATGCGTGGCAAGAGCCTGCTGCACCGCGGTTCGCAGACCCTCGAAGAACGCTACTACGGCAACGCACGCAGCTTCTCCGACGAGCATCTGCGTGCGGTGCTGCGGCGGTTCTCACCGGACTGGACACACACCGATGTCACGGCCGCGCTCTACTGCGAGTCGGATGGCTGGGATCCGGTCGCACGCATGCAGCACATCGACCTGTTCACCTGGCTCCGCGGCGACATCCTGGTCAAGGCCGACAAGATGACCATGGCCAACTCACTGGAGCTTCGGGTGCCGTTCCTCGATCCCGAGGTGTTCGCGGTGGCGTCGCGGCTGCCGCTGGAGCAGAAGATCACCCGGGCCACGACGAAGTTCGCGCTGCGGCGTGCGTTGGAACCCGTGGTCCCCGCACACGTGCTCAACCGGCCGAAGCTCGGCTTCCCGGTGCCGATCCGGCACTGGTTGCGTTCCGGGGAACTGCTCGAATGGGCTTACGAGACGGTCGCGGCGTCACAGACCGGCGACCTCATCGACGCCGACACCGTGCGCACGATGCTCGACGAGCACCGCACCGGCGTCAGCGATCACAGCCGCCGGTTGTGGACCGTGCTCATCTTCATGCTGTGGCACGCGATCTTCGTCGAGGGCAGCGTCAACCCGCAGATCAGCGAGCCGCATTACCCCGTGCAGCTCTGACTACTCGGTGGTGAAGATGGCCAGGACCTTGTCGCCGACCTTGTCGCCGCAGGACTCTCGGACCAGCCTGCGTGACAACGCGCTGCAGGCGCCGTGGGCGCGTTCCCCACGCCGTTCCCAGATAACGATCTGGTAACTACCAGTGAGTACCGGGCCTGGGCCGCGCGTGTTCAACGGCCGTTCACCCGGTTTCAGCTTGGGCTCCACCCTGCGGGGCTACGTGTCGAGCAGACAGGTAACCACAACGACACAACTCACAACACTGTAAGGAGTCGTCATGCGACTGCGGCAAAATCGGCGTCCGGTATCGATGAGCATCCTCGCGGGCAGCGCCCTCGTACTCGCCGCGTGCGGCGGTGGCGAGCAGAGCGGCGGCGGAGACGGACTGTCCGGGGACATCATCATCGACGGGTCGAGCACCGTCGCCCCGCTGACCGAGCCGATCGCGGCGATGTTCCAGCAGGAGCACCCCGACGTCCGGATGTCGGTGGGCACCTCGGGCACTGGCGGCGGCTTCGAGAAGTTCTGCAACGGGGAGACCGCCATCTCCGACGCCTCCCGCCAGATCAGCGAGGAGGAACGCCAGGCCTGCGAACAGGCCGGCATCCAGTGGGAGGAGATCACCGTCGCCAACGACGCACTGTCGGTCGTGGTGAACCCGCAGAATCCGGTGAACTGCGTCTCGGTCGAGCAGCTGCAGACGATCTACGGTCCGCAGGCCACCGCGACCAACTGGAACCAGGTGCCCGGCATCGAACCCTCCTACGACCAGGAGCTGCAAATCTTCAGCCCCGGTGCGGACTCCGGTACCTTCGACTACTTCACCGGGGCGGTCAACGGTGACGAAGGCGTACAGCGGTCCCAGGGCGTGAACATCGTCGGTGAGGACGACAACGCGACGGTGACCGGCGTGGCCGGCTCCCCCGGCGGCATCGGCTACTTCGGATACTCCTACTACCGGGAGAACGAGGATCGGTTGAAGGCCCTCGAGATTCGCAACGATGCGGGTGACTGCGTCGGGCCCACCCCCGAGGCCACCCAGGAGGGTTCCTACAACCCGCTGGGCCGCCAACTCTACATCTACCCGTCGGCGCAGGCGCTGGAGCGGCCCGAGGTCCAGGAGTTCGTGAACTACTTCCTCGACAACGTCAACGACGTCGCCCCACGGGCCGGCTTCATCCCCCTCACCGAAGAACAGCTGCAGGAGGCCAAGGACAAAGTCGCCAGCCTCACCGGCTGAGACCGGTCACGCCACCAGAAAAGCAGGTACACAAGTGGTTTCACGAGACACACTTACAGCTGCACACCTGGACCGGCAGGATCAACCGCCACGCCTGCAGGCTGCCAGCCCACGCTACGGGGAGAAGATCATCAAGGCGGTGCTGGCGGTCTGCGCTGCGCTCTCGGTGGCGACCACCGCCGCGATCGTGGTGTCACTGGTCGGCCCGGCTCTGCAGTTCTTCGAAACTGTTGCGCTATTCGACTTTCTGTTCGGCACACAGTGGTCGCCGTCATTCACACCGCAGAGCTTCGGGGTGCTGCCCCTGGTGGCGGGCACGGTCAGCGTCGTGCTCTGGGGTCTGCTCGCTGCGATCCCGCTCGGCCTCGGCGCAGCCATCTATCTCAGCGAGTACGCGCCGTCGCGGGTTCGCAAAATCATCAAGCCGATCCTCGAGGTGCTCGAAGGCGTGCCCACCGTCGCCTTCGGTTTCTTCGCATTCTCCTTCATCACCCCGCTGCTGCAAGACCTCTGGCCGAGCTTCCTCGGCGACGGACCGAACATCTTCAACGCCGGTGCGGCAGGATTGGCGATCGGGCTTCTGATCGTTCCGATCATCGCCTCGATCTCCCACGACGCCATGTCGGCGGTACCGCAGGGCCTGCGGTACGGTGCGTACGCGCTGGGCGCCAGCCGGGCGCGGGTATCGCTGCGGGTGGTCTTCCCCGCAGCGCTGTCCGGCATCGTCGCCGCCATCGTGCTCGGCGTCTCACGCGCCATCGGCGAAACCATGGTGGTGCTGATGGCCGCAGGCAACAGCCCCAACCTCGACATCACCTTCACCGAATCCGTCCAGGCGATGACGGCCTACATCGGCGTGACGGCCACCGGCGACATCGCCACCGGCACCATCGAGTATGACACGATCTTCGCCGTCGGCCTGTTGCTGTTCGTGCTGACCCTGGCCATGAATGCGATCAGCATCCGGCTGGTCCGACGCTACCGGCAGGTATACGAATGAGCACCGGAACCTCCACCCCACGGACCCGGCTCGCGACCTCGGGCGCACGTGCCGCGGTCGAGGCGCACCTCGGGCGCAGACCAGCCGGGGAACGGGCCGCCGGCACCCTGTTCTTCGCGGTCCTACTTCTGATGATCTCGTTGTCGATGGCGGGTCTGGCGGCGCTGATCATCGACGCGTTCCTCGAGGGCCTGCCACGACTGGGCATCGAACTGTTCACCGAGCCCACCGCGGCGTTTCCGGAGAACTCGGGCTTCCTCAACGCGATCGTCGGCACCCTGTACGTGATCGGCGGTGTGATCGCCCTCGTGGTTCCAGTCGGCGTGGGCGCAGCGGTCTACCTCGAGGAGTACGCCGACCGGACTCGATGGTGGAACCAGCTGATAGAGCTCAACATTCAGAATCTGGCGGCGGTGCCCTCGATCGTCTACGGCATCCTGGGCCTGGCCTTCATCGTGCGCGGTCCGCTGAACCTCGGGTTCGTCGTCCTGGCCGGATCCATCACGCTGGCGCTGCTGGTGTTGCCGACGGTGATCCTGGCCGCACGCGAAGCCATTCGGGCGGTGCCGAACTCGATCCGCCAGGCATCGCTGGCGGTGGGCGCCACGCAGTGGCAGACGATCCGGAGCCAGGTGCTCCCCGCGTCCATCCCGGGCATCGCAACCGGCGTCATTCTCGCGGTGGGTCGTGCCATCGGCGAGACCGCGCCACTGCTGCTCGTCGGCGCAGCGACGTTCGTCACCTTCGTACCGGAGGGCTTCTTCGACCGGTACACGGTGCTGCCGGTGCAAATCTTCAACTACTTCGCACGGGCGCAGGAGGAATTCATCGTCCTGGCGGCGGCGGGCATCATCGTGATGCTGGTGCTGCTCTTGGCGATGAACTCGTTCGCCATCTGGCTGCGTAATCGCTACGAGCAACGTTGGTGAGGAACCATGACCGAGAAGAACACTGCCGCAACCCGAGACGACACCGGAGAGGAGCGGCCGGCGGTTCAGGCGTTGCCGTCGGTGCAGGAGACGGCGCGGCACTCACGCGCCCAGCGGGGTGAGGCGCACAGCGACACCGAGCGCCGCACGTTGTTCGCCGTGGAAGACCTCACCGTGCGCTACGGCAAAAAGCCGGCGGTCGAAGAGGTGAGCTTCGACATCTACAAGAACAACATCACCGCGCTGATCGGGCCGTCGGGTTGCGGTAAGAGCACGCTGATTCGCTGCTTCAACCGGATGAACGACCTGATCCCGGCTGCTCGGGTGGAGGGCCATATCCGTTACCTCGGCCAGGACCTCTACGACCCGAGCGTCGACGCCGTCGAGGTCCGCAAGCGGATTGGCATGGTGTTCCAGTCGCCGAATCCTTTCCCGAAATCGATCTACGAGAACATCGCGTTCGGTCCGCGCGTGCTGGGCACGAAGAAGAAGGGCGAGCTCGACGACATCGTGGAGGAAGCTCTGACCCGGGCGGCGCTGTGGAACGACGTCAAGGACCGGTTGGACGAGAACGCCTACGGGATGTCGGGCGGGCAGCAGCAGCGGCTGTGCATCGCCCGCTCGATTGCCACCCGGCCGGATGTGCTGCTGATGGACGAGCCGTGTTCGGCCCTCGACCCGATCTCGACCGGACGAATCGAGGACCTCATGCTGGAGCTCAAGCAGGACTACTCCATCGTGGTGGTCACCCACAACATGCAGCAGGCGGCGCGCGTCTCGGACATGACCGCATTCCTCATGGTCGCGCTCGACGACTCCGAGGAGAACCCTCGCGGACGGCTGGTCGAATACGACCAGACCGACAAGATCTTCACCAACCCAACCGATGAGCGCACCGAGCAGTACGTGTCCGGCCGGGTGGGGTGATCGGAAGGTCCGCACGGCCCCGCGCCGAACGACGGGCCGCGCCGCTGCCGCGGGGGTACATGGGGATCGGGTTGACCGTGCCCGCGCAGTCGCTTGTGCAGAGACCTTCCGAGGGTCGGGTCGGCCAGTTTTGCCGCCGGCGGTCACCGAGCGTGGCTGGAGAGCGCCTCGGCGATGTCCTTGGCGGCGTCGGCGCCGTAGGCGTCGCCGATCCGCTTGAGCCCGGCGGCCCTGTCCCACGTCCACTCCTGCGGGCCGGACGCTTCGAGCACCAGCGTCGCGACCATCGAGGCCAACTGGGCGGCGCGTTCCAGGCTCAGCCCGGCGCTGCGGCCGGTGAGGAATCCGGCACGGAACGCGTCCCCGATACCGGTCGGATCCTCTTTGCGGGTTTCGGGGACCACGTCGACATGGACGAAGGTGCCGTCGCGCCCGACGACGTCGACGCCCTTCTCGCCCAGGGTGGTGACCCGCAGCTGGATCTGCTGCATGACCTCGGCCTCCGACCAGCCGGACTTCTGCAGCAGCAGATCCCACTCGTAGTCGTTGGTGAACAGGTAGGTGGCGCCGTCGATCAGGGTGCGGATCTCCCCACCCGACAGCCGGGCCAGCTGCTGGCTGGGGTCAGCGGCGAACGGGAGACCGAGCGAGCGGCATTCCTCGGTGAGCAGGAACATCGCGTCGGGGTCGTTGGCGCCGATGATCACCAGGTCGGGTTTGCCGGTGCGGGCGAAGACGTCGGCCAGCTTGATGTTGCGCGACTCGGACATCGCGCCGGGGTAGAAGGACGCGAGCTGCGCCATGTCGTCGTCGGTGGTGCAGACGAACCGGGCGGTGTAGGCCGTCTCGGAAACCAGGACGCTGTCGCAGTCCACACCATGGGCGGTCAGCCAGCCCCGGTAGTCGTCAAAGTCCCTGCCCACCGCGCCGATCAGCGTCGGCTCGCCGCCGAGGACGCCCATGGCGTAGGCCATGTTGCCCGCGACGCCGCCGCGGTGGATGACCAGATCATCGACGAGGAAGCTCAGCGACACCTTCCGCAGGTGCTCGGCGAGCAACTGGTCGGCGAAGCGGCCCGGGAATCGCATCAGATGGTCGGTCGCAATGGACCCGGTCACCGCAGTGGTCACGAAAGTGTCACCCTTCAAAGTCGTCTGGACTACCCGACCTTAGCGGCCGGGTCCGGGACCCCGTCGTCCCCGGGCGGCGCACCCGCTGTGCGCTAACCTGCGTACATGTGCCCGTGGTCACTGTAAACAGGCGATCTGATCTCACAATCCCTTGGAGCGACGTTCTTGATGGCTGGCCCGTACCCCTATCCGGAGCCCTACCCCCAGCAACCGCTTCCGCCGTATCAGGGCGCACCGCAACCTTATCCAGGCCCGGTGCCATGGGCATATCCGGGCATGCTGCCCCCGCCGGTGCAGTATCCGACGCGGCGCCGCAAACGGCTGCTGTGGGCGGTGGCCGTGGCGGTCGTAGTCACCGCCCTGGTCGCAGCGGTGGTCTTCGCGACTCGTGACGACGGTGCACCGCAGGCCGCGGGGTCGCTCAGCGATGCGGCGGCCGGTAAGGCCATCCAGGGTTATCTCGACGCCCTGTCCAACGGCGACGACGAGCAGATCGCCCGGCATGCGCTGTGCGGCCTGTTCGATGCCGTGAAGGAGAAGCGATCGGATCTGGCGCTGGCCGACCTGGCCGGGGACGCCTTCCGCAAGCAGTTCAGCCGCGCCGAGGTGACGTCCATCGACACGATCGTGCCGTGGTCGGCCAATCAGGCTCAGGTGCTGTTCACCATGCGGGTGGCGCCGGCCCGCGGGCCGGCCCGCGGCCAGCAGCCCCCCAACGAGGAGGAGCAGGCGGTCGCCCAGCTGCTCATCCGGGGCGACGAAGTGCTGGTCTGCTCGTATCTGCTGCGCACCGGCAGCCAGTACTAGCCGATCAGTTGAACGAGTCGCCGCAGGCGCACGAGCCGGTGGCATTCGGGTTGTCGATCGTGAAGCCCTGCTTCTCGATGGTGTCGACGAAGTCGATCGTGGCACCCTGCACATAGGGGGCGCTCATCCGGTCGACCGTCAGGTTGACGCCACCGAACTCGGCGGTCAGGTCGCCGTCGAGCGCCCGATCGTCGAAGAACAGGTTGTACCGCAGGCCCGCGCAGCCGCCCGGTTGTACGGCGATGCGCAGCGCCAAGTCCTCCCGGCCCTCCTGGTCGAGAAGGGCCTTCGCCTTGGCGGCTGCGACCTCGGTGAGAAGCACACCGTGGGTTGCGGTGGCGGTCGCCGACTCGTCCTGAACAGTCATTGCTCTCCCTTTGCATCCCTGCTGCTGGTTCGTGGGGAACGCGCCGACGAAACCCGCCGACGGTCCACTACCTCAACGGTACCTTGCTTCGGCACTATTCCCGAGGTGACTCACGCCCCACCGGAGCCCGTCGGGCGGCAAGTAATCTGGCGGATGTGAAACTGCTGGGCCGGAAAAACGAGGACGACCAACCCGAGGACGCCGCGGTGACCGCGTCGGCGGCGAGTCCCGAGGCCGGACCGGACACCAGGGAGCGCAAGACCGCACCCAAGGGCAGGCCCACCCCGAAACGCGACG
>JAXHUG010000044.1:0-3120 GCA_034189785.1 Actinomycetota bacterium
GCGACCGTGCGCCGGACCAGCAGCCCGAGGCGGTCGAAGGCGTACGGTCGCGTTCTGGGCGGGGCTGTGCCTGGTGCTGGTGCCGCTGGGGGCCGGCGTCGGCGCGGTGGGCGACGCGGTGACGCGCCACCGCACCGAGGTCACCGTGATCGGCGGCATCGTCGTGCTCGGCTTCGGCGTGATGACCCTGATCGGCAAGGGATTCGGCTCCTCGGCCGCGCAGCGCCTCACCGGGCGGATCACGATCTCGACGACGCTCTCGGTGGTGGCGCTGGGCGCAGTGTACGGACTGGCCGGCTTCTGCGCCGGTCCGCTGCTCGGCGGGGTGCTGACGATGTCGGCGATGGGCGCCGATCCGGCGTACGGCGGACTGCTGATGGGTGTCTACGCGGTCGGCATGGCGGCGCCGCTGTTCGGCCTGGCGTTCCTGTGGGAGCGATACGACCTCGGCCGCAAGGGCTGGCTGCGCGGCCGGCCGGTGCAGATCGGCCCGCTGCACACCCACACCACCTCACTGGTTTCCGGCACGGTGCTGATCCTGATCGGCGCGCTGTTCCTGGCCACCGACGGCACGGCCGCCCTCGGCGGTGTGCTCGGTGTCGACCAGCAGTACGACCTGCAGATCTGGCTGAGCCGGGTCGCGGCCGGCGCCGGCGACCCCGTGGTGTTGCTCGCCGTCGTCGCCGGGCTGATCGCCTGGCGGTCTACTATCGTTCTACGCAGGCGGGCACGGTCACCGGAGCCCGACCGGCAGACAACGTCGGGCTGAGTGGGGACGCATGGCATTGAGACAGTTCGGCGATCTGGAAGCCGTCGTGATGGACGTGCTGTGGTCGGCCCCCGAACCGCTGACCGTTCGCCACGTCCACGGCGAGATCGGCACCACCCGCCAGATCGCGTACACGACGGTCATGTCGACGATGGACAACCTGTTCCGCAAGGGCTGGCTGCTGCGCGACAAGGTCGGGCTGGCCTACCAGTACCGCCCCACCACGAGCCGCGAGGAACACACGGCCAACCTGATGCGCACCGTATTCGAGTCCGGGGGTGACAGCGAATTGATCCTCAACTTCTTCCTCGAACAGATCGGCGACGCCGAATCGGGCACGCTCCGGGAAGCGTTCCAGCGGCTGTCCACCGGGGGGAACGCATGAACGCGGTGACGTTCCTGATCCTCTACGCGGTGGCGTTGAGTTGGCTGGCGCCCGCGGTGCTCACCGGTCCGGGCGGGGCGGCGCGACACCCCCGCCTGGTCGTCACCGGCTGGCTGGTCGCCGTCGGCACGGCGCTGGCCGCATGGGCCGGTGCGGTGGTCATCCTGGTTGTCGGGGCGATTCACGCCGTGGCGACCAGATCGGCGTTGACGTTCTGCGTCGAAACTCTCGGCCTGACCCCGGTCGTGCACCTGCCGCCGTCGGTGGCGACGGTCATGGTGGTGGCGCTGCTGGTCGCCACCACGGCGGTCGCCCTGCACACCGTGCGCCGACTGGCCGCGTCACTGGTGGGCACCCGCCGCCGCAACCGCGATCACGCGGACGCGGTGCGGATCATCGGCCGCGGCACCGATGACCGCGGCGTCGTGGTCATCGGCGCCGACAAACCCGCCGCCTACTGCGTCTGCGGCGGCGGCAGCCGCGCGATCGTGGTGACCACCGCAGCGCTGCGGCTGCTCGATGCGGCCGGGCTGGACGCGGTGCTGGCCCATGAGCGGGCCCACATGCGCGGCCGGCACCACCACATCATCGCCACCCTGAACGCGCTCTCGGCGGCCCTGCCGCGACTGCCGCTGATGCGGGCCGCGGCGCGCCAAATCCCTGCGCTGCTGGAGATGTGCGCCGACGACACCGCGGCCCGGCGCCACGGCCGCGAGCCGCTGCTGCGCAGCCTGTTCCTGCTCAGCACCGGGCGTCCGCTTCCTCAGGGGGCACTGGCCGCGGCGGGTACCGCCGTGCTGGACCGGATGCTGCGACTGGCTCAACCGCCCGCCGCATCCCGCTGGCGGTCCCGCGAGGTGGCGGCCGCCTGTGCGATCGCCACCATCGGCCTCGCCCCCGCCCTGGCGTTGGCGTTCTGCACCTACTGAGACTGTGCCCTGCACGTCGGTCTCCACGTGCAGCACTCCCGACAACACCCACAGGCACTGAATGACCGACCTGACGCTGGCCCTGGACATCGGCGGTACCAAGATCGCCGTCGGACTCGTCGACGCCGACGGCACCCTCGTGCAGCGGGCCCAGCTTCCCACCCCTGGGAACGACGCCGAGGCGGTGTGGGCGGTGACCTCCCGGCTCATCGCCGAGGCGATCTGCGCCGGCGACGGTGCGGTGCGGCGGGTGGGCATCGCCTCGGCCGGGCCGATCGACCTGCCGTCCGGGACGGTCAGTACCATCAATGTGACTGCGTGGCAACGCTTTCCGATCGTATCCCGGGTCGCTTCGCTGACCGGTCTGCCGGTGCGCCTCGGCGGTGACGGGCTGTGCATGGCGATGGGTGAGCGGTGGCGCGGCGCCGCGCGCGATGCGCAGTTCCTGCTCGGCACGGTCGTCTCGACCGGGGTCGGCGGCGGGCTGGTGCTCGACGGCGTCCCCTACGACGGGCGCACCGGCAACGCGGGCCATGTCGGGCACGTCGTCGTCGACCCGGGCGGTGCGCTGTGTTCGTGCGGTGGGCACGGCTGCGTGGAGACCGTCGCGGCGGGACCCCGGATGGCGCAGTGGGCGCGCTCGCAGGGCTGGGCCGCGCCGCCCGAGGCCGACGCCAAGGAGCTGGCCGACGCCGCGCTCGCGGGGTCGGAGGTCGCGCTGCGGGCGTACGCGCGCGCGGCGCGGGCCGTGGCGGCGATGATCGCGTCCGTCGGCGCCGTGTGCGACCTCGACCTGGTGGTGATCGGCGGGGGAGTGGCCCGGTCGGGTGCCCTGCTGTTCGACCCGGTGCGGGCGGCGCTGGCCGAGTACGCCGGGCTGAGCTTCCTGCGGGGTCTGCGGGTGCTGCCCGCCGAACTGGGGGGTGCGGCCGGACTCGTGGGTGCGGCGGCACTGGCGCTTGCCGGATGACCGGACCCCCACCGAGACGGCCGGGCGGCTCACGCCCGCCGGGTCCCCGGAGCGGCTCTCCCCCGAG
>JAXHUG010000045.1:0-5402 GCA_034189785.1 Actinomycetota bacterium
GTCGCCGTTGCCATCGCGGCGGATCGGCGTACCGCAGCGCCGGCATGGCTCGCCGCCCCGGCCGTACACCCACACGTCGCGGCCGGGACGGGTGTCGCCGGTGGTGGTGCGGTTCCATCGGGAGCGGTTGAGCCACAGCATCTCCCGGGCGCGCTGCACCATGCGCAGGGGGTCTCTGAGTGCGACCACCGGTGTGGTCGGCAGGTGCCCGGCGACGAAGCAGAGTTCATTGGCGTAGACGTTGCCGACGCCGGCCATGACGCGCTGATCCAGCAGAGCCTCCGACAGCGGACGGTCCGGGTCGGCGACCAGGTTTCGTGCCGCGACGCGGGGCTCCCAGTCGTCACCGAGGAGGTCCGGCCCGAGGTGCCCGACGGCGTCCATGTCGTGTTCCCGTTCCAGGATCTCGAGCACACCGAGGTCGATGCCCGCCGCCTGCACCGCCTGCTCACCCTCGCCGGCCTCGAGGATGATGCGGATGCGGTTACCGGCTCGGCTGCGACGCGACGCCGGGACGACCCTCCAGCTGCCCTCCATCTTCAGGTGGGAATGGATGCTCGCCGGGCCGACACGGATGAACAGGTGCTTTCCGCGGCTGAGCACCTCGTCGACGACGTGGCCGGTGAGATCGACGGTGGCGTAGCGCGGCACGCGGACATCGCACCGGGCGAGCGTCTTGCCTTGGAGGCCTTCGCGCAGTGCGGTCGCGGTGCGGTAGACGGTGTCGCCTTCAGGCATATGTCATTGAACCAATCAGGCCGGACGCCGGGTCACCGTCCATCGGATCACCGCAACCTCAGGCCGCGCGGGGTGCGGGTGAACCCGGCGCCGGTCAGCGCGTCGTGGACTGTCGCGCGCACCCCGCCCTGCGCGGGTTCCAGCACCGTCACCCCGTTGACCTTCTCGACCAGCAGGGACTGCACCCGGCCGCGGCCGACCAGATCGGCCAACGCGGCGGCGGCCGCCATCTGCGCGTCGGAGTCGTCGGTGAAACTGAGCAGGGACCGGCCGCCCCGTTCCAGGAACCAGGCCAACTCACCGTCGACCAGCGCCACCAGGGCTCCCGCCTTGCGGCCGGGGCGGTGCGAACCCTCCGCCTCACCGTCGGCGGTGCGGGCCGGCCACGGCAGCGCGGCGCCGTAAGGGTTGGCCGGGTCGGCGGCCGCCAGCACCACGGCGTGGTACTCGCGGCGTTCCTGATCGACCTCGTCGAGATAGGTTCGCAACCGGTCCACCGTCGAGGCGACGGCGAACTGCGCTCCGCCCAGCGATTCGACGAAGTAGCCGCGTTGGCACCGGCCTGCGTCCTCGAATGCGGTCAACACCTTGTAGAGCATCGCGAACCCGCCCGGTATCCCTTCGGCGACGGCCGCACCCTTGGTGAGTACGCCGTAGCGATTCAGCAGTAGCTCAGCCGAGAAGTGCGCGCGCACAGTGGAGTCAGGCTCCGCGGCCGGCAGCGCCGACCAGCGCCCGGCCACCGTCGGATCGCTGGCGCGGCTCCGGGCGTGCGCCACGCTGTAACTGCTCAACCGCGGCGGGCGAGCCCGCTGCCGGTGC
The DNA here is from genome assembly GCA_034189785.1 of Actinomycetota bacterium. Lineage (GTDB taxonomy): Bacteria > Actinomycetota > Actinomycetes > Mycobacteriales > Mycobacteriaceae > Mycobacterium. The sequence goes on from JAXHUG010000045.1 coordinate 1,561, forward strand.
GCCGGTGCGCCGCGCCTGCCGATGGACCGTCGACTGCCCGAAAGCACCGCGCGGACCGGCGCGAAGGTGTCCCCGGTGACCCATCCGGCCCAGATGAGTTCCCACAGCGCGGTTGCGAACGCCTCCGAGTCGTCCCCGGCGAGCTGCCGGAAGAAATAGGCGCCGCCCGCGGCCAGCGTCTGCATGATCGCGCGGTGCGTCTGGGTGAACTCGAGTTCGACCGGCGCGGTCAACGTCAGCGGTGCCCAGTCAGCGTGGTGGAAGGCGATCCAGCCGTCACCGCCGCCGATCTGACCCGCGCCCGACCACATGATCTCGCCGCTGGCCAGCAGTTCGTCGAGCATCGAAGGCTGGTAGTCACGCACCCGCTGCGACAGCACCAGCGGCTCCACCGCCGACGCCGGGATCGGCACCCCGGCGAGCTGGTCGATCGCCGAGGCCAGCCCCTCGACCCCCGCGCTGTGCGCCGACCCGACATGCTGCCAGTCCGGCAGGAACCGCGCGTACGCCGCGGTGCTGACCGGCTCCACCTGCGCGCGCAGCGCGGCCAGCGACCGCCGGCGCAGCATCTTCAGGACATCGCCGTCACACCACTGCTCGCTGCCGGCCGGATCTCCGGGTGGAGCATCGGTGAACTCGCCGCGCACGAGCCGTCCGTCGATCGCGAGCCGGCCCAGCACGTCGGCGGTGACGCGCAGTCCCAGAGCGAACCGCGCGGCCGCCTCGGCGGTGGTGAACGGGCCGTGGGTTCGCGCGTAGCGGCCGATCAGCTCCCCGAGCGGATCGACCACCGGATCGAGGAACGAGAGCGGGACGCCGACCGGCACCGCGATCCCGACGCCGTCGCGCAGCAGCCCGACATCCTCGATCGCGGCCCACCACGTCTGCCCGGCGAACGACACCGTCAGCACCCGCTTCGCCGACAGCAGACCCTCGAGCCACCCGCCGACGTCGTCGGTGGTCGAGCGTTCGGCGATCTCCCCGGCGGTCAGCGGTCCCAACAGCCGCAGCAGGTCGGCGACGCCCTCGGCGTCCTTCGCGCGGCGGTCCTCGGCGAGGTGCTGCAGTTGACGCGCGGTGGCGGCGATGACCTCGGCGTCGAGCAACTCGCGCAATTCGACGCGGCCGAGTAGTTCGGCGAGTAGCGTGCTGTCCAGCGACAGTGCGGCCGCGCGGCGCTCGGCCAGCGGACTGTCGCCCTCGTACATGAACGCGCCGACGTAGCCGAACAGCAGCGAGGCGGCGAACGGGGACGGTGTCGCCGTCTCGACCTCGACGATCCGCAGCCGGCGCTGGGCGATCCGGTGCATGATTTCGATCAGGGCCGGGACGTCGTAGACGTCCTGCAGGCACTCCCGCACGGCTTCCAGCACGATGGGGAAGTCAGGGTACTTACGGGCGACGTCGAGCAGTTGCGCGGCGCGCTGGCGCTGATGCCACAGCGGGGAGCGCTTACCGGGATGACGGCGGGGCAGTAGCAGCGCACGTGCCGCGCATTCGCGGAAGCGGGACGCGAACAGCGCCGACCCGCCGACCTCCGCGGTCACGATGGGTTCGATCTCCTCGGCGTCGAAGACGAAGAGGTCGGCGAACGACGCCGCCCCGCCGGACTCGAAATCGGTGTCCGGCAACCGGACGATGATGCCGTCGTCGGAGGAGGTCGGTTTCTCGTCGATGCCGTAGCGCTCGCGTAGCCGGCGACCGACCGCGAGGGCGAGCGGCCCGTGTACGCGCAGACCGTAGGGGGAGTGCAGGATGATCCGCCAGTCGCCGAGTTCGTCGCGGAACCGCTCGACGACGAAGGTGGTGTCGGTGGGCACCGTGCCGGTGGCGTGGCGCTGATCGTCGAGCAGCCGGTAGAGGTTGTCGGTCGCGTAGTCGTTGAAACCCATCGTGCGGCAACGCTGTGCGAACGCGTCGGTGCCCAGCGCGGCGAGTTCCCCGGTGAAGGCGCCGACGGCCGCACCGAGCTCGGCGGGCCGGCCCACCCCGTCACCGCGCCAGAACGGCAGCCGCGCGGGCTGCCCCGGCGCCGGGATCACCAGCACCCGGTCGTGGGTGATCTCGGTGATCCGCCAACTCGTCGCGCCCAAGGAGATCACGTCGCCGGGCCGTGACTCGTAGACCATCTCCTCGTCGAGTTCGCCGACACGCGAGGGCTTTTCGGAATCGGTGGCCAGGTAGACGGTGAACATGCCGCGGTCGGGGATCGCGCCGCCGGAGGTGACGGCCAGCCGCTGCGCTCCCGGCCGCGCGGTCAGCGTGCCGGCGTCGCGGTCGTACACCAGGCGGGGCCGCAGTTCGGCGAACTCCGTGGACGGATACTTCCCCGACAGCAGATCCAGCGTCGCCTCGAACGCGCTGCGGGGCAGCGTGGCGAACGGGGCGCTGCGCCGCACCGCGTCGAACCAGCGGTCGGCGTCGAGCGGTTCGAGGGCCGCGGCCGCCACGGTGTGCTGGGCGAGCACGTCGAGCGGGTTGGCCGGCACCCGCATGGTCTCGATCCGGCCGGCGAGCATGCGCTGCACGGTCACCGCGCAGCCGATCAGATCGGTGCGGTGCTTGGGGAACAGCACGCCCTGGGAGATCTCGCCGACCTGGTGGCCGGCTCGGCCCACCCGCTGCAGGCCGCTGGCAACCGAGGGCGGGGACTCCACCTGAATGACGAGGTCCACCGCACCCATGTCGATGCCGAGTTCCAGGCTGGAGGTCGCGACGACTGTCTTGAGCCGCCCGCTCTTGAGGTCGTCTTCGACGATCGCCCGCTGTTCCTTGCTGACCGACCCGTGGTGGGCCTTGGCCAGCAGCGGTTCGGCACCGAAGGCCTGACCGCTGCCCATCAGCTGAGCGGGGGCGCCCGCGCCGACCCGGTCGTTGCGGCCGTCCAGCGCGGTGCCGGTGCGCTCGGCATGGATCTCGTTGAGCCGCGACGTCAGCCGCTCGGCGAGCCGGCGCGAATTGGCGAACACGATCGACGAGCGGTGCGCCTCGATCAGGTCGACGATCTGCTCCTCGACGTCGGGCCAGATGGTGTTGTTCTCGAGGTCGGCCATGTCGGGCACCGGCACCTGCACCGACAGGTCGAAGGTCTTGGCGGCCGGCGGGGCGACGATGGTGGTCGGGGCGTGGCCGGACAGGAAGCGGGCCACCTCCTCGGGCGGGCGGACCGTCGCGGACAGGCCGATGCGCTGGGCGGGCTTTTCCAACAACTGGTCGAGCCGTTCCAGCGACAGGGCGAGGTGTGCACCGCGTTTGGTGGCCGCCAGCGCGTGCACCTCGTCGACGATGACCGTCTGCACCTCGGCGAGCGTGTCGCGGGCGGCCGAGGTCAGCATCAGGAACAGCGACTCCGGCGTGGTGATCAGGATGTCGGGGGGCCGGGTGACGAGTTCACGGCGCTGTGCCGGGGTGGTGTCCCCGGAGCGAACGCCGACGCTGATGGTCGGTGCGTGCTCGCCGTGCCGTTCGGCGATCCGGGTGATACCGGTCAACGGGGTGCGCAGGTTACGTTCGACGTCGACGGCGAGCGCCTTGAGCGGTGACACGTACAGCACCCGGGTGCCGGCACGCGGCGGCCGGGGTTCCGACGACGGGGTCGAGGCCAGCCGGTCGATCGCCCACAGGAACGCGGCGAGCGTCTTCCCCGAACCCGTCGGCGCGATGACCAGCGTGTTGTCGCCGTCGGCGATGGCCGACCAGGCCTGCGCCTGGGCGGGGGTCGGTTCGACGAACGTGCCCGCGAACCACTCCCGGGTCAGCGGACTGAACCGGGACAGGCCGTCGGCGGCCGTCGGAGGTGACGTCACCCCTCCATGGTGACAACTGCCACCGACACTAGTCCC
>JAXHUG010000046.1:0-22599 GCA_034189785.1 Actinomycetota bacterium
AACCCCCCGCAACAAGGAAAAGCTGGTACAGGCCAGCGGATCACGCATGCACCACCGCGCCACACCCGGCCGCAAATCAGGGCAACCACGCCGACGACCACACGAACTCACCCATCCACGGTTTCAGGCTTAGGTGGTGAGCAGGGGTGTTGCGAGTGACTTGAGGGCACTCACGCCGACGGGTTCTTCCTCCAGTAGTGGGATGACGGCGTAGCGGTCGGCCAGTTCATCGCGTACTTTTGCGATTTGGTCCAATTCGGCGGCGGCGCGACGTCGCAGCAAGGGTGCGGCGGGCGCGGCGGCGGCCACGGAGTTGTTGATGATCCAGGCCCAGGGATGGATGCCGGCGCGTTGCAGGTCGGCTTGTAGTTCGGCGGCTTCGAGCACGGGGGTGGTTTCGGCCAGCGTGATCAGCAGGACCTTGGTCGCGGCGGGGTCCTGCAGCCGCATGAGTGGGGTGATGTAGTGCAGGCTGGGCGTCATCTGCCGGGTGACGTCGCGGTGATAGGAGCCGGTGGTGTCCAGAAGCAACAAGGTGTGCCCGGTGGGGGCGGTGTCGATGATGACGAACTTGTGCCGGGATTCCTGAATGACGTGGGAAAAGGCTTGGAAGACAGCCACTTCCTGGGTGCAGGGCGAGCGCAGGTCTTCGGCCAGGCTGGCGCGGCCGTGCTCGTCGAGCGCTGCGCCCTTGGTGGCCATCACCCGATCTCGATAGGCCCGGGTGGCGTCGGCCGGGTCGATGCGCGAGACCTGCAGGTGTTCGACGCTGCCGTGCAGGGTTTCGGCGAGGTTGGCGGCCGGGTCGGTAGTGGTCAGGTGCACCTCGTGGCCTCGTTGGGCCAGGGCGACGGCGACGGCCGCGGCGATCGTGGTCTTGCCCACTCCGCCCTTGCCCATGCACATCACCAGTCCCTGCCCGTCGCGTTCAATGTCGTCGATCAACCGGTGCAGGGGTGCATCGGCCACCTCGGGCACCGCCGCCTCCTCGGCGCCGACGGTGTCGGCGCGGGCCGTCGCGGTGTCGAAGAGGGTTTCGAGCGCGTCGACACCCACCATGTTGGTGCCCTTGAGTTCAACGACATCGGTGGGCAGCGCGGTCAATACCGAGGGCATGTGGGCCAGCGCTGCCTGTTCGCGGCGACGGACCGCGGCGGCCAGGGGGTCGACATCGTCGACCGAGGCGGGCAGCACAGCGTTGATGACGACGTGTTGACGGGTCAGTCCGATCTCGGCGAGTTCGCGGTGGGTGCGGTCGATCTCGGCGAGGGCAGAACTGGTGGCGCGGGCCACCAGCACCACCCGAGTTCGCTGCGGGTCGGCCAGCGCGCTGACCGCGCCGGCGTACATGGCCTTCTGCTTGTCCAGGCCGGCGAGCGGCCCCAGACAGGACGCGTCGCCCTTGCCGGCCTGCAGAAACTGCGTCCAGCTGCCGGGCAACTGCAGCAGCCGAATGGTGTGCCCGGTCGGGGCGGTGTCGAACAGCACGTGATCGAACCCGGCGATCTGACCGTCGGCCTCGGTGAGCAGGGCGGTGAACTCATTGAACGAGGCGATCTCGGTGGTGCATGAGCCCGAGAGCTGCTCGGTGATCGCCGAGATCTCGGCCTGCGGGAGTAGTCCGCGCACCGGTGCGACGATGCGCTCACGGTAGTCGTCGGCGGCCTGCTCGGGGTCGATCTCCAGCGCGGACAGTCCCGTCACCGCGGGAATCGCGGTGACGGTGTTGCCGATGCTGAGCCGAAAAACTTGACCGACGTTTGATGCCGGGTCGGTGCTGACCAACAACACCTTCTTGCCGGCACGCGCGAGGGTGACCGCTGTGGCGCAAGCAATGGAGGTCTTGCCCACCCCACCCTTGCCGGTGAAGAACACAAAGCGCGGCGGATCGGTGAGAAACCTCGGTGGGGTCATCACAGCAGCCTTGTCGTGTCGGAATCTTCGAGGGTCAGCAGCAGCTGGAATAGCCGGGCGCGCAGCATGAATCGCTGGCCGAGACGTCGATCAGCACCAGCGGCAGGCCAGCCGAACCGGCAACCTCGAGGAATTGCTTGACGGTGTCGTTGCCAGCGAACGTCATCGGATCCTGGGCAAAGTTGTGGCGGCTGATCTGGGCGCCGTGCTGGCGCAGCCATTGCAGGTCGGCGCTGAAGGTGACCAGGGTTTGGTCGACGTCGGGGCCGCACAGTCCGATGTTACAGCCGCATATTACAGCCACAGTGCGGGTTCGAAGACAGCGATCAGCGCATGCATGGTTCCTGTTCGTGGTTTAGACCGCGTTTAGACCGGCTCAGCAGATGACCTTGACAATGCCATCAACCCGCTCGCGCCGTGGCTGCTGCAGGGCATTCGTGAGGCCTCTCGTCCCAAATTTCAGCGTGTTGGAAATGAACGACAAATGACGAGATCGGCGGATCCTTCCGGGGGCGGCGTGACCGTTCCACGATGGCTCAGTCATGATTGACTTAATTATGACTGAGCTATCTACTGATGCGGTGCGTCGGGTGCAGATCCATGCCGCGCTGGCCGACCCTGGTCGGCTGGCGATCGTGGATCGGCTGCTGCTGGCCGATGCGTCGCCCTCGGAGCTGCAGACCGCGGTGTCGATGTCCTCGAGCCTCATCGCCCACCACCTGGCGGTGCTGGAGGGCGCGGGGATCGTGCGCCGGGCACGGTCGGAAGGCGATCGTCGGCGCACCTACCTGCAGCTGATCCCCGAGTCACTGGACGCCTTGGTGCCCTCGGCGGGGCGGCACGCCGAGCGAGTGGTGTTTGTCTGTACCCAGAATTCGGCGCGCAGCCAGTTGGCGGTGGCGGTGTGGAATCGCCGCAGCTCCCTGCCCGCGGCCTCGGCGGGGACCCATCCCGCCGCCGCGGTGCACCCCTCGGCGTTGGCCGCCGCGGCCCGCCGCGACCTGCCGATGCGCCCACGCGCCCCGCGCCATCTGGATGACATCGTCACGCCCACCGACCTGATCATCGCGGTCTGCGATAACGCCCATGAAGAACTTCCCGCCGACCGACAGCGGCTGCACTGGTCGATCCCCGATCCGGTGCGCACCGGCCGTGCCGACGCGTTCGATCGGGTCCTCGATGAGCTCATCGTGCGCATCGATCACCTGGCCCCTGTTTTGAAAACCTCCTAGCGCAAACGGAGCACACCAATGTCTGAGACCTCAGCCGCCGCGACCAGCACCACCCGTATGCGCGGCGATCTGTCTGTCGATCAATTGGTGGCGCTCAAGACCGCCGCCACGCGCCTGCAGAAGGAATTCGTCGAGATGTTCGGCGTGGAAACCGTCGAACGGTTCCTGCACTCCTCCTACGATCAGTTCGCCAATCGCGCCTCGATCCCCAACTTCTTGCCGCTGCTGGCCGAACGGTTTGCCCGCCAGCGGCTGCGCGCCCTGGCGAAAGTGGAAGGCAAATCGACCGACGGCAAACCCATCGTATTGTTCCTGTGCACCCACAACGCCGGGCGTTCGCAGATGGCGATGGGATTCTTCACAAAGATGGCTGCAGACAGCGCTATTGCGTGGTCAGGGGGGTCGGAACCCGGCAACGAGGTCAACCCCGCCGCGGTGGCGGCGATGGCCGAAGTGGGCATCGACATCTCCGGTGAGTACCCCAAACCGTGGACCGATGAGATCGTGCAGGCCGCCGACGTGGTGATCACCATGGGCTGCGGTGATGCCTGCCCGGTATTCCCCGGGCGCCGCTACGAGGAATGGGTTCTCGACGATCCCGCCGGACAAGACCTCGACGGCGTGCGACCGATCCGCGACGACATCGAAGAGCGGGTCCGCCGGCTGCTCGCCGATCTCAACGTGCCCAACCATGCGTAACCACACTCGGGTCGGGAAGCCACCCTCCTCGCCGGTCGCCACGTCCGGCACGCAGCGGCCGACAGTACCGGCGCGCCTGGCCGACAAGCCGCCCAGATCGTGAGCGAGTTGGGTGATGGGCCCGCGGATCGGATCGACATCGGGATCGCCATCACCAAAGCCACAAACCAGTTGCCCACTGCGCCACATCGGCACTAGCGCATCGCACCAACGACCGGAGGAAACCATCGTGGGTATTTCCCTGAGCCGGTTACTGGCCCCGGCCAGTGTGCTGGCCGCCGCCGTGCTGGTGATGTCGGCGTGCGGCAGCGACAACTCGGCTCCCTCGTATGTGGGCTCGGCGAAGGTGGACTGCGGCGGCAAGCAGGCGTTGACCGCCAGCGGCTCGACCGCCCAGGCCAACGCCATGAAACGGTTCATCGATGCTTACGAAAAGGCCTGCCCGGGGCAGACGTTGACCTACACCTCGAACGGCTCAGGTGCGGGGGTAAGCCAATTCCTCGCCGGTCAAACAGATTTCGGCGGGTCGGACTCGGCGCTCAGTGGTGATGAGTACGACAAGGCCAAGCAGCGGTGCGGCTCGGAGGCCTGGAATCTGCCGGTGGTGTTCGGCCCGCTGGCCATCACATACAACATCACCGGCGTCGACACGCTGGTGCTCGACGCGCCGGCGCTGGCCAAGATCTTCAACGGCACCATCGCCCGCTGGGATGACCCGGCGATCGCGGCGCTCAACGCGTCGATGCCCGCTGAACCTATCCATGTGGTGTTCCGCAGCGACGGCTCGGGCACCACCGACAACTTCCAGCGTTATCTGGATGCCGCGGCGGGCGGCGCGTGGGGTATGGGCACCGGCAAGACGTTCAACGGCGTTGTCGGCCAAGGCTTCCCGGGCAACGAGGGCACCTCGGCAGCGGTGAAAACCACCGAGGGCGCGATCACCTACAACGAATGGTCGTTCGCCCAAGCGCAGCACCTGCTCGTCGCCAAGATCGTGACCTCGGCCGGGCCCGATCCGGTGGCCATCACCGCTGACACGGTGGGCAAGACCGTCGCCGCCGCCACGATCGCGGGCCAGGGCAAAAACTTGGTGCTCGACATCACCTCGTTCTACAAGCCGACCCAGCCCGGCGCCTACCCGATCGTGTTGGCCACCTATGAACTGGTGTGCTCCAAATACTCCGACCCCCAAGTCGGCACCGCGGTGCGGGCGTTCCTGCAGTCCGCCATCGGCCAGGGGCAGGTCAACCTCGAAGACTTCGGATACTTCCCGCTGCCCGACCAGTTCCAGTCCAAAGTAGCCAGCGCCATCAACGCCGTTAACGCCATCGGCTGATCCGGACCCGACTTCATGCTCATCGCCCAATCCAGGCGGCGCACCGCCGTGCCGCCGCCGACCACCCACGACATTAGGAGCCAACCTCATGGCAGCTCGTCATATCGTCGCCGTCGGCGGCAGCGACGCCGGCATCAGCGCCGCACTGCGCGCCCGCGAACTGGACCCAGCCACCCGATTCACCGTGGTGGTCGCCGATGCCTACCCCAACTTCTCCATCTGCGGCATCCCCTACTACGTCTCCGGGGAAGTCACCCACTGGACCAACCTCGCCCACCGCAGCGCCGCCGACCTGGCCGCCACCGGCATGCAGGTCCTCACCGACACCCGCGCCACGGCCATCAACGTCGACGAGCACACCCTCGACATCCTCGACCCCACCGGCGCACCGCAGCAGCTGTGCTACGACGCCTTGATCGTGGGTACTGGCGCCGTTAGCGCTCGCCCACCCATCGCCGGTCTGACCGGTCCCGACGCGCTCGGAGGAGCCGACGGGGTGCACCTGCTGCACTCCATGGGCGACACCTTCGCCGTCATGGAATCCCTGAACGCTCGAAATCCGAAGACAGCGGCCATCATCGGCGCCGGGTATATCGGCCTGGAGATGGCCGAGGCGCTCACCACCCGCGGGATCGCCGTCACCCAGATCGAAGCCCTGCCCGAAGTGCTGCCCACAGTGGACCCAGAGCTCGGCGCACTGATTCACACCGAACTGCAGCGCAACAACGTCGAGGTCTTCACCAACACCGCCGTCACCGCGATCACCCGTGCCGAGGGCGGCGCGCTGACCGTTACCGCCACCCATGACGGGGAAACCCTCACGCGCACCGTTGATTTCGTTCTCGTCGTGGTCGGTGTACGACCCGACACCGAACTGGCCGCCGACGCCGGCGCCGAACTCGGCATCAAGGGCGCCATCGTGGTCGACGAGACCATGCGCACCAACCTGCCCGACGTCTTCGCCGCCGGCGACTGTGCGCATACCCACCACCGGCTGCTCGGCATCACCTGGCTGCCGCTGGGCACCACCGCGCACAAACAAGGCCGCATCGCCGGGGAGAACGCGCTCGGCGGCGATGCCCGCTTCGCCGGCAGCCTGGGCACCCAGGTCGTGAAGGTGTTCGACCTGGTCGCCGCCCGCACCGGGTTACGCGAGCACGAGGCCCTCGCCGCCGACCAAGGCTGGACCCCGGTCACCAGCCAAACCAGCCCCGATGACCATAAGGCCTACTACCCGGGCGCCACCGCGATCCACATCCGCCTCACCGGCGACCAGACCAACGGGCTTCTCCTTGGCGCCCAACTGGTCGGGCACCGCAGCGCCGAAATCTCCAAGCGCGTCGACATCTATGCGACGGCGCTATTTCACAACATGACCGTGGACGAACTCAGTGACCTGGACCTGTCCTACACCCCACCGCTGGGCTCGCCCTGGGATGCAACCCAGATCGCCGCCCAAGCGTGGGTTCACCAGCACCACCTCGACGGCCAACGGTGCGCTCTGATCGCCGATCCCGGCCCGCGCCGCAACTAGCCGCCCCGTCTTGACAACGCTGCATCCGCTCTATCGCTACATGACAGTTTCAAGTAGGCAATCACCATCACTCACAATCGATCCCGCGCGATCACTGGACTGTTCGCCGCGGGCGTCTTGGCGCTATCGGCGTGTTCCAGCACTGGCTCCGTGCAGCCCTATGCGAAAGAAGCCAAGGTGGACTGCGCGGGCAAGCAGGATCTGACGGCTAGCGGTTCGACCGCTCAGGCCAACGCGATGACTCGCTTCATCAAGACTTGTCAGGACGCATGCCCCGGAAGACGGTCAGGTCGGGGCGAGGGCTTCGGCGTTTGCGGGAAAGCGGGTGGGCACCTTGGCGATCAGCGCCAGCGACTCGACGAAGAAGTAGATCGCCTTGAAGAACTCCAGCAGGTTGCCTCGCTCCAACAACAGCTTTCGATACATCACCGTCCGCAGTGCGTCGTGGCCTTCGTGCAGCGCTTTCCAGTCCTGGAAGTCGGCGGCCAGTACGTAAGTCGCGTCCACCGTCTCGGACCCGTCGACAATGCGGCAGTCCGTCACACGACCCTCGCCCCACGCCACCACGAGATAGCGCTCGCCGCCGCCCAGCTCCGCGGGCAGATCGCGGACGCCGAGCGCCCATGAGGAGGGGTAGGTGTAGCGGATCAGATTGCAGAAATCCCAATACTCCCGCAGTTTCCCCGCGAGGGTTGCTTCGTCGGGGCCGGCATCGAGCGCCTTCCCAACGGCCTCGGCCCATGACGGACTGAAAAACATCGGCGACGTCATGGTCAGCCGCCTGCCAGCACCGGCTGGATCTGCACGAGCAGGTCGTCCAACTCGTCGGACAGCGAAATGCCGACGTCGTTCAACTTTCGACGGAGCTGCTGGATCAGCAGGACCCGCACTTCGTCTTCGGTCCAACCCAGCGGTTCGTAGTACAACTTCCGGCTGGAAACGCCGCTGATCGTCAGGATTGTCTTGAGCGTCTCGTGGATCTCCTTCAACATCGTCGGGTCACGCCGCACCGCGTCTTGGAGGTAACGCATACCGCCTTGCACGTGACGCGACTCATCACGGCACGTCGCGGTGAACCCGGTGTAGTACGCGGGAAGGAAACCGCGCCAGCGTGCGTAGGACAGCGTGATCTTCATGACCGACAGCGCGAGCACGCCCTCGATCCACAGGAAGTAGGTCGTCCCGTACCGGACGCGCGCACGCTTGTCATAGGGATTCCTGCGCAGTTCGTCCGCCTGATATGCGAGCAGTCCAAACGGGCCGACGAACGTTTCCTGCACCCACGGGAATGTCCGGTCGAGCACCTCCATGATGTCGGCGCCCCCGATACCCACCACCTCGCGGTAGAACCGGTCGAAGAACACCGTGTGTCGAGCCTCGTCCTCGATCTGGGCCGAGATGTGGAGCTTCTCCTCCTCGGTCGCGCCGAGCATGAACACCGGCAGCTCGATCTCCACCTGCCGCTCGCCGTGATGGAATCCCGACGCGATCCCGACGAAGGACTCCCTCTCCTCCTCGGTCATCTTCTCGGTCCAGTCGATGCGGTCCTGGGTGAAGTCCAGTTCGTAGACGTCCCACCGCTGCCTGAGGTACTTGCGGTACAGGGTTTCGAAGTCAGGCAGTTTCCTCAGGCCGTGGTGCACATACTCGATCACGTCGTCGATGTCGACCCGGCGAATCCCCTGGAGGTCGTGCCCTTCGATGTCGGCGGTTTCGGCCTCCGACAGGCTGCGGGGTCCCTCGTGCAGCACAGCGGTCGGCGTCTTCAGTTCGGACATGGGATTCCTTCCGTCCAGTCGATCATCCCATCCGTGGGCTGTCGCGGAGGTGAAATTCGGATCTGACCGATTTCTGGTCTGCCCCATGAGCCCGGCGTGGCGGCCGCCACGTCGGTGAGTGGGGACACCCGGAGCAGGTGGTCAGCACCAGATCGCGGAACGCGACCACGCCCAGCAGGTGCCGGCGGGCATCGACGACGTAGACGTAGGAGCCGCGTGGCGAACACGGGCGACGTTCAGCGTAACGCGGCGCGACCCCGGATGCGCCCCAACACGATCAACGCGAGCAGCGTGACGGCCAGCAGCAGGGTTGTGCTGGCCGAGGCCTGGAATACCTGGCCGCGGTCGGTTAGCCCGAAGATGTTCACCGGCAGGGTTTTCCAGGTCGCCGGGTAGACCATCACGGTGGCGCCGAGCTCACCCATCGACAGCGCCACCGCCAGCCCGGCGGCCGCCCCGAGCGCGGGCAGCAACAGCGGCAACGTGATGCGCAACAACACCCGTACCGGTCCGGCGCCCAGCGACTCGGCGGCCTGCCGGTAGGCCGGGTCGAGCCGGTCGAGTGCGGCCGAGACCGCACTGAACGCGAAGGCCAGCACCAGCACCGTGTGAGCGAGGATGACGAACCAGCGGGTGCCGCCCAGCAGCAGGGGCCGCGAGTTGAATGCGATCAGCAGGCCGAGTCCGATGACCACCGAGGGCACCGCGATGGGTAGGTGGAACACCGCATCGGTGACGCGGCGCAACCAGCCCGGGGCTTCCCGGGCGGCCAGCGCGGCCCAGGTTCCGACCACCAGCGCGATGCCGCCGGCCAGGAACGCGGTCTGCAGGCTCACCGACAGGCTGGCCAGGTCCTCTCCGGACAGCGCCCCGCCGAACCTGGCGAATCCGAGATCCGACGGCAGCGGGCCGGTCCATGAGCCGGCCAGGCCGGCCAGCACGACGGTCCCGAGCGGAAGTGCGAACACGACGAGTACGACGACGGCGAAGACGCCGAGTACGGCGGCTCTACCGCGCGGGCTCCACAGCAGCACCGGAGCCTTCCTTCCTCGTGGTCAGCCGGGCGAACACGACCCGGTACAGGCCGTAGAGCAGAAGTGACAGCGCCACCTGCACCGTGGCGATCACCGCCGCTCCGGGCAGGTCGAAGGTGACGATGCCGCGGGTGTAGATGAGCACCGGCAGCGTGATCACGCCCTTGGCACCGGTGAACAACACGATCCCGAACTCGTTGAGGGTCAACAACAGGACCAGGCTGCCGCCGGCGGCCAGCGCCGGCCCCGCCTCGGGCATCACGACGGTGCGCAGCACGGTCAGCGGGGACGCGCCGAGGCTGGCCGCGACGTCGAGTTGGGCGCGCGGGATCAACGCGAATGCCGCGAGCAGGGACCGCACCACGAACGGTGTGAAGAAAGTGATCTCGGCGGTGATGACCCCGGCGGGGGTGTAGAGGAAGTCCAGCAGCGGAGACGAACTCCCGGTGATCGCCGAGAGTGCGGCGTTCACCGCACCGGCACTGCCGTAGAGGAACGTGAACGCCAGTGTGATCAGGAACGACGGCAGTGCCAGCACGGTGTCGACGAGACGCCCCACCACCGCCGAGCCGGGAAACGGAACGAATGCGAGCACGATCGCCAGGAACGTGCCGAGCACCAGGCACCCCGCGGTGGACGTCGCGGCGATCGCCACGGTCCGCCACAGCGCGTCACGGAACACCTCCGAGCCCAACACCTTGCCCCACGAACCGTCCGCCGAGGACTGCCAGAACACCCGAAGCAGCGGATACAGCACGACCAGCAGGACCAACAACAGCGGCGGCAGCACCCACAGCCAGGCCGTCGTCCGGGGTGGCGGGGGCGGCGTGAGCGCCGCGGTGTCGGGTGCGAGAACCGTTGTCATCACACGCGTCCCGGCGACACCAGCACCCCGGCGGGTTGGGGCAACCGCAACCCGACGACGCTGCCCACCTCGAACGGGGTGTGGCCGGGGACGTCGACGTCGACGACCACGTCGGGCAGCGACTGCACCGACAGCACCAGACGGGTCACCGGGCCGCGCCACACCGCGGCGTTCACGCTGGCCGCCAATGCGTCCTTCTCCCGGGTGGAGACGATCTCGAGCGCATGTGGACGTACGCACAGCAATGCCGCCGAGCCCGGGCCCCAGTCGTCGTTGCCGAAGGCCGGCGGCGGTGCTTCGGCGTTGACCGTGCGCGGACCCACGGTGACCAGAGCTGAGTTGCCGATCACCCGGCCGACCGTGCACGGCAACAGGTTCGCGCCGCCCAGGAACGCCGCGGTGAAGCTGGTGGGCGGACGCTTCCACAGATTCTCGGCGGTGTCGACATCCATCAGGCGTGCGTTGTTCATCACCACGATGCGGTCCGCCAGCGCCAGCGCCTCAGCCTGATCGTGGGTGACGTAGAGCATCGCGGTATCCGGTAGCGCCTCCTTGAGGCGCTGCAGTTCGGCGAGCATGGACTGGCGCAGCGATGCGTCGAGCGCCGCCAGCGGCTCGTCGAGCAGCAGGACCGCGGGACGGATGGCCAGGGCCCGGGCGATCGCGACGCGCTGCTGCTGGCCGCCGGACAGTTCGCGCGGCAGCCGTTTCAGATAGCCGGACATGCCGACCATGTCCAGCACCTCGGCGACCCGTGGTCCGATGTCGCGCCGAGGCAGCTTCTGCGCGCGCAGCCCGAACGCGACGTTGTCGGCGACCGTCATGTGCGGGAACAAGGCGTAGGACTGCAGCACGACACCGATGCCGCGCCGGGCCGGCGGCAGGTCGGTGACGTCGCGTCCGGCCAACCGGACCCGGCCCGACGTCGGCCACACGAACCCGGCCAACGCGTTGAGCGCCGTCGACTTGCCCGAGCCGCTGGGTCCCAGCAGCGCGACGGTCTCGCCGGTCGCGACGCGCAGCGTGAAGTCCACCAGTGCGTCGGTCCGCTTGCGGCCGCGACCGTAGCAGACGCCGACCCGGTCGAAAAGGATGGCCGGGGGGCTGGGTTCGGCCGACGCGGTGCGCCGGACAAATCCGGCGGGGCTGATGCGGGTGCCGGCCATGTCAGCTACCGGTTGCCTTCTGATAGGCGGCGAGGTCGGCGTCGAGATCGGCCAGCACCGCATCCCAGTCCGGCACCCACACGTCCACCCCGGTGAGCACGGCGGCCGGCGTGTTCGGCTTCGTGGGCCCCTCGGACCTCAGTGATTCCAGCACCGGCATGCCCAGCGCCTCGGGCTCGACGGTCTTCTGGGTTTCCTCGGAGATCAGGAAGGCCAGCAGCTGTTTGGCCTCTTCGGCGTTCGGTGCGCCGGCGGTGACTCCGGCGACGTAGGGTAGCGAGATGCTGGTGCGCTGACCGTTGGCATCGGCGGGAATGAAGATGGTGAACGTGGAGCCGTCGTCCTTGATCGAGGCGAGGTTCATCTGGACGTCGCCGTTGGCGACGAGTAGCTCACCGTTGCTGACCTTGGGCTGCAACTTGCCGGTCGATGACGACGGGCCGACGTTGTTGGCCTGCAACGCAGTCAGGTACTCCAACGCCCCGGGCTTGCCCCGCAGATGCTGCAGCAGCACCAGCACGGCGGTCCCGTCGCCGGCCTGGCCGGGGCTGGAGTACTGCAGCTTGCCTTTGAACTCCGGCTTGAGCAGGTCGTCCCAGGTGACCGGGGCGGGGTCGGCGCCGGGGTTGGCGATGAAGCTCAGCGCGTTGTCGACGATCGGCACGAAGGTCGCGTCGGGACCGACCTGGTCGGCGGCGATGCCACTGGTATCGGCTCCGCTGGGCTGCAGCAGCTCGAGTTGGGCGGCTTTCTGGATGAACGGGGGCAGGGTGACCAGCAGGTCGGCCTGCGGGTTGGACTGCTCCTTCTCCACCCGCGAGACCACCTCGCCGGAGCCGGCTTCCATCAGGTTCACATTGACCCCGGTCTGGTCGGTGAAGCGCTGGAACACGTCCTCGTACCAGGTGGCCAGGCCGTCGGCGCTGTACACCGTCAGCGTGGTGGTGTCGCCCGAACCCGAGGTGCCGGTACCGCCGCAGGCGGCTGAGAGGGTGGCGACGGTCAGTGCCGCCACGGTGGTGCGCAGTTTCATGGATCAGCCTTTCAGCAGGAGGTCGGCGAAATCGGTGACGGAGGGGACGATGTGGGTGGCACCGGCGGCAACGAGCTGGCGTTCGTCATGCGCCCCGGTGAGAGTGCCTGCAGCGATGGAGCATCCGGCGCGCAGCGCGCTCTCGATGTCGCTGGCGGTGTCGCCCAGTGCGGCGACTGCGTCGACGCTGTCGGCGCCCAGGCGCAGCAGCGCGGTGAGGATCAGATCCGGGTAGGGCCGGCCGCGCACCCCGTCGCCGGGCGCCAGCACCACGTCGGCGAGGTCGTGCCAACCGAGTGCGGCGATCAGCTTCCCCTGGGTGTCGGGGGAGAAGCCGGTGGTCAGGGCCACCTTGATGCCGTGTTCACGCAGACGCGACAGAGCCTCGGCGGCACCGGGTACCGGCACTGCGCGGCCGGCGGCGATGAGCGCGGCGTAGGACTCCTCGAACGCGGCGTTGGCCTGCCGGGCGACGGCTTCGTCGTCGAACAGGGCCCGGAACACGGTGATCTTGGACTGACCCATGGTGTCGAGGACGTACCGGCGGGCGTGATCGCATTCGGGTCCACGGTCCGGCAGCCCGGCGGCGCCGGCGGCGGCTTCGAAGGCCTCCACCACCAGACCGTCGTCGGCGACGGTGGTGCCCGCCATGTCGATGACCGCCAGCTGAATCGTGTTGTCGTGCATGGGCTACAGTCCGATCTTGTCTGCGGTGTGTTCCCCGATCACCGGTCCGAGGGTCATGCCGCGGCCGCCGGGACCGGTCACCACCCACACGCCGTCGCTCACCTCGGCGCGGTACACCAGGCGGCCGGGGTCGGTGCATTGGCTGTACACGCCTGCCCAGCGTCGGCGGATGGGAGGCAGGGGGCGGCCGAGCAATTCCTCGACGACGCCGGCGAGGTAGGCATACGGCGCTTCGGTGAGGTCGAACGGGAACGGTTCGCGGTACTCGTGGGTGTCACCGATGGTCAGACCGCCGTGGTGGCGCTGCACACACAGCGTCTGCATGCGGTGCTCGCCGGCGACCGGATCCTGATGTTCGCTGCGCCGCAACGTGGCCAGCGCGTCGCCGGCGTAGGCGGGGTAGTAGCGCAGGCTGTCGCCGTCGGCGATCGCGGTGGTCAGCGGCTCGTCCAGCGGTGCGGTCTGCATCATCTGCAGCCGCACCCGGCGCACCGGCAGCGGTCCGGCGAGCTCACGCACCAGTCCGCCGTGCGCGGCTCCGGCACACACGATCACGACGTCGCCGTCGTGCTGGGCGCCGTGATCGTCGACCACGCGGGTTCCGGTGATGCTGCGGGCTTCGGTTCCCGGCAGGAAGGAGTAGCGTCCGCTGGCCTGCAGTGCCGCGCGGATCGCGGGCAGTGCCTGCCGCGACTCCACGGCGCCGTCGCGGGAACAGTACAGCGCGGCAAGGAATTTGCCGTGCAGCGCCGGGTTGATCCGGCTGGCACCGGCCGGTTCGAGCAGCCGGAAGCCGCGGTTTCCGGCGTCGGCGCGGGTGCAGACCTCCTCGGCCACGGCCACCTCGGCCGGGGTGCGCAGCAGCGTCAGTGATCCGCAGGGCCGGAATCCGATACCGGGTACCTCGGCGCTCAGGTCCTGCCACAACGTGCGTGACCGCAGGCTGGCGTCGAGTTCGGCAGAGGACCGGCCGGACACCCAGACCAGCCCGAAGTTGCGCACCGTGGCGCCCAGGGCCTCGGCGTCACGTTCGAGCTGGGCGACCTGATGGCCGCGGCGCACGGCGTACCACGCGTGGGCGGTTCCCAGGATTCCGCCGCCGATGATGGTGACCCGCATGGGTGTTGAGACAACCGGGTGCGGACGTCGGTACCGCAATGGTGCGATGTGGGCGGGCCGAACACCCGATGAACAATTGGTATAGACCAATTGCGTGTATGGTTGGGCCATGGCCAGCCGAGCCGAGCGCCTCCGCGCCGAAACCGCGTACCTGATGGCCTCGCTGCGAGGGGTCTTCGACGAGGTCGCCGTCGACGAATGGGACCATGCGATGCAGGCGGCGGCGGCCGCGATCAGAGACGGTGCCGACGACGAACTGATCCTGTCCGCAGCATTGCACGACATCGGTCACAGCCCGCTGCTCGGCGGCCCCGGTGTCGAGAACCACTCCGGGTTGGCCCGCGACTGGGTCACGCCCCGCTTCGGGGCGCGGCCCGGCTGGCTGGCCGGAGCCCACGTCGCGGCCAAACGCCACTTGGCCGCCGTCGATCCCGACTACACGGCTGGCTTGAGCGGCACGTCGGCGGCATCGCTGGCCGTGCAGGGAGGCGCCGGCGTCGACGCCGCCTTCGTCGCCCATGCCTGGCATCGAGATGCCCTGCGGCTGCGCCAATATGACGACGCCGCCAAAGACCCCACCGCGACGGGCGCACCGGTCGAGGCGGTGCTCGACATCGCTGCCCGACTGGCCCGATGAGCATGCCCAAGCCCTACCTGGTGCGGACCGGGCTCGAGGAGATCCTCGACGGGCTGCACGAGGGGGACCCGTTTCCGCCCGAGCGGGAGCTGGCCGCGCGATTCCAGGTGGCCCGCGAGACCATCCGCCAAGCCGTGCACGAGCTTCTGGTACAGGGCCGGATCGAGCGGCGTGGCAGGGGCACGGTGGTGTCGCGGCCCAAGTTGGTGCAGCCGCTGTCGTTGAAGTCCTACACCGAAGGCGCCCAACGGATGGGCCGAACCCCGGGCCGCCTGTTGGTGACGTGGGAGAACGTCACCGTGGACGCCGAGATCGCCGAGCCGCTGCAGGTTCCGCCCCGGGAGCGGGTGATGCATCTGGAGCGGGTACTGCTAGCCGACGGCGCGCGGATCGGGTTGGAGAGCACCTACCTTCCGCTACATCGCTTCGCCGACCTGACCAACGACTTCGACCCCACGACGTCGCTCTACGCGGCGATCAGGTCCCGCGGCGTGGAATTCGGTCAGGCCACCGAACGGATCGAGACGGTGCTGCCGTCGCCGCGGGAGGCGGCGCTGCTGGAATCGACCACCGCCATGCCGATGCTGCTGCTCAACCGCAGGTCGGTCGACACCAGCGGTGCGCCGATCGAGGTCGTGCGGGCGCTCTACCGCGGGGACCGGGTGGCTTTCGAGGCGACGCTCACCGACCGCTGAGCGCGATGAGTCCGCCCGGTCCCGCTGAGGCCGGTGACGGACTCGCCCACTGGAGGGTATGAACGAGCCATGCACATCGCAGAGTGGGCCACCCTGTCCTCCGGCATGCCACCATGCTGTTGCGGCCACGCCGTTCCCACCGCGCATTCGTGTGGGTCGGCCCGGACGACTCCGAGCCCGGCGCCGCGCAGGCCTGTGCCTGAGACACACCACAGCGCCGCTGGCGATCAATGCAGGCGCTAACGTCAAGGTCGTGCAGAGACTCCTGGGCCATGCACGGCGGCCATCGACACTCGACCGTTACGGGCACCTGCTCAACGACGATTTGAGTGGTGTGGCCGACGCTGTGGGCAAGGCCATCGACAGCACTACGGCATACGGGACGTCAGAAAGAGGCTGAATCGGCCTGGAATGCGTGCTGAGCTGCAAAGCCCCCATAGCCCAATTGGCAGAGGCAGCGGACTTAAAATCCGCACAGTGTCGGTTCGAGTCCGACTGGGGGCACGGGAAAAGGCCTGTTAGATACGTTTTCGGGGCCGATGGATCAGTTCGACGGGCCTCTCGTCACGGCGCGCGGCGGGATCGCGGCGGCGAGGTTTGTGCGCTAGCTAACTTGAGGTCGGGGCAGGTGCCGGCCTAGTACGCCTGTTGTACGGGTGCGTCTACGGGACCGGTATGGGATCGCCGCGCGGGTGGAACTCAAACTTGTGATCGAGATTACGGAACCGCTACCCTGCCCGCGCGGGGGCTTGGGACAGATCAGTTCATAGGGGTGGAAAGCAATGCGGTTTCGTCTTTCGGTTGGAACGCTCGCGGTCGCTGCTGCGGCGGTCGCCTTCGCTCCGGCGGCTGGTGCCGCCCCAGCGTCGCCCGTGCCGCTGCAGCCGAGTTCGTCATGCGACTCGAACTACTCGGGTGCCTGCGTTCCAATCGACAGTGATGTCGACTGTGCGGGCGGAAGCGGCAATGGCCCGTCCTACGTTTCGGGCCCTGTAACCGTCGTCGGAAATGACATTTATGGGCTTGATCGAGATGGCAACGGAACCGGTTGCGAATAGACGCCGAGCAACTATGACAGGTAGCGCTCGTGTCAGCACCGTGTTAGCAGACTGCCGCGGTAGCCTAAAGGCTAGACTAGCTAATTGTGGTGCTATGACCGTAGCCAGGTGAGTGCGCGTGTGCAACCCTGCGGGGGCCACTGCACACACGGCGGAGGTGCAGCAAACATGTGGCCTGGAGCATGCGCGGCGCGGCTTTCTGCCTGCTGTCAGTGGCCGCTGCCTTCGGCCCCCGCCGGCGGAACAGGCTGTCATCGACCACCACGTCGATCGCCGCGGTCGGGGCGAGCAGCCGATCGACGATCGTCGGGGTCAGCGCCAGACCGATCCGGTCGGCGCCCCGGGTATGGACCGAAGAAGACAGAGAAAGAAGCCGAGATTGGGGATGTCGTCAAAGAGGTCCAGTACCTTGACTGGACCTCTTTGAGGTTGCTTCGGGTCAGCTGGGAGCGGGCGTGGCACCTGATGGACCGGGCGGTGGCCCGCGGCCTGGTCGCCCCACCGGTGAACGTACCGGCTCAGGTCGCGGTCGATGAGAAGGCGGCCGGCAAGGGGCAGGACTACATCACCGTGCCTCGATACCGGCCCGCTGCTCGGGAGTGAACCGGTAGAAGTAGCCGTCCAGGCTGGCCTGTCGGCGTTCGTCGGCGATGTAGTCCACCTCGGTACGCGCGCACCTGAGCGACGCCGAGGACAAGATCGTCTTCGACCGCTACCACCTGAGGGGGTATCTGACCAAGGCCGTGGACACCGTGCGCAAGGCCGAGAACCGGGCGTTGGCCGTCACCGGCGACAGGAGCCTGGCCGGCAGCAAGTACCTGTGGCTGTACTCGGCCGAGAACCTACCCGCACGCCACCAGGACCGCTTCGCCGTGCTGCGCGGCGCGGACCTGAAACCGGCCATGCCTGGACGATCACCGAAAGACCTGCGCCACTTCTGGTCCTACAAGCGCCGCAGGGTCACTTACTTCGGACTTGTAGTGCAGCGTTCATCCGTCCAGCTAGGAGGCGTCTACGGACTCCCCGTCACCTGGTGATCGTCGTCCAGCACTCACCGTCAGCCTCACCGCTCTTCGAGCACCGCCTTGAGGAACGTGCGGGTGCGCTCGTGCTCGGGTGCGTTGAAGATCTTCGACGGTGGGCCGTCCTCGATGATGATGCCGTTGTCGAACATCAGCACCCGGTCGGAGACGTCGCGTGCGAAGTGCATCTCGTGGGTGACGATCAGCATGGTGATGTCGGTGGTATCGGCGATGTCGCGGAGTACGCCGAGCACGTCGACGACCAGTTCGGGGTCGAGCGCCGAGGTGACCTCGTCGAGCAGCAAGATGTCGGGTTCCATCGCCAACGCCCGGGCGATCGCGACGCGCTGTTGCTGCCCGCCCGACAGCGTCGTGGGATGGGCGTCGACGAAGCCGCCCATGCCGACCTTGTCCAGCAGTTCGGCGCCGCGGGTACGCGCCTGCCCTCTGTTCAGCCCCAGTACCGAAACCGGTGCCTCCATGAGGTTTTCGATCACGGTCATGTTCGGGAACAGATTGAACTGCTGGAACACCATGCCGATGCGCCGACGGGCTCGGCGCAGGTACTTCTCCGATGCCGGCACCAGTCGGTCGCCGCGCCGCTCATGGGTCAGCGGGTCACCGTCGACCCAGATGACCCCGTCGGTGACCCGCTCGAGCGTCATCAGCAGACGCAGGATCGTGGTCTTACCGGACCCGGACGGCCCGATGAGCGTGACCCGCTCGCCGGGTGCGACGGAGAAGTTCATCCCGTCCAGCACCGTCTTGTCGCCGAAACGCTTGACCACGTCCTCGAAGCGGATCATCGGACGAACCGAACTGTCATCGGGCAAAGCGGATCTCCAGTTTCCTCATGAGCACCGAGGTGGGATAGCTCGCGGCCAGGAAAATCAGGCCGGCGACGGTGATCGGCTCGATGTAGCGGTAGTTCTGGCCGCCGAACTGGTTGGCCACCGTGACCATCTCCGCCACGCCGATGACGATCAGGAACGGGGTCTCCTTGAACAAGGCGATGACCTGGTTTCCCGTCGACGGCAGTACCCGCACCACCACCTGCGGCAGGATCACCGCGCGCCAGGTGCGGTACGGCGACAGCGACAACGCGGTGCACGCCTCCCATTGGCCCTGGGGGATGGCATCGATGCCGGCCCGGTACACCTCCGACATGTAACAGGCGTAGTGCACCCCGAGCACCGCGACACCGGTGACCAGTGCACTGGGGCGGATACCGATCGCGGGCAGACCGAAGTAGACGAAGAACAGCTGGATCGGGATCGGCGTGCTGCGAATGAACTCGACCACCGCATGCGACGGCCACGAGATCCAGCGGGTGTCGGCTCGCCTGCCCAGGACCAGGACCAGGCCGAGCACGATGGCCACCAGCGACGCCGCGGCGGTGATGCCGAGCGTGAACTTCAGGAACGCGGTGACCAGTCCAGGCAGTACCTCCCGCGCGTACTCCCAGTTCCACAGGCTGCGTTCGGCGATCATCCCCCCGTCACCGCCTGCGGCTGTTCGACGACGAGGGCCTTGGGATGGCGGCCGACTCCGGCCGCCGCGCGCGCTTCCACGAGGCGTGTCACCGCGACGAGGACCTGGGCCAGCAGGAAGTACACCACCAGCGCCAGGCTGAACGCCGCCATGCTGCCCACTTCGAATTGCAGCTGCTTGACCTCGAAGGTGAGTTCGGTGATGCCGATCAGGTACAGCAGCGACGAGCTCTTGAGGATCTGGATCCACAGGTTGCCGAACGGCGGCACCATCTCCGGCATGGCCTGCGGGAGGATGACGCGGCGCATGCGCCGGAAGCGGCCCAGCCCGAGCGCGACGGTGGCCTCCCACTGTGTCTTGGGTACCGACGCGATGGCGCCGCGGACCACTTCGGCGCCGTAGGCGCCGAAGTTGAGTCCGAACGCGAGGGTCGCCGCCGCCATCGGCTCGAAGCGCAGGCCGAGTTGCGGGAGCACGAAGAAGATCCACAACAGCTGGATCACCAGGGAAGTGCCGCGAAAGAACTCGACAACCACCCGCGAGAGGCCGCGGACGGCGACCGAGCCCGACAGCGCCATGAGTCCGAACACGAACGACACCACCAGCGCGGCGACCGCGCCCAGCACCGTGTAGAGCACCGTCACGCCGGCACCCTGCAGGAACAGGGGTGCCGCGTCGACGAGTTCTTCGACCAACGCGCTCAGCCCTGGCAGAGCTGTTCTGCGGTCAACTCGGGGTCGGGACGCTCAGCTTCGGTGAAGCCGTAGGGTTCGACCAACTCGAGCCAGTTCGGGCTGCGGATCAGTTCGGCGAGTTTCTCGTTGAAGGCCTCCCGCAGCGCGGTGTCGCTCTTCCGGAACACCGCGGCGCCCGCACCGATCTGCTCCTCGCCGTCGATGACCGGGATGAACGCCTCGCTTACCTCGACGCTGCCGTCGTCGGCCGTCAGCGCCCGCAGGGAGATGCTGGTCAGCGCGAACGCATCGGCGCGGCCGGACTTCACCGCGTCCAGACCCGCCTGTTGATCGGCGACGATCTGCAGCCGGTCCGCCGGGACACCCGACCCCTTCGCCTGTTCCACCTCTACCGCGCCGTTCATCACCGCGAGCCGTGCGTCACCGTTGGCGACCGACGCGTAGTCGCTCAGGCCTTTGGGATTGCCGGTAGGCACCAGCAACGACGTGGTGGCCACGTACACCGGGTTGCTGAACGCCGCCTGCTCGCAGCGCTGCGGCGTGATGAACATGCCTGCGGTGACGACGTCGACGCGCTCGGAGTTCAGCGCCTGGATCAGCGAGCCGAATTCGAACAGGTGCGGCTCCAGGGTGATGCCGCCGATCTGGTCGAAGATGTAGCCGTGCACCGCGGGGGCCTCGCCGACCAGCTGACCGTTCTCCCGGTACGCGTACGGCCGCTCGTTGGCGAATCCGACGTTGATCTTCTTGTCCGCCTTGACCCGGTCGAGCGTGCTGCCCTCACCGGTCTGGTTGCCGGTGCCGGGTTCGGTCGTCGAACAGGCGCCGACGGCAAGTACGGCGGCGGACAGCGTGCCGGCGAGTAGGGAGCGGCGAAGGGTTGCCGACGAGCGGGCGGTGCGGGTGTTCATCGTGTCCTTCCTCGTGTTCGTGCCGCCGGGAACCACGGTCACGCGCCCGACAGCTGAAGAACGCCCACACCAAGCACGGCGATGGGCCGTAATCCTTGCTGTCCGAAGGACGTTATTGGGGCCACGGTGCCGAAGTCAAAACGCTGCACGGGTTCGTGACCCCACCGTGACGCTTGCTGCGACCCGGCCCGCCGCAGTCGTGGCGACAGATGTGCGGGCTGTTGCGTCGGCGCAATGAACCGGAAGGGTGGCGGGATGTGAGCCCGGGACGCCGATTTGCGAAACTGGACGTTCCTCTGTCCCCGCATGAAGGAGGCTACTGGGTCGTGCACATCGACTACCGTGACGACCGAACACCCTCTGCGCCATGACCGAACCGGTGCCCGACAGCGGCCCAGCCGAGGAATCCAAGCGTGGATGGGTCGTCATCTGCGTGACGGCGCTCGTCGCGGGCGTGGCGATCGGATTGTTCGGCGGTGCTTTCCGCTGGTGTCTTCACACCGCGGACCGGTTGCGGGCCGACTTCGTCGACTGGACACACCACGTGGCGGGACCGGGGTTTCTCGTACCCATGGCGGTCGCGGCGCTCGGCGCGGCCCTGGCCGCGCTGATCGTGCGGTGGGTGCCGCTGGCGGCCGGCAGCGGAATCCAACACGTCGAAGCCGTCTACCGCGGTGACGCCCATGCACCGCTGCCCATTCTCCTGCCCGCCAAGTTCGTCGGCGGGGTGCTGTCGATCGGGTCCGGGCTCGTGCTCGGGCGCGAAGGGCCGACGGTGCACATGGGTGCGGCGATCGGCGCCGAGGTGGCCCGCCGTGCCCGGCTTCCCGACCCCGAAGTCCGGATGATGCAGACGGCCGTCGGCGGCGCCGGACTCGCGGTCGCCTTCAACGCACCGATCGGCGGCACCCTGTTCGCGCTCGAGGAAGTGACCAAGTCGTTCCGGCTGCCGACTGTGCTGGCCACACTCTTCGCGGCCGCGTCCGCGGTTGGCTGCGTGCGGTTCATCCTCGGTAACCAACCGGACTTCATCGTCGTGCCGGTCGAGACCCCCGCGCTGGTGTGGCTGCCCCTCTTCGTGGTCTTCGGGCTGCTCACCGGATGGCTTGGTGCGGTGTACAACCGGCTGGTGCTGTGGTTCCTCGACCATGTCGGCAAGCTACGACGGATACCGCCGGTCGCGAAGGCCGCGGTGATCGGTGCCCTCGTCGGCCTGGCGATGTTCGTGTACCCCGAATCCGTCGGCGGCGGCGACACCCTGACACAGCTGATCCTCGGCGGCCACCAGATCGTCCTTCCGGTGGTGATCGGATACCTGCTGGTGCGGATGATCGCCGGCCCGCTGTCCTACTCGGCCGCCGTCCCCGGCGGGCTGTTCGCACCGCTGCTGGCGGTCGGCGCGTTGTGGGGTCTGCTCTTCGTCGGGGTGGTCGACCCGATGATGCCCAGCGACGTTGCCGCCCTGAGCATTCCGATGGCGCTCGTCGGAATGGCCGCATTCTTCGGCGCGACGGTGCGGGCACCGGTGACAGGCATCGTCGTCGTCATCGAGATGACGGCGACCACGGCAGCGGCCATTCCGATGCTGGCCGCCACCGCGGCCGCCGTGCTGGCCGCCGAGCTGATCGGATCGCCACCCATCTACGAATCGCTTCGCGAGCGCATGCTGCCCGAACTGAACCGCTGAGCGGGG
>JAXHUG010000047.1:0-25342 GCA_034189785.1 Actinomycetota bacterium
GCGGGACATGGCTAGCACGCCGCCCTTGGAGGCGGTGTAGGAGATCTGCGAGGTCGCCGACCCATTGACCGCGACGAACGACGCGGTGTTGATGATCGATCCCTGCTGTGCGGGCACCATGTGGCGCAGTGCGGCCTTGCAACAGAAGAACACCGACTTCAGGTTGATGTCCTGCACCCGGTCCCACGCGTCGATCCCGGTGACCTCGATCAGATCATCCTCGGGCGGGCTGATGCCGGCGTTGTTGAACGCGATGTCCACCGAACCGTGGGTCTGGGCGGCGGTGTCGAACAGCGCGTCGACGGCGACCTGGTCGGAGACGTCGACCTGGACGAAAGTGCCGTTGAGGTCGTCGGCGAGGGTCTTGCCGGTGGCCGGGTCGATGTCACCGATCACGATGGTCGCGCCCTCGGCCCGCATGCGCTTGGCGGTGGCGAGTCCGATACCGCTGGCGCCACCGGTGATGACCGCGACCTTGTCTTTGAGTCGTTGGGTGAGATCCATCAGGGTGCCTCCTGCACGGCGAAGAACACGTTCTTGGTTTCGGTGAACGACAACGGGGCGTCGGGCCCGAGTTCGCGGCCCAGTCCGGACTGTTTGAACCCGCCGAACGGGGTGTTGTACCGCACCGAGGAATGCGAATTGACCGACAAGTTCCCCGATTCCAGAGCGCGCGAGACCCGCACCGCCCGTGACAGGTTCTCGGTCCAGATGGAGCCCGACAGTCCGTAGGGCGTGTCGTTGGCGAGCGCGATGACGTCGGCCTCGTCGTCGAACGGCAAGACCGTCACCACGGGCCCGAAGATCTCCTCGGTGACGGTGCGGTCGGTGCGCTGCGGGGTGAGCACCGTCGGCGCGAACCAGTAGCCGCGGCCCTCGGGTGCGGTGCCGCGGAAGGCGACAGGCGCGTCGTCGGATACGTAGGACGCCACCGACTGCCAGTGCTTCCTGCTCACCAGCGGGCCCATCTCGGTGTCGCGCGCCGTCGGGTCACCGACCTTGACGCCCTTGACCGCGGGTTCGAGCAGTTCCATGAACCGGTCATAGACGTTGCGCTGCACCAGGATTCGGCTACGCGCACAGCAGTCCTGCCCGGCGTTGTCGAAGACCCCGTAGGGCGCGGTGGCGGCGGCCTTTGCCAGATCGCAGTCGTCGAAGACGATGTTGGCGCTCTTACCGCCCAATTCCAGTGTGACCCGCTTGACCTGCGCGGCGGCACCGGCCATCACCCGGGTGCCCACTTCGGTGGACCCGGTGAACACGATCTTGCGTACGTCGGGATGGGTGAGGAAGCGCTCGCCGACCACCGACCCCCGACCGGGCAGCACCTGGAACAGATCGGCGGGCAGGCCCGCCTCCACCGCGAGTTCACCGAGGCGGATCGAGGTAAGCGGCGTCCACTCGGCGGGTTTGAGCACCACCGCGTTGCCCGCGGCGAGCGCAGGCGCGAAACCCCACGCCGCGATCGTCATCGGGAAGTTCCACGGGGTGATCACGCCGACCACGCCGAGCGGCTCGTTGAACGTGACGTCCAGTCCACCCGCCACCGGGATCTGCTTGCCGGACAACCGTTCCGGAGTCGCCGAATAGAACTGCAGGACGTCACGGACGTGGTAGGCCTCCCACTCGGCGCTGCCGATGGGGTGTCCGGAGTTGGCCACCTCGAGCGCGGCCAGCTCGTCGATGTGCGCGTCGACGGCCGCGGCGAACGAGCGCAGCGCGGCGGCGCGTTCGGCCGGCGCCAGCCGCGCCCAGGTCCGCTGCGCCGACTTCGCCCGCGCCACCGCATCGTCGACGCCACCGACGTCGAACAGATCGACGGTCCGCAGCACCTCCTCGGTCGCCGGGTTGATCACCTCACTGGAGGTCAAGTCCGTACCTTTTCCATCGCATATCGGTTCGCGGCCGCCACCACCGCGGCGAACAACCGCAGATCGTCGAGCCGCTCTTCTGGGTGCCACTGCACCGCCACCACCCACGTGTCAGGGTGCCGGTCGCGGTCCAGTTCGACCGCCTCGACCACCCCGTAGTCGTCACGGGCGCTAACGATCAGGCCTTCGCCAACCCGGTCGATCGCCTGGTGGTGATAACACTGCGCATCCGAGGTCGTCCCGATCAGATCCGCCAGTCGCGTGCCGGGTTCGGTCCACACCGCCGAGGTGCCGAACACCGCGTTGCCCTTTTGGTGCTGGGTGTGGCCGATCACGTCGGGCAGGTGCTGGTGCAGCGTACCGCCCAGCGCGACGTTGAGAATCTGTGCGCCGCGGCAGATTCCGAGCACCGGCACATCGCGCCGCAGCGCCTCGTCGAGCAGCGCGAACTCCCAGGCATCGCGGACCCGGTCGGGTTCGTCGGTGGTGGGCTGGGGCGTCTGGCCGTAGCGGGCGGGGTCGACGTCCTTACCGCCGGTGAGGATCAACCCGTCGAGTCCGTCGAGGACCCGGGCCGCGGCCCCGGAGTCGACCGGTTGCGGGGGCAGCAGCACCGCGAGCCCACCGGCGAGGTTCACCCCCCGGAAGTAGATCGCGGGCAGGAAGCTCGCGTGGACGTCCCAGACACCGGTCTGCGCCTGCTGCAGGTAGGTGGTCATCCCCAGCACGGGGCTGCGGAAGTCAGAGCCGCTCAAAGCCGCGCACCCGTTCCCAGTCGGTCACCGCGGCGTTGAACGCTTTCAGCTCCACGCGCGCGTAGTTCAGATAGTGGTCGACGACGTCGTCGCCGAACGCCGCGCGGGCGATCTCGGAGCGGTCGAATAGTTCGGCGGCCTCGGCCAGCGTCGCCGGAAGGCGTTCGGCATCACTGGTATACGCGTTGCCCGCCACCGGATCCGGCAGTTCGAGTTCGTTCTCGATGCCGTACAGGCCGCCGGCGATGAGCGCCGACACCGCCAGGTACTGGTTGACGTCGCCGCCGGGCGCACGGTTCTCCATCCGCATACCCGCCCCCTGCCCGACGACGCGCAGCGCGCAGGTGCGGTTGTCGAAACCCCAGGCGATCGCGGTGGGCGCAAAGCTGCCCTCGGAGAACCGCTTGTAGGAGTTGATGTTCGGCGCATAGCACAGCGAGAACTCGCGCATCGTCGCGAGTTGGCCCGCGATGAAACTGCCGAACAGCGGTGTCATGCCGTCTTCGGCGTCGTCGTCGGCAAAGACGGCACTGCCGTCGCTACCGCGCAGCGAGATGTGGATGTGGCAGCTGTTTCCTTCGCGCTCATCGAATTTCGCCATGAACGTCAGGCTCTTGCCGTGTTGGTCGGCGATCTCCTTGGCGCCGTTCTTGTAGATGGTGTGGTTGTCGCACGTCACCCGCGCGTGATCGTAGCGGAACCCGATCTCCTGCTGGCCGAGGTTGCACTCCCCTTTGACGCCTTCGCAGTACATCCCGGCGCCCTCCATACCGAGCCGGATGTCGCGCAGCAGCGGCTCCATCCGGGTGGAGGCCAGCATCGCGTAGTCGATGTTGTAATCGGTGGCCGCCTCGAGTCCCCGGTAGCCCGCCGCCCACGCCGCGCGGAAGGAGTCGTCGAACACCATGAACTCGAGTTCGGTGCTGGCATAGGGCACCAGGTCCCGCTGTGCGAGCCGGTCGATCTGGCGGTTCAGGATGCTGCGCGGTGCCTGGCGAACCGGACGAACGTCGGGCCCCTGCATATCCCAAGACAGGTCGGCCATCACCAGCGCGGTGCCGGGCAGCCACGGGATCAGACGCAGCGTGTCGAAGTCCGGCGTCATCACCATGTCGCCGTAGCCGGTCTCCCAACTGGAGATCGCGTATCCGCCGACGGTGTTGTTGTCGACGTCGACGGCCAGCAGGTAGTTGCAGCACTCCGCGCCGTGTGCGGCGACGTCGTCGACGAACAGCCGCGCCGAGATCCGTTTGCCGGTGAGTCGGCCCTGCATATCGGTGAACGCGACGATGACCGTGTCGATCTCGCGCTCGGACACCATGCGTTCGAGGTCGGCCTGCGCCAACATGCCGGTTCGGATCCCCATGTGCGCACCTTTCCGATGGGCCCCACCTATGACCACGGAGCCGACCTTTACCCAGCGATGTGGCCGGATGTTCTCCCCGATGTTTACACGATCGCTACTCGCAAAGGTAGGACACCAGACCTTTGGCATCCTATGCTCCATTTTGCGGTGCACGCCGGCCGCCCCCAGACACCGTCCCGAGGAGTACGCGATGGCAGACGACAGGCTGAAGTCCTCCGGCGCCACCTACAGCCAGGCCGGCGACGGGTACTTCGAGAAGCGGCAACTCACGCGCACCGCCAGGTTCTGGGGCCTGTGGGGTATCGGCGTCGCGGCCGTCATCTCGGGCGACTTCTCCGGATGGAACTTCGGCATCGGCGAAGCCGGCTGGGGTGGGCTCGCCGTCGCCTCGGTCCTCATCGTGATCATGTACTTCGGCATGCTGTTCTCGATCGGCGAGATGTCGGCGGCCATGCCGCACACCGGCGGCGCCTACTCCTTCGCCCGCGCCTCGATGGGCCCGTGGGGCGGCTTCATCACCGGTTTCGCCGAGACCATCGAATACGTCTTCACTACCGCGGTGGTGGTGTACTTCTCCGCCAGCTACGCCGACGCGGTCGCCACCGAACTGTTCGGCCTGAGCCTGCCGGGCTGGGTGTGGTGGCTGATCCTCTACGCCATCTTCGTCGGGCTGAACTCGTGGGGTGCGGCGCTGTCGTTCAAGTTCGCCCTCGTCGTCGCGATCATATCGATCGGGATCCTGGTGCTGTTCGGTGTGCTGGCGATCTCCACCGGCGCCGTCGACTTCAGCCGGTTGTTCGACATCGCGCCCGACCCGGCGGCCGCGGGCTCCAGTGACTTCCTGCCCTTCGGCTGGGTGGCGGTTCTCTACGCGCTGCCGTTCGCGATGTGGTTCTTCCTCGGCATCGAGGAGTTGCCACTGGCCGCCGAGGAGGCCCACGACCCGGCCCGCGACATCCCGAAAGCCGGTATCTGGGGGCTGATCTCGCTCGTGGGTTGCGGTGCGATCGTGTTATTCCTCAACCCGGCGGTGACCGGTTCGGAGGCACTCGGCGCATCCGACGAACCGCTGCTCGACGGGTTCCGCGCGTTCCTCCCCGGCAGCCTGGCGGCCGTGCTGTCGGCGTTCGCGCTGATCGGCCTGCTCGCCAGCCTGCAGGGCATCATGTACGCCTACGGCCGAAACCTCTACTCACTGAGCCGCGCCGGCTACTACCCGAAGGCGCTGTCGCTGACCGGTTCCCGGCAGACCCCTTACATCGCGCTGATCCTCGGCGCGGTGATCGGGTTCGTCGCGCTGGTGGTGGTGAGCCTCAACGAGGGTGCGGGCGACGTGGTTCTCAACATAGCGGTGTGGGGTGCGGTGCTGGCCTACACGCTGCAGATGGTGTCGTTCGTGCTGCTGCGCCGCAGGTTCCCCAACGCGCGGCGTCCGTGGGTGAGTCCGACCGGCAACGCCGGCGCGATCGTGGCGCTCGTCATCGCGGCCATCACGTTCGTGGGCGTGCTGGTCAACCCGACCTATCGTCCCGCGGTCATCGCGATCGTCGTCTTCTACGTGGTCGGCCTGCTGGTGTTCGGGTTCTACGGCCGCCATCGCCTCGTGCTGTCACCGGAGGAGGAGTACGCGGTCACCGGCGGTCTGCACGGTTACAGCCCGGAGGAAGAGGGCCTGGGCGGCACCATCGAGGACGAGATCCTCAAGGGGCACACGGACTGAATGTGAGGTAGGCCGTTTGCAGCGCATACACCGTGCGCAACGGGGTACCAATCGCGCGTGAGAACCGACGATCCGCAGATGGCGATTCACTCAGCAGCGCCCCGAACGCGACCACGGTAGGGTCTAAGCGATGTGTGGAGCCACCGGCGAGATACGCCTTGACGGCCGAACCCCTGACCTAGCCGCTGTCTCGGCGATGGCCGAGACGTTGTCACCGCGCGGCCCGGACGGTGCCGGCGCCTGGTCGCAGGGCCGGGTCGCACTGGGACACCGCCGGCTCAAGATCATTGACCTGTCCGAGGCGGGCGCGCAGCCCATGGTCGACTCCGACCTCGGCCTGGCCATCGCGTGGAACGGCTGTATCTACAACTATCAGCAGTTGCGTGACGAACTCCGCGGCCACGGATACAGCTTCTTCTCGACCAGCGACACCGAGGTGCTGCTCAAGGCCTACCACCACTGGGGCGACCGGTTCGTCGACCGCCTGCACGGGATGTTCGCGTTCGCGATCGTCGAACGCGACAGCGGGCGGGTTCTGCTCGGCCGCGACCGGCTGGGCATCAAACCGCTCTACATTTCCGAGGACGCCCACCGGATCCGCTTCGCCTCGTCGTTGCCCGCCCTGGTGGCCGGCGGCGGTGTGGACACCCGCATCGATCCGGTCGCGCTGCACCATTACCTGTCCTTCCATTCCGTCGTGCCGCCACCACTGACGATCCTGCGTGGGGTGAAGAAGGTGCCGCCGGCGGCGCTGGTCGCCATCGAACCCGACGGCAGGCGCACCACCACGACGTATTGGACCCCGGATTTCACCCGGCACGCCGATCGCGCCGACTGGTCCGAACAGGACTGGGAGGACGCGGTGCTCACCGCGCTGCGGCGCGCCGTGGAGCGTCGGCTGGTCGCCGACGTGCCGGTGGGGTGTCTGCTGTCGGGGGGCGTCGACTCGAGCCTGATCGTCGGCCTGCTCGCCGAGGCCGGCCAGACCGGGCTGCAGACCTTTTCGATCGGCTTCGAATCGGTCAACGGGGTCGCCGGCGACGAGTTCAAGTACTCCGACATCGTCGCGCAGCGGTTCGGCACCGACCACCACCAGATCCGCATCGACACGGCGCGGATGCTGCCCGCACTCGACGGTGCGATCGGCGCGATGAGCGAGCCGATGGTCAGCCACGACTGCGTGGCCTTCTACCTGCTGAGCCAGGAAGTGGCCAAGCACGTCAAGGTGGTGCAGTCGGGACAGGGCGCCGACGAGGTGTTCGCGGGCTACCACTGGTATCCGCCGATGGGCGAACCCGGCGCCGCGTCGGTCGAGGGGTCGGTGGCCGGCTACCGGGCGGCGTTCTTCGACCGCGACCCGGAGGCCCTCGGGGGGCTCGTCACGCCCCCGTACTTCGCCGACGGAGATCCCAGCGGCCGGTTCGTCACCGAGCACTTCGCGCGCGAGGGCGCCGCCACCGGGGTGGACCGGGCGCTGCGCCTCGACACCATGGTCATGCTCGTCGACGACCCGGTGAAACGGGTCGACAACATGACGATGGCCTGGGGTCTGGAGGGCCGCGTGCCGTTCCTCGACCACGAACTGGTCGAACTGGCCGCCACCTGTCCCCCGGAGTACAAGACCGCCCAGGGCGGTAAGGGGGTGCTCAAGGAGGCCGCGCGCCGGGTGATCCCCACCGAGGTCATCGACCGGCCCAAGGGATACTTCCCGGTTCCCGCACTCACCCACCTCGAGGGCCCGTACCTCGACATGGTACGCGACGCCCTGTCGGCATCGGCGGCCAAGGAGCGCGACCTGTTCCGGCCCGAGGCCGTCGACCGGCTGCTGGCCGATCCGAACGGCCGGCTCACCCCGCTGCGCGGCAACGAGCTGTGGCAGATGGCGCTGCTGGAGCTGTGGCTGCAGCGGCACGGGATCACCGGGCCGGCCGCATGACCGACCTCGGATCTCACCTCGATCCCAACAGCGACCACACCGAGGCCATCACCCTCTGTCTGCACGACGCGTCGCCGCAGCATCTGGTGGACCGGATGGCCACCGACATTGTCCTCGAATTGGGTTGGGGCCGACTGATATTCGGTCAGACGTTCGCCGATCCCGAGAAGTTGGCAAAGGTGCTGCAACACGAGGGCCCCGGACGGCGGGACATCTGCATCTACGCTCGCGAGTCGCACGTACTGGTGGCCCACTCACCCTCGGAACTGTTCATCGATCCCAGCCACACCTACCGGTTGCGCTTCACCGAGGGTGAGGACACGCCGGATCCCACCCCGAGGGGGTTCACGGTGCGATCGCTGCGCGAACCGTCCGATGCGGACGCGATGAACCGGGTGTACGTGCAGTGCGCGATGGTGCCCGCCCCGACCGACGTCATCTGGGAGAACCACAACCGGGTCGACGCGGTCGACTACCTGGTCGCGGTCCGCGACGACGACGGCAGTGTCATCGGCACGGTGACCGGGGTGGACCACAAGCTGTTGTTCGACGACCCCGAAGAGGGATCGAGCCTGTGGACGCTGGCCGTCGACCCGACGTCGAGCCTGCCGGGGGTGGGCGCCGCGCTCACCCGCGCGCTGGCCCGGATGTTCCGCGACCGCGGGCGCTCGTACATGGATCTGTCGGTGGCCCACAACAACACCGCGGCGATCGCGTTGTACGAGAAGCTCGGCTTCCAGCGCGTCCCGGTGCTGGCGGTCAAGCGCAAGAACGCAATCAACGAACCGCTGTTCACCCACCCCCCCGAGACCATCGACGACCTCAACCCGTATGCGCGGATCATCGCCGACGAGGCGATCCGCCGCGGCATCTGGGTGGAGGTGCTCGACGCGGGCGCGGGGGAGATGCGGCTGAGCTACGGCGGACGCAGCGTCATCACCCGGGAATCGTTGTCGGAGTTCACCTCCGCGGTTGCGATGGCGCGGTGCGACGACAAACGCCAGACCCGGCGAATCGTCTCGGGGGCCGGGATCACAGTCCCGAAGGGACGGCTGGCGACATTCGACGAGCAGGATCACGAATTTCTCGCCGAGGTGGGTGACGTCGTGGTCAAACCGACGCGCGGCGAACAGGGCAAGGGAATCACCGTCGGCGTCGAGGGCCCCGAGGAACTCGACGCGGCGCTCGCGCGCGCGTGTGAGCAGCACCCCGAGGTGCTGATCGAACAGCGCGCTCCGGGCGACGACCTGCGCCTGGTGGTCATCGACGGCAAAGTGGTCGCGGCGGCGCTGCGGATGCCGGCCGAGGTCGTGGGCACCGGCAAGCACACCATCCGCGAATTGATCGAGACGCAGAGCCGGCGGCGAGCGGCCGCGACCGGCGGTGAATCACAGATCCCCCTGGACAAGGTGACCGAGGACACCGTCAAGGAGGCGAGTTGGTCACTCGAGGACGTACTCCCCCAAGGGCAACGCCTGCGCGTCCGCCGCATGGCCAACCTCCATCAGGGCGGCACCATCCACGATGTGACCGCAGAGGTGAACCCGCAGCTGTGCCGGGTTGCGGTGGCCGCCGCGGAGGCGATCGGCATTCCCGTCACGGGGATCGACCTGTTGGTGCCCGATGTCACCGGCGTCGACTACGTATTCGTCGAAGCCAACGAACGCCCGGGGCTGGCGAATCACGAGCCACAGCCCACCGCAGCGGCTTTCGTGGACTTCCTGTTCCCCATGCAACCCGGTCTGCCGCAGGCGTGGACTCCGGAGGAGACGCCCGCCTAGTCACCAGGTGCCGGTACGCAGCACGATTTCAGCGGCGAGCTGTGCCGTGGAGTCGGCGCCGTTGCGCCGGCCGAGGAAGTCGACGAGGCGGTATTCGCCGTAGACGAAACGCTGGCTGGCCCTGGCCACCGAACGTGACTCCGGGGTGCTGACCAGCGCCGTGGTGTTCATCTCCACCGGTGGGCAGTGCTCGTCGCGGACGACGCCGGCCGGGTCCGGCACGCGCGGATGACCCCGGTCGATCACCACCAGCCCGATAAACCGGTCGAGGCGGGTGGCGGCCAGCTCCCAGGCCAGTTCGCCGCCGTGCCGGTCACCCACCAGCAACCCCCACCGGATGTCGAGTGCGTCGAGGATGCCGACGACGGCCTTACCCGTGAGCCGTGGATCGGCTCCGATCACCACGGTGCGCAGCGACGCAGTGTGCAGCCGCTGGCAGATCCCGCCGTATGCCCCAGGCGAGTGCTGGGCCGCGCCGAGCAAGACCACCGCCGAACCCTTTTCCGGGCCTGCGACGTCCACCGGAACCGGGAGCCCGTCGACGGTGACCATGCGGGAGAGCACTCGGCCACGCTACCGGGTACGCGGACCCGGCGGGCGGGATTCTTCGTGTTGCCCCAGTCTCACCCGGCGGCGATGCGTTCGGCCTGGCGGGTGGCGACGTCCAGGAACGTCTGGGGCAGCGTGCCTTTGGCCGGGATCTCAGGATTCGGTGTGGGAAAGGCGATTCCGAACACCGCCATCGCGCCGATGTTCTCGAAGCCGAAGTAGACACTGCTGCCGACACCGGCGAGTGTCATCGTCTGCCGGTACACCAGCGCATCGGGCCGCGCGGTGTCGATCCGGGTCGTGGTCATGGGGATGCCCGCGTCGGTCGGATCGAAGAAAGTCTCGAATTCTGCGCACCGGTCGGCGGTCGCGGCGAGCGCGTCCATGTCGAGCCGCCACGTGAGCACGGTCATCACCACCCGCGCGCCGTCGTAGGCGACCACGTACTTCGCGGCGCTGCCCGGGCCGCGCTGCGCACTGCGCTCGATCACCCGCGTCAGCCCGTCGGAGCACCCCTCGGGGCGGGAGAGCATCGGCGGCGGTCCCCCCGCCGTGCCCCCCTGTCCGGGTTCGTCGACGATCCGGTCGTACTGCACGCCGGCCGGGAAGTCCGCTTCGGTCAGGACCACCTCCTCCAGTCGGGCGCCGGGCCAGGTCGGGTTGCCGGTCACGGTGGTGGCGCAGCCGGTGAGCGCTCCGAGCAGCAGCAGCGCCCACGGCACCGCACGCCACCCGGTCATGCGCTCAGGTTAACCCGGTGGAGATGGTCGGGCGCGGTAGCGGTCCGGCGTCGACGATGCCCAGGACGGCGTCGATGTCGAGATGGTTCTGCAACAGGTCGGCCATGACGTCGAGTTGGGCGTCGCGACGCGCGGACACGTCGATGTCGTCGGCCACGACGAAACCGGACCGGCCGGCCGCCACGGCGGCGTCGGTCAGCCAGGCCCGCCGGAAGGCGTCGTTGTCGAACAGGCCGTGCCAGTGGGTGCCGTACACCGCATCGCGCCGCACACCGATCCCGGCCCAGTCATCGGCGGCGGAGCGGGTGACCTGCCCGTGGTGGATCTCGTAACCCTGCAGCGGTGTCGCCCAGTGCTGCCGCAACGTCTTCTCAGCGGCGAATGCAATGTCGGCGTCGAGCAGTCCGAGACCTTCCACCCGCCCGGCCCGCGATTCGACCGGGTCGTCGATGTGGCGGCAGAGCACCTGGAATCCGCCGCAGATCCCCAGCAGCGGCCGGCCCGCGCCGGCGTGGGCGGCAATCGACTCCGCCAATCCGGCGGTGCGCAACCACTGCAGGTCGGCGACGGTGGCCTTGGTGCCCGGCAGCACGACGACGTCCGCGTCGGCCACGTCGGCCGGGTCGGTTACCCAGCGCACCGTTACCCCGGGCTCGCAGGCCAACGCCTCGATGTCGGTCGAGTTGGAGATCCGCGGCAGCCGCACCACCGCCACCTGGAGACCTTCGGCGCCGCGCGGCGGCGGCGGGTGCCCGATGGTACGGCCCGCGACGACGGACACCGAATCCTCGGTGTCCATCCAGAGCTCGTCGCAGTACGGAATCACGCCGTAGGTCGGGCGGCCCGTCAGCTCGTGCAGTTGGTCGAGGCCGGAAGCGAGCAGCATTGGATCACCGCGGAACTTGTTGACCACGAACCCGGCGATCCGAGCCTGATCGTCGGGATGCAGCACCGCGACGGTGCCGAAGAGGTGGGCCAGTACCCCACCGCGGTCGATGTCTCCGACCACGATGACCGGCAGGCGGGCGCGCCGGGCCAGCCCCATGTTGGCCAGGTCGGTGCCGCGCAGGTTGATCTCTGCGGGCGAACCCGCGCCCTCGCAGAGCACGACATCGAATTCCGTTCGCAGAGAAGCGAGTTCGTCTGCAACCACATCGGCGAGCCGGTCGCGGTGGGTGATGTAGTCCGTCGCGCTGACGGTGCCTGTCACCCGCCCGCGCACGACGAGTTGCGAGGTGCGGTCACTGCCGGGTTTGAGCAGCACCGGGTTGAACCGCACGCTTGGGTCGAGCCCCGCGGCGCGCGCCTGCACGGCCTGCGCGCGGCCGATCTCACCGCCGTCGACGGTGACCGCCGAATTGTTAGACATGTTCTGCGCCTTGAACGGCGCGACGCGGACCCCCTTGCGGGCGAGCAGTCGACACAACCCGGCCACCACCATCGACTTGCCGGCGTCGGAGGTGGTGCCGGCGACGAGCAGCGCCCCGCCGGTCATCGCGCCGAGTGTGAACTCGGTGCGAGAATCCGGCCGGGCCTTCGCAGCGGGGGCCTCACAGTCGGGGACGGCCTCACAGTTGGGTCAGGATCTCGGCGCCCGCATCGGTGACCACCAGAGTGTGCTCGAACTGAGCGGTCCACTTGCGGTCCTTGGTGGCGACGGTCCAGCCGTCGTCCCAGATCTCGTAGCCGAGGCCGCCGAGGTTGATCATCGGTTCGATGGTGAACGTCATTCCGGGTTCGATGACGGTCTCGACGCTGGGCTGGTCGTAATGCAGCACCACCAGACCGTTGTGGAACGTGGTGCCGATGCCGTGTCCGGTGAAGTCGCGAACCACGTTGTAGCCGAACCGGTTCGCGTAGGCCTCGATTACCCGGCCGACCACCGACAGCGCACGGCCGGGTTTGACGGCCTTGATCGCCCGCATGGTCGCCTCGTGGGTGCGTTCGACGAGCAGACGGTGTTCCTCGGAGACGTCGCCGGCGAGGAACGTGGCGTTGGTGTCGCCGTGCACGCCGTCGATGTAGGCGGTGACGTCGATGTTGACGATGTCCCCGTCCTCGACGACCGTCGAGTCGGGGATGCCGTGGCAGATGACCTCGTTGAGCGACGTGCAGCAGGACTTGGGAAAGCCCTTGTAGCCCAGGGTTGACGGGTACGCACCGTGGTCGACCATGTACTCGTGGACGATGCGGTCCAGTTCATCGGTGGTGACGCCGGGTGCGACGGCCTTGCCCGCCTCTGCCAGCGCGCCTGCGGCGATGCGCCCGGCTACGCGCATCTTCTCGATCACCTCGGGCGTCTGCACCCACGGTTCGTCGCCCTCGGCGACGGTCGGACGCCACGCGTATTCGGGGCGCGGGATCGACTTGGGCACCGGCAGCGTGGGAGAGATCTCGCCGGGACGAAGGGCGGTGCGCACAGACATGGGACCCAGGATAGCCAGGAGAACGTCGCTCTCCTTGAACGAGAATGATAACTTCTCAGCCATGCTCAGCGAGTCGATCCCGATGAGAACCACCCCGGACCACCTGCTCGGCCAGTTGGGCATCCGCGACGTGCTCGAGACCGACGGCGGGCCGACTGGCCGAACGGCTTGTCGGACCCGGCCAGAGCGTGACGACGGCGGATACGGCGGTGCACTTCCTCGCACACCCCTCGTCGTGGGGCCCGCGCGGGCCGAGGCGACCGTCGTGCGCGCGGGCAAGCGCATGATCGTCACCGCCGCCGACGTCACCGACGTTGGACGGGACCGCCTCGCGGCTCGCTCCACCCTGAGTTTGGCAGTACTCGACCCCCGGTAGTCAGCCGCGTTCGCCGAGGAACCGCGGCCGCCGCAACCATCCGGTCTGCGGGCCGCGGATGTCGACCGAACCCCACACCACCTTGCCGGTGAGCACCACGTGTGGCCGCCCCTCGGCGGACACGTCCCGACGGTGGTCGGTCGCGCTGCCGACGATCACCTCGACGTCGTCGATCGAGGCGCTGGCGCCGTAGGGCAGCCGCAGATCGAGCCCGCCGAACTTGAGGTCGAGTTCGACGACGACGATCGGGCCGGCGAACCGCGCGCGGGTCAGGTCGAGGTCGATGGACCCCATCCGCCGGTGCAGTGCCAGCCGCGTCGGTACGGTCCACTCGCCGTGGCGCTTGAGCGATCCGAACACCCCCCGCAGTTCGACGCGGTCGGTCGCCGAGGTGACGATCGCGCCCGGCCCCGGCAGATCGGTCACCAGGGTGTCGAGGTCGGAGCGCAACCGCGCCTGGGAGACGAGCGCCGAGCGTTCCTCGAACTCCTCGATGTCGATCAGGCCGAGCGCGACGGCGTTGTGCAGGCGCCGCAGCGTGCCGTTGCGGTCGGCATCCGAGATGCGCATCGGCATGGGCTCGGGGTGGGCGTCACCGTTGTGGGCTGGGGTCGTCATAACCCCTCCAGGCTACTCAGGCCAGGTAGTCGGCGGGCAGTCCGTCGAGCATGCCCCGCAGCATCCGCACCGCGTATTCGGAACTGCCGCCGCCCACGATGAGCGCGGCGAAGGCGAGGTCTCCGCGGTACCCCGCGAACCAGGAGTGAGAGCCGCTGGCGAATTCGGCCTCACCGGTCTTCCCACGCACGTCCCCGGCGCCGGCCAGCTCCTTGGCGGTCCCGTTGGTGACCACCAGCCGCATCATCGGGCGCAGGGCCTCGACGACCTCCGGGCGAACGGGTTCGTGCTGTCCGGTGACGGCGGTGTCGCGGCCCTCGATCAGCCGGGGCACCGGGGTCTGGCCGGCGGCGACCGTCGCGGCCACAAGCGCCATTCCGAACGGGCTGACCACGACCTTGCCCTGACCGAACCCGTCCTCGGTGCGCTCCGCGAGGTTGACCGTGGGCGGCACCGATCCCGAGACCGTGGGGATGCCCTCGACCCGGTAGTCGGGCCCGATGCCGTACCGGGCGGCCGCAGTCGTCAGGCCACGCGGCGGCATCCGGCTGGCCAGTTCGGCGAAGGTGGTGTTGCACGAGCTGGCGAACGCCCGTGACAACGGAACGGTACCGAGGTCGAATCCGCCGTAGTTGGGCACCGTGCGGTGACCGATGTCCATGTGTCCCGGGCAGCCGAGCAGCGTGTTCGGGGTGGCCATATCGCGTTCGATCGCGGCGGCCGCGGTGACGATCTTGAACGTCGACCCGGGCGGATACAGACCCATGGTGGCCAGCGGGCCCTCGGCGTCGGCGGCGGCGTTCTGCGCGACGGCCAGGATCTCGCCGGTCGAGGCCTTGATGGCGACGATCATCGCCTGCTTGCCGGTGAAGTTCACCGCATTCTGCGCGGCGGTCTGCACGGCCCGGTCGAGGCTGATGGTCACCGACGGCGCGGGGTCGCCCGGGACCTCGTTGAGGATGTCGACGTCGACCCCGTTCTGGTTGACGGTGACCACCCGCCAGCCGGAGCGGCCGTCGAGTTCGTCGGCGACCTCCTTCTTGACCTCGTTGAGGAGGGCCGGCGCGAAACCCTCGTCAGTGGGCAGCATGTCGGGTTGTGGCGTGATCACCACACCTGGGCGCGGGCCCAGAACCCCGGCCACCCGGTCGTGGTCGGCCTGGTTCAGCATGATCAGGCTCATCGGCTCGGCCATCGACGACGCCTGTTCGGCCAGGCGCTGGGCGTCGATGGTCGGGTTGAAGGGGCGCAGTGTGTCGGCGACCACGCGGGCGGTCGCCATCAGCTCCGCGCCGGCCGCGCTGGCGTCGAGCGCGAGGTGGTAGCGGTACCCGGGCACCAGCACCTCGGTGCCGCCGCGCTCGTTGACCGAGGCCCGCGGCGGCGGGTCGGCGCGCAGCGCAAACGACTGGTTCTCACCCAGTCGCGGGTGCAGCCCTGTTGTGGCCCAACGTACTTCCCAGCGGCCCTCGTCGCGCACCATGTTGAGTTGACCGTCGTAGGTCCAGGTCCGCTGCTTGGGCAGGTGCCAGGTGTAGCGGTAGGTGATACTGCCGGTGTCCTCGGAGTACTTCGACCCTAGGATCTGCGCATCGAGATGGGTGGCCTGCAGACCGGCCCAGGCCGCGTTGAGCGCAGCGCGCGCATCGGCGGGGCGGTCGGCGAGCTCGGCGGCCGTCGCGGTGTCTCCGGTGGACAGCGCGGCGAAGAATTCTTCGGCCGCGGGCTCGGGGCCGTTGGGCTTGGGGGTGCAGCCACTGAGGGCGAGGCCGCCGAGAACGGTGGCCACCGTGAGCAGACATGTGACCCGTGTTGCTGCTGAGGTTTTAGTTGCCATTGAGGCTGATGTTAGGGATGTAGTGAACGCTTTCCACGGAGGCGCACCGTGACACGGCTGTGATGACTTCGTGACCGGCCCTCACGTACGGCTCAGGCCCCGGCGGCCGGGGCCCGCACGACGAGGGGCAGCGCAGGGAAGTAGGCGGCCATCTCCGAGCGCGAGGCCCGTAGCGTCGCGGTGCCGTACCCACGCTTGCGGTGCTCCGGGTGGATCCAGATCCGCACGTTCACCTCACCACCGGACAGTTCCCCGAACACCATGCCGATCTGGTCGGCGCCGACGGTGGCGACCAGCCACACCGCCTCCTCCGCGTTGACCCGGCCGACGGCCGCGCTGATCTCGTCGTCGAGCGCGCCGGCCGGTGCGCCCGACCCGTCGCCGGCTGCGCGCACGTCCGCCGTGCGCGCAGCGAAGAAATCGCGGTCCTCTGTGGCCGAGAACGGCCGCAGTACAACACGTTCGACTGGCCGGGACGACTGCTCACCCATCGTGAAGCTGAGCTGGTTGTTGAGGTTCTCGAGTTCGGCGGCGATGCGGCGCCGCGAGACTTTGGTCAACCGGTCGAAGGACAGCCGCAACACCGCTTCACCGCCGGCGGCCGAGATCCCGAGCAGCGCGGCGACCTCCTCGATCGCGGTGTCGTAATCCTCGGAGGCGACGATCACGTCGAGCACCTCGTGGCGGCGTTCCAGCGCCCGCATCAACGCATCGGCGATCTCCCGGCGGTCGATGCGGCGGTCGATGCGGCGGTCGCGGTCGGCGAAAGCCATTGGTAGTCAGGGGTGCGGTGTCCGCGAAACGGATCCGTTTCCCCATCCCCCTTTCAATCCGTGTGTGCGGTCTTCCCGCACACGGCTTACCGATGATCTTCTGGACATGGTTACGCAGCCCTCGGATAGCGGATGCGGCCGAAACCCATACGAGCACGGCAAGAAATCCGCCTCAAAAACGGCAACATGGGTGCCAGCGTAACCGCCGCCGTCAGTCGAGCAGCACGGTGGCGAACGTGCCCACCTGACGGAAGCCGATGCGCGCGTAAGTCGCCCGGGCCACCGTGTTGTAGCTGTTGACATACAGGCTGGCGGTCCGTCCGCCCCGAACGACCGCGGCCGCCAGCGCCGCGGTGCCTGCAGTGCCCAAGCCGTGACCGCGCCGGTCGGGATGGACCCAGACACCCTGGATCTGGCCGACGGTGGGCGACTGCGAGCCGACCTCCGCCTTGAACACCACCTCACCGCGTTCGAACCGGGCCCATGCCCGGCCGACCGCGATGAGCCCGGCGACCCGGCGCCGGTAGCCACGGCCACCGTCACCCGCCCGGGGGTCGATCCCGACCTCACCGATGAACATGTCGATGGCCGCCACCAGGTAGGCGTCGAGTTCCTCGATCCGCACCGGGCGCACCGCCGGGTCGACGAGACTGTGCGGCGGTGTGTCCAGCGCCATCAGCGGTTGGTGATCGCGGACGTCGCGGGCGGGTCCCCAGGCCCGTTCCAGCCGCTGCCACATCGGCATCACGAGTTCGGCGGGCCCCACCAGCGACGTACAGCGCCGAGCCCTGCTGGTGGCCTTCTCGGCGAAGGCGTGCATGTCGGCGGGTTCACCGCGCAACGGGATCAGGTTCGCCCCGGCGTAGCAGAGGGAGTCGGTGGCGCGCCGGCGGGTCCACAGTTCACCGCCGATCGCGCTGGGTTCCACCCCGTGATCGGCCACCCGGGACGCGACCATGCAGGCGCCGACCGGATCGTCGTCGAGCACTCGCTGAACCGCGGCGACGTCGCGCACCACCGAGACTCGACGATCGTCGGCGAGGCGGAAGAGCGGCGGAGCCGACATCGCGAAACTGCTTTCTGCTGGACCGAGGCGGTGACACCACTCACCGCATCGGTGTTCAGCTTACGGTCACAACCGGCGAACCGCTGGAACTTCCTTCGGGGCTGTCGCCACCGGCGCCGATCTCCTCCGCGATGCGCATGGCCTCCTCGATCAGCGTCTCGACGATCTGCGCCTCGGGCACGGTCTTGATGACCTCACCCTTGACAAAGATCTGGCCCTTACCGTTGCCGGAGGCCACGCCTAGGTCGGCTTCGCGGGCCTCGCCGGGACCGTTGACGACACAGCCCATCACCGCGACGCGCAACGGCACGTCCATCCCCTCGAGGCCCGCGGTGACCTCGTTGGCGAGGGTGTAGACGTCCACCTGGGCACGTCCACACGACGGGCAGGACACGATCTCCAGGCCGCGCGGGCGCAGGTTGAGCGACTCGAGGATCTGGTTGCCGACCTTGACCTCCTCGGCCGGCGGCGCGGACAGCGAGACCCGGATGGTGTCACCGATGCCCTTGGAGAGCAATGCGCCAAAGGCGACCGCGGACTTGATGGTCCCTTGGAACGCCGGGCCGGCCTCGGTGACACCGAGATGCAGTGGGTAGTCGCTCCGGGTGGCCAGCAACTC
This sequence comes from Actinomycetota bacterium, assembly GCA_034189785.1. Lineage (GTDB taxonomy): Bacteria > Actinomycetota > Actinomycetes > Mycobacteriales > Mycobacteriaceae > Mycobacterium. The sequence continues at coordinate 18,434 of JAXHUG010000047.1, forward strand.
GTAGGCCGCGACCATCACGACGGGGTCGTTGTGCTTGACGCTGATCTTGATGTCCCCGAAGCCGTGTTCCTCGAACAGCGAGGCCTCCCACAGCGCCGACTCGACGAGCGCCTCGGGCGTGGCCTTGCCGTACTTCTGCAAAAAGCGCTTGTCCAGCGATCCGGCGTTGACGCCGATGCGGATCGGGATGCCGGCGTCACCGGCGGCCTTGGCCACCTCCTCGACCCGGCCATCGAACTCTTTGATGTTGCCGGGGTTGACGCGCACCGCCGCACATCCGGCGTCTATCGCGGCGAAGATGTACTTCGGCTGGAAGTGGATGTCCGCGATCACCGGGATCTTCGACTTCTTGGCGATGACCGGCAGCGCGTCGGCGTCCTCCTGCCGCGGGCACGCCACCCGGACGATGTCACAGCCCGACGCGGTGAGCTCGGCGATCTGCTGCAGGGTCGAGTTGATGTCGTGGGTCTTGGTGGTGCACATGGACTGGACCGAGATCGGATGATCGCTGCCCACGCCGACGTCGCGCACCATCAGCTGGCGAGTCTTGCGCCGCGGTGCCAACACCGGCGGGGGTGCGGGCGGCACACCAAGCCCGATGACGGGGCCGGAAGTCATGAGGTCTCCTATTGGAACAACCTGATCGGGTTGACCAGGTCAGCGGTCACGGTCAGCAGCATGTAGCCGACCACCACCACCAACACTACGTAGGTGGCGGGCATGAGCTTGAGATAGTTCACCGGCGCCGCTGCCACCATGCCGCGGGCCGACCGGATCAAGTCGCGGATCTTCTCGAACACGGCGATCGCGATGTGCCCGCCGTCGAACGGCAGCAGCGGCACCAGGTTCACCGCGCCGAGGACGAAGTTGAGCTGGGCCAGGAAGAACCAGAACGCCACCCACAGCCCCGCGTCGACGGTGTCACCACCGATGATGCTGGCGCCCACGACGCTGATCGGGGTCTCCGGATCACGCTCACCACCGCCGATGGACTCCACCAGCGCGCCAACCTTGGTGGGGATCTTGGCCAGTGATTTGCCCAGTTCGACGGCGAGGTCGCCGGTGAACACGAACGTGGCCGGCACCGCCGAGAGCGCGTTGTGCCGGGTGGGCCCGAACTGAGCGGCGACGATGCCGATGGCGCCGACGGTGGTCGGTTGGTCGCCCGCGCCGGTGTAGCGCTGGGTCTGGGTGACGTCGACCACCTTGGTGAGTTCCTGGCCGTCGCGCTCGATCACGATCGGTGTCGGGCCGGAGGACTTCTGCAGTGCCACCCTGGCCTCGTCGAAAGTGGCGACGTCGGTGTCGCCGACCTTGACGATCACGTCGCCGGCCTGGATACCGGCCCGCGCCGCCGGGCCGGGCCCGGTGCACTCACCGAGCTGGTCCTTGCTGACCTGTGATGCGACACAGCCGGTTTCACCGACGATGGCGGCGGTCGGCGGGTTCAGGTTCGGCAGGCCCCAGATCACGGCGATGGCGTAGATGAGGACCAGGCCGATGACGAAGTTCATCCCCGGTCCGGCGAACAGCACGGCGACGCGCTTCCACACCTTCTGCCGGTACATGGCATACGGCCGGTCCTCCGGAGCGAGTTCCTCGACCGAGGTCATGCCCGCGATGTCGCAGAAGCCGCCGAGTGGTACCGCCTTGACGCCGTACTCGGTGCTGCCGAGGCGGTTGGGGCGGCGGGTCGACCACAGGGTGGGCCCGAAGCCGACGAAGTAGCGGCGAACCTTCATCCCGGTGGCCCGCGCGACCCACATGTGGCCGCACTCGTGCAGGGCGACCGACACCAGGATGGCCAGTGCGAACAGCGCGATGCCGAGAGCAAACATCATCTGGTGACTAACCCTTTACTCGGAGGTGTGGCGGCCTGCTCGACGGCGCGCCCGGCGCGATCCCGAGCCCACCGCTGGGCGTCGAGGACCTCTTCCACGGTAGCGGGTTCGGCGGCCCACTGGTCGGCAGCGCGCAGCACCCCGGCCACGGTCTCGACGATCTGCGGGAACGGGATGCGGCCGTCGAGGAACGCCGCCGCTGCCTCCTCGTTGGCGGCGTTGTAGACCGCGGTGAGGCTGCCGCCGCGCCGGCCGGCCTCCCTGGCCAGGCGCACCGCCGGGAACACGTCGTCGTCGAGAGGCAGGAACTCCCAGGTCGACGCGGTGGTGAAGTCGCAGGCGAGCGCCGCGCCCGGGATCCGGTCGGGCCAGCCGAGGGCCAGGGCGATCGGCAGTTTCATATCCGGCGGGCTGGCCTGGGCCAGCGTCGAACCGTCGGTGAAGGTGGCCATCGAGTGCACGATCGACTGCGGGTGTACGACCACCTCGATGCGGTCGTAGTCGATGCCGAACAGCAGATGCGTCTCGATGAGTTCGAGCCCCTTGTTGACCAGCGTCGCCGAGTTCAGCGTGTTCATCGGCCCCATCGACCAGGTCGGGTGTTTGCCCGCCTGCTCCGGGGTGACCGACTGCAGATCCTCGGCCGACCAGCCGAGGAACGGTCCGCCCGACGCGGTGAGCACGAGCTTGGCGACTTCGTCGACGCTGCCCCCCCGCAGGCACTGCGCCATCGCCGAGTGTTCGGAGTCCACCGGCACGATCTGGCCCGGCGCGGCGGCCCGCAGCACCAGCGGTCCGCCCGCGACCAGAGATTCCTTGTTGGCCAGCGCAAGCCGGGCACCGGTCGCCAGTGCGGCCAGTGTCGGCTCCAGCCCGAGCGCGCCGACCAGGCCGTTGAGCACCACATCCGCCGGCGTGTTCTCGACCAGGCGGGTCGCCGCATCGGGTCCGCTGTAGGTGACGTCACCGATCTGCTCGGCGGCCGCGGGGTCGGTGACGGCGACCGCGGTGGTGCCGGTCGCCGTACGCTGACGGGCCAGCAACTCGGGGTTCGCCCCGCCGGCGGCCAGACCGACCACCTCGAAGCGGTCGGGGTTCGCGGCGATCACGTCCAGCGCCTGGGTGCCGATCGATCCCGTACTGCCCAGGACCACCACCCGAAGTCTTGTGCCCACCGGCCCATTGTGCCGCCTTCAGCGCCGACGGCCCCAGTTCTCCCCGGTACGTCGAGCCGCGGGGCGGATGTGACGTGAATCTGACGCATCGCCTCAGTGCCCATCCGGAGGTGGGGTCACTGCCGAATCACCCGCGTCAGAGGTCGAGGCGGCCCACCGCTTCGAACACGGCGGCACAAGGCCGCACCGGATGAAGGAGACAGTGTCGATGAAGACGAAGACGACATCGAGCAGGACAACGTTGGTGAGCCCGACCCCGCCGCACGTACGCCGTAGGACGATGGCCGCCGCCGGCCTGATGCTCAAGACGCTGTCGCAGGCGCTCTCCGGTCAGCTGAACCCGAGCGTCAACCTGGTCGCCACCCTCGACGCCGGTGAGTTCACCGTCTTCGCCCCCACCGACGATGCATTCGCCAAGCTCGACCCCGCCACCGTCGAGACGCTGAAGACGGACTCGGACCTGCTCACCAGCATCCTGACCTACCACGTCGTGCCGGGCCAGGCCGCTCCGGATCAGATGCCCGGTGACCACACGAACGTTCAGGGCGTCACCGTCACCGTCACCGGCGAGGGCGAGGCCCTCGGGGTCAACGGGGCCGGCCTGGTCTGTGGCGGTGTGCAGACCGCCAACGCCACGGTGTACCTCATCGACACGGTGTTGATGCCACCCGCCAACTGACGGCGACCGGGCGCAGCCCGTCCGTACCCGATGGGCTGCCCTTTCCGGCTGTCAGCCGGCCGGGAAGTGCTCGACCCAGTGCCGCGCGATGTCGACCCGCCGGGTGACCCATACCTTGTCGTGCGCCTGTACGTGGTCGAGGAAGCGTTCCAGCGCCGCGGTGCGGGCCGGCCGCCCGGCCAGCCGGCAGTGCAGCCCCACCGACAGCATCTTCGGTCTCCCGGCCACCCCCTCGGCGTAGAGCACGTCGAAGGCATCGCGCAGATGCGTGAAGAATTCTGTGCCGCTGGGGAATCCGCCCGGAACGGCGAACCGCATGTCGTTGGTGTCCAGCGCATAGGGCACCACCAGGTGGTCACGCCCGCCCACCGCGGTCCAGTAGGGCAGATCGTCGGCGTACGAATCGGAATCGTAGAGGAAGCCCCCGTGTTCGACCAGCAGGCGGCGGGTCTGCGGTGAGTCACGACCGGTGTACCAGCCCAGCGGTGGACTGCCGGTCAGCTCGGTCAGCAGCCCCACCGCCTCGGTCATGTGGGCCCGCTCGACGTCCGGAGAGACGAGTTGGTAGCTGATCCAGCGCAGCCCGTGGCAGACGATCTCGTCACCGCGCTCGGTGAACGCGGCCACCGCCTCGGGGTTGCGGGCCAGCGCCAGCGCCACCCCGAACACCGTCAGCGGCCAGCCGCGGCGCTCGAAGACCCGCAGCACTCGCCACAGTCCGGCCCGGGAACCGTACTCGTACAGCGACTCCATGCTCATGTGCCTGTTCGGAAACGGCTGCGCGCCACTGATCTCCGACAGGAACGTCTCCGAAGCCGGATCGCCGTGCAGTACGGAGTTCTCCGCACCCTCCTCGTAGTTGAGCACGAACTGCACCGCGATCCGGGCGTCGCCGGGCCACTGCGGATGAGGGGGACAGGGTCCGTAACCCACCATGTCGCGCGGATAGTCGCGGGGATGGTGGTGGGCGCCGACAACCATGGGTGGAATTGTGGCAGGCGGTGGGCGTGCGCGCCCGACACGGGCCGGTCATGGTTCCGTCGTCGCGGCGGGGTTTCCCATTCCGAGCGTCGGGGCAGAACCAAGGTCATACCCACCATGTTGTGGTTCCGCCCCATGTTGTGGTTCCGCCCCATGTTGCGGTTCCGCCCCATGTTGCGGTTCCGCCGCGATCTGCGGCTGCACGATCTGCCCGCGCTGGTCGATGTCGCGCAGGGCGACGGTCAGGTGCTCGCCTGCTACGTGCTGGATCCGAGATTGCACAGGTCGGCGGGCCGCGGCGCTGCGCCGCTTCGCCGAGATCTCCTGGGGCACGCCGGTTACGACGCAGCATCGTATGCCAAAATGACCGCATCGCGTTTCGACTGTGAGGAGCACTCTGTGGCCAACACCGAAGTGGAACGACACACCGGCGTCGACGTCGAGGACGTGCCGTCCGCGCAGTGGGGCTGGAGCAAGGAGAATCCACGGGTCATCCACATCTCGTTGTTGCTGGGTGCCGCGTTCCTGCTGCTGATGCTCCGCGGCAATCACGTGGGCCACGTCGAGGACGCATTCCTCATCGGGTTCGCCGCTGTGCTGGTCGGCTGGGTTGCCCGCGACTGGTGGATGCGCCGGCGCGGCTGGACCCGATAGCGTCCCGCGGTGACCAGGTCGGAGTCGACCGGGTGGTAGCCGCCGCGCTCAGCCGGTACCGCACGGGCTCGGCCGTTGTTCGGGCCGCCGCCCGCCCCACAACACCACCGCGGTGCGCCCTGACGCCAGCACGCCATTCGGGCCGTCGAGCGGAAGGGACGGGGTCACCACGGGCAGCTCCGTTCACCGTCGGACAAACGCCCAGCACTCGCTTCGACGAGACGTGACCCGGCGGCACGATCCAGCAGCCGGTGCTGGGGCGGCCGCGGCCACCCCGTTAGCGCCTACGCTGGGCGGGTGCAGTGGATCGTCGACGGGATGAACGTCATCGGCTGCCGCCCGGACGGGTGGTGGCGTGACCGCCGCGGCGCCATGGCGGGTCTGGTCGGGGCGTTGGAGCGCTGGGCGGTCGCCGAGGGCACCGAAGTGACCGTGGTCTTCGAGAAGCCGCTGACGCCACCGCTTCTCTCCGATACGGTCACCGTCACCCATGCGCCGGCAGCGGCGGAGAATTCAGCCGACGACGAGATCGTCCGCATGGTGTGTGCGGCTGACGACCCGGGCGAGATCATCGTGGCGACGTCGGACCGCGCACTCGGCGAGCGGGTCCGCGCCGCCGGGTGCGCCACCTACCCCGCCGAGCGCCTCCGCAACGACATCGACCCGCGTTGAGCAGTCAGTCCGTCGATCTCAGGGCGCCCGGGACAGCCGGGTCCGTTCGACTGGGTGTACGCGCCGTCGGCCGGCCACACGTCGATACGGTGCAGTACCGCAGCTTCATCGACGAGGACTACCGGGCGGCCGCCCGGCTGATCGACGAACCGCTGCACACGATCATGCACGGCGACGCCCACCCCGGCGTTACAGGCTCTACCATCTGTGAAACACCCCGTCACCCGAGGCCTTGGACGTGAACGAACCACTGACCGCCCGGCGCGACCCAGCCGACTTCGACGATTCGTCGACGCGGCACCGCATCCTGGCGGCCACCGCCGAGGTGCTCGGACGGAGCGGCCAGACGAAACTGAGCCTGTCGGAGGTCGCGCTCCAGGCGGGCGTGTCACGGCCGACGCTGTACCGCTGGTTCGCCTCCAAGCAGGAGTTGCTCGACGCCTTCGGCCGCTACGAGCGGGCGATGTTCGACCGGGGCATCAGCAAGGCGACCCAGGAACTGCGGGGTACTGAAAAGCTGGACGCCGCACTGTGTTTCATCGTGTCCTACCAGCAGTCCTACTCGGGCGTCCGCCTGGTCGACATCGAACCCGACGTGGTGATCGCACAGCTGGGCCGCATCATCCCGTTGATGCGGGTGCGGCTCGAGAAGCTGCTCTCCGGACCCAACGCCTCGGTCAAGGCCGCCACGGCGATCCGCGTCGCGGTGTGTCACTACATCGTGCGCAGCGATGACGGCGACGAGTTCCTCGCCCAGTTGCGCCACGCGGTGGGGCTCAAGAACCAGGACTAGCCGATCGCTTCGATGCGCAGCGGGACCCCGTTGAGTACCGACATCCCGGCCAGCGCCTCGAGATCCGCCGACCGGTTCGAGGTCACCTCGTTGACGTTGGCGCCCGGCACGCTG
>JAXHUG010000048.1:0-45742 GCA_034189785.1 Actinomycetota bacterium
CAGACGTGTCGACAAGGGCAGATCTCTAGCCGCGGCCCGTGGGGGCAGCGGTGGTACCGACTGCACAGGCTGCGGTACCCACCTGCGGTCGAGTAACTCGTCCACGAAAACGTGTCGCCATAATCGGCATGCCCCCCTTTTTGTACTTAGCACGACCTTCAGCGAGGGAAGCTTCTCAGCCTGTAGTGGCCGTGTCAACAGGAACTCACCGCGCTCCGTCAGTGTCGATATCTCGGGGATTGCATGCAGCACCTGCGCCAATGACCACCGGCGACAACTTCGCGCGCCTGCGGTAGGACGTCACGTCGCCACGGCGACCCGCCTGAGCCAAGCATAAGAAGATGCCGATTCTCACCCGGCACGTGTTTGCTATCGCTACCCTGGCGAGATGAACGGTCCACAGGCGTACCTGGTCGTTTCCTGGCTCGATAACCGCGCACAGTGCCAATGTGGTTACCAGGGCAAACGTCGCTGGTTTCGCGGGAATGCCCTGCTCGATATCATCGAGCACTGCGAGGTCACCAAACACAAGCCGGTCGGCCTACCCGCCACCAGGCAGATGCAGGCGCGCGCGCCCGCGTCGAAAGGCTCAAGCTGACTTGCGTCAGCGTGTTTCGGCGCCGGAGTCGATGACTTTGATCTTCGTCGACTGGGATCGCGCTTTGGGCACGTTGATGGTCAACACACCGTGGGCCAGCGATGCGGTGACGTCGCTGTCGCGGATCTCGCCGGGAAGGGTGACGCGGTAGTCGAAACTGCCGACCCGGCGCGTACGGCGCCGGAAGAGGCCTTCGCGTTCACGTTCCTTGAATTCGCCGGTGACGGCCAACTCGTTGCCGATCAGCTCGACGTCGATGTCTTCGCGGCGCACACCCGGTAGTTCGATCTCGACTTCGTAGCCGTCCTTGGTTTCGACCACGTCGGCCGACGGCATCACGGTTCCCTCGGCGCCCAGCGCGGACTGCATGAGGCGATCCAACTCGGAATAGACGTCTTCGAGTTCGCGGAACGGGTGCCACCTGTCGGTCTGGGTGGTCGAACGTCGCACGGGCAGGGTCATCGTATTGTTCTCCTTCTTCTTCTGGGTTGCTTCCTCTGAAGTGACATGTGTCAGGCCACGAGTGCCGGTGCCGCATAGCTGACTGCCAGCTCGCCGTTCTCGACGGTGACGTGGATTCTCCCGCCGGCGGCGATGTCGCCGCGCAGCAGGGCCCGGCCGATCCTGGTTTCGACCTCGTGCGCGATGTAGCGGCGCAGCGGGCGGGCACCGTACACCGGGTCATAGCCGTGCTCCCCGATCAGCCGACGCGCCTCGGCGGTGATGTCGAAGTCGATCTGCCGCTCGGCCAGCCGGGTTTGAAGCTCTCCCAGTTGCAGCTCCACGATCCGTTCGATCTGCGGCATCGACAGCGGGGTGAACAACACGATGTCGTCGACCCGGTTGAGGAACTCGGGCCGGAAGTGACCGCGCAGTTCGGCCACAACCCGTTCCCGGACGTCCGGCTTGATCTCCCCATCGGGGGTGACACCGTCGAACAGGTAGTGCGACCCGATGTTGGAGGTCATGATGACCACCGTGTTGCGGAAATCCACCTGGCGGCCCTGCGCGTCGGTGAGCCGCCCGTCGTCGAGCACCTGCAGCAGCGTGTTGAAGACATCGGCGTGGGCTTTCTCGATCTCGTCGAGCAGGACCACCGAATAGGGTTTGCGGCGTACCGCCTCGGTGAGCTGACCGCCCTCCTCGTAGCCGACGTACCCGGGTGGTGCGCCGACCAACCGGCTCACCGTGTGCCGCTCCTGATACTCACTCATGTCCAGGCGCACCATGTTGTCTTCGCTGTCGAACAGCGCGGCGGCCAATGTCTTCGCCAGTTCGGTCTTGCCGACGCCGGTCGGCCCTAAGAAGATGAACGAGCCGATCGGACGGCGGGGGTCACGGATGCCCGAGCGGGCACGGATGACGGCGTCGGCGACCAGTTGAACCGCCTCGTCTTGGCCGATGACCCGCTCATGCAGGATCTCGTCGAGCCGCAGCAGCTTGTCGCGTTCGCCTTCCTGCAGCCTGGCCACCGGGATCCCGGTCCACGCGGCGACGATTTCGGCGATCTCGTCGTCGGTGACGACCTCCCGCAGCAACGGGAGCTTGCCCTGCTTGGACTTCAGTTGCTCTTCGGCGGCCTGCAGTGTGCGTTCGAGCTCGGTGATCTGGCCGTAGCGCAGTTCGGCGGCACGGTTGAGGTCGTAGTTGCGTTCGGCCTCCTCGGCCTGGTGGCGCAGCTGTTCGAGTTGGCCGCGCAGCTCCTGGACGCGCCGGATGGCCTGGCGTTCGGCTTCCCACTGCGCGTGGCGGGAATCGGCGTCGGCCCGCAGGTCGGCGAGCTCCTTGCGCAGTTCGTCCAGGCGCGACTTGCTGGCGGCGTCGGTCTCCTTGGCCAGCGCCGCTTCCTCGATCTCCAGGCGCGTGACGCGGCGGGTGAGTTCGTCCAGTTCCGCCGGCATGGAGTCGATTTCGGTGCGCAGCCGGGCACACGCCTCGTCCACCAGGTCGATCGCCTTGTCGGGCAGGAACCGGTCGGTGATATAACGGTGCGACAGGCTGGCGGCGGCCACCAGCGCCCCGTCCTGAATCTTCACGCCGTGAAAGACCTCGAGACGTTCACGCAGCCCGCGCAGGATCGAGATGGTGTCCTCCACGTCGGGTTCGTCGACCAGCACCGTCTGGAACCGGCGTTCCAGCGCGGCGTCGTGTTCGATGTGTTTGCGGTACTCGTCGAGCGTGGTGGCGCCGATCATGTGCAGCTCACCGCGCGCCAGCATGGGTTTGAGCATGTTGCCCGCGTCCAGCGAACCTTCGGCCGCGCCGGCGCCGACCACGGTGTGCAGCTCGTCGACGAACAACAGGATCCGGCCCTCGCCGGCCTTCACTTCCGAAAGCACGGCCTGCAGCCGCTCCTCGAATTCACCGCGGTACTTGGCGCCGGCGACGAGTGACCCCATGTCGAGGGAGAAGATCGTCTTGTCGCGCAGGCCTTCGGGCACATCGCCCCGCACGATTCGTTGGGCCAGGCCTTCGACGATCGCGGTCTTGCCGACACCCGGATCGCCGATGAGCACCGGATTGTTCTTGGTTTTGCGACTCAGGATCTGGATCACCCGCCGGATCTCGGCGTCGCGGCCGATCACCGGATCCAGCTTGCCGGCCCGGCCCTCGGCGACCAGGTCGCGCCCGTACTTCTCCAGCGCCTCATAGGCGGCCTCCGGGGTGGCCGAGGTGACCCGCTGATTACCCCGCACCTCGGTCAGCGCGGCGAGGAAGGAATCCTTGGAGACGCCGTGGCGGGCAAGGACACGTCCGGCGGCGCTGCTGGACCCCTCGTCGGCCAACACCATCACCAGATGCTCGACCGAGACGTAGGAATCCTTGAGCCGCTGCGCTTCCCGGGAAGCGGTGTCCAGCAGACCCGCCAACCGCGCGGTGATCATCACCTGGCCCGGCGCCGCGCCGGGCCCACTCACCTTCGGCCGGCGATCCAGTTCGGTGTGCAGGTCGGCGCGCAACGCGTCCACGTTGGCGCCGGCCTGACTCAGTAGCCGGGGCACCAGACCCTCGGGCTGCTCGATCAGCGCGAGCAGCAGGTGTTCACCGTCGACCTCGGTATGGCGCAGACGGGTGGCGATGCTCTGCGCGTCCTGCAGAGCTTCCTGGGATTTCTGGGTCAGATCGCTTGCGTCCATCGCGGTGTCCTCCTTTGGCCGTAGGCGGCGGCTTCGAGTTCGTCAATGCGGTCCAGTAGATCGAGTACCAGCCCGATCGCGGCGTAGTTCAGTCCCAAGCCGGCCCGTAGGCGCTGAATCCGGGCGACGGTGAGCAGCGCTGACGGCGCGAACCACAGGTCGCCGTGAGCATCCGGTTGGCACGGGATCAGCCCGAGCGCCACAAAGCGTCGCACCGTGTCGGGGTGCAGGCCGCTGCGGGTGGCGAAGGTGTCCAGGCGCAGATCCTGCCGTCGGGCCAGGACGGAGCGGGGGGTCGCAGCCGATGGGTTCACGTTGTCTTCCTCGTCTTCCTCGGGTCGAAGGTGGACTCGGCCGCCAACTGTTCGAACAGCTGCCGTTCTCGGGCAGTGGGTTTCGGCGGCACCATCACCTTGATCTCCGCATAGAGGTCGCCGGCGGCGCCGCGACGGTTGGGCATCCCCTCACCGCGCAGCCGCAGCCGTCGCCCGGTCGACGAGCCCGGCGGCACCCTCACCTTGGCTTCACCGCCCGGGGTACGGACCGCGACGGTGGCGCCCAGCACCGCTTCCCACGGCGTGACCGGAAGGTCGACGGTGACGTCGCGCCCGTCGAGCCGAAACCGTGGGTCCGGCTTGACGCGCACCACCAGGTACAGATCACCGCGCGGCGCGTCGCCGCTGCCCTTGCCGCCCTGCCCGGCGAGCCGGATGCGCTGCCCGTCGGTCACCCCGGCCGGAATGGTGACCGTGTAGTTGCGGCCGCCGACGGTGATCTGCCGTTTCCCGCCCCGGTAGGCATCCTCGACGGTCAGCTCCAGCTCGGCCTGCTGATCCGCGCCGGGGATCGGTCCGAACCCGCCTGCGCCGCCGAAGAAATCGCCGAACAGATCGTCGAAGTTGATCCCGCCGCCGCCGGCGCCCGGGCCGTAGCGGATGCGGGTGCCGGTGGGTCCGCCGGCGCCGCCGAACCCTCCTGCTGCAGCAGCCGCCCGCTCGTCGTAGTCCTCGGGAATGCGTCGGAAGTCCTCACCGAAGCGGTCGTAGCGTTTGCGGGTCTCGGGGTCCGAGAGGACGTTGTAGGCCTCGTTGACCTCCTTGAACCGGTCCTCGGCGCCGGGGTCCTTGTTCACATCCGGGTGGTGCTTGCGGGCCAGCCTGCGGTACGCCTGCTGAACCTGCTCGGTGGTCGCGTCCCGCGGAATTCCCAGGACGTCGTAGTAGTCACGTGCCACCGCGGCTCACTCCTTACCACGGCTGACCACCACAGACGCCGGCCGAAGCTGTCGTGCGCCCTGCCCGTACCCGGGCCGCACCACCTCGACCACCGTGCCGGGTGCGCTGTCGCTGCGCTCGACGACGCCCACCACCTCGTGGCGTTGCGGATCGAACGGGATACCGGCTTCGGTGTCGCGTGAGTAGCCCAACTGTTCCAGCACGTGCACCGCTTGGTCGAGGATGGCCCGCACGCCGGCCACGATGGCCTCGCTCTGGTCACCCGCATGGGCGACAGCACGCTCCAAGTCGTCGACGACGGGCAGCCAGGTGCCGGCCACCTTGGACCGTTCGGAGTCGCGTTCGCGTTCCAGCTCGCGCGCATACCTTTTGCGCACGTTGTCCAAGTCAGCCAACGCCCGCCGCCAACGGTCCTCCAGCTTGGCCCGTTCCGCTGCCCACTGCGACTCCTGCGCACCTTCGGGCGGCTGAACGGATTCGTCGATGGCAGCCTCGTCGGCCGGCCGGTCAGCGGTCGACGACTGCGGTTCTGCCGGACTGCTCATCCCTAGCTCCGGTCGAACTCGGCGTCGATGACGTCGTCACCGCCGGTGCCGGCCTGCTGGGCGCCGGGGGGCCGGCCGTTGCCGGCGCCGCCCGATGCGGGCGCCAACCCGTAGAGCACCTGCTGCAGTTCAGAGGTCAGCGACTGCACCCGCTCCATCGGTGCGTCATCTTTGACCGCTTGGCGCGCGTCGGCGATCAGCATCTCGGCGCGGGCCCGCTCGTGCGGCGGCGCCGAGTCGCCCAGCTGAGTCAGCCGCCGCTCCACCTGGTAGGCCACCGAGTCGAGTTCGTTGCGCGCCTCGACCACCCGGCGCAGCTGCTCATCCTCGCGGCGGTGCGTTTCGGCCTCGGCCACCATGCGCTCCACGTCGCCTTGGTCGAGGTTGGATTGGCCGCTGATGGTGATGGTCTGCTCCGCGCCGGTGTCCTTGTCACGCGCGGTGACGTTGAGGATGCCGTTGGCGTCGATGTCGAAAGTCACCTCGATCTGTGGCTCACCACGCGGGGCAGGCCGGATGTTCTGCAGGCTGAACCGCCCCAACACCCGGTTGTCGCGGGCCAGTTCACGCTCACCCTGCAGCACCACGACCTCCACCGAGGGCTGGGTGTCCTCGGCGGTGGTGAACACCTCGCTGCGGCGAGCCGGGATGGTGGTGTTGCGTTCGATGATCCTGGTCATCACACCGCCGCGGGTCTCCACCCCCAGCGACAGCGGCGTGACGTCGAGCAGCAGAACATCGGAGACTTCACCTTTGAGAACCCCGGCCTGCACGGCAGCGCCGAGTGCGACCACCTCGTCGGGGTTGACACTCATGTTGGGGTCCTTGCCGCCGGTGAGCCGGCGCACCAGGGCCTGCACCGCCGGGATCCTGGTCGAGCCGCCGACGAGGATGACCTCGTCGATGTCGTTGGCGGTCACCTTCGCATCGCCCATGGCCTGCTTGACCGGGCCCATGCAGCGTTCGACCAGATCGGCGGTGAGGTCTTCGAACTTCGAGCGCATGATCGTGGTCGTCAGATGCTTGGGACCGCTGGCGTCGGCGGTGATGAACGGCAGGTTGATCTGGGTCTGCGTCACCGACGACAGCTCGACTTTGGCTTTCTCGGCCGCCTCGAAGAGCCGCTGCAGCGCCTGGGGATCCTTGAGCAGATCGATGTTGTTGCCGCGCTGGAAATCGTCGGCCAGGTAGTCGACGAGGCGGCGGTCGAAGTCGTCGCCGCCGAGGTGGGAATCGCCGGCGGTGGCCCGCACTTCCACCACACCGTCGCCGACGTCGAGCAGGCTCACGTCGAAGGTGCCCCCTCCGAGATCGAAGACCAGCACGGTTTCGTGGGTCTTCTTGTCCAGTCCGTAGGCCAGCGCGGCGGCGGTGGGCTCGTTGATGATGCGCAGCACCTCGAGCCCGGCGATGCGCCCGGCGTCCTTGGTGGCGTTGCGTTGGGCGTCGTTGAAGTACGCCGGAACGGTGATGACGGCTTCTTTGACCCGCTCGCCGAGGAACTTGCCGGCGTCGTCGACGAGCTTGCGCAGCACCTGCGCGCTGATCTCCTCGGGCGCGTATTTCTTGCCGCGCACCTCGAATCGGGCGGCGCCGCTCTCGTCGGCGACGACGTCGAAGCTGACCGCCTTGGCCTCCTCGGAGATCTCGTCGTAGCGGCGTCCGATGAATCTCTTCGCCGAATACACGGTGCCCTTCGGATTCATGATCGACTGCCGCCTGGCCAGCTGACCCACCAGGCGCTCGCCGTTCTCGGTGAACGCCACCACCGACGGGGTGGTCCGCGCACCCTCTGCGTTGGCGATCACCACCGGCTCGCCGCCCTGCCAGGCTGCGATCACCGAGTTGGTGGTGCCCAGGTCGATGCCCACTGCTGTTGCCATCGTCAACTCCCGTTCCGTTGTTTGTCCTCGAGTAACCACGCGGCCTGGTCGGCGACCCCGACGTCGGCCACCACGTCGTAGTGCCGAGGAACCAGGCCGCTCACCGCGTGGAAATCGCGGCGGCCGCGCTGCACGGCGTGCTCCGCAGCCATGACCGGAATCCCTCCCGGCTAGGCGTTGACGGCGTGCTTGCCGGCGCGGATCTGTACCTTGTGCGGCTTGGCCCGATCGGCCAGCGGAATCACCAGGCGCAGCACCCCGTCGGTGTAGGTGGCTTCGATCCTGGTGGTGTCGAGGTTCTTGCCCAGCATCAGCTGGCGGCTGAACACCCCGTGCGGGCGCTCGGCGGTCAGCCACTGCTTGCCCGGGTCGCCGTCGGGACGCTCGGCGCGCACGGTGAGCACATCGTGGTCGATGCTGAGGTCCAGCGACTCGGGCTCGATGCCGGGCACATCGAACTCGACGACGTAGCGGTCGTCCTCGCGCCAGGCGTCCATCGGAACCACCGTCGGACGTGTCGCCGTGCCCACAGCCCATCGGGCGACACGGTTGACGTCCTGAAACGGATCCAGCATAAGAGTCACGGCTCCTCCTGTGAAGTGACATTATCTGCTTGTGCGACAAGGAGATCCACCAGCGAGACGCCACCGTGCGGCTTCCGCGTCGATCCCCCGGGTACCCAGTCTGGCGTTGGCGGTTACCGGGCGCGTGCCTCTGAGGGGCCGAAAAATTCCGTCGCCGCTCGTCCTGACAGCACAAGTCGGGGTGCTCGCGTGGCGTTTGCCTGCCGGCCGATTCGTGGTTGCCTGGGCATAGCCCGTCCGGGACGCCAGCTGGTCGGCGATGGCGAAACTCGAGAGAGAATGGACCTCGTCATGAAAGTAACGAGCTGGTCTGGGGCGCAAGCCGCGGAGCCAGGTCCGCGGACGAAGATGCGAAAGGAGGGATCTGTGTCCAGGGAGTGGGGTCCGTGGCTGGTGGGTGGTGGGTTGCTGTTGCTGGCTTTCGGGGTGCTCGCGTGGACGGGGACGCTCTCGTGGCTGGGCAACCTGCCCGGCGATCTCCGGATCCGTAGCGGTGACGCGCGGATCTACATCCCGATCACCTCGATGCTGGTCGTTTCGCTGGTGCTCAACGTGATGCTGTGGGTGGTGCTGTCGCTGTTTCGCCGCTGAGCGGCGATGGGACAAGTGGTGCAACATCCGGCCGCAGCGGTTGAACATGGAGCCGCATCAGCGAAGCGACCGCACCACCGGCGCGCCTCAAAGCCCACCCCGCCAGTAGACCGAGCGGCGACGCCGCGTGGACGTTTCAACCCGACAGGACGAGGCCCAGCTTCACTTTTGGCTCTTCCGGGGGCACGCGACCCAGCACAGGGATCGCCAAAATGGTGCATGTTACCAAGCCGTCCCGTTGACGGCAGTTGACCCGAGGAGGACCCATGGCGATCCGAGGCGCACCCCACAACGCTCACGGGTCCGCCGACCCGGAACGCCGTCGCGACCCTGCGCTGTGCACTGCACTACCTGATGGTGCGTCACGATCCCGGCATTCCCATGCCTAGCTGGCAATCGGGCAGGGTCAGCTGGTTCAACATGGAGAAGGGCTATGGGTTCATCGAGCCTGACGACGGGCGCGCCGAGGTGTTCCTCGACTACAGCAGCATTCAGATGCCTGGTCTGCGGCGGGTCTCAGCCGGGCAGCTGGTGACCTACACCTGTCGCGACGGGCGCAGCGGGCCGGAGGCCACCGCGGTGCGACCGCTGCCTGGCATCGCCGAGGTCGAGTCGACCGCGCAGTCGGCTGCGCCGACGTCGTGGACCGAGGAGTCACAGTGAGTGGCGTGCGGCGATTGCGGGTGGTCGTGGTCGCACCGCCGTACTTCGCGGTGCCGCCTCGCGCCTACGGCGGTGTGGAAGCGGTCATCGCCGATCTGGTTGACGCGCTGACCGACCGTGGCCACGAGATCACGCTGATAGGCGCAGGTGAGCACGGGACCTCGGCGCAGTTCCTGCCCGTGTGGAACCGGACGGTTCCCGAGTTGCTCGGCCACCCGATGCCGGAAGTCGCGCACGCGGCGAAGGTCCGTCGCGCTGTGGAGCGCCTGGCCGCTGACGGCGCCGTAGACATCGTGCATGACCACACCCTCTCGGGCGCCCTCAACGCTCCGATCTACCGGGGGCTCGGCCTGCCGACTGTGGTCACGGTGCACGGGCCGGTCGATGCCGACCTGCACGGGTATTACCGTGACCTCGGCGACGACGTGAAGCTGGTGGCCATCAGCGAGCGCCAGCGCGTCCTCGCACCGGGCCTCAACTGGGTCGGCACGGTGCACAACGCGATCCGACTCGACGACTGGCCGTTTCAGAACAGCAAGGACGACTACGCACTGTTCCTCGGGCGCTTCGCTCCCGAAAAGGCGCCGCACCTTGCGTTGCGGGCGGCCCATGGTGCCGGCATTCCGCTCGTGCTCGCGGGCAAGTGCTCCGAGCCTGCAGAGAAGACCTACTTCACCACGTCGGTGCAACCGCAGCTGACCGACAACGACTCCCTGTTCGGACAGGCCGACGCAACGGCCAAGCGCAGCCTGCTGGCCCGTGCCCGGTGCCTGGTGTTTCCCTCGCAATGGGAGGAGCCGTTCGGAATGGTGATGATCGAGGCGATGGCGTGTGGCACGCCCGTGGTGGCGTTACGGCGTGGCGCCGTCCCGGAGATCGTCGCCGACGGCGTGACGGGCTTCATTTGCGACGACCCGGGCGCCCTCGCCGGTGCGATCCGACGGACGCACGTCCTCGACCCAGCGGCGTGTCGACGACATGTCAAAGACCACTTCAGCGCCGAGCAGCTGGCGTTTCGTTATGAAGAGATCTACCTCCGCGTGCTCGACGAGGAACGGCGGCCAGGAGTTCGGCTGGGAGCGAGCCGGTCAGCATGACCATCGGCCCTGGATTGTGATGTACGGGTCGCGGGGTTGGCGCGTCGTCACCGATGTTTCGCGGTCAACGAGGCCATCAGTTCGCGGGCGATGTCGTGCACCTTGATATTCCGCCGCTGTGATTCCTCGACCAACCGCTGGAACGCCTCATCGGCCGTGCAGCCATGGACCGCCATCAAGGCCCCCTTGGCTTGGTCGATCACCGCACGCGAGGTCAGGGCACGCTCCAGGTGGGTGATGGTGTCGCGGCTTTGTTGCCAACGACGCGCATTGGCGATCGCCTGGCACGCGGAGACGGTGTACAGACGCATCACAGCTTCGTCGAAGGGGTCGAACGCCGGGGCGGTGTAGCTGTACACGTTCAGTGAACCGACGAGCTCCGCAGGGTCGTCGCCGACCAGCAGCGGCACCGACAGCGACGCCCGGACGCCACTGCGCCGGGCCGCTTCGGTGAACTCCGACCACGGTTCGGTGCCACCGGCGATCTCGACGTGCACTGGTCGGTGATGCCGCGCTGACCCGGTACACGGTGCGCGCCCGGACTCGTACTGTCTGCGGTCCAGCTCCAGGATCCGCTCATCGGTGTAGGCCGCAGTCCGCGGCGAGTCGCCGGTGAGCACAGTGATACTGACGGCGTCAGCGTCCGGAATCGCTCTGGCCGCGGTGGCCGCCACCCGTGCCAGCACCTTGTCCAGCGGTTCCTCGGCGGCGACGACGTCGCGCAACGCGGCGACTGCTTCAGCGGTGGTGTCGAGGCCCGCCAGAGGAACGGGGCGTTGCCCATCAGCCATCAATCGACGCTCCTCTTGCCCTCTTGCGCAGCACGTTCGCCAACGTTTACCGCGCATCGTAATCGTGCGGGTCAGGGTCACCGACGCCACTCTCGCCGGCTGGGAAGACGATGCGGCAGATCGGCGTCCCGTCGAGTGAACTGACATCGCAGCTGCGGTGATACACGAGAAAACAACTCTCGCACCAGAACTCGTCCGGCTGCATGGGCACCACATGGACCGAGAGTTCCTCAGCTGACAGATCGGCGCCCGGCAACGCCCAGCTGCAGTTCAGGGCCCCGCTGGCGGAGTTCGGACAGCGCGTCCTCGTCGTCATCGTCGATGACCGCGCGACGTGGCGCATCGTAGTCGGTAGTCATATCCACTCCCGTCGTGCCGGTGTGAGGCGAGGACAAAGACAGCCTGCACGGCGTTGTCGTCCTGCGAGCGCAGGCATCTCAGACGGCCTCATCGAGCCAGCGGCGCAGCGTCGCGATCGAGGACACCCCGCAATGCTGTGCCAGCACGGTTCCGCGGTTCATCACCAGCAGTCTCGGCGCGGAGCCGTCGTCGAACCACTGAGCCAGCATGTGACCCGGGTCGACCTCGAGTTCGACCAGTTTCAACGCGCCGGCGCGCTCGATGGCCAACTGAATCGGGGCCGAGTTGGCAGGGCCGCGCGTTCGGCTACCGCGGACACGCATGTCCACCAAGACCGGCACCGGGCAATCCTTCACTATGCCGGCAAAGTCCCGGTCGTCCGCCGCGACGATCCACGGCAGCCAGGATCGGCACCGCGCACAGCGGGGCGATGCGCTGGCACGGTCCGTTACGGCGTTGCAGAATGCGCAACCGGGGCAGGCCACGGTGTTGGTGTGCATCGCTTCGTCAGGCTGTCGTTGGCGTAGACGGGTTCATCGAGCGACTCCCAAAGGGCTACCATCAAGCGATGCTCCACCGTGCACGAGACCGGGGCGGCTCGGCGTGGACCCGGCGCGTCGAAAAGCTGTGCCCCGGTTCGTCCTCCCAGCACCAAAACCCTTGCTGAGCAGAACCTCGGCGCGCCGATGATGTTGCTTCGAGATCGTGATGGGTAACACGACGCGATGACAGCAAATGACCGTGCCCCGTCGAACGGCGGCGGCACACCGCCATCCGCGCCGCCGGCAGACGGGCTGGCCAAACCCTGGCGCGCCGAAGGGCTTCCTGCGCCTGACGACGGGCGCGGACACAAGCCCACGTGGTGGCGGGTGGTGGCCTACCTCGCCCTGGGGTATCTGGTGGTGTTCATCCTGCTGTCGCTCCAGGACGGTCTTGGCGGACCCACCACGGTGCCCTACACCGAGTTCACCGCGCAGGTTCAGCAGCACAATGTGGCGGAGGTGTTCTCCCGCGGCCAAACCATCGAGGGCACGCTGCGGGAGCCCAAACCCGTCCCCGGTGAGAACGCATCCGCACCGGAGGCGCCAACCTATCAGCGGTTCACCACCGAGCGGCCCACGTTCGCCGAGGACGACCTGCTGGCCCAGCTTCAGCAGGGCGGTGCCACCGTGTCGGCGACCCCGCTGACCCAGGACCGCGGGATCCTGGTGAACCTGCTGATCTCCGTGGCGCCGATGCTGCTGCTGTTCGCCTTCTGGTACTGGCTGTTTCGGCGTGGCCAGAGCGCGATGAGCGGCATGTTCGGCGGTGTCGGCGCGGGTAGGCGCAAGCCCGTGGATCCCCAGTCGGTGCGAGTGACATTCGACGACGTCGCCGGCATCGACGAAGTCGAAGGCGAGATCAACGACGTCGTCGACTATCTGCGCGACCCCGACAAGTACCGCAGGCTGGGCGCCCGTGCGCCGAAGGGTGTGCTGCTCAGCGGCCCGCCGGGCACCGGCAAGACCCTGCTGGCCCGCGCGACCGCGGGGGAAGCGAACGTGCCGTTCTTCTCCGCCAGCGGCTCGGAGTTCATCGAGATGATCGTCGGGGTCGGGGCATCGCGGGTCCGCGAATTGTTCGAAGAGGCCCGTAAGGTCGCCCCGTCGATCATCTTCATCGACGAGATCGACACCATCGGCCGGTCGCGCAGCAGCGCGCTGGCGGTCGGTGGCCACGACGAACGCGAACAGACGCTCAACCAGATCCTCACCGAGATGGACGGGTTCTCCGGCTCGGAGGGCGTCGTCGTACTCGCCGCGACCAACCGCCCCGACATTCTCGATCCCGCGCTGCTGCGGCCCGGCCGGTTCGACCGCACCATCACGGTCAATCCGCCGGATCGCAAGGGCCGCGCCGACATTCTGCGGGTCCACACTCGAAGTGTCCCGCTGGCCGACGACGTGGATCTGGAACGGCTCGCCGCCTCCACACCGGGCATGACCGGTGCGGATCTGGCCAACCTCGTCAACGAGGCGGCGC
Organism: Actinomycetota bacterium; assembly: GCA_034189785.1. GTDB lineage: Bacteria > Actinomycetota > Actinomycetes > Mycobacteriales > Mycobacteriaceae > Mycobacterium. Next base: position 13,507 of record JAXHUG010000048.1, read on the forward strand.
TGGCGGCGGCCCGGCACGGCCAGACCCACGTCACCCACCGCGACCTGACCGACGCGCTGGAGAAGGTGCAACTCGGCACTGCCCGCAACGTGGTGCTGCCGCCGGAGGAGCGCCGCCGCACCGCCTACCACGAGGCCGGGCATGCGTTACTCGGCGTCCTCCAACCCGGCGCCGATCCCGTGCGCAAGGTGTCGATCATCCCGCGCGGTCACGCGTTGGGTATCACGCTGTCCACCCCCGACGACGACCGCTACGGCTACAGCGCCGACTACCTGCGTGGCCGCATCGTCGGGGCCCTCGGCGGCATGGCAGCCGAAGAGGAAGTCTTCGGAGTGGTCACCACCGGTTCCGAGAACGACCTCGAGAACTGCACCAACACCGCGCGGGCGATGGTCGGCCGGTGGGGCATGTCGGGCGCCATCGGGCCCGTCTCGGTGCTCCCGAAAGAGGGTGACCCACACATGGCCGGCGTCTCGGACTCCATGCTGGGCGCGGTCGACGACGAGGTCCGCCGCATCATCGACGACTGCTACGACGAAGCACGCCGGCTGCTGCGCGAGAACCGCGACAAACTCGACAACATCGTCGCAGAACTTCTCGCCAACGAAACGCTCGACGAACTCGAGGTCTACGCCGCCGCCGGCATCTCACAGGCAGCAGGCGCCCACCAGTAACCTTTTTTCTGCCGAGCAGACACAAATGTCCCCGACACGCCGGGCCTGCGGGGACATTTGTGTCTGCTCGCGGAGGAAGGGTCAGGCGCCGTGCGTCGGGATGTGCACGGTAGTCAGCAGGGCGAGATGGTCGGAGCCGGCGATCGTTTCCGTCCGCAACGACGTCGCGGTCGCGCCCCGGGTCAGCACGTGGTCGATGGCCAACACCGGTGGCAGCGACGTATTGGCCGGGAACGTCGGCACGAACCCTGCCCCGGTCTGGTCCGCCGCGTCGCGGTAGCCGTCGGTCAGCAGATCACGGAACTGCCGCATGTCGGATGTGCTGTTGAAGTCCCCTGCGACGACCACTGCGCCCGGCCCGGCGATGGTGGCGAAATCGTCCAACACCGACTTCGTCGCCGCGATACCGCTCCGCCAGAGGTCGACGGTGTCCGTCTCGCTCGCTACCGGCGAGATGACGTGCACACTTGCCAGCACCGGGTCGAGTTCGACGCTGGGAAGCTGCAACCGGGCCGCGGCGACCGCCACGTTGCGGGGTCGCTCTCGCGGCGAAACCGCAGTGAGCGCAAACCTGCTCCACAGGCCGATTCCCCCGGCGCCCGACGCCGGCATGAGCACCCGATAGGGAAAGTCGTCGCCGATTCCGGCTTGTGAGAAGCGTTCGACCTCCTCCGGCGTCAGCTCCGACACGGTGATCAAATCCGCGTTCTGCTTGGCCAAGCCGACGAACGACGACGCGTCCGCTTCGCCTTTGCGCAGGTTCGACGACAGTATCCGGACCGCCGCGTACTCACCGGCATCCGCAGGCCTCCCGAGATGCAGAGGCAACTGCACGACGAATGCCGCCGCGACAACCAACACCGCGACGATCGCCAGGAGTTTTCGGCGGGCCAGCAGGGACAGCCCCAAGCCGACCAGTGCCACGAAGGGGGCGTACGGCGATCCGACGGCTATCACCAGGGCGAAGACATTCGACAGTGGCCGGGCTCGCACCACGAGCATGAAGACGGCGAAAAGCAGCGCGGCGACCGCGAACCCCGTCAGGCGTGCACGGACTTTGCGCGACACATGCAGCTTTGCGGACACGCGACGGCCACGCCTCCCCTGTGCGGCAGCAATTGCCGGCAGGCTACCAGCGGGCCCAGGCAGAGGCCGTGAACGATGGCGATCAGCACCGGCGCGGCGTCCGAAACTGCGAGGAACGCCGGCAACTGGCTCGGTCAACCTGGATGCGCGAGCGGCCGATTTGGGCTTGTCGCGCGTTGAGTACATCCGCCGCCGCCTTGCTCAGGATGCCCGGACGATGCGCGTTCGGGTCACGAGTTAATGCGCGAGGCTTGGGGTCGGTGACCGAAGAGGAGTCGGCGATCGACGGCGACCGGCTCAGAGCAGGCCGAGCAGCTGCAGGTCGGTGACGTACTTGACGATGACCTCCCGCGTCACGTGCGGAATGTCTTTGTCCGGGCCGATCTTCGCCTCCTGCACCGTCGCGCGGAAACGGTCGGTCGGGGCCATGGAGCCGCGGATCGGCCGGCTGGGATGTTGGTAGTTGTGCAGCAGCGGTAGCAGCGACGCCTGGCGCTGCCGTTCGGGCAGCGCGCGAATCGCGGTCTCGAACCGTGCCAGCCACTGGGCATAGTCGCCGACCCGCCGGATCGCGTAGCCCGCGTCGATCAGCCAGTCGACGTACTCGTCGAGCCCGATGCCGTCGTCGTGGGGGTTCATCACGTGGTAGGTCTCGAACCCGTCGACGACCCGCTGTCCGAGCGTGGAGATCGCCTCGGCGATGAACTCGACGGGCAGGCCGTCGTAGTGGGCGCGTTGCCGGTTGCCGTCGGCGTCGAGTTCGTAGAACGACTCGGGCGCGATGCCGGTGGCGACGAGGCTGAAGACCAACCGGGTGAACATGTCCGGCAGGTTGAGCTGGCCCGCGTAGGTCCTGTCGGCCAGGATCATGTCGCAGCGGAACACCGAGACCGGCAGGCCGCACAGATCGTGGGCCTCGCGCAGCAGCACCTCACCGGCCCACTTGCTGTTCGAATAGCCGTTGGCATAGCCGTCGTCGACCTGGCGGGTCGCGCTGATCGCGCGGATGTCGGCGTCCTCGGTGAACTCAGCCGGGTCGACGCCCGCGCCGACGCCGATCGTCGACACATAGACCACCGGCTTCTGCTTGGCGGTGAGCGCGATGCGGATCAACTCGGCGGTGCCGACCGCGTTGGGGCCGAACAGCTCGCTGTAGGGCAGGACGTGGTTGACCAGTGCCGCGGGATCGACGATCAGGTCGACGGTGTCGGCCAATCGCTGCCAGGTCTGCTGGTCGAGGCCGAGATCGGCCTCGCCCTTGTCGCCGGCGATGACCTCGAGGTGATCGGCGGCCAGGTCGCGGTAGTGCCGCAACAATTCGGGGTCACCCGAGTCGAACGTCCTGTCCAGCCGGGCGCGGGCTGCGGCGTCGTCCTTGGCGCGCACCAGGCAGATCAGCGTGCCGTCGACGAGGTCCATCCGCTCGAGCCACTCCAAAGCCAGGTAGCGGCCGAGGAATCCGGTCGCACCGGTCAACAGCACCGTCCGGACTTCCGTGCTCGCAGCCGGCAGCGCCGGCGCGCTCGCGAGGGTCGGCGCGTCGATGAACTTGTCCAGTGTGAGGTCGCCGGCGTGGACCTCGGTGGCGCCCCGGCCGTGCACCGACGCGAAGCTCGCACGCTTGGCACCGGATTGCCGCTCGGCCTCGATGTAGGCGGCGATGGCCTGCAGGTCGGTGGCCGGGCTGACGATGACGCCGACGGGCACGTCGATGTCGAAGATCTCGCGCAGCAGGTTGGCGAACGTCAACGCCGACAGCGAATCTCCACCGAGGTCGCTGAAGTGGGCATCCGGTTGCAGGTCGCCCGCGGCGGCGCCGAGCAGCGCCCCCGCGGCCCGGCTGACGGTCTGCAGCACAGGGGCGTCGGCACCGCCGTGACGCAGGGCGCGCAGCTCGTCGGCCTGGCCCTGCGCCAGTTCGGTGTAGAGCCGCTCGAGCTGATCGCCGTAGCGCTCCTTGAGCTTCGGCCGTGCGAGTTTGCGGATGCCGGTCAGCAGGCCGTTCTCCAGGGTGAACGGTGTGGTTTCGACGATGAAGTCGCGGGGAATCTCGTAGGACTGCAGTTCGGCCGCCTTGGCCACATCCTGAAGCGATTCGGCCACCACGGCTTTCACGTCGGGGTGGGTCAGCGCCTCGTCGGTCGGCACGACGACCGCGAGCAGGTAGGGGCGGGCACTGTTGCCGTACACGTAGATCTGCCGGACCACGGGGCTGTCGCCGAAGACCGCTTCGAGCCTGGATGCCGTGACGAACTCGCCCTGCGAGAGCTTGAGCACGTTGTTGCGCCGGTCGAGATAGGCCAGCTGGTCGGGTCCGGTCTCGGCGACGATGTCCCCGGTGCGGTAGTAGCCGTCCTCGTCGAACATCTCGGCGGTGACCTCGGGCCGCTTGTAGTAGCCGGGGAAGAGGGTCTCGGACTTGACCAGCAGCTCGCCGCGCGGATGCGGCCGGTCGGTGTGGAAGTAGCCGAGCTCGGGAACGTCGTCGAGCTTGTAGTCGATCACCGGCGGCCGCGTGACGTGCCCGTCGACGAACACCGGGCCCGCTTCGGTCGAGGCATAGCCGTCGATCAGGTGCGTGTCGAGCAGGGTCTCGACGAACGTCTTCATCTCCGGGGAGATGGGCGCCGAGCCGGTCATCGCCATGATGTAGCGTCCGCCGAGCAGACTCTGGCGCAACTCGGCCAGCACGGCGGCCTCCTCGGCGCCGCGGCGGTCGATCTCGCCCTGCACCTCGTCGAAGATCATGTCCCAGATGCGTGGGACGAAGGTGAGCTGGGTGGGCCGGACCAGCGCCAGATCCGCCAGGAATGTCGAAAGATCGCTCCTGGCGGCGAAGTATGCGGTCCCGCCGGCACCGAGCGTGCCGTAGAGGAGGCCGCGACCCATCATGTGGCTCATCGGCAGGAAATTGAGCGTGATGGACGGGTACACCGCCCCGTCACCCCAGCCGCCGCGGGTGGACTGGCGCCACGAGTTGGCCACCATCGGATCGGGATACATTGCGCCCTTGGGCGTTCCGGTGCTTCCGGAGGTGTAGATCAGCAGGGACAGCGAGTCGTCGCTGTCGGAGATGACCGGTTGCACCGCGGGAAGCGATGTTCCGCGGTCGATCACGTCGACAAGCGTCTCGACGGTGAAGGCTTCGGGCAATCGGGCCCTGGCGGCGTCGAGGGCCTCGCGGTGGTCGTCGGCCTCGGGCCGGTAGTCGAATACGACGAGCCGCGACGGCCGGTGGCCGGTGAGGATCAATTCGACCGCGTCGCCGAGGAAATCGATGCTGGCGGCGACGACGGTGGGTTCGGTCTCGGCGACGATGGGGAGAAGCTGGGCAGCCGGGGCGCTGGTCTGAAGCGGCACCGACACCGCGCCGAGCATGATCAGGGCGATGTCGACGGTCGTGTAGTCGACGCTGGTGAAGCCGACGATGGCGACGCGGTCGCCGGGGCTGATCGTGTCGGCGAGCGCACGGTGAACGGCGTCGACGCGCCGGGAGAGTTCGCCGTAGCTGATCGTGTCGAACCGAGGGAGCAGGTGGATCGATGTCCGGCCCGTGGCGTCGGTCACAAAGTCGACGGCGCGCTGCCCGAGCGCGGGGCGATCGGCGTAACCGTCCAACACGGCCTGCACGACCTGCGGCAGGCGCAGGGCCGGGTTTTCGATCGCAGCGGAGACCGCTTCGTCGGGTGCGGCGGCGGCGAACTGCTGGTCGGTGGCGTACAGCTCGGCGACCCGCTCAGCGACGGGGCGCGCGAGCTGCTCATCGCGGGTATCGGTAGGCATCACAAATCCTCAATCAGATCAGAGCAATCACGGGACGCTGAACGGGGCGCGACCCTGCGCCCGTCGAGACACCAACGTTAGCACGGCTAACTTATCTGACCGGCAGCTGGCAATTTGCTGTGATTCGACCCGGCTGGTCGGCCTCGACGCCAGTCTCCGGAGGTGGACTTCCCCGCTTATCTCGCCGCGGCATAGAGTGGTCGCCGTGGCGGACACGCTCGACTGGATACCAACCCTTGAGCAGATTCTGGCCGAACACGGCCCACTGCACGAGGACGACATCGCGCAACGGCTGAGCGACCTCGGCGTGGCCGATCCGGACACCGTACTGGACGACCTTCTCGATGGATTTGTTTGTCCGGCAAGGCAACTGGTCGACCAACGATGGGTGTGGCTGCCGGCAATCCTCGCCGGACGAGTGTTCACCCACCGGCTCCACGCCGACGAGCTCGCCCACGACATCCTCTCGGTGACCCCGGACCTGGACCCGATCACCGCACTGTGTGCGCACGAGCCGTACCGGCAACTCGCCGACGGGTCGACAGCGCAGGTCGTGGTGGCCGGATTCGACGACGATCTGCTCGAGCACCGCGGCATTCCGGCCGAGGTGATCGACCCGCTCGGCGCGCTGCTGTTGGCGCCCGGCACGCTGGACGCGTTGGGCGTCGCCGAGGGGCACCTCATCGGGGTGCGCCTGACCGAGCAGGGCCTCGTGGTCGAACGGGTCACCGCGCCCGCACACACCACGGCGGGCGAACGGCTGGCCGCGGTTCTCGACGCCGACGAGCCGGAGTACTTCGACGCGGCGGTGTGGACGGCATGCGTCGAGAACCCGGCGCTGTTCACCCAGCCGCTGCCGCCGTTGCGCGAGATCGCCGACGACGCCGGTCTGGCGAGCGAGGCCGAGTGGCTGGCACCCAGCGGATTCGATTTCGAGCGTCGGCATCTCGAGCGCGCATGCGCACGGCTGGCCGAGCGGCACGACCTCGACCCCGACGACGCGTTCGCGCTCTCCATGCTCGTCCAACTCTGCGACCAGATGTCGCGGGTGATCATCGACGCCGCCGATGAGGACGCGACGCTCCCCGAACCCGCCCAGGAGCCGGCGGAACGGATCTCCGATCTGGTCGGCGAGCTCGGGGCCGCGCTCGCCGACCCGCTGCTGGCCGAGCTGCTGGTGGCCGAGACGGTCGGCACCGGGCGTGCCAGGGCATCCGGACTGGGCCTGCTCGCCGAGGTGCTGGAGCCGAAGGTGCCACGTGCGGCCAAGGTGGCGTGTCGGTGGCTACGCGCGGCGGCGCTCGAGCGGCTCGGCGACATCGACGAGGCCGAGCGCGAACTGCTGGCGGCCGAGTCGATGGACCCGGACTGGCCGCTGCCGCTGTTCGATCTGGCCCGCATCGCCTCCGATCGCAGCGACGCCGAGCGGGGGCTGTCGCTGCTGCGCCGCGCCGGCGCCGCGCCGGACCATCCGCTCGTGGAGCTGCTACAGCAGCATCGGGCCCGGCCGCGCCCCGACCTCGGCCGCAACGAGCAGTGCTGGTGCGGGTCCGGCCGCAAGTACAAGAAGTGTCATCTCCGGCGCGAGGAGTTGCCCCTGCCCGAGCGGGCGGGCTGGCTGTACATGAAAGCCGCCCAGCACGCGCTGCTGGGCGGCTGGCGCGACGCGCTGGGCGATGCGCTGGCGGATCCGCTGGTGCTGGACGCGGTGCTGTTCGAGGGCGGCGCGTTCGCGCAGTTCCTCGATGTACGCGGTTCGCTGCTGCCCGACGACGAGCGACTGCTGGCCGAGCAATGGCAGCCAGCGGAGCGGTCGGTGTTCGAGGTCGAGCAGGTGCGCAGCGGCCACAGCGTCACGCTGCGCGACCTGCGCACCGGCGACACGCATGAGGTGCGCGAGCGGGCGGGCGGCCACCGACTCAACGTCGGGCAGCTGATCTGCGCACACCCGCTGCCCACCGGGGACACCATGCAGTTCTTCGGCGGGATCGAACCGGTCGCGCTGCACCATCGGGACCGGTTGATCGACCTTCTCGACACCGAACCCGACCCGGTGACGCTGGTGACGAATCTGAGGTGGCGCTTCACACCGCCGGCGCCGGCCACGCAGCTACCCAGTGCGAGCGAGGACGCAATCGAGCCCGGCGACCCCGACCGGCTCCGCGCCGCGCCCGACCTCGGGTAAGCGGTGCAGCCGGTGGGCTACCACCACCGCTGCGGCCCGAGTTGTAAACACTTCTGCAGGTCGGCGTCGGCGGCCCGTACCGCGGCTTCCTCGACGCAGTAAGCCGCAGCGACGTCGGCGAAGCGACCGGTTGTCAGGCTCGCACGCCGGCACACCAGTCGTTCGATGCCCGCGGCGAGCACCGCCGGGCCGTGCACGTCGACCAACCCGCTCTCGTCGGGCAGCCGCCACAGCGCAGCGAGGCAACGCAGAACGGTGGGCAGGCCGAAGTGGGGAATCACGCTTCGCCACAGTGATTCGCCGACCGGGCAGAGCGGGACTCGGGGTTGCGGCGGCGCCTGCACACCCGCCCGGCCAGGTCCGCTCACCCATCGGCGCAAGTGCGCGGACTCGAAGGGCCAGCCGTAGGGCAGGATCTCGTCGATCTGTCCAGCGCTGCCCACCGCCTGCCAACGGAGCAGGAAGGGGAACCGAATCCCCGCCGCGGTCTCCACGTAGCCCGTGGACGCATGGTGCACACCCGACGATGCCGTTGTCGTCTGTGCGGCGACGGCGACCATGTCCTCGGTCGGCGGGAGCCCGACGGCCCAGGCCGCACCCGACGGGCCGTACAGCCGAACCGCCGCGGCCGCAGGCGAATCGGGCGCACAGAGACGCGCCAGCCGCCGGTCGCGGCGAACCACCGCGTCCCACACGTTTCGGGTCAGTTTGTCGCCGACTTTGTCGGGCTTGGCCGACCTCGGCCCGGGATCGGCGCGCACCACCGGCCGGTGCGGCCCCGGTGTGGGCGGTGGTGTGGGCGGTGGTGTGACAACCCGTTCGGCCTTCGCCGCCGGCTTTGCCGACGGTCTGGCGGGCTCAGGTGCGAGCCGAACCGCGGGCCGGGGAACGCATGCGGTGCAGCCGAGCCTCGTCTTGGTGGCGACGAGTCGCTCATCGGCACCGCAGTGCGGACAGGCGATGTCGGCGAACCGGGCGAGCGGAATCAGCCAATCGATCATCAGCGGGTAACGCCGGTCGCCGCGACGGACGTCGACCGGCAACCGCCATACCGGTATCTCGTAGATGTGCAGCCGATAGGGTCGGATCTCCTGGCTGGCTTGGTATTTCTGCCGAGTCTCCTCGATCCGCCGGGCACGCTCGTTCCGTACACTGTCGGCGCGTGCGTCCAGCAGCTCCCGGCGGTCGGCAGGTGCTTGCTCACGCCGACGCTCCAGGGTCGCGAGCGCATCCCGATAGTAGGCCTCGACGCGGTCGAGCTCCGCGTCGCGCGCCTTGCCGATGTCGTCACCGAGTTCGGATCGCCGCCGCTCGGCGCACTGCTCGATGACCCGATCCGCACATCGAATCGCCGCGCTCAAGTCCTCAGACAGCGGCGCATCATCTTTCGGCACCGCCGACAAGCCGGCGAGCTTGACGCTGACCTGGGTGCAGAGCTGACGTTGCGATGGCACGTCCACCCAGCATTCGGCGCATTCCTGGTAATGGTCGTCGCTTGACAGCGTGTAGTCGACCAGCGCCCCGACGCGCAGTATGGCGCGAACCGATCGTGTCGGTGCGCCGCCGGCGTCGATGCGTCCATGCTCGACGGTGAACTGATCGCGCGCCGCCGCCTCCAGCTGCGCGGCCGGGGGTGGCGGCGTGGCGGCCACCGGGACAGTCAGCGCGGCGACGTCACCCACCGCGAGCACCTCGTCGGCGCACCGGCTCAGCGCGGGATGCCCGGCCGAGAGCAACGTCGCGCCGTCCTCGCGAGCGACATCGGGATCGGCGGTGACGTGCAGCTCCTCCGGCAGCTCCAGCGCGGTCTGCAGCGCCGAGGGGAGCATCACCATCGTTGTGTCGCCGGCGACTTCGGTGAGCCCGCCGCTGGCCTCGACATACCGCAGCCAAAAGCCCAGCCCGACATCGGCGCTCGTCACGATGGTTCCCCCACGAGAACGTCGACGCCTTCCCTACTTCTCAGATAGCCGCGTCTGGCCTCGGCGAGCGCGTTGCCCAAGGCGTCGAGCCGTCGCTCGAACTCGTCGTCGTCGGTGGCGTCGACGAACGCGTCGAAAACCTCGGTCTCGAAATCGAAGTCGTCATCGACCCGCCCGAGGATCATGTCAAGTTCACCGACGACCAGTTCGAACAGATTGATCTTTGCCTCGAGCACGTGCATGACCCGTTGTTCGATGGTCCCCCGGTAGACCAGGTTGGTCAGCGTCACGTCGTGTTCCTGGCCGACCCGGTGAAGCCGGCCGAGTCGCTGCTCGATCTGCATCGGGTTCCATGGCAGGTCGAAGTTCACCATCACGTGGCAGAACTGGAGGTTACGACCCTCACCCGCCGACTCCGTCGAGAGCAGGACCGGCGTGTCGGCGCGGAACTGTCCGATCGCCGCCTCCTTCTGCGCTCGGGTGAGGCTGCCGTGATACACCGCCGCCGACAGCCCGGCGCGCTCGACCGCGCCGGCGAGCACATCCAGTGTCTGCCGGAACCCGGTGAACACCAGGACCTTTTCGCCTCCGGTGACGTGGCGTCGAAGGAGTTCGACCAGCACATGCACCTTGTCCGGTTCCGGGATGGCTCGGGCGCGTCCGGCGAGATCGTCCCAGCCGAGTTTCGCCAGCGTCGGCGCGGCGGCCGCGGGGCTGGAACCGGCCAGCCGAGTCAGGCCGCGCAGGGCCAACCGGGTGCGTCCGGAGTCGGTCGCCGCAGCCCTGACTCGCCGGACGATGTCGGCATAGAGACCGGCCTCGTCGACGCCGGGCGCCACCAAGGTGGTCTCGGCGAGGCGAGGCGGCAGCATCACGGCGACCTCGCTGCGGCGATGCCGCACCATCACCTCCCGGGTGCGTGCCTGCAGCTCCTCGAGGTTGCGCGGTTTCGACTCCACGGCCGCCGCACCATGGTTGGCGCGGAACTGCGCGGGTGTGCCGAACAGTCCGGGCGCGACGAGACTGACCAGCTGGTACAGGTCCGACAACGTGTTCTCCACCGGCGTTGCGGTCAGCATCAGCAGATAGCGGGCGCGAAGCCTGCGCGCGAGCCTGCCCGACGCGCTTCGAGGGCTACGGAGGCGGTGCGCCTCGTCGAAGATCACCAGGTCCCAGTCGGTGCCGGTCAGCCGGCCCAGCAACGGATCGCGGCGAGCGGCGGCAAGCGAGGCGATAACGACCGGCCGGTCTATCCCGGTTTCACGGCCGGGTGCCGAACCGGATCGGGCGATTGCGGTCGGCAACCCGAACTTCCGCTCCAGTTCGTCGCGCCATTGGTCGACCAGGCCCGCCGGAACGACCACCAGCACCCGGTCGGCGAGCCCGCGCATGCGTAGCTCGGACAGCACCAGCCCGGCCTCGATCGTCTTGCCGAGGCCCACCTCATCGGCCAGGATGCCCCGGCCACGCATCCGCCGCAGCACGGTCCGCGCGGCCTGCAGCTGATAGTCGAACGGCTCGAACCGCAACCGCGGGAGGGCAAGGAAGGTGTCGAACCCCGGCCGTGCCCAGACCTGGACGGCGTCGTCCACCAGCGCGGACCAATCCGGTTGCAGCCGTGCGCCATTGCGCAGCCGCGCGAGCAACGGCAGATAGGCCGACAAGTCGGCTGCCGACGTCTCGGCGGCGTCGAGGGTGACGGTCACTGGGCCTCCCCACAGGCTGGTGCGTGCAAAGCTGTGGGCTCGACCGTACCGGCCGCAACCGACACGACCGGCCACCCGCGCCGAGGTGTGACGAATGAGCCGGATGTGACACCGCCGGCCAGCGGGCAACTTGCTGAGCAGACGGAAATGTCCCCGACACGCCGGGTGTGCGGGGACATTTGTGTCTGTTCGCGGGGGATGTCACGGCGCGGTCATCGCACCCTGCTACGGCCGACCGATCCCCCGGTACGTCCAGCCGGCGTCGCGCCACACCTGCGGGCGTAGGCAGTTCCGGCCGTCGATGAGGGTGCGGCGTCGCACGATCTCACCGAGTTCGTCGGGATCCATGGCCACGAACTGCTTCCACTCGGTCAGGATCATCAACACGTCGGCGCCGGCACATGCCTCTTGAATACTCGACGCGTAGTGCAGTGTCGGGAACAACTGCCGCGCGTTCTGCATCGCCTCGGGGTCAAACACGCTCACCGCCGCACCTTGTAGCTGCATCTGCCCGGCGATGTTCAACGCCGGTGAGTCGCGGACGTCATCGGAATCCGGTTTGAACGCCGCGCCCAGCACCGCCACCCGCGTCCCGATGAAGGAGCCGCCCGCAGCCTCCCGCGCCAACTCCACGACCTTGTTGCGCCGCCGCATGTTGATGCTGTCCACCTCGCGCAGGAGCGCGAATGCCTGGCCGGCCCCCAACTCACCGGCCATCGCGATGAACGCACGAATGTCCTTCGGCAGACAGCCGCCGCCGAAGCCGATGCCGGCGTTGAGGAACCGCCGCCCGATCCGGGCGTCGTAGCCGATTGCGTCGGCCAGCACCGACACGTCCGCGCCGGTGGCCTCACACACCTCAGCGATGGCGTTGATGAAGGAGATCTTGGTCGCCAGAAAGGCATTCGCCGAGGTCTTGACCAACTCGGCCGTCGCCAGATCGGTGACCAGGAACGGGATGGCCTCCTCGAGCAGCGGCGCGTAGACCTCGCGCGCGGCGGCCTCCGCGTTGCCAGGACGGTCGCGATCCACGCCGAGCACGATCCGGTCCGGGTGCAGCGTGTCCTTGACCGCGAACCCCTCCCTCAGGAATTCCGGATTCCATGCGAGCTCCGCGTACTCACCGGCGGGCGCACGCTTGCGCAACCGGGCACCCAACCGCGCCGCGGTACCGGCAGGCACCGTCGACTTCCCGAAGATCACCGCCGGGCGGGTGAGCAGCGGGGCCAGGGACTCGACGACCCCGTCGACATGACATAAGTCGGCTGCGAGCTCGCCGTGCTTCTGTGGGGTGCCGACGGCTATGAAATGGACATCAGCGAATTCGGCGGCCTCCTCGTACGACGTGGTGAACCGCAACCGTCCCGCGTCGATGTTCGCACGCAGGACCTCTGGTAGCCCGGGCTCGAAGAACGGGAGCTCACCGGCGGCCAGCTTCGCAAGCTTCCCCTCGTCGATATCGACACCGAGCACCTCGTGCCCCAGCTGGGCCATGCATGCGGCATGGGTGGCACCGAGATAGCCGGTGCCGAACACTGCGATACGGCAACTCACCTGTTCCCCCCTCCAGGATCTCCCGTGGGTCATCCTAGCGAGCAGGACCGGAACACCGCTGCGCAGCGGGATCGAATATCGAGACTTACGCCTCGGTGCCGACGGTCGGCTCCGGCCGGCGCCTACGCCTCGGCGAGGTTACGCGTCACCTGCGGGTCGACCGGGATGCCCGGGCCCGTCGTCGTCGACACGACGATCTTCTTCAGGTAGCGGCCCTTCGACGCCGACGGCTTGGCGCGCAGGATCTCATCGAGCGCGGCCCCGTAATTCTCGGCCAGCTTCTTCTCGTCGAACGACGCCTTGCCGATCACCAGGTGCAGGTTGGCCTGCTTGTCCACACGGAAGTTGATCTTGCCGCCCTTGATGTCGGCCACCGCCTTGGCCACATCGGCGGTCACCGTGCCGGTCTTCGGGTTCGGCATCAGCCCACGCGGGCCCAGGATGCGCGCGATGCGGCCGACCTTGGCCATCTGATCCGGCGTCGCGATCGCCGCGTCGAAGTCGAGCATGCCGCCCTGGATCTGCTCGATCAGATCGTCGCTGCCCACGATGTCGGCCCCCGCGGCGACCGCCTGCTCGGCCTTGTCCCCCACGGCGAACACCGCCACCCGCGCGGTCTTACCGGTGCCGTGCGGCAGGTTCACCGTGCCGCGCACCATCTGATCGGCCTTACGCGGGTCCACACCCAGCCGGATCGCCACCTCCACGGTGGCGTCCTGCTTCCTCGACGACGTCTCCCTGGCCAGCTTCGCGGCCTCCAGCGGCGTGTAGAGCCTGGTCTTGTCCACCTTCTCGGCGGCTTCGCGGTATGCCTTGCTGTTCCTGCTCATTGGATTCTCCTAGTTGCTGAGTCGTGGTGCGGGCCGATGCCAGCCCTCCCACAGGGATGGTCGAACTGTGCAGTGCTATTCGACGGTGATCCCCATCGACCGGGCGGTGCCGGCGATGATCTTGGCGGCCTGACCGATGTCGTTGGCGTTCAGGTCGGCCTTCTTGGCCTCGGCGATCTCACGCACCTGATCCCACGTCACCTTGGCGACCTTGGTCTTGTGCGGCTCACCGGAACCCTTCGGCACCCCGGCGGCCTTGAGCAGCAGCTTGGCTGCCGGCGGCGTCTTGAGCGCAAAGGTGAAGCTGCGATCCTCGTAGACGGTGATCTCCACGGGGATGACGTTGCCGCGCTGCGACTCGGTCGCGGCGTTGTACGCCTTGCAGAACTCCATGATGTTGACGCCGTGCTGACCGAGCGCCGGACCCACCGGCGGGGCGGGGTTGGCCTGCCCGGCCTGGATCTGCAGCTTGATCAGCCCGGTGACCTTCTTCTTCGGGGCCATGCTGTGTGTGTTCCTCTTCTTTTCGGGGCTTGAGTTAGATCTTGGAGACCTGGCTGAAGGTCAGCTCCACCGGTGTCTCCCGACCGAAGATCGACACCAGCACCTTGAGCTTCTGCTGCTCGGCGTTGACCTCGCTGATCGAGGCCGGCAGCGTCGCGAACGGACCATCCATCACGGTGACCGACTCACCGACCTCGAAGTCGACCAGAATCTCCGGACGCTCCAGCGTCGCCTCGCTCGAGGCGGCACCGGCAGCCGTCGAAGCCGCCTTGCCCGGCTTCTTCGCCGTGGCCGGCGGCAGCAGGAACTTCACCACGTCGTCGAGGCTCAACGGCGACGGCCGCGACGTCGCACCGACGAACCCGGTGACACCCGGGGTGTTGCGCACCGCGCCCCACGACTCGTCGTTGAGTTCCATGCGGACCAGGATGTAGCCCGGCAGTACCTTGCGGTTGACCTGCTTGCGCTGACCGTTCTTGATCTCGGTGACCTCTTCGGTCGGCACCTCGACCTGGAAGATGTAGTCGCCCACATCCAGGTTCTGCACGCGGGTCTCGAGGTTGGCCTTCACCTTGTTCTCGTAGCCGGCGTAGGAGTGGATCACATACCAGTCGCCCGGCTTGAGCCGCAGTTCCTTCTTCAGCGCGACGGCAGGGTCCTCGTCCTCCACCTCCTCGGTCGCGGGATCGGTGTTGGCGTTATCGGTGGCCTCGGTCTCATCGTTATCGACCAGATCGACGCCCTCGGCCGAAGGCGTATCGCCCTCGAAGCTCGTCACGGTTGTAGTCCTCTCTTGTTGCCGGTCGATCCTGCGCTAATCGCCGAACACCAGTCCGACCAGTCGGGCCATGCCATAGTCGAACCCGGCGATCAGCGCCACCATGAAGGCGAGGAAGACCAGCACCACGCTGGTGTAGCTGACCATCTGCTTGCGGTTCGGCCAGATCACCTTGCGCAGTTCCGCGACGACCTGCTTGATGAAGGTGACGACGTACAGGAACGGGTTCGGGTAGCGACCCGGCTCCTTCTCCGCGGTCTTCCTCTTGGTGCCGGTGCCCGAGCCGTTCCCGGTGCCCGCGCTCCCGGTCAACTCGGTGGCATCCGATTCGGCGTCGGTGTCGACGGCGGCACGCCGCGTCCGCTTACCGCTGGGGCGCGGCGGCCGGGTCACCACGGCCGTCTGCCCGCGGGTGTCGTCGACGCCGCCGGTCTCTGCGTCGTTGCCGGTGCCTGCGGAGCCGGCACCATCGCGCTCGTCGCTCACCGCATGCCTTTCGTCTCGGGTTCGTGTGGACTCGTCGTTCTCATGATGGTCTGGGTCATCACTGTCCAGTGTCCACGCCTGTCCAGTATCCAGTTGGCAGGGGCGACAGGACTTGAACCTGCAACCTGCGGTTTTGGAGACCGCTGCTCTGCCAGTTGAGCTACGCCCCTTCAGCGGTGACAGCGCTGGCACTGTCGTCACCGCGTACGGGGCTCACACAATTCGCGCGCTTCGCGACGTTCAGTCGGAAGCGCGCTGTAATGGGAAAACCCCGGTCACCGAGTTTAGCGCGCAGGCTGTCGGACTTCCTAATCCGCTGCCCAGCGGCTACTCGCCGACCGCCGTGCGGACCACCTGACCCGTCTCGGGATCCCATTTCGCCGAGATCGAGTTGTCACCCTCGTGCCCCATCAGGGTGGTGAACGACTCCATGACCACCGCTCCCGTCAGGTCGGTCAACACGTTGCGGGTGGTGACGATGTCGGCGCCGAACCGCTCGTCCACCGTCTCGATGTACATGGTTCCGGTCAGCGCGTCGCCGGCCACGATCGGCCGGTGGAAGAGGAACTTCTGATCGACCTGGACGATCTGCAGGGTTTCCAGGCCGACGTCGACGTGCTGGAAGAAGTGGTTCTGGATCATCACCGCGAAGATCGACATGAACGTCGGCGGCGCGACCAGGGCGTCATGCCCCAGCTCGGCGGCGGCGTCCTCGTCGAAGGTGGCCGGATCGGTGACCTTCACGGACCTGGCATACTGGCGGATCTGTTCGCGGCCCACCACGAAGGTGTCGGGGTACTTCCAGACCATGCCGCGAATGTCGGTTTTGAGTGCCATGAGAGGTGCCCCTGCCTACGCCAGCGTTGCGACCGCGACGGCCCGGCCGAAGATCTTCTTGCCGCCGGCGGTCGCGGCCAGCGCGATGGTCACCGACTTCGACTCGGGATCGGCGGATTTCACGCGGCCGGAGAAGACGACCTCGGCGCCCTTGCCGTCGTTGGGCACCGGCACGACGGCGGTGAACCGCACGTTGTACTCCTTGACCGCGGCCGGGTCGCCCACCCATGAGGTGACGTAGCCGCCGCCGAGTCCCATCGTGAGCATGCCGTGGGCGATGGCGGTGTCGAGTCCGACCTGCTTGGCGATCTCGTCGTCCCAGTGGATGGGGTTGAGGTCACCGGAGACGCCGGCGTAGTTCACCAGGTCCTGGCGGGTCAGGGTGATCACCTTTTCCGGGAGCTGATCGCCGACCTTGACCGAATCGAACTCACGCAATGCCATTGCTGAAGCCACTCTCTCCGTCTTCGTCGCTACGCCCCGCGAGGGTGGTGTAGCACTCCTGTACGACCTCACCGTTGTCATTGGTGATGACGTTCCTGGTGGTGATGATGTCGGTGCCGTGCGCCGTGCGAATCGAGTCGATGTAGACGTCGCAGTACAGCGTGTCGCCGGCCTCGATCGGCCTGACGAACTTGAGCACCTGGTCGACCTGGACGATCTGGGCGTCGCTGATGGCGATGTTGTTGGCCTCGAACATCGCGTGCTGCGCCTGATAGCCGAACACCGAGATGAACGTCAGCGGCGCGAGCAGCTTGTCATGACCGAGTTCGGCGGCGGCCTTCTCGTCGAAGAACACCGCATCGTCGTTCTTGACGGCGACGGCGTACTCGCGGATCTTTTCGCGGCCCACGACATAGTGGTCAGGGTGGCGGTAATGCGTCCCGACGTAGTTGTCCAGGAAAGACACGGGTGATGAACCTATCTCGTCACACCGCGGCGTGCGCCGACGGGTTGACCTATCAGCGCGACTCCTTGTGCGCACGGTGCACACCGCAGGTCGGGCAGAACTTCTTGAGCTCCAGCCGGTCGGGGTCGTTGCGGCGGTTCTTCTTCGTGATGTAGTTGCGGTGCTTGCACACCTCGCAGGCCAAGGTGATCTTCGGCCGGACGTCGGTACTGGAGGCCACGTCAGCTGCCCTCTTTCAGATCTCGTGTCGTTGCTCGTGCTCTGTAGCGGTGGGGGGGCTCGATCCCCCGACCTCACGATTATGAGTCGTGCGCTCTAACCAGCTGAGCTACACCGCCATTCCAGGCGCCTACCACTCGGCGGTCGCCGAGCCCCCTAACGGAATCGAACCGTTGACCTTTTCCTTACCATGGAAACGCTCTGCCGACTGAGCTAAGGGGGCCTGACCCTCGACCTCGGACGACGCCGTGCCGTGGGCCTTAAAGAGCGTACAGTCTGGCCCGCGCAGGCGCCAAACCGCTGGTCAGTGCGACCATACGCGAGCCGGTCCGCACTCGGTTGATCAGGCCAGCAGCCAGTCGTTCGGTGGCGCGTCTGGGGGTCGGGCAGATCGCCGTCGGCAGGGGTGGTGTTCGGACGCGTTGGCGCCCGCGGCGATCGTGCGGGTGGTGACCCGCTGCCCGTCGGCCTCGCCGGCGGCCAGCAGCATCATGGTCCGCAGGCCCAGGTCGGTGAAACGGGTGAGTTGCACACGTCGTGCCGTTGAACACCCCGCGACGTGTGGTTTTTTCACCAGCCGCTTTAGGCTGTCGGACGTGCCGAACTCAGACCGCCTCTACTTCCGCCAGCTGCTCGCCGGGCGCGACTTCGCCGTCGGGGACATGATCGCCACGCAGATGCGCAACTTCGCCTACCTCATCGGGGACCGGGAGACCGGCGACTGCGTCATCGTCGATCCGGCCTACGCCGCCGGGGATCTGGTCGACGCGCTGGAGGCCGACGGCATGCACGTGTCCGGCGTGTTGGCGACCCATCACCACCCCGACCACGTGGGCGGTTCGATGATGGGCTTCGAGCTCAAGGGGCTGGCCGAACTGCTCGAGCGGGTCAGTGTGCCGGTGCATGTGAACAGCCATGAGGCCGAGTGGGTTTCGCGGGTGACCGGGATCGCCCGCAGTGATCTGACCGCCCACGACCACGGTGATGTGGTCAGCGTCGGCGGCATCGACATCGAACTGCTGCACACTCCCGGCCACACGCCGGGCAGCCAGTGCTTCCTGCTCGACGGCCGGCTCGTCGCCGGCGACACGCTGTTCCTCGAGGGGTGCGGACGCACCGACTTCCCGGGCGGGAACGTCGACGACATGTTCGGCAGCCTGCAGGCGCTGGCCCGGCTGCCCGGTGACCCGACGGTGTTCCCGGGCCACTGGTACTCCGCGGAGCCGAGCGACGCCCTGTCGAACGTGAAGCGGTCGAACTACGTCTACCGCGCCCGCGACCTCGACCAGTGGCACATGTTGATGGGCGGCTGAGTTCGCTCCGGTCTCGCGCAGCGAGCACTGGGGCGCCAGACCCTATCCTCATGTACGAGACGATTCGCGCCGTTGCCGGTCGCCCCCGCTGCGCCGCGTGAACCGGCCGCGGCCACGACGTAGGCCAGACTCAGGCCGCTACGCCCTCGAGCACGGACTCCTCGCTCACACGGCGTGATGGTGTTTGGCGTCCGGATGCTCACTGCGCCAAAGGCGTTCGATGCGCAGCACCCGCCGGTGCTCCAGTGCGATCAGACCGCCTCCGGCGGTGACGATGGCACCGGTGACGAGCGCCAGCGGCAGCACCAGGTGGCCTTCGCCGTACGCGGCGGACGCGACGATGGCCGCCAACCCGATGACGCCGAGCGCGATCAACAGCAGTCCGGGAAACCAGAGGGTGTCGATCATGGACTCGCCCGCCCGTGGCTGATAGGTCCGTGCGTGGTCGACGGGATCGTGATGCGCGCCCTTCATCGCATCCTTCTTTCTTCGAGACATCTTCAGGCTACGCCTGTCGTGACGCGCATCACATGATGTCAGGCTGACAGGATGGGCCGGGTGAGCGACGTCTGGGGCCGGGTGTGGCGGAACGGCGAACAGCAGGACGACTTCGAGTTCTCCAGGATCTCCGACTACCTCGCCGAACCGGGAACCTTGGTCTGGGCCGACGTGTACGCCTCCGACCACGCCATCCTCAAAGACCTCGCCCACGAACTGGGCCTCAACGAGTGGGCCGTCGAGGACGCCGTCGCCGAGGCCGAGCGCACCAAGGCCACCGTCTACGCGACGCACACGTTCTTCACCGTCTACAGCGTCGACACCCGGGAGCCGGAGCGCGACACCGAATCGGCGCTGTCGATCCACCGGATCTCCGCCTTCGTGCTGCCGCAGGGGCTGATCACCGTGCGGTTGTCGTCGGACTTCGACATCGACGCGGTCTCGGCGCGGTTCGCCGAGCTCGGCGGTCAGGGGTACGGTGTCGGCGCCCTCATACACGCCCTGCTCGACACGGTGGTCGACACCCACTTCGACGCGGTGCAGTATCTCGACGACGCCATCGAGGACATCGAGGACGCGTTGTTCTCCGACTCGATGCCGCGAGGAGGTTTGCAGCGCGGCACTTTTCAATTGCGCAAGGACCTCGTGCACCTGCGGCGGGCGGTGTTGCCGATGCGAGAGGTCGTCAACTCGATCCAGCACCGCCGCCTGGATGCTCGGATGTCGCCGGAGCTCGACCCCCGCTACGCCGACCTCTACGACCACGTGTTGCGCGCGTCGGAGTGGACCGAATCACTGCGCGACATGATCACGACCGTCTTCGAGACGAACCTGTCGCTGCAGGACGCACGGCTCAACATGGTGATGAAGAAGTTGACCGGCTGGGCGGCCATCATCGCAGTGCCGACCGCGATCACCGGTTTCTACGGGCAGAACGTCATTTTCCCGGGCGTCGAGACGGTCGGGGGGTTCATCACGAGTTCGGTGATCATCGTGCTGTTAGTCGCGATCCTCTACGTGACGTTCAAACGCCGCGACTGGCTCTGAGGCCGGGGCCGTTCATTCGCCCTACGCCCCGTTTCGACACCAGTGCCTCAATACCGAGGAACTGGTCCAAGCGGTTGGGATGGCTGCTGACCGCCGCACAGCAACCGGCTTGTCGCGATCAGTCGGACCCGCGCTCTATCGTTTGGGTCGATGCCATTCCATCTGCACCGGGCGGAGCGCACCGACCTGCTGGCCGACGGACTCGGTGCCCTGCTGTCCACTCCCCTGGCCGACCCCTTCGCCGAAGAACTCGTCCTCGTCCCGGCCAAGGGCGTCGAGCGGTGGCTGAGCCAGCGGCTCTCCCACGTCCTCGGCCGCGGTTCCGGCGACGACGGCGTCTGTGCAGGCATCACCTTCGGCAATCCGCGATCCCTGATCGCCGAGCTGAGCGGCGCCGCCGACGACGATCCCTGGGCCCCCGACTCGCTGGTCTGGCCGCTGCTCGAGGTCATCGACGACAACCTCGGCCAACCGTGGTGCACCACGCTCGCCACCCACCTCGGCCACGTCGAACACGGCGAGGAGAAGGACCTCCGGCAGAGCCGCCGCTACGCCGTCGCCCGCCGCCTCGCCGGCCTGTTCGCCTCCTACGCCCGCCAGCGCCCCCGACTGCTCGTCGACTGGCTCGCCGGCAACCCCGCCGACCTCGACGACGACCTGCACTGGCAACCGTATCTCTGGCGACAGCTCGTCGACCGGGTACCCGCCGACCCCCCGCACATCCGGCAGGCGAAAACCATTGCCCGCCTTCATGAGTCACCCAGCGGCCTACCCGACCGTCTGTCGCTGTTCGGCCACACCCGCCTGCCCTCCACCGAGGTCGAACTGCTCGACGCGCTCGCCACCCACCACGACCTGCACCTGTGGCTGCCGCACCCCAGCGACGCCCTGTGGACAACCCTCAAACCCCACCGTGCCCACTGTGGCGCCGTGCGCCGCCGCGACGACGACACCCACCGCGAGGTCGGCCACCCGCTGCTCGCCACCCTCGGCCGCGACCTGCGCGAACTGCAGCGCAGCCTGCCGGCGGACACCCAGACCGACGAGTACCTGGGCACCGACGACCACCCCGACACCCTGCTCGGCTGGCTGCAGTCCGACATCACCGCCAACGCGGTCCGCCCCGACGGCCGCCGGCTGCGCGACCACGACCGCTCGGTTCAGGTGCACAGCTGCCACGGCGCCGCCCGCCAGATCGACGTCCTGCGCGAGGTGCTGCTCGGCCTGCTGGTCGACGATCCGACGCTCGAACCCCGCGACATCCTCGTCATGTGCCCGGACATCGAGCATTACGCACCGCTGATCGTCGCCGGCTTCGGGCTCGGCGACGTGATCCACGGCGCGCACCCCGCCCACCGGTTGCGCGTCAAACTCGCCGACCGCGCGCTCACCCAGACCAACCCGTTGCTCGGCGTCGCCGGCCAACTGCTCGCACTCGCCGGCGGCCGCGCCACCGCCTCCGAGGTGCTCAACCTCGCCGAGGCGCCGTCGATCCGGGCGAATTTCGCCTTCAGCGACGACGACCTCGACGCGATCGGCGACTGGGTGCGCGAGGCCAACATCCGGTGGGGTTTCGACCGTGAGCACCGCCGCCCCTACGGCGTCGACTTCGTCCAGAACACCTGGCGTTTCGGACTCGACCGGGTGCTCGCCGGCGTCGCGATGTCCGACGACTCCCACGCCTGGCTCGACACGACGCTGCCCCTCGACGACGTCGGCAGCGACCGCGTCGAACTCGCCGGCCGCCTCGCCGACTACGTCGACCGCCTGCAGACCTGCGTCGAAACCCTCAGCGGCACAAAGCCACTCCACGAGTGGCTCGGCGCGTTACGCACCGGCATCGGCCAGTTGACCGCCGTCGGCGACGACGACACCTGGCAGACCCGCCAACTGGAACGCGAGTTCGCCGAGGTGCTCACCCAGGCCGGCCCGCGAGGTGACACCCTGCTGCGCCTGCCCGACATCAAGGCCCTGCTCGACCGCCACCTCGCCGGACGGCCCACCCGGGCGAACTTCCGCACCGGCACGTTGACGGTGTGCACGATGGTGCCGATGCGTTCGGTCCCGCACCGGGTGGTGTGCCTGGTGGGTCTCGACGACGGGGTGTTCCCGCGCCTGGGCGTGGTCGACGGCGACGACGCACTGGCCCGTGACCCGATGACCGGTGAGCGCGACATCCGCTCCGAGGACCGCCAACTGCTGCTGGACGCGATCGGCGCGGCGACGGAGAGGCTCGTCGTCACCTACACCGGGGCCAACGAGTATTCCGGGCAGCGCAAACCCCCGGCGGTGCCGCTGGTCGAACTGCTCGGCGCACTCGACATCACCACCGGGACCCCGGTGCGCGAACGGATCCTCGTCGAGCATCCGTTGCAGCCCTTCGACGTTCGCAACGTCACGCCCGGCGCACTCGGAGTGCCCGGCTCACCGTTCACGTTCGACTCGACGGCGCTGACCGCCGCGACGGTCGCGTCCGGGGAGCGCGCCGAGCGGCCCGGCCTGCTCACCCATCCACTGCCTGCGCCACCGGAGGACGACGTCGCGCTCGACGACCTGATCGGCTTCTTCAAGGATCCGGTCAAGGGGTTCTTCCGGGCGCTGGACTTCACGCCGCCATGGGACGTGGATGCCGTCGAGGACGCCATGCCGGTGCAGATCGATGCGCTGGCCGAATGGCGGGTCGGCGAACGGATGCTCGACGACATGCTGCGCGGCCTCAATCCCGAACAGGCGCAACAGGCGGAGTGGCGGCGCGGTTCGCTGCCACCCGGCCGGCTCGGCTGGCGCAAGGCGCAGGAGTTGCGCGATCAGGCCGCCGCGCTGGCCACCACCGCGCACCGGCACCGGCGGCAACCGCCCCGGGCGTTCGACGTCGACATCCACCTCGGTGGCGGCCGCCGCGTCACCGGCACCGTCCCGAAGGTGTACGGCGACCGCACGGTCACCGTCACGTACTCCAAACTCGACGGCCGCCACCTGCTGGCCTCGTGGATCCGGTTGGCGGCGTTGACCGCTCAACGTCCCGGTACGGACTGGGCGGCGGTGTGCATCGGCCGCCCGAAGCGGGGCGCCACGCCGCGGGAACGGCTGCTCGGCGCACCCGCGGATGCCACCGGTGTGCTGCGCGACCTGGTGGGCATGTACGACGCGGGGCGGCGTCAACCGATTCCGTTGCCGCCGAAGACGTCCTATGCGTGGGCGCAGGCGCGCCACGGTGGTGGCGACGTGGAGCGGGCGGCGCGGTACCGCTGGAAGTCGGACCGCTACCCGGGTGAGGACGCCGAACCGGCCAACGTGCGCGTGTGGGGGCCGCACGCCCCGCTGGGCACCCTGCTCGCGGCGGGCCTCGACGGGTACGCCGGCCGCCTGTGGCTGCCGATGCTGGACGCCGAGTGCGACCCCGGCTGATGGACCGCTTCGATCTGCTCGGCCCGCTGCCCGCGCCGCTCACCACGACGGTGCTGGAGGCCAGTGCGGGCACCGGCAAGACGTTCGCGCTCGCGGGTCTGGTGACGCGCTACATCGCCGAGGGTGTCGCGACGCTCGACGAGATGCTGCTGGTGACCTTCGGCCGGGCGGCCAGCCAGGAACTGCGGGAGCGGGTTCACTGTCAGATGCGCGACGCGCTGACGGCCTTCGAGGACCCCGCGACCGTCGGCGAGAACCAACTCGTCGCGCAGCTGATCGACGCCCCCGACGACGAACGGCACCTGCGCACGCAGCGGCTCAAGGACGCATTGGCCGGTTTCGACGCCGCGACGATCGCCACCACGCATCAGTTCTGCCAGCTCGTTCTCACATCGCTTGGCGTGGCCGGCGATACGGATACCGGTGTGCAGCTCGTGGAGAGCCTCGACGACCTGACCGCCGAGATCGTCGACGATCTGTACCTCGCGCTTTTCGGGCAGCAGCGTGACGATCCGCTGCTGACCCGCGGTCAGGCGCTGGAGCTGGCCCGCGAGGTGGTCGGCAACGCCGGCACCGAACTGCGGCCGCAGAACCCGCCGCCCGGGACCGAGGCCGCGGTGCGCGTCGAGTTCGCCACAGCGGTGTGCGCCGAACTCGAGCGACGGAAACGCCGGCTCGGCATCCTGCACTACGACGATCTGCTCTCGCGGCTGGCCAACGCGCTCACCGGCGAGCACTCCCCGGCCCGCACGCGCATGCACCGCCGCTGGTCGATCGTGATGGTCGACGAATTCCAGGACACCGATCCGGTGCAGTGGCAGGTGCTCGACCGGGCGTTCACCGGGCGCTCGACGCTGATCCTGATCGGCGACCCCAAACAGGCGATCTACGCATTCCGCGGCGGCGACATCGTCACCTACCTGCACGCCGCGAGCACGGCCGGAAACCGGCAGACCCTCGGCACGAACTGGCGCAGCGACGGTGACCTGGTCGACCGGTTGCAGGTCGTGCTGCGTGACTGCGAACTCGGCGACCCCGGGATCGTGGTGCGCCCCGTCGAGGCCCGGCACCGCGGCCACCGGCTCGCGGGGGCACCGCACAACGATCCCTTCCGCCTGCGCATCGTCTCTCGCGACACCTTCGGCACCCGCCCCGACCGCGTCATCCCGATGGACAGGCTGCGACCCCACATCAGCGGGGACCTCGCCGCCGACATCGGCCGGCTGTTGGCCAGCGGAGCGACGTTCTGCGGTGAACGGTTGCAGGCCAGGGACATCGCGGTGATCGTCGAGACGCACAAGGACGCCCGCGCCTGCTTCGACGCGCTGTCGGTGGCGGGTATCCCCGCGGTCTACACCGGGGACTCCGATGTGTTCAACTCCCCCGCAGGTGACGACTGGCTGTGCCTGCTCGAGGCGTTCGACCAGCCGCACCGCTCCGGACTGGTACGCGCCGCGGCCACCACGATGTTCTTCGGCCGCACCGCCGAAGAGCTCGCCGCCCGTGGCGACCGGCTCACCGACGAGGTCGCCGACCGGTTGCGCGAGTGGGCCGACCACGCCCGCGAACGCGGCGTCGCCGCCATCTTCGAGGCGGCCAACATGACGGGGATGGGCAAGAGGGTGCTGGCGTGGCGGGACGGGACGCGCCACATGACCGACCTCGCGCACCTGACGCAGGTGCTGCACGAAACCGCACACCGCGAACACTTCAGCCTGCCCGCGCTGCGGGACTGGCTGCGCACCCAACGTGAGCAGCGCGGCGGCTCCCGAAGTGGCAGGGTCGAACGCAACCGCCGCCTCGACAACGACGCCGCCGCCGTGCAGATCATGACCGTCTGGGTCAGCAAGGGTCTGCAGTATCCGGTGGTGTACCTGCCGTTCGCGTTCAACCGCAACATCCAGACCCGCGACTGCGTGCTGTTCCATGACGACGACCGGACCCGCTGCCTGCACATCGGCGGCGACGACAGCCCCGACCACGCACGGGTCGAACGGCTCGGCCGCAAAGAGGCCGCCGGCGACGACGTGCGCCTCACCTACGTCGCGCTGACCCGTGCGCAGTCCCAGGTGGTCGCCTGGTGGGCGCCGTCGTGGGACGAACCCAACGGCGGGCTGTCCCGGTTGCTGCGGGGGCGGCGGCCCGGCGACACCACCGTCCCGGACCGCTGCGACCCGCCGAGACTCGACGACGCGGACGCCAGGACGGCGTTGCGCGCCTGGGCCGATCTCGGCGGCCCGGTGCTCGAGGACTCCGGGATCGCCGCACCCGCCCCACCCCGGCCCCGCGAACACCCGACGGACCTCGCCGTCCGGCACTTCCACCGCGGCATCGACACCGCGTGGCGGCGCACCTCGTACTCGGGCCTGCTGCGGGCCGCCGAAGGCTCGGCAGCCGCCGCCGGGGTGACCAGCGAACCCGAAGTCGGCGAACTCGACGACGAGGCCGCCGAGGTGCCGGTATCGGAACTCGACGACGAGGTCGCCGCGGTGCCGTCGCCGATGGCGGAGCTGCCGACGGGCGCGACGTTCGGGTCGCTGGTGCACGCGGTGCTCGAACACGCCGATCCGTTCGCCGCCGACCTGAAGGCCGAACTCGAGCGCACGATCGGCGAACACGCAATGTGGTGGCCGGTCGACGTCGAGGCCGCGGCGCTGGCCGACGCGCTGCTGCCGATGCACGACACCCCGCTCGGCCCGCTCGCCCCCAACCTGACACTGCGGCAGATCGGGCTGCGCGATCGCCTGCGGGAGTTGGACTTCGAGTTCCCGCTGGCCGGCGGGGACGGGCGCGGGGATGCACCGGCGATCACGCTGGCCGACGTCGGCCGCCTACTCGCCGCGCACCTGCCCGCCGACGACCCGCTCGCGCCGTACGTCGACCGGCTCACCGACCGGGCGCTGGGCGGCCAGTCACTCAAGGGATACCTGGCGGGTTCGATCGACGCGGTCCTACGCGTCCGTGACACCACCGGGGTGCGCTACGTGGTGGTCGACTACAAGACGAACTGGCTCGGCGAAGCCGAAAAGCCCTTGACCGCCGCCGATTACCACCGCACCCGGCTGGCCGAGGCCATGCTGCACTCGGACTATCCACTGCAGGCCCTGCTGTACTGCGTGGTCCTGCACCGCTTCCTGCGGTGGCGGCAACCAGGTTACGTCCCGGCGAATCATCTCGGCGGGGTGCTGTACCTGTTCGTGCGCGGGATGTGCGGGGCGTCCACACCGGTGACCGACGGCGATCCGACCGGAGTGTTCAGCTGGCAGCCGCCCGCTTCGCTGATCGTGGCGCTGTCCGATCTGCTCGACACCGGCACCGCGGCGGCCTGACCGGTGTGTCGACTTCCTGTCCACCGCGGGCATCTGCGTGCCGTGCACCATCACCGCGGCCCATGGGCCACACTGGACAGGTGACGGAACCGGGAGCCACACGCGTCGCGGTCTACCTCGACTTCGACAACATCGTGATTTCGCGGTACGACCAGGTCAACGGACGGAACTCGTTCCAGAGGGACAAGACCAGGGACGCAGACGACTTCGCCGAGAAGCTCAGGCGTGCCACGGTCGACATCGGCGCGGTGATCGACTTCGCCTCGTCGTTCGGCACGCTGGTGCTCACCCGCGCGTACGCGGACTGGTCCTCCGACGTCAACGCGAACTACCGCGGACAACTCGTCGCCCGCGCCGTCGACCTGGTGCAGCTGTTCCCGGCCGCCGCGTACGGCAAGAACGGCGCCGACATCCGGCTGGCCGTCGACGCGGTCGAGGACATGTTCCGGCTGCCCGACCTCACCCACGTGGTGATCGTCGGCGGGGATTCGGACTACATCGCGCTGGCGCAGCGCTGCAAGCGGCTCGGCCGCTACGTGGTCGGCATCGGGGTGGCCGGCGCGTCGAGCCGGTCGCTGGCCGCCGCCTGCGACGAGTTCGTCACCTATGACGCGCTGCCCGGGGTGCCGGTCCCCCAGCCCGACTCGCCGCCCGCCGACACCGACACCGACACCGGCACCGGCACCGGGCCCGAGAAACGCACCCGGCGCCGCAAGGTCGACAGCGACTCCGACGCCGACGAGCCCGACCCGCAGAACGCGGCCACCGGTCTGCTCACCCGGGCACTGCAGATCGGCCTGGAGAAGGACGACGCCGACTGGCTGCACAACTCCGCGGTCAAGGCGCAGATGAAGCGGATGGATCCGTCGTTCTCCGAGAAATCGCTGGGCTTCAAATCGTTCAGCGATTTCCTGCGGTCCCGCCAGGACCTCGTCGAACTCGACGAGAGTTCGACCACCCGAATGGTGCGCCTGCGGCTGTCCGCCGACTCATGATCGCGTTCGCCGACGCCGGGGTCTTCGAACCCGCCGACGTGCACGTCGCCCGTCGTCTCACCGAATTGACCGGTGAGACAGACGACTCCGTGGCGCTCGCCGTCGCATTCGCGGTGCGCGCGCTGCGCAACGGGTCGGTCTGTGTGGACCTGAGGTCCGTCGCGACGCAGGTCGGGTTGCCCGACCTGCCCTGGCCCGATCCCGAGGCGTGGCTGACGGCGGTGCGGGCCAGTCCGCTGACCGGGACGCCGCCGGTGCTCAGGCTCTCCTCCGGCTCCTCTGCCGACCTGCTCTACCTCGACCGCTACTGGCGCGAAGAACAGCAGGTGTGCGACGACGTGCTCGCGCTGCTGGAATCCTCACCGCCGGGCGAGGTGCCCGGACTCGACCGCCTGTTCCCCACCGCCGACTTCCCCGAACAACGCGTGGCCGCCGAAATCGCGCTCTCGCAATCACTCACGGTACTGACCGGCGGCCCCGGCACCGGTAAGACGACGACGGTGGCGCGGTTGTTGGCGCTGCTTTCCGAACAGGCCTCCCTGCAGAACCGGCCGCCGCTGCGCATCGCGCTGGCCGCCCCGACCGGTAAGGCCGCGGCCCGCCTGCTCGAGGCGGTACACCTGCAGATCGCCGACCTCGACGCCGTCGACCGTGACCGCCTGCCCGAACTGACCGCCTCGACTCTGCACCGGTTGCTGCAGCGGCGCCGGGACAACGCGTCGCGGTTCCGCCACCACCGGGAGAACCGGCTGCCGCACGACGTGATCGTCGTCGACGAGACCTCGATGGTGTCGCTGACGCTGATGGCCCGGCTGCTCGAAGCCGTGCGGCCCGACAGCCGGCTGCTGCTGGTGGGCGACGCCGACCAGTTGGCGTCGGTTCAGGCCGGGGCCGTGCTGGCCGACCTCGTCGACGGGCTGGGCGCGCGCGACGACGTGCGGATCGCCCGGCTGGTCACCTCGCACCGCTTCGGCGCGCCGATCGGGGCGCTGGCGTCGGCGATCCGCGACGGCGAGAGCGACACCGTGATCGCGCTGCTGCGCGACGGCGGCCCCGACATCGAATGGTTCGACACCGACAACCCGGCCGACCTGCTGCGCAACGTGCTTGTGCCGCATGCGCTCCGGCTGCGGGAGGCGGCGATCCTCGGGGATGCGCCGACGGCGTTGGCCACGCTCGACGAACACCGTCTGCTGTGCGCGCACCGGCGGGGACCGTACGGCGTGCGGCACTGGAACCGGCAGGTCGAACGCTGGCTCACCGACGCGACCGGCGAGCCGATCTGGTCGGACTGGTACGCCGGGCGGCCGCTGCTGGTCACCGCGAACGACTACGGACTGCGGCTCTACAACGGCGACACCGGCGTGACGGTGGTCCGTAACGACGGCTTGGCGGCGGTGGTCGGTGCGGTCGAGTTCTCGACCAGCCGGCTCGCCGACGTCGAGACCGTGCACGCCATGACCATCCACAAGAGCCAGGGCAGCCAGGCGCAGGAGGTGACCGTGCTGCTCCCCGACGAGGAGTCACGGCTGCTGACCCGCGAACTGTTCTACACCGCGGTCACCCGCGCGAAGGCGAAGGTGCGGGTGGTCGGCCCGGAGGCCGCGGTGCGGGCGGCGATCGAGCGGCGCGTGGTGCGCGCGTCGGGTCTCGGCGAGCGGCTCAGCGCCACGGGCTGGTCGTCGCCGACTCGCCCGTCACTGCTGACCATCGCCGACCCCGCACCGTAGGGTGGCCCCTGTGGTGGCCAAGATCAGTCGTCGTCGGACCATGCTCGCCGGGTTGGCGACGCGATCGGAGGCCCCCCATGTCTGAGCCCAAGCCCGACATCGTCATCCTGATGACCGACGAGGAACGCGCGGTCCCGCCGTACGAGTCACCCGAGGTGCTGGCGTGGCGCGACCGCACCCTGCCGTGCCGCACGTGGTTCGACAACCACGGCGTCAGCTTCGGCAGGCACTACACCGGATCGCTGGCGTGCGTGCCCAGCCGACCGACGATCTTCACCGGGCAGTACCCCGATCTGCACGGCGTCACCCAGACCGACGGCATCGGAAAGACCTACGAGGACTCGCGCATGCGGTGGCTGCGCCCGGGTGAGGTGCCGACGCTGGGCAACTGGTTCCGCACCGCCGGCTACGACACCCACTACGACGGCAAGTGGCACATCTCCCACGCCGATCTGGCGGATGCGTCGGGGGCGCCGCTGGACACCAACGACGACGACGGTGTGGTCGACGCGGATGCGGTGCGGCGCTACCTCGACGCCGACCCGCTGGCGCCGTACGGGTTCTCCGGCTGGGTCGGCCCCGAACCGCACGGAGCGGCGCTGTCCAACAGCGGGTTTCGCCGCGACCCGCTGATCGCCACCCGGGTGGTGGCGTGGCTTCAGGACCGGTACGCGCGCCGCCGCGCCGGTGATGCGCAGGCGCTGCGGCCGTTCCTGCTGGTGGCCAGTTTCGTCAACCCGCACGACATCGTGCTGTTCCCGCAGTGGGTGCGCCGCAGCCCGGTCAAGGGCTCCCCGCTCGACCCGCCGCACGTCCCCGCCGCCCCCACCGCCGACGAGGATCTGTCGACGAAACCGGCGGCGCAGATCGCGTTCCGTGAGGCCTACTACTCCGGGTACGGCCCCGCGGCGGTCATGGAGCGGACCTACCGGCGCAACGCCCAGCGGTACCGGGATCTGTACTACCGCCTGCACGCGCAGGTCGACGGTCCGCTCGAGCGGGTGCGCCGCGCGGTCGTCGAGGGTTCGCAGGACGCGGTGCTGGTCCGCACGGCCGACCACGGCGACCTGCTCGGCGCGCACGGCGGCCTGCACCAGAAGTGGTTCAACCTCTACGACGAGGCCACCCGCGTCCCGTTCGTCATCGCCCGCACCGGTGCGCACGCGACCGCACCCCGCACGGTGACCGCCCCCACCTCGCACGTCGACCTCGTTCCGACCCTGCTGAGCGCCGCGGGTGTCGACGTCGCCGCCACGGCGGCCATGCTCGCCGGGTCCTTCACCGAGGTGCATCCCCTGCCGGGGCGTGACCTGATGCCGGTGGTCGACGGGGCAGCGCCCGACGAGGATCGCACGGTGTACCTGATGACCCGCGACAACGTGCTCGAAGGCGACAGCGGCGCATCTGGTCTGGCACGCAAGCTCAAGCTCACCGTCAATCCGCCGGCGCCGCTGCGGATCCGGGTGCCCGCGCACGTGGCGTCCAACTTCGAAGGACTGGTGACGCGGGTCGACGGTCACGTGTGGAAACTGGTGCGCAGCTTCGACGATCCGGCCACCTGGACCGAACCGGGCGTGCGGCACCTGGCCGCCAACGGTGCCCGCGGACAGGCCTACCGCGCCAGCCCGCTCGACGACCAGTGGGAGCTCTACGACCTCACCGACGACCCGACCGAGGCCGTCAACAGGTGGCCCGACCCCGCACTCGGGGAGCTGCGCGCGTCCCTGCGCCGGCACCTCGAACACGTCAGGGCCGAATCGATTCCGGAGCGCAATCAACCGTGGCCGTACGCCGTCCGCCGCCCACCGACCAGAGGGGCCCGGGTCGGCCTCGTCCGACGGGCGCTCGGACGCCTGGGGGTCGGCGCCGCGGTTTGAGCATGCGAGTCGACGGGCGGGAGATCGCGGTATCGGGCAGCCTGCTGCTGCCGCTGACTCGACGCACCAACGACATCCTGCGCCTGGCGTTGGCGACGGTGCTGTTGGCCATCGTGGTCACGAGTTCGTTCATCACCCGCTACGAGTGGAGCGCGCTCGAACAGTCGATCTCCGAGGTCGTCGGGGTGCTCACGCCGACGCAGTCGAACCTGGTGTACCTGGCCTACGGCATCTCGATCCTGGCGTTGCCGTTCGTGATCCTGGTCGGGCTGATCATCGTGCGGCAGTGGCGGTTACTCGGCGCGTTCGCCGCGGCCGGGCTGATCGCGATCCTCGCCCTGTCGATCACGGGTAACGGGATCAGCGCGCCGAGTTGGCACTTCGACCTGTCCGACCGGTTGGACACGCTGCTGTCGCAGATCCTCGACGATCCGCGGTGGATCGCGATGCTGGCCGCGGTGCTGACGGTGTCGGGGCCGTGGGTGCCGGCCAGTTGGCGCCGCTGGTGGTGGGCGCTGCTGCTGGCGTTCGTGCCGACCCACCTGGTGGTCAGCGCCGTCGTCCC
>JAXHUG010000049.1:0-25694 GCA_034189785.1 Actinomycetota bacterium
ACCGGGCCTCGTCGGGCAGGTGGCGATGAAGCGCGGAAGGGACGCAGCCGCAAGGCTGCCGAACAACCCCGAGACGGGGTGCGAGTCGCGTGACCACTAAAGATCACTCACTCGCAACGGCGATGTCGGTGGCGGCGCGAGGTCGTCCCGCGTGGCCTCGCCGGCCCGCAGGTGCGCGAGATCGTTGTCGGCTTCGGTGCCGAGCACCAGTAGCACCGCGTCATCGGACGGGGCGGCGGCCGGACTGTCGTATTGCAGCGCGACGTCACCGTCGGATGACCGACCCCAACCTGTTTTCGGCACCACACCGAACCGGACACCGTCCCGCTCCGCGCGGACGTGCAACAACTCCAGCGAGCCCTCGGGGAGCGACTGCGCCCGGTACGGCCGACGATCGGCCCGACGGCGCGCAATCGCCTCGGCCAGTTCGACGTCACCCACGCTCGGCGGCGCCTCGATCAACTCGATGAGCGCCAGGTGGTCGGCATCGTCCCGCGCCGGAAACCGGCGAATTCTCCGAGCCCACCCGTCGGCACCCAACGCCACCGTGCAATGGTGCAACACCGCACCGCAACTGAGCGTCGCGACGTCGGGCAATGACCCCGCCAGGTCTCTCACCTCCGCCGAACGCAGTCGTCGATCGATGATGGTGGCACCTGTGACCACAGCCAGATTATTAGTGCCCTAATAATTTGTGTACGATATAATTTGTGTACGATTCAAGTATGTCGTCGTCGACCGCCACAGATCTCGATCCGCTCACTCTGGAACGTCAGGTCTGCTTCGCTCTCGGGGTCGCCAATCGCGCTGTCCTGGGCGTCTACCGACCGCTGCTCGAACCGCTCGGTCTGACCCACCCGCAGTACCTGGTCATGCTCGTGCTGTGGGACCACCGCAAATCGGCGAATCCCCCGCTGTCGGTCAAGCAGATCGCGAAGGCGTTGCGACTGGACTCGGCGACGTTGTCGCCGATGCTGAAACGGCTGGAGACCCTCGGGTTGGTCACCCGCACCCGGAGCACCGTCGACGAACGCGCCATGAATGTCGAACTCACCGAGGATGGGATCGCGCTGCGCGAACAGGCGTTGGCCATCCCGCCCGCCGTCGTCGCCCGCCTCGGCGGCGACCTCGCCGAACTCGAAGAACTGCACCGCACACTGACCCGTATCAATTCCGCGGCTGCCGGCGCGCTCGACCTCTGACCACCCATGACGCACAGGAGCCACCATGGCCGACGCCAAACCCTCGTTCTTCCAGCGCATCCCCTACTTCTACGGTCGGCGCCTGCCCGCATCGATGCGCAAGTGGGTCGCCGAGGACCTCGCCGGGCAGGGCGCCGTCCGCCGCCACATGATCCGCATGGCAATTCCGCCGCTGCTGGTGCTTGCTCCGATCTGGCTGCTGCCGACGTCCTTCTACGTGCGCCTGGAGATGACCGCACCGATCTACATCTGGGCGCTGCTGATGGCGTTCGCGCTGAACAAGGTGTGGCGCCGTCACCGCTTGGCCCAGCACGACCTCGATCCCAAGCTGGTCGACGTGATCCAGCGCCAGAAGGATGCGCACATCCACGAGGACTACGTCCGCCGCTTCGGACCGCGCCCCGAAGAGGCCAAGTGGCAGCAGAACAGCAGTCCGTTCTGACCGGGTGGCGCAGGCGTTACGGCAATTTGGAGAACGCTTCCCCCGGGCAGTACATTGTTCGACGGCCCGATCCCCGCTGCAGAAAGCCCACGAACATGCCTGCCACGATTCGGAGCAGCCACGGATGCCGCCGTCGGAGGACCTCGCGCGGCGCACGTCGCCGGACCTTACCGCCCATGGCGGGCCAAGCCTTCGAGATCGTCGTGACCCGTGACGCGACCGGCTGGTCGGTGACCGTCCCCGAACTCGGCGCCGTCACCCACCGCACCGACCGGTCGAAGGCCGAGATGGCGGCCCGTGAGCTCATCTCCCAGCACACCGGCATCCCGCACGGCTTCGTTGCCGTCTGGTCGCGAGACTGACCGCGTCGCTAGCCAGCAGTTCCGCCGTGTCAACGGCCGCCTGCGCCTACCGGCACCCAGCTCCGACTCGTACACCACTTCTGCTGGACGCAACCTCCGATGCCCGCTGGTTGAAGGATTTGTAATGGCCCCTTCGAGGGGCTGGTGGTTCCGGCGCGCGGCCCGGAGTGCTTCCGTTACTGCTCCGCCACGGGTCTAGGGCCTGAATGAATGTACTGGGTGTCGGGTTTACTGCCGCGGCGTCAGGGCTGCTTCTGGTCGTCGAGAATGAACGCCTCTTCGTGATCACGGGAGAGCTGGGCGGCGCGGGCAGCGTCGCCGGCGGCGAGGGCGTCGAGGATGTTCTGGTGTTCCTCGGCACCTGCGGCAGGGTCGAACCCCGGCACGAGGACCAGTTGCGCGGTGCGCCCTTCGATGGCCAGCGAGTCCCATGTCGACAGCAGCACCTGGTTGCCTGCGGCTACCAGGATCAGCCGGTGAAAGCGCACCGCATGGGTGACGTACGCCTGGCGTTTCCCGGTTGTTGCCGCTGCACGCATGCCGTCTACCTCGGCAGTGAGCGGTGCGGGATCGACGCGGCGGGCAACAGCGAGTCGGGCGGCGGTTTCCTCCAGCGCAGCCCGGACCACCGACACCTCGTCGATCGCATGTTGATCGGGCCGTGTGACCCGGCAGCCGCGGTTGGCTTCGAACTGCACGAGGCCCATACCGGCAAGCTGGCGTAGAGCCTCGCGGACGGGCCCCTGGCTGACGCCGACCTCCTGGGCGATGGCCGTTTCGATCAGGCGTTGGCCGGGCGAGTACGAGCCGTCGACGATGCGCCCCAACAGTAGATCCTTGATCTGGTCGGGCAGTGGTGCTCGACGAATCTCAGCAGCTGGTCGCGACGACGTGTGCAGTGTCACTGCTCCGGGGGAGGCCTTCACCTGTACGATCATAGATGATCGATGATCTATTCCCGACGAAAGGACATGCCGATGAGTCTCCGGTTGGGCGATATCGCCCCTGACTTCACTGCCGACACCACTGCCGGCCGCATCTCGTTCCATGAGTGGCTCGGCGACTCGTGGGGGATGTTGTTCTCCCACCCTGGGGACTTCACCCCGGTATGCACCACCGAGCTGGGTGCGGTGGCCCGGCTCAAAGCAGAGTTCGACAAACGCGACGTCAAGCTGCTCGGGTTGTCTGTGGACTCGGTGGAATCGCATGTGGCCTGGGAGGGGGACGTCGGCGAAACGCAGGGCACTGCAGTGAACTTCCCGATTGTCGCCGACGCGGACCGCAAGGTCTCCGAGTTGTACGACATGATCCACCCGAACGCGAGCGCGGCGACCACGGTGCGGTCGGTGTTCGTGATCGCGCCGGACAAGACGGTCCAGCTGATCCTGACCTACCCGATGTCGACCGGGCGCAACTTCGCGGAGATTCTCCGGGCGATCGACAGCCTGCAGATCACCGCGGCGCAGCCTGTTGCTACTCCTGCGGACTGGCAGCCCGGCCAGGACGTCATCATCGGCCTCGGGGTCTCTGACGATGAGGCCGCGACCCGTTTTCCGGGTTACCGCGCGGTCAAGCCCTACCTACGCTGGACTGCGCAGCCGCAGCCGGCCGACAACGTCAGCTGAGCCCAGCGCGCTCAGGCGGCCAACCCAATCTCGGCAACGACTACAGAATCGAGTCGAAGTCTTAGACGTCCACCACACCGCCGGGACAACCGCTGCAGGCTTGGCGATTGCTTTTCCCTGGGATCTCCCCGGGATCAAAGGCTGCGCACTGACCTGAGGTGAAGTTGGAAAGATTCCTGCACACGTTGTGGGAGGCACGCCAGGTGCGGTTCGCGTTCGCCTCCGCGCAGCTGTCGCGCCCAACTTCGTCGGTCATTGCTCGGGTTGCGGATTCACGACACTCAACCCGCGAAGCTCGCGGCCTTCGAGCTGGCGGAAACCACCGAGAGCCCGTCGCCGCTGCGGCCGGGCGGCGTCCCTCGTCGACGGGGAGGTCCGGTGGTCGGTGGACATCCCTCGGCTCGGTTCGATCATCGCCCGCAGTCCCCCCGGACGCCGGGCCAGGACACGGTACCGAAGGATCGGACGTGCCGCCGGTCAACATCACCCATCTGGCGTTCCAGTCGATGGTGGCCATCGAGCATGCTGTGGGCCGCCGCGGCACTGCTGTTCTGGCTGCTGGCCAATCCTGGCGGTCGGATTCGGCTGGGTCGCCACCGAGGTGGGGCGCCAACCGTGGACGGTATGGCAGTTCCTACGCACCGTCGACGCCACCAGCACAGGCGGCGCCACCTCAAGCCACCGTGCCGGGTGTTCCGTCGTCCCGGACGACAGGATGGCCGGCCTGCGCCCATGCCTTCATCCCGCCGTCGAGGTTGACCGCGTCAACTCCGGCCTCGACCAAGGCGGCAGCGGCCTTGCTCGACCGATTACCCGAACGGCACGTCACGACGACGGTCCCGGCACCGGCGAACGCGCCCGAATCCAGCTGGCTCAATCGCATGTGTTCAGCGGCCGGAGCATGCCCGGCCGCCCATTCGTCGTCCTCACGGACGTCGAGCAGCCTCACGTTCTCACCAGCCAACATGTTGACCGCGCGGGTGACGTCGACGTTCGGAGCGGCAGTGCTCATAGAGCTCCCTCTCTCAAATGACCGGCTCTTTGCACGACTGGCCGGCGACACAGCCCGTCCAAATGTACGTACATCCCGGAGAGGCGGGCAAGGGCTCGACAACCCACCCATCTACGTAGTAGATACGTAGGCATGGATATTTCGTTCGCTCATTCCGCGACTCCTCGCCGAAAGGGCAGAAGCCCGATCGGCGCAGTCGGCCGGTCGACCTGCGCGGTGGCCCTCGGCCTGCTCACGATGATCGTGATGGCGGTGCCGACCGACGTCATCGATACGCCGTGGTTCAGTCGCGAAGTGCCGGTGCGCTGGTGGGAGTATCCGACGCTCATCGCTGTCGGCGTCTTGACGGCGCTGTGGTTCGTGATCCCGGTGCCGCAGCGCGGTGCGGGTACTGCAGTCGGTGGCGTTACTTTGGCGACGTTTGCGATCGGCTGTCCGGTGTGCAACAAGCTGGTGCTTGCTGCTGTGGGCACCACCGGGGCGCTGGGTCTGTGGGCGCCGGTGCAGCCGCTGTTGGCGGCACTGTCGGTCGCGCTGATGACGGGCTTGGTGCTATGGCGGCGCAAGCGGCGGTGCAGTTCGCAGCGCTGCGCGCCGCTGGCGACCGCTGGGCCCTGAGCTGACACCTTCGCCCGAAACCGTGATCGGCGCGTGGCCTCTATCGAGAACCGCGCTCCCTGCGGCGGCTAGGGACCCCTCCGGTAGGCGGTGACCGGTGCTGAGGACAACCAACCCGGCGACCAGTGGTGTGCGTCGGTGGTGACGAATCGCGGCATCGTCGGCGCACATCTCCAGTAGCGGCGGGACGCACTGCGCGGCGGCGCGCATCAACGGCGAAGACGGTGTTGACTCGCCATTCGTTGCCCCACCTCTGTCTATGTAGCTGTGACGTAGCTACGTAGAGATCGATCTTTAGTTAGCACAACGCGGCGGGAATTCGCGACAGGCGATCCGGAAGAGAGCGATTCGCGTCATCGCGCGAAGACACCTTTTCGGCCGCATGGGGTGCGCGGGCGCATGAGTGCCCACATCCGCATCGAGCCGACGGCGCCGCAGCAGCCCAATGCTGGCCTCACAGATCGATGACGCGCGTTGCGTACGGGGTCATTCCGCCGAGCCGGACCGGGGACACCTTGACGGGAACACCGGTTTGTTGTGCTTCGACCATTTGGCCGTTGCCGAGGTAGAGCGCCTCATGCTGGCTGCCGCCAGGCCCCCAGAAGAGCAGATCGCCACGCCGCGCCTGTGAACGGGGAACCTGACGCCCGGCGGTGTACTGGTCACCCGACCACCGAGGCAGCAGAATTCCGACCCCGGCGAAGGCGAAGCGGGTCAAACCCGAGCAGTCGAAACCAACCGTGCCTGCCCCGCTGTCCACACCCGCGCTTGGCCCGTTGACATCGCCGCCTCCCCAGGAATACGGCACGCCGAGTTGCGAACCGGCCCGTCGCACAACGTATTCGATCGCCATCGGTCCCTTGACGCGGAGGCTTCGCGGTGCGCCGACTCCCGGCAAGCCGACACCCATAAGGAATCTGCGGCCCAGCTCGAGCGTGGTCTCAGTGGCAATCTGCACCGCCTGCAGCGACGCGTTGGCGATAGCCACCGGATCCCCGGGCGCGCCCGCGCTGACCCGGCGTGGCAGCGTGGGGTCCCACTGCTGCGGTTGCGCC
Organism: Actinomycetota bacterium; assembly: GCA_034189785.1. Lineage (GTDB taxonomy): Bacteria > Actinomycetota > Actinomycetes > Mycobacteriales > Mycobacteriaceae > Mycobacterium. The sequence goes on from JAXHUG010000049.1 coordinate 6,317, forward strand.
GTCGCATATACCGGAAACGCCCCGATCATCCACGGCCCACCGACCACGCATCCCAGGCGAAGAGCATCACGGCGACGCACGACGGCAACCTCCATCTATGATCGCTACCTAATTACTGGGCTACTTAGTACGTATTTAGACAGTAGGCATGTTGGGTCACGGAAGGGAGTACGGGAGCGCGCAGTTCGGTAACCTGCCACGCCGCCCAAGGCGCAATGCGTCAGCAGGAAACGCCCGGCGTCCGATGGCGGAATGGGCGCCGACGGCGGCGCCGTACCCAACATCCGACAGGGGCGGCGAAGATCAAGTGGCTTGCGGCGGGGATCGGTGGCGGGTTGACGTTTGCCGCGGTGTCGGACACCTGTGCGATGGGCATGCTGTCGGCCAAGCTTCCGTACAACCGTGGCAAGTCGTGTGACGCGGAATCGATCGTCGCCGAGTTGTCCTCGGCTGCGACTCCGTCTGACGCTGATCCCGTTCAGTCCACGGCAGTGCGTTAGCTGCTCGGTGACAGGGCGTCTTTGGTGAGGAGCCGGTAGCCCTCGGTTGGGGAGAAGCGGGCGCTGACGGTGAAGCGGTCGGCGCGGATTAATGTGTGGCGCAACTCGATTGGTTGCTGGCCTACGCAACTGAGCCGGCGGATCGCCAAGGCGGCGCAGCGTTCGTCGAGCGCGAGCAGCTCGGCTTCCGGCGGTTCGGGAACGACCGCGGTGATGTCCTCGCGCCCGCCGGTCAATCGGACACCGCAGCGTGTCTCGAGTTCGATGTAGAGCGCGGTATGGGTGAAGTCTGCCTTCAGCAGTGGTCCGGCGATCTCGGCGGGCAACCAGGCGAAGTCCAGCGCGAGCGGGTGATCGCCGGCCATCCGCAGCCGCTCCAGGTAGACCAATGATGCGCCGGGCGGCAGTTCCAGCGTTTGGGCCACGGTCGGATCAGTTCGGACATCGAGCACGCGCACCACACTGTGCTGGGGTACCCCGGTGGCCTCGACTGCGGCAAACAGGCTGTATAAGGCGCCGAGGGGCTGCTCGATTACCGGTACCTCGGCAAGTCGGGTCGCTCGTCCCCGCTCGGCGATCAGTAGGCCCGCATGGCGCAGATGGCGCAACGCTTCGCGTACCGTGTGGCGGCTTACGCCATAGCTGCTGGTCAAGGCATGTTCGCCGGGGAAGCCGGACGTGAACTCGCCGGTGCGGATGCGGGCCAGCAGGTCGGCATGCACCTGCGCCCACAACGGCAGAGCGCTGCTGCGATCGATGCGCGATGCCAGGTCGCCCTGCTGGGCCATCACGACCTCCTCGTCCCTCGGGTTGCTTGGCACCGATCGTCCCGTCCAGTGGTGCATTTCTGAGCCTCACACGCTAGCGTAGCCAGATGTACGTACATCCCTACACGTTGGCGTGGATGAATCCCGCCGTTCTGAGCGCCTCGATGAGCAGCGGCTTCGTCCAGGGACGGGCATCCGCCACCAGACTTCAGGAGGTTGAGCAGTGCCCGCGGTAGGACATCAGATCGTCGTCGTCGGCGGTAATGCGAGCGGGGCCGCAGGCCTCGGTGATGCCCCACGGTGTGGGGTGTGCAGCCCACCCGTCGATTCCGTTCATCGACACCACCCACGAACGCCGGGACATGTGGCTGCTCAAGCGCTACGGCCTACCCGCGATGTACTGGAATCTGATCCTCAGGGGCCCGGGCGTGACAGTCACAGGCTTGCTGCTAGATCTGCGCCGATAAAGGATGATGGGTTTGCGCCGCAAGCGTCTGGTTCATACCGGAGGGGGTACGCCCGGACGGGCTCCGGGCACCGCAACAGGTGGGTCTAGCGACAGGCCTTATCAAAGCGGCGGAGAAATTGGCGGCGCGCGGGCGCCTGGTCGTAGGGGAGAGACATGACCGACACCGTGATCCCGGAGCTGACGGCCACACGCCCGTTCCCGGCGCGCTACAAGCCCAAAGGCGCCCTGGTCTACCAGCTGATCACCACGACCGATCACAAGCTGATCGGGCAGATGTACTTCGTGGGCGCGTTCGGGTTCTTCCTTGCCGGCGGTCTGATGGCCCTGTTCATCCGCGGCGAGCTGGCCACCCCGGGGCTGCAGTTCCTGTCCAACGAGCAGTACAACCAGCTGTTCACCATGCACGGCACGTTGATGTTGCTGCTGTTCGCCACCCCGATGGTCTTCGCGTTCGCCAATCTGGTGCTGCCGCTGCAGATCGGCGCGCCCGACGTCGCCTTCCCGCGGCTCAACGCGTTCTCCTTCTGGCTCTTCCTGTTCGGTGGTCTGATAGTCCTGGCCGGGTTCATCACCCCAGGCGGCGCCGCCGACTTCGGGTGGACGGCCTATGCACCGCTCAGCGACACGATTCACTCACCAGGCGCCGGCGGGGACTTGTGGATCACGGGCCTGATCGTATCTGGTCTCGGTACCATCCTCGGGGCCGTGAACATGATCACCACGGTGGTCTGTATGCGCGCCCCAGGTATGACGATGTTCCGGATGCCGGTCTTCACCTGGGACGTCCTCATCACCAGCATCCTGGTCCTCGTCGCGTTCCCGATCTTGACCGCCGCCTTGTTCGCGCTCGCCGCCGATCGGCACCTGGGCGCCCACGTTTTCGATCCGGCCAACGGCGGAGTGTTGTTGTGGCAGCACCTGTTCTGGTTCTTCGGCCACCCCGAGGTGTACATCGTGGCGCTGCCGTTTTTCGGGGTGATCACCGAGATCATCCCGGTGTTCTCGCGCAAGCCCATCTTCGGCTACACCACCATCGTCTACGCCACCATTGGGATCATGGCGCTGTCGGTGGCTGTGTGGGCGCACCACATGTACGCCACCGGTGCGGTGCTGATGCCGTTCTTCGCGTTCATGTCCTACCTGATCGCGATACCGACCGGCATCAAGTTCGTCAACTGGATCGGCACCATGTGGAAGGGCCGGATCACGTTCGAAACGCCGATGCTGTGGGCGGTCGGCTTTCTGCTCACCTTCCTGCTCGGCGGCCTGTCGGGGGTCATCCTGGCCAGCCCACCGCTGGACTTTCACGTCACTGACAGCTATTTCCTCGTCGCCCACTTCCACTACACGCTGTTCGGCACCATCGTGTTCGCCATGTTCGGCGGCTTCTACTTCTGGTTCCCGAAGATCACGGGCCGGCTGATGGACGAGCGACTCGGCAAGCTGCACTTCTGGACGACCTTCATCGGTTTCCACACCACCTTCCTGGTCCAGCACTGGCTCGGCGATGAGGGCATGCCCCGCCGCTACGCCGACTATCTGCCGTCGGACGGCTTCACCACACTGAACGTCATTTCCACCATCGGGTCGTTCATCCTGGGGATTTCAACCCTTCTCTTCCTGTGGAACGCATTCAAGAGCTACCGCTATGGCGAACCCGTGACCATCGACGATCCGTGGGGATTCGGCAACTCCTTGGAATGGGCGACCAGCAGCCCACCGCCGCGGCACAACTTCACCGAACTGCCCCGCATCCGGTCCGAACGGCCCGCGTTCGAATTGCACTACCCGCACATGCAGGAGCGGATGCGGGCCGAGGCGCACATCGGTAAGCACGCCACGGCTTTTGAGTCGCCTGAGGGTTTCGGCCCCCGCACCGAGCCCGACCGCAGCTAGCTCCAGCTAGCTCGACGACGTTGGGGGAGGCCCGTTGCTGTCCTCTGCGTTTGTAACTATGCCCCCCAAGATCGGAGACTGGCTGGTCATCAAGGGCACCACGGTCGGTCGCCATGACCAACGGTTGATCGTGGAGATGCACTCGGCCGACGGCTCACCGCCGTACGTGGTGCGCTGGATCGACACCGACCATGTCGCCACGGTGTTCCCGGGCCCAGACGCGGTCGTGGTCGCTGCGGAGGAGCGGAAGGCGGCCGACGAGCGTGCACAACAGCGGCTGGAGGCAGTGCAGTCGGCGATCCTCGATGACGGCAGCGAGTAGGCGGCGTGGTCAGTGGGGGCGGCGCGCCGCTGACCGTCACCCTTTCACCACCCCCAGCGGGACGAGGCGCGCCACCTTGCGCGCCAGCCCGGCCCGCTGACTGGTCTCGATGACCGCGTCGACGTCCTTGTAGGCCTGCGGCTTCTCCTCTGCAAGGCCGCGTCGCGAGGTGCCGCGCACGAGGATGCCGGCCTGCTCGAGGCTCCTGCGTACGGTGTCGGCACTGGTGTGGCGCGCGGCCTGGTGACGGCTCTGTAACCGTCCGGCGCCGTGCGCGGTCGAGAAGAACGCCGGGTTGTCGGCAACCCCCGCAAGCACGTAGGAGGCAGTACCCATCGTGCCCGGTATCAGCACCGGCTGGCCCACCGCGGCCAATTCGGCCGGCACGTCGGGATGATGGGGCGGCAGCGAACGGGTCGCGCCCTTGCGGTGCACGCACACAGTGCGCACGTGCCCGTCGATCGGGTGCTTCTCGAGCTTGGCCAGGTTGTGCGAAACGTCGTACAGCACATCCAAACTCGTCGACGTCTCCCGGTCGAACACCTGGCGCGTCGCCTCGGTCAGCAGTTGGCGGTTGGCGCGTCCGTAGTTGGCCGCGGCGGCCATCGCCGCCATGTATGCCATGCCCTCGGGGGAGCGCACGGGTGCACAAGCCAGTTGACGGTCGGGGACCTCGATGCTGAAGCGGCTCATGGCTTTTTGCATCTCATGGACGTGATCGGTGCAGATCTGATGGCCCAGGCCCCGCGAGCCGGTGTGGATCATGACGCAGACCGTGCCTTCGGACAGTCCCATCTGGGAGGCTGCGGCTTCGTCGTAGACGTGATCCACCGCCTGCACCTCGAGGAAGTGGTTGCCCGAACCCAGGCTGCCGATCTGCCCGAGGCCGCGTTCGACCGCCCGGTTGCTGACCGTTGCCGCGTCGGCTCCGTCGAGAACACCCCCGTCCTCACACCTCTCGAGGTCGCGCGCGACACCGTGGCCCTGCTCCACCGCGTAGCGGGCGCCGCCGAGCAGCACGTGCTCCAGGGAACCGCGGTTCGGCAAGGGCCACACGCCCTCGGTGCCGAGGCCGCGGGGTATCGCCGCGTCGAGGTGGTCCATCACCGCACGAATCCGCGGCTGCAGTTTGTCGCGGTCGAGATCCTGGCTCACCAGCAGACGGACCCCGCAGGAGATGTCGAAGCCGACTCCGCCGGGGGAGACGACGCCGCCGTCGTCGATATCGGTCGCCGCCACGCCGCCGATGGGAAAGCCGTAGCCCCAGTGCACGTCGGGCATCGCGTAGGAGGCCCGCACAATCCCGGGCAACGTTGCGACGTTGGCCACCTGAGTCAATGCCATGTCTGCGTCTCCTGCGGGCAGGAGTGCGCGGGACGCGAACACGATCCCGGGCACCCGCATGGCGCCTTCCTTCTCGATCCGGAACCGGTAGGGAGTCTCCTCGATCAGCTTCACGTGGCCGCCTCGTCACACGTCGAGAGTCACCGAGCATCGCCAGCCATCCTCGCTGTGCGACAGTTCAAGATCGTTGAGTGCCACTGCCTTCGGCACCGCACCCACCTGGCTGAGGGCGCTGGCGTCCGCCATCTCGAGCGCCATCTCGATCCCGTCGTCGGCATCGCCCACCTCGACACCCACGGGAGCCTGTCCTGCCGTGTCCAGAAGGTAGATGACCTCCTCGAGTGCGGCGACCAGCAGGTCGTCGTCGCTGTCACCGGTCAGCCGACTTCGATGTGTCCGTTGCATCTGGGCCGACGAGGTGTCCAGGAAGCTTTCCACGGCGCCGAGCACCGCTTGACCGATGCAGCCGCCACGGGTCGGGGCCCACGCCTCGATCCGCAGATCTGCGGTGTGCGGCACAGTGCGATGTCCCGATGTGTTGCCCCCCATCGGTTCGTCTAGGATTGGGCGACGGGCCGGCGTAAGTGGCGGACGAACCAGTCGCGTGCCAGTTCGCATCGGCCGGAAATCGCGGCCTGTGCTTGCCGGTTCAGTTCGAGGACCATGTCGTCGCGCCCGCCCACGATCAGCAGGGTCGGCGCTGCGACCTTCGTCAGCGACCGACCCGCGAGATCTGGTCTGCCCCCACGGGACACGACGGCCCCGATCTTCACTCGCGGATCGGCCGCCGCGACCAGCGTGGCACCGGCACCGGTGCTCGCACCGTAGTCCCCGACCGGCAGCAACGCGACGTCGGGCTGGGTGGCCAGCCATCCGGTCACGTCGACGAGTCGCGACGCCAGCGACTCGATGTCGAAGACGTTGGCACGGTTGCGTTCTTCTTCGTCGTCGGAAGTCTGGGTGAAGTTGCGGTAGCCCTGCTCGGCGGCGAAGAACGTCACCGCCGCTGTGATCCACTTCCTTCCGGCGGCCCGGGTGGACAAGGCTCTCGACCAGTTGCCCAGCGACATCCGGGCCATGATGCAACCGTAGCTGCGGTCGAAGCGGACCGGTTATGTGAACAAATCTGCACCACAACTCTTTTCCGCACGTCTCGGCCCGTTGGAGATCATTCGTCGCTGTGCTGTCCGTCGGTGAGTCGCACGACATAGGTGCGGTCGGCTGCGTGATACTCGACAGTGCCGCCCTCGACGATCATCCCGACCAGCTCGTTGCCGTCCTCGAAGAAGTACGCGTTCTCTTTTCGGCCCAGGGAATCGAGGTGGCAGCCCGGCAGAATCTCCACCCGCCTGCCAGGATCGCCGGTGAGGACCACGATCCGCGCGCCCCGGTCTTCGGTGTTCACCGCCGCCTTCTTCACCACGGCCTTCTTCTGAGCTTTCTGGTGTTTGACCGCGCGCTCAGCCATCTGTGTCGCCCTCCTCTGGTCGATCGTTCCAGTCCCACGATCCAGGTGGATCCAAATACAGGATCGACTTCCGGAGTACCGCTCGCCAGCAGGCGAAAGACCTTGTTCTCGGGACCTATGACCACAGTCGGCAGGACCTCTGACTCCGTACATCTCCCCGTCGTGGCAGTAGCTTCGATGAGGTCCGGTCTTTGGAATGGGGAAAATTTCATGAGCCGCCAAGTCGATCTCAGCCCGACTGAACGCGAAGCGATGGCCCGAGGTGCGCTGGACGATCTCGGCAAGGACCGAGACGAGCGCGCCCTGCTGCGCGTCCGCTGCGCTCGCAGCCATCACGTCGCAGCAGTGTTCGACACGTCGGTCGGCCCCGTGTTCGAGTCGGTTCTCGGACCACATGCTCACGGAGACCTCGACTTCATTGATACGGCACATCACGGGACCCAGAAGGGCACCAGCTACACCGACCTCCTCGAAGCCGGCCGATTCACCGACGACCTGGTACCGGCCGGTTGCGAATGCGGCACGCACGAACTGTCTCGCACCGAGATGCAGCGGGCGATCGAGGCGCGCGAACGCACCGTCCAGCTGCCCTGACGACCGGACCTGATCATGCAGATGTGGATACAGCTTCCGGATCACGACGAGGACGAGCAGTTCTCCGACGGCGCCGCCTATAAACTGCACCCGAGCGGGGTGCTCGAGGTCACGAGCGGCAGCGATGTGCGGCTGTACAGTCCGGCGTACTGGCAGACGGTCACGATCGACACCCGCCCAGCGGATCAGCGCGAGAAGTCTGCGCCAGCGGTGAACGACGACCTCAAGTGGCAATGACGCCCGCGTCGTTCGATAGGCGTGGAAGCGGTTCGGAGTGGTGGGGGAGCAGGGCGTACTGACGGTCCTCGCCGGTGGCGACGTGATGCTCGGCCGCGGCGTCGATCAGATCCTCGCGCATCCAGGGGATCCCGAGTTGCGTGAGCCCGTGGTCCGCGATGCGCGTCGCTACATCGAGCTGGCCGAGCGAGCCAATGGGCCGATCGCGCGTCCTGTCGGTTGGGAGTGGCCGTGAGGAGACGCTCTGCAGGTCCTGGAAGAATCGGCTCCCGACGTCCGGCTACTCAATCTGGAAACGACGATCACAGTGAACGAAGAGTTCGCGGATCGCAGGGCGATTCATTACCGGATGCATCCCGACAATGTGCCGGCGCTGACCGCGTTCTGTCCGGACGTGTGTGCTCTGGCCAACAACCACATGCTCGACTTCCGGACACCGGGGATTGGCCGAGACCTGTGACGTGCTCGCCAGGGCAAAGATCGAGGGGGTCGGGGCGGGTGCGGACATCGACGCCGCGCAACGGCCGGCGGTGATCATGATCAGGGGCGGTCGCAGGTTGTCGCGGTTTTTCGGCGCGCCGGATCCACGGAATGCGTGGAACGGGCAGTATGCGCTACGTTGCCGAAAACTGTCGGTGTGCGTCGATATGGTGCCCTGGAGGAGCCGCTGGGCTGCGGCGAACCTGGGGTGTGCACAGTGATCAGGCTGGCCAATCGACAGGTTGGTGCTGTACGACGGAGGTCGATTGCTCTCCGTCTTTGCTGGGACCCAGGCTCGGGGGTGGCTGGCTGCCCATCTCGGTTGCCTCGGCTGCACAGCGGCTTGTTTTCTGGCTATCATCAGGCCTATTGTTCGGCTAAAGTGTCGTTATGGTGAAGAATGTGGCGCTGTCGGAGGCCAAGGACAAGCTCTCGGCCTATGTTGACGAGGCGGAGAAAACCCATGAGATCATCCAGATCACTCGCCACGGCCGGGTGGCTGCGGTGATCATGTCCGCTGATGACCTTGAATCCCTGCAAGAGACGCTGCATGCCCTGCGGACGCCCGGCGCGGCTGAAGACCTGGCCCAAGCCGAGGCCGACTTTGCGGCGGGCAACACGGTGTCCGCCGAGGAGGTGAGGCGGCGCTACGGTCTGACGTGACTGAGCCCGAAACCTCTTGGGAGGTTGCGTTTTCTCCGGGCGCGGATCGCGCGCTGCAGCGTCTGCCGCACAAGGTGGCCACGGCAGTGGCCGAGTTTGTTTTGACCGCGTTGCCGACCGCTCCGCACCGCCTGTCCAAGCCGCTGCGGTACGAATTCGAGGGCTGGCGGGTGGCGCGCCGTGGTGACTACCGCGTGACGTTTCGCATCCACGATGACGCCCGCGTGCTCTATATCGGCCGAATTGAGCACCGTGCCCACGTGTACCGGCGACAGTAAGACGGTCTTCGTGCGTTTCAGGCCGACGTCGATGCCGACCCACGCGCGCCAGTCGCACCCACACGGCGATCCCCCGCCGTCATCTGCATACCGCACGTTCTCAGAGCAATTTCGCGCGAGTACGCGGCGGAATCGGTGCCATCATTATCGTCATGGGTAAGCGCGTAAGCCTGATACTTGGGGACGTCGATGAAGCGGTGATAGCCCCGTACCTTCGTCAGTGCACGCCCGCATCTGAGGTACTGCGGCGGTGGGCCAGCCAGCATGGACAGGTTTCAGGCGAAATCAAAAATCGGAGGCCGACGCGCTACGCGCACTGCTCAGGGCAGGGGCCGAAGCTCTGCACGGACACGTCCTTGATGTGAGCTATGCCGAGCTAGCTGCAGAACACAATCTCCGCTCGGCCGATGCGGAAAGACGTACCGCGCGGGACCGCTATGTGCTTCGGACCCAGGGGCGGTGACGAGCCGTGCTGCGCAGTCGGGCGTACTGGAGTGGATCTTGAATGGCGCTATCAAGTGACACGCCCAGCCACGTTGACAGTGACGAAACAGTGCGGGGGCACCCCGCAACAGTGCGGGGGCACCGCGGGCCGGGGCACGGCCGGGCGACGGCTTATCGGCAGATAAACAACATGGGCAGCCGGTCGAGCACTAGACGCAATGCCGATGGCGGCCCAGTCGTCGTTGACCTGGACGCCGTGCCTGGACGTCGGAATGGCGGCCGCGATGATCGCGCCCTGCTGCGGAGAATCGTCCTGGATGACGCCGAAGACGAGTAACAGGTCCGAACCCTTGGCGCCGCTGCAGATGCGTTGCATGCCATGGGTGATGGCGTGCTCATACCACACCAGCGTGCCGTCGGTCTGCTCATCGTCGCGGGCATAGGCGTCGTCGACCGCCTGGGCCGGCGCCACCGGGTCGTCGACCCGTAGCGTGGCATCGCACATCCCCGAAATGCGTGGAATCGCTGGGTTCGGCGTCACCAAACTACTGGAGTTCGAGCTGCTGCCGCGGATCAAACGCATCAACAAGGTCAAGCTGTACCGGCAGGCGGGCCGGTGAGCCCGCGTGCGTGTGCGATCGCGGCGGCGATGTCTGGTAATGCGGCTTCGGCGGCTTGTTGTCCTGCGGCGATCAGTTCGGGCACCGCTTTGGCAGACCAGCGCGGCGCACCGCTGGTGTCTGGCTGGATAACTACCTCCGCCGGGCGATCATTGCTGACATCTCCCGCGCTGGGTCGAACCTCACGCAACGTGTGGCGTACTCGCTTGACCGCCTTGAGGACGCCACGTTGGACATCGACAGCGACAACCAGATCTGCACCGAGAAGGCGAGCGGCCCAGACCGGCAAGTTGTCGGCGACAGCCCCGTCGACCAGCAGCTGGTCACCGATGAGAACCGGCGGAAACAGGCCTGGGACTGCGCTTGTGGAGCGCAACGCACGGCCCAGCGGCCCCTCGGTGAGCAGCACCGCCTCCCTGGCACGCATGTCCCACGCTACCGCACCGAAGCGGCGCGGTAGGTCCTCGATCCTGCTCACCGTTATGTGCTTTTCGATGCTTTGTTCCAGAGGCGAGGTATCGAGCAGTCCCCACCGCCGCTCACGGTTGAATTTGGCGAAGTCGCCCCACGTTGCGGTGAGGATCACGTCGACGATGACGCGGCTGCTCAGCCCAGCGGCGTAGCCGGCCCCGATCAGGCCGCCGGCGCTGGTGCCCGCCACGACCGGAAAGGAGTATCCGGCCCGTTGGAGAACCTCCACGACACCAGCGTGCGCGGCGCCGAGCGCGGCGCCGCCGCCGAGCACCAGGCCTAGCCGGGGCCCTTGATCGGGCGTCACCTCGCTCATCGTCAGTTTGCGTGGCTAGCCGCTGCGCACACCAGGTCACGGTGTGTCGATTCGATCGTGTCGCGCACCTGATTGCGCAGTCTCGCAACGTCGCGATGGGTGAGGTCGGTTGTCGCAAGCGGTTTGCCGACGACGATATGAACCACCCCGGCGTGGATCGCCGCGCGACCAGGTGCCCAGACTCGGCAGCTCCCGTGGATGGTGACCGGCAGGATGGGCGCCTGATTGATCACTGCGATCGCGAATGCACCGTCTTTGAACACATCGACGGTATGCCCAGTCGACGTCGTACCCTCCGGGAATACCAGAAGGGAGTGACTACTCGCCAGGCACCTGGCGGCGGCTTCGTTAATCTGCTGCAGATCTACGCATCGACGATCGACCGCCACCGTCCCGACCACTCGCATCAGCCAACCCAGGACAGGTATGCGGAATAGCTCACGCTTAGCCAGGACGCGCAGCGAGAGCGGCAGTGCGCTCAGGTGCGCCATCGGGTCCAGGTTCGACTGGTGGTTGGACACCACAACGTATCCCGTTGCCCCGTCGACTTGGTCGAGACCCTGCACCACCACCCGCGCTCCCGTCGCGCGTAACCACACGTTAGCCCACCACCGCACAGCAAGGTCAACCACCGTCGACCCCGACCGGCCGACTCCGCGGCAACTCAGGAACACTGCGACGGCCACAGTCGCCACCGCGCCCGCAGCAAAGGTCGGCACACTGCGCCAGGACACCCAAGCACATCGCGATGACCGACCCGTCAAGGCGCCCGACTGTGCGCAGGAACCATCGCCCACTTCGCTCCATCTCACCACCGACCACCCCACCGCGTCACCAGGCCGGTGTTGCGATGGTCAAGATGCTCTTGTCGTAGGTGGGCCTGGATGTCGTCTTCGTCAGCGCTCGCCGGCAGCGGAACCGAGCGGACGAACGAGCCGTAGGAAAACTCCGACCGGCCTGGATTCCTTCTTCTCACTGCGTTCTGCCTTGACCGTCAGCCGCCCGTCGCGCACGGTGATGTCGAGGTCCTTGACCCGCGACGCGTGTTCGGGTCGCGCCGCTATCCGGTGCACCGCTCCGTTGTGCGATTTGGAGATGCCGATAGGGGCGCATGCTACAGCTCGCCGCTCGTCGATCCATTGGCTCTACGGTCTTGACAGTGGGCTCGCCGGCCGATCGTGGTCGGCGGCGTGCAGCGTGGCGGTGAGTTCGTCGCCTTCGATGTCGAGGTTGGGAAGGTGGCGATCCAGTTGGCGAGGCAGCCACCAGGCTCGGTCGCCGAACAGCGACATCACCGCGGGGACCAGTGTCATGCGCACGACGAAGGCGTCGATGAGGATGCCGAACGCCAGCGCGAATCCGACCTGTTTGATCATCGGGTCGGGGTTGAAGGCAAACCCGGCGAACACCGAGATCATGATGATCGCGGCGGCGCAGACCACGCGGCTTGCCTGTTTGAAGCCGTATTCGATCGCGTCGTCGCCGTGGTGGCCGTGCACGTGGGCCTCTTTGATCGAGGACACCAGGAACACCTCGTAGTCCATGGCAAGGCCGTACAGCACGCCGGTGACGATGATGGGCAGCAGGCTCAGCACGGGGGCGGTTGCGTCAATGCCCAGCAGTTGCTGCAGCCAGCCCCATTGGAAGACCGCGGTCGTCGCTCCGAAGGTCGCCGCGACGCTGATCAGGAATCCGACGGTGGCCTTGATCGGCACGATCACCGAGCGGAAGACCACCAGCAGGATGATCAGCGTCAGGGCTAACACGACGCTGAGGTAGGTCGGCAGCGTCTGGGTGAGCCGTTCTGACACGTCGATGGCCAGCGCGGTGAAGCCGGTGACGCCCACCGACGTCGCCGCCGGGCGCGCCAGTTCCCCTGAGTGCGCGCGGATTTCGTTGACCAGAGCCGCGGTTGCGGGGTCGTTGGGTCCGGTGGCGGGGATAACGGACAACACCGCGGTGCTGCGGGTGTCGTCGAGGCCGACCAGGTCCACCGAGTCGACGCCGGGGATGCGCTGCAGGTTGCCGACCAAGCCGACGAGACCGGCGTCGGTGAGCACGGCGTCGCGCGATGCCGACTGGACTGCCACGACCAGCGGACCGTTGTAGCCCTCGCCGAGGTGTTCGGCTACGACGTCATAGCTGTCGCGTTGCGTGGTTCCGGTGTTGTAGCTGGCGCCCGAGGGCAGCCCGGAGGTCATGGACCACGCCGGCACCGCGAGGAGCCCGGCGACAAGCACGGCGACGCTCACGGCCACCAGCCGGTGCCGGATCAGTAGCCGCACCCAGGTTGCGGCGATCGGGTGCGGTTCGCCGCGATCGCGTTGCGTGGTCAGCCTGTCCCTCGCCTTGGGCGAGCAGACTCGTTCGCCTACCAGGCCCAGCAGTGCGGGCAGCAGCGTGACCGCGCACAGCACAGCTATGGCGACGGTCGCGGCGGCAGTGATCGCCATGGTGGTCAACACCGGCACGCGCACCAGCGTGAGGGCCAGCAACGCGATGACGACCGTGGAGCCCGCGAAGACCACGGCGCTGCCGGCGGTGCCGATAGCCCGACTCGCCGCCACCGATGCACTGAGCCCGAGGTCGAAAATGAGCCGGCGTTGGCGGTTGACGATGAACAACGCATAGTCGATTCCGACCGCCAACCCGAGCATGAGCGCCAGCACAGCGGTCAGCGAGTGGATGTTCACCAGGTGCGACAACGCGAACGCGCCGCCGACCCCCACACCCACGCCGGTGAGCGCGGTGACCAAGGGCAGGCCCGCGGCGACCACCGAACCCAGCGTCACGACCAGAACCAGCGCGGCCACCAGCACACCAACGACCTCGCCAACTCCGATCAGTTCGGGAACCTGGAGCATGCTCGCCGATGGCAGCGCCCGAATGTCGGTGCCCGACAGCGCGCTTCGCGCCGTCTCCACGGTGTGCTCGACGGCGCCGGTTGGCAGTTCGAACGTTTGGCTGTCGAACTGGAATTGGAACAGCGCCACCGACCCGTCCGGCGAGATCACCACCCCGGGGACCGCCCGATCGCCGACGCGCAGAGGTTGGGGCGCACCGGGGTCGGGCCTCGCCTGCGCCCGGGCTTGGCCGATCGCCTGTGAGGCCGAGATCAGTGCACTGGCGGGGCCTTTGGCCATTTCGGCGGCCATCGCCGCGCGGGTGTCGACGACGTGGTCGGCCGTAAACACCCGGTCCACCGCGGCAAGCAACGCCGCACGGCGCGGTCCTTCGTCGATGCGTTGACCGTCCGGTACCGCGAAGGCGATCATCCCTTGCCCGCCAGAGGCCTGGGGCATCCGTCGGCTCAGGTCGTCGATCACCTGCTGAGCGGGCGTGCCGTCGATGCGCAGTTCGTTGGACAGCGCCGGCGGTTTGATGACCAGGATCCCGACGGCCAGCGCGATCAGCCCGGCCCACGCGCCGATGAACAGCAACGGCTGATGGAAGGCGGTGCGCCCCAGTCGATGCAGGAATCTCGACACGATCGATCTCGCCTTTTGGTCTAAGTGATGACACCGGCGCACCGGCTGCAACGATTTGAGAGTACTCTCTCAATCCGAGAGTAAGTCATCACTTGTTGGTCAGAACACACGGCCGGCGACCGCAGCGCCGTGATGGCACCTCGACTGCCCGAAAGCGAGGTCGGCAGCGCCGTGAACCAGAGACTGCAACGAACCGACGCGTACGCCAACGTAAACCGGATCGTGGCCGCCGCCCGGTCGCTGTTTTCCGCGGAGGGCGCTTCGGTGACGTTGGCGCAGGTAGCCCGCCGCGCCGGGGTGGGCACGGCCACGCTGTACCGGCATTTTCCCAACCGCCAGGCCCTCGCGCTGGCGGTCTGCGAGGCGTCGTTCGACGCCGAGATCGAACCGCTGCTGGCGAAGTTCCAGGACAGCGACACCCCCCGGGCAGTGCTACTCGACGTCGGCGAGCGCCTCGTCGCCGCGCTGCACCGGCAGTGGGGGCTTCTGTCGTCGCTGGACAACCTCACCGAGGTCATCACCAAGCTGCTCAGCCGCAGCGATCATTCGTTCACGACGATGATCGAGCGAGCGCAGGCGGCCGGGCAGTTGCGCCGCGACATCACCGCCCAGGACATCCCGCCCGTATTGGCGATGCTGGCCACCGCGCTCACCGCGATAGATCTCGACAGGAGCGCGCGGCGGCGCTACCTGAGCCTGGTGCTGGACGGGTTGAACCCAGAACATGCCACCCCCCTGCCGACGCGGGCCGAGAGGAACCAGTGAAGAAAGGCAAGAGAGGAGTAACATCACGTGCACGTTGGTCGGGACACCACGCAGCGGATCGAGGACTATCTGGATGCCGACGGTCACATCGCTTTGCCGGATGGCACCACCTTGCTGTCCTTCCTCGACCGCAACATCGAGCAGTGTGCGCACAGCCCGGCATACTGCTACCTCGACTACACCCAAGGCGACCAGGCCCGAATCGTCGAGCTGACCTGGAGTCAACTCGGGTCCAGGCTGCGGGCGGTCGGTGCCCGACTACAGCAGGTCACCCGGCCCGGCGACCGGGTGGCAATCGCCGCCCCGCACGGCGTGGACTATGTGGTCGCGTTTTTCTCGGCGATCCGGGCCGGCGCCATCGCGGTGCCGTTGTTCGCCCCGGAAGTGCCCGGCCACGCCGAGCGCCTCAACGCGGTGTTGACCGACGCCGAACCCACCGTGGTCCTCACGACCACGGCCGCCGCCGAGCGCGTCGTCGCGTCCGTGCGCCAGCTTCCGCGGATCCGACAACCAAGGGTGATCGCGGTCGACGCGGTGCCCGACTCGGTCGGCGCGGCGTTCGTTCCCGTGCCGCTGGACACCGACGACATCGCCTACCTGCAATACACCTCGGGCTCGACGGGCACACCGGCCGGGGTGAAGATCAGCCACCGCGCCGTGTGCACCAACATCGTGCAGATAATCATCTCGTTCGGACTGGACTGGGACATCCGCAGCGTCAGCTGGCTACCCCTGTACCACGACATGGGGCTGCTGATGATCATGTTCCCCGTGGTGTCCGGCGGGCACATCACGTTGATGTCGCCGTTGGCTTTCATCCGGCGACCGCGTCGCTGGATCAGCGAGCTCGCCGCGCAATCCGCGCAATCCGCGCACAGCCGCACCTTCGCCGCCGCGCCCAACTTCGCGTTCGAACTCGCCGCCCAGCGCGGCCTGCCCGCCGACGGTCAAGACCTTGACCTGAGCAACGTCGCGGGCCTGATCAACGGCGCCGAACCCGTCAACATCGCCTCGATCGACCAGTTCAACGCCGCATTCGCCCCCTACAATCTGCCGGCGACCGCTGTGAAACCGTCCTACGGCATGGCCGAGGCCACCCTGTTCGTCTCCACCATCGATCCCACAGCGCGAGCCACCGCCATCCACCTGGACCGGCGCCACCTGCGCGAAGGCCGCGCGGTGCGCGTGGCCCCCGACCATCGGCATGCCGTCGCGCACGTGTCCTGCGGGCGCGTCGCGCGCAGCCTGTGGGCGGTGATCGTCGACCCCGGCCGCGGCGGAGAGTTGCCCGACGGCGACGTCGGTGAGATCTGGCTGCACGGCGACAACGTCGGCAGCGGATACTGGGGCCGCGGTCGCGACGCAGAACTTGCCTTCGGCAACAAGCTGCGATCCCGCACCCAACCCGGCAGCCACGCCGAGGGGACGCCCGACACCGCGCGCTGGTTCCGCACCGGCGACCTGGGGGTGTTCCTGAACGGCGAGCTCTACGTCATCGGTCGCATCAAGGATCTGGTGATCATCGACGGGCGCAACCACTACCCCGAAGACATCGAGGCGACCGTGATACAGGCCTGCACGGCCGTGCGGCCCGGGTTCGTCGCGGCGTTCTCGGTGCCGGCCGCCGCGCTGGAGGGACCCGCCTGCGGACCGGGCGAGCAGCTGGTGATCGTGGCCGAACGGGCCCCCGGAGCGGCCCGCGCGGACCCGGATCCGATCCGCGCCGCCATCCGCGCCGCCGTCGCCCGCAAGCATGGCCTGGCCGTGGCCGACGTGTCGCTCGTCGCGGCGGGGACCATCCCGCGCACCACCAGCGGCAAGATCGCCCGACGAGCCTGCCGTTCCCAATATCTCGACGGCAACCTGGCTGCCCGCTGACACCTAGGTAGCTGACCGAACCTGCGTGGGGCCTAATGGCGCGCGGCATCGGCGCGGCCTACCCACATAACGCTGATGCTTGGTGATCATCACCGATGCACCGGTGCGTGGAGGCGCTGTCACGAGCCGTTCGGCGACGTCGAGTCGCTGCCAGTGCTGGCGCGGATCTTGGCGGCCCTAGACCTGGAGCTGCGAATCACTGTGGCTGATTACGACGCGCACGACGACATCTTGGACGACGACGTCGCGCGGCTCACCGCCGCGCAGCGGCACGTGTTGACCGGCACTCAGGATGAGCATGAGGGCGGCATTTGCGGTGAGGACGTGTGGGTGTGAAGTGACCCCGCCGGGACGTGTCCGGCGGGGTCGGTGGTGTTCGGGGTGTCGGGATGGTGTTCAGTCTGCCGTGAATTCGGCAACGGCTGTGCGAGTGGAGGATTCGTCGACGATAGCCTTGTCGGCGGTGAACGCGGCGACGAGGGCTTGCAGCGCGAGGTTGTTGACCGCTCGCGGATAGCCTCGGCTGGTTTGGTGGATCAAGCCGACGGCGTCGTCGGAGAATAGGGCATCGTCGCGTCCGGCCGGCTTCAGGTGGTGACGCAGGTAGCTGCCGGTCTCGGTCAGGTTCATGGGTGACATGGCGTAGCGCAGACCGATGCGCTGATCGAGCGCGGCGAGCACGCCGAGTTTCATCCGCCGCCGCAGAGTGGGTTGGCCGACGAGCAGGCAGGCGAACGGGCTCGATGAGTCGAGGTCATGGTTGGTCAAGAGTCGCAACGCTTCTAATTGGTCGTAGCCGAGCACGTGTGCCTCCTCGACGATCACTAGCGGGGTGCGGCCGCGCTCAGCTTGTTCGGCGGCCAGCGCGTCGGCGGCCTGGGGAGCCAAGGTGGCGTGATGAGTCAGGGGTTGTCCGCCGAGCGAGGCGACGATGCGATGGTGGATACCGCGCACCCCGACGGTGGGGTCGGCAGCGTGAAGCATCGCTGCACGCCGCGACGAACGACGTAGCCGCGCCCGCACGACGGGCACAGCGGGCGGCGGTCCTCCGACGATGCGGGGCGCGGCCTGGTGCCCGACGCGAGGGGGCGAAATGCCCACCGCGCTCCGCTGTAGTTTTTGCCTCGCACCATGTTTCAATCACCGTCCTCAGGGAAGGGCGATCCGAAGCGCCCTGCTGATTTCCGCCATGGTCGGCGGCGACAAGGTGCCCAGCGATTCGGTCAGCTCGTCGTGGTACAGCTGCACGATGTCATCGACCAAGATGAAACCCACCAAGGGGTCTGCGGCGGTCAACGGCACGACCGTGGGCACGTGCGCATGCTTGCTGGTGGTCGTAATACGTGCTGCCAGAACGGTATCCAGATTCCTGTTCCGCGAGTTGTTGCTGAGGATCACCCACGGTTTTGCGCCATGTCCGAGATCCACCCGGTACGCCTGACTGCGCAGCGCACGGCTCATCGACGACCCTCGGTGCGGCGCGCGTAGCGGTCACGCGCAGCGCGGCGTTCGACGTTGGACGGCTCGGTGTTGAACTCCGTGGCCAGCTGGGCGTAGCCGACGTCCAGAACGTACTCCTTGAGGGCTTCGGCTCCCGCTTGCAGCAGTGCGCGCAACGCCGCCGCTTCCGACTTGATGTCGTCGGCGACGTCGTGCTCGTTGGCCCAATGGCGCAGCACCTCGAAGGCCGGCGAGCCCTGGTCGAGGTAGGGACCGATCGTGGCCTCGTCCGAGTCGCCCAGGATCAGACTTACACGCTTACTCATGATGTGAATTGTACATCGACATCCGGTGCAGTATCCAGCGTAAATCGTGCGCTTTCGCCGCATGAGCGGGTTCTGCGCGAGCCGTTCCGCGTGCCGCGTACCCTCGGTTGTCGGTCACGGCGGCGACAATAGGCCCGATGAGTGACGACGTTAGGTTGGCCTGTCCGTCCGGCAGAGCCCGTGCAAGCGAGCCGGCGATGCGCGAGTGGCTGACTTCACCCTCTTGGTGCAGGGTCCCCGGCAGCCCGCCGCGGTACGGGTCATCCCCGATGACGAGGCCGACGAGGCGGCCAAGTACGCGGCTGATTCTGGGGGAGTGGTTGTGCCACTTCCGCTTTCACCGCCAACCGGCTACGTAGCCGGGCCTGACGGGACGTTGATCCCGGCAGCAGGACCGACTGAGTCCTGGTCGGTTTGAGACCCGCCGGGCGTCAGAGCGAGTCGTCGCGCGGTTGTCGGCCCTCGGAGGTCAAGGCGTCGAGGTAAGCGTCGTGGTAGCGAGTGATGGCCATGCGTTCGGTGGTGACCTGCTCCAGGACACCGGTGATGAGGGGTTGTCCACGCAGCGATGACGCCATGCGATCGTAGGGCCAATGACCGAAGCTCATCAGG
>JAXHUG010000005.1:0-9038 GCA_034189785.1 Actinomycetota bacterium
AGTTCGGTGGCCACGGCGGCGACCTGGGGGCCGGCCAGCCAGAACAGCTGCTGGGTCAGTGCCTTGGCGAAGGCGACGCCGCGCTGGATCAGGTTTGGTATCAGGTTGGGATCGTTGACCAACGCCAAGATCTGGTTGATCGCGGCGGTAGCCGGCGCGACGAGCCCGGCCATGAAGATGGTGGCGAGCTTCTGCGCCGATCCGGCGGGGTCGGAGGCGTCGAGGTGGGAGCCCAGATGGCCGATGAAGCGCATCACGAGGTCGCCCTGGGGCAGGTTGCAGTAGTAGTCGCGCGGTGAGCACAGCGACAGCAGGCCGTTGCGTTGGGGCAGGGAACCGAACCCGTCGGAGCGGACGCCGGCGAAGCCCATGCCGGGCTGGGTGAGCCCGATGGTGGGCTGTCCGACCGGCGCTTGTGAGGGGTCGGCGACCAGGGCGACGCCCAGGAGGCGGTTGGCGGGGATGACCCCGCGGTTGTGGCCGATGGCGGCGGCAACGTCACCGGCGACGTCGGCGCCCTGGCTGTAGCCGGTGAGGATGAACACGGTCCTGGGGCAGCGGTCGGCGACGGCCTTGAGGCGGGCGTTGGTGGCGTCGATCCCGGCGTTCTTGGACGCGCGGTAGCCGCCGCCTTCGGTGCCGCCGACGATGGTGGCCGGGTAAGGAGTGTAGTAGGTGACGAGCTTGACGGGGGCGTTCTTGCGGAGTGGTTCCAGGATGGTGCCCAGCACACCCACCGGCTTGGCGGGATCGGCCTGCGGGTTGGTCTGTGTGGTGCCGGGAACGGCGATGGCTTCGACTGCGGGGCAGCCGGCGCCGGCCACGGCGCTCGGCGCGGCGCTCAGCAGCTCCGCCGCGCTGACCGACAGGCTGGCTGCCAGCGTGGCCAGCCGCAGGGTGAGACGGCGCGCGGTCATGCGGCCACCGCCGCCTCGTAGTGGTGGCACAGCTTGCGGATGGCGCGTTGAGCGCGGCGCTCGACAGCGCTCACGTTGGCGTTGAGTGCGCGGGCCGCGGCCGAGGGGCTGAAGACATCGGAGTTGAGGTACAGCGCGCGCAGGGTGTCGTGCTCCAGGGCGGTGATGATGCGTTGGTCGCGGGCGGTCTGGAGCAGGCTGGCGGTGTGGTCGAAGTCGCTGCCGAAGTCGGGTCGATCGAGGATGACCGAGTGGGGGTCGACGCGGACTGCGACGGCCGGGGACGCCGCGTCGGGGCGGCCCTTGAGGACGCGTTTGAGGGTCTGGCCGTACAGGTAGCGCGACGTGAGGATCTGCGGTTCACCGGCGGTGGAGATGATCTCGAAGAAGATTCGCAGGGTGTCGTTGTCGCGGGCGTCGCGGTCACTGGTGCGGTAGCCGTCTGGGTCGGCCATTTCGGCGATCCGGCGCAGAGGGTGGCGCATCAGGACGGCCGCCATCAGGTAGGCGTGGCGGTCGCCGCTGTGGGCGTAGCGGGCCAGCTGCGGCAGGGCGGTGGTGGCTGTCTCCAGGTGGGCGCAGATCGCGGCGGGCGAGGCCGGGGCCTGCTTGTGTAGCGACTGGACGAGGGTCACCGCAGGCGTGAGGTCGCCGCGGCGTGGCCGGGTGAGGAGGCGGTGGGCCTGCTCGGCGAGGTGGTCCCAGGTGTTCATCGGATTCCTTGGCGTCGCGGGGTGATGACGCGTTGATGGAATCCGGTCGGGTTGTTGCAGGGGTTTGCAGGACGGTTGCCGGGAGCGTTGTCGTCGACCACGCTAGAGTGTGATGTGAGTCACTATCTGGACGTGCGAGCTGCGGGTTATGGGTTGACAACTGGGTTGTCAGGCAAGTGGTGTCCGCGCCGCGCGAGCGTTTGCTGTGTATCGACGGGGATGCGCCCGGGCGGCGGCGGTGACGCGGCCGACGACGCTGGCGTGATGCCGGCAGAGCCGTGCAGACGGTGGTGGGGGCTATTCGCCCAGGTCGTAACGAGCCGCATATGCGGTGATGCGCTCGGCGCGTAGTTGACGAGCTAAGTGGTAAGGGGTGCCGCTCGGGCTTCCTCCTCGCCTGGCGGCTCGTCGAGCCCGAGCATAAGCCCCTTGTCAAGCGTATAGCTAACATCCGCGGCGCATATACGCGTATGCGTTATCAATTCGTTACATATGCGGTTGTCGGGTTTTCGGGTGTTCGGGGGTCATAAGGGGCCGCTCAACACGTTCGCCGACCCGAGAGGCCCTGCTCATGGCTCAGCCGATCCGCCGAAACTCAGGCGCGGTCCGCGCGTACTCCGACCAGCTGCGGGTGCTGATGAGCCAGCTCGCCGCCGACCCGCTCGACGAGCAGAAGTCGATGGCCCTGGTGTCCCACATCGTCGAGCGCCGCGGTGCCGCCGCTCAGCTGCTCAACGACCTCCAGGCGCACGCGTGGGGAGTGTCATGCTGAGCCGCCCGACGCAGCGCCTGATCGACTCCCTGTTCCTGCGAATCAGCGGTGGGGACACCATTCGCGCCGACGAACGTCGCGCACGGGCAACGCAGTCGATCCTCGCCTTCATCATGGCCAGCTACATCCCGCTGATCGGGGTCGTTGCCCTGCTGGTGGTCAACCGCCCTCAGCCGGTCAACACGGTTGTCGAGCGCGACCAGATGTCGGCCGTCGAAGCCTATGCAACCCACTACGTCGACACCTACCTCAAAGACCCGTCCAACAGCGCTGCCATCAAGCAGTTCTACGACGGTGATGTGCCCGTGTCCGCGCTGCCGGCCGGTGGCCGCGCCTTGCGCGCTTCGTCGGCCCTTCCCGGTGTGAATGCCGACGGTTTTCAGACCTACTCCGTGGTTGTCGACGCCGAAATTCCCAAGGCCGCCAACTCCCAGTCAATGGTGTTCGTCCGCCTGCAGGTTGACATCTCCGCCGACCTCAAGAATCGCTTCCGCGCGTTCACGTTGCCGCACGCTCGCCCGGACCGTCCGTCCGGTGTTCCGGTGGAGTTGGCGACGCAGACATTGGTGGCCGAAGACCGCCCGGTGTATCGCACTGTGTCGGGCTTCCTGAGCGCGATGCTCACCGGCCAAGGCGACCTGGTGCCGTACATCTCCGCAGGGTCGGGTTTGACCGCGGCGCAACCGCCCCGATTCACCACCATGGCGATCGAGCGGGTGCAGACCTACTCCGACCTCGCTGTCGGCCAGGACGTGCCGCCCAAAGCCGACAACGTGGAGGTCACCGTTCGCGCCGTTATGCAGACCGCCAGCGGGGTGCTGATGCCGATGGATTTCCCGCTGGTGATGTCGGTCGCCGGTGGCCACTGGCAGGTCGACTGCATCAACGATTCCCCCAGCGTCATCGCCCCCGATAGCGAGACCACCAACGCCCCAACAACCACTCCAACAACCACCACGACAACCGCCGTACCGACCTACCCCACCACCACCGTTGAAGGGAACTAACCATGATCACTGAACTCGCACCGATGATGCTCGACGGCACCGCCTCTGGAGCCGCCACGCAGGTCACCTATGTGGCCGCACCGATCTGGGACATCGGCGCCAACATTAAAAACCAGGGCATCCAGTTCGCGGTGTTCCTGCTGCTGGGCGGATCGGCCGTGGTGTCGGCGGTCTACTACCTGGTGTCACGCAACAAAACAGCCGCGCTGAAGACACTCGCGATCGGTGTCGTCCTGGCCGGTCTGGTGTCTTCTCTGCCGTCGCTGGGTGTCATGTCCAAAGACACCGTGGGTGGGCTCACCAACAGCGGAACCCGGTAGGGCCCGGCGCCGCTGATGTTCATCGCCAAGTGGTACACGCGGGCCAGCCGGGTCCGCATCGTCATCGCCAAGTTCGACGGTCGATGGAAGCTGCCCGGCGGGCCCTACACCATCCCCGAGCTGGTCGCGCTCGTCATCGGGATCCTCGCCACGCTGTTCGCCCTGCCCCGCCTCGGTCAGCCGCTACTCACGGCGTTGCTCGGCATCACGGTGACCATCGTCGCGGTCACCTCGATGCGGATGATGCCCTACTCGCCGGTGAACTTCGGCACCCGCATGCACCGCATCATCCGGCTCTACACCAGCCCGATCAGCTCCAGCACCGGCGACCTCGCCAACGCCGCGACCACCGTGTCCACCGTGCGCCCGCAGATCGACATCCTCGATCTTCCTCTCGCCGCCGCCAGCCGACCGCGACCGGCGCATCACCCCGCACCGGCGCCGCATGACGAGGGATGGACCGACATGTTCGGCCCGCAGCGCAGCGCCGCCGCCGACCTCTTCACCTGACAACGCACCTCGACCAGAGAGAGCTCCAAGCTTCATGGCCAACCAGCTCGACCAGAACCTGCAGCCGACCGTCTCGGTGTTCGGAAACCTACGACGCATGCGGGACGGCGCCATCTGGGCGGACTACCGCATCACTGGCCTGCCCTACGGCTACACCAGCGACGAACGCAAATACGACACCCTGGTGCACCACAAGAACTTGTTCCGCGCCCTGCCGAACAACACCGTGATCGCCGGGCTGATCGCCGCCATGAGCCCCGATGAGATCATGGCGCGCGCCATCGCCGGAACCGACCTCAACTCCCACCCGATGTGGCGCGAGGAATGTGAAGGCAAGCACGAGTTCTTCTCGGCCACGGTGCGCCCAACTGAGCGGATCTTCACCGTGTCCATCCCGGTCGTGGAAGCCGAGTTCATGACCGACCTGACCGGCATGTCCGGCGCCGGGCGGCGCTCCAAGGAACGCGACCGCGCCGAACTGGCCAATGCGGCAGACCTCGCGCAAGCGATCGTGACCCGGTTGCCGTCGGTGTTCGAATTCACCCCGCTGACCTCATCGCAGATGGTGTGGCTGTGGAACCACGCGGTGTCCCGCGGCGGTGCACCCGACATCTTCCCCACCGCGGTCCCGTCCAACGTTGCCTCACCGGCCGGTGCGTTCGCGATGGCCGAGTTCGACGAAGGGGAACGCCGGCAGGCCGGTAAGCGGTGGCGGCCCAGTAGCTTCGCACCGCTGGTGAAGGTCACCCAGCCGGGCCGCATCGGCGCCGCGGAGTCCTGGCAGACGCTGCTGGCCGTCGAATCGCTTCCGTTGGAAGGTCTGCAGTTCCCGGGATCGGAGTTCTTCACCATCGCCGACCGCGTTCCCGGATTCGACGTCGACTGGGCGGTGCGCATCAGCAAGACCAGCCGCGAGCAAGCCATCTCCCGCAACGCCAAGAACCTTCGTCGCCTCAACGAACAGGTCGGGGAACGCGATACCGAGATCTCGTTCGCCCAGGACGCCCTGTCCGAACAGGTGATGCTTCTCGGTGAGTACAACAGCCACCTGGAAAGCAACGACGACGAGATCGAGGTCTCGTTGTGCCCGATCTTCGCCGTCGCCGGCACCAGCCGCGCGCAATGCGAGGACGGGGCGCTCAAGCTGGTGCAGGCCTTCGAGCGCAACCGCATCAAGGTGATCGCCCCGCTGGGCGGCCAGCGGGAACTGTGGGCGGCGATGAACCCCGGCGGCAACAACCACCGTGCAGTGTCGGACTTCTCCCACGTCACCATCAGCGAGTACGCTGCCGCCAGCGTCCCGTGCGCCACCAACGACGTCGGCGACATCCGCGGCCCGATCTTCGCGCTCAACCTGTCGGGACGGCGCAACCAGCCGGTGCACCTTGAGTGGTTCCGGGAGGCCTCGCGCGACGCGTCGCCGTCGGTGGCGTTCGCCGGTGAACTCGGCGCCGGCAAGACGTGGGCGATCATGACGCTGCTGTTCCACCTCGTCGACATCGGCGGACAGTTCCTGGCGATCGACCGCACCGATCAAGGCGAGTACGCCTCACCGGTTTCGACGCTGGCCAACTCCGTGGTCGTCGACATGACCCGGCCCCGCTGGTCCATGGACCCGCTGCGGATCTTCCCCGCCGACATCGGCGTGGACAAAGCCGTCGATCTGCTTACCCCTCTGTTCGGCTGCACCGCCGACTCGCCCCAAGGCTTGACCCTCGGGGAACTGCTGCGCCCGGAGCTGGGGGTGCGCTCCATCCCCGACATGCTCGCCGTCCTGCAAGCCGGCGTCGAAACCGGCGCCATGCCCGGTGGCGGGCGGGGGCTGCCCGCAGGGTGGGCCGAACTGCACCGCCACCTCGACTACTGGTCACGCAAGCGCTACGCCGCCTCGCTGATGGACCCGAACCTGCCCCCGCTGAACCTCAACGCCGAAGGGATCGTGATCCGCACCAACCGGGTCGAGGTGCCCACCACCGAAGAGGTGGCCAGCGGTGACCCGATCGACCCGAGCAAGGTGTTCGGACGCGCCATCTACGGGCTGTCGACAGAGATTGGCCGCCAGGCGTTCGGCTCCAACAAGCGGCGCATGGGTGCGGTGGTGATGGACGAGGCCTACCACGTCACCTCGACGCCGCGCGGTCTGGCCAGCGTCACCCGCATCGTTCGTGACGGCCGCAAGGACAACACCGCGCTGATCCTCGGCAGCCACGACCCGGTGAGTGACTATCCGGCCGGCACCGCCCTGGACCTCATCCCGATCCGCATCGTCATGCGTCACCGTGACGAATCCCTGGCCCGGCGGTCACTGAAGTGGCTGGGCATCGACCCGGATAAGAACCCGCACATCGTGCGGGACCTGACCAAGAACACCGCCCCCAAAGGCAGCAACAACAAGGTGATCCCGGGCCGCGAAGGCGAGGGCTACCTGCGTGATGCGCGCGGCGCGATCGGGCGCATCAAGGTCCTCGGCCCATCGTCACTGATGCGCCGCGAAGCGATGAGCACCACTCCCCCCGAGGCGGATGTCGCATGACCACCACCCACACCCTGGCCGCAGCCCGCCGGCGGATGCGTCCCCTGCTGGCAGTGCTGCTCGCCGCGCTCGCCTGCGCCGCGGCCGTGATCGTCGGTACCTCCTCGCTGCAGCACGCTGCAGCACGCTGCGCGCGACGACCAGCTGTGCCTGAGCTTCGGGTCAGGACCGGTCAACAACGGCAAGGCGGTCATCGCCGCCGGCGTGGCCGTGGAGGTCCCCGAACACGGCATCGTCGCCGGGCTGAGTGCTGGCATGCAGGAAACCCGGATGCTCAACCTCGCCAACCCGCACGTTCCCGACTCGCTGGCCCTCGCCCACGACGGGCTCGGCGCCGACCGCGACGCGGTAGGGGTTCTGCAACAGCGCGCCGCCTTGGGCCCGGCCGGCGAGCGCATGTCCCCGGCAGCCGCGGCCACGAAGTTCTTCACCGCGATGCGCGCCGTGCCGGGCTGGGAAGCCATGCCCGCCGGCGAGCTGGCCGGCCTCGTGCAGCGAGCCGCGTGGCCGCAGACCTACCTCGACGAGGTGCCCGCGGCGCGCCAGTTCTACCGCGACCACCTCGGCGAGATCCACACCGCACACTGCCTCGACGGCAGCGTGAACGCCGAGGCCCTGTCGGAGGCGCATCCGTGATCGTCGACGCGACCAGGACAGGCGCCCACCCCGAACGGCTGCAGCGCTGCAGCGAGTGGATCCGCGCGTGGAGCCCCGCAGTGCTGCTGCGGTGGTGCGGACGGCATCGCCTGATCACCACGCTGGTCGCCGTTGGGCTGATGCTGCTGATCCTCGGAGCGGCCCGCGCCTGGGCCGACCCCGGCACCGGCTCTGCCTCCGACGGCGGCAACGTGCTCATTTCCTGGATGGGCATCAAGGACTCCGACGGGGTGCCGGTGTCGAAGTACACCCTGACGCTCAACCAGGGCGGCTGGGACGACCCGGCGTCGACGATGTTCGCCAAGGTCGCCTCGCTGTCCTATGAGGTCTACCTGTGTGTCATCGCCACCGCGCTGTGGCTGATCAAGTTCGTCCTGGACTTCCAGTGGATGAGCCTGTTCACCGTTCCCTTCCAGACGATCGGGCGCGGCGTCGACGAAGCCATGGACCGCTTCGGGTTGGCGGCCACCGCGGTGGCCGTACTCGCGATCGTCGTGGTGTGCACCGTGCTGGCCGGCCGGACGGCCAAAGCGTTCTCGAACATCGCCATGGGCATGCTCATGATCGGCGTCGCCGCAACGATTTTCGCCAATCCGCTGGCCGAGCTGGTGGGCCCGGACGGGCTGCTGGCCAAGGGCCGTGACACCGGCCTGGAGATCGCTACCTCGGTGTCGGACGGGTCGATGAGCCAGCAGGGCGACGGCGCCAACATCGACGACATGGTGGGCCGGCTGGCCGACCGCTTCCTGCGCTCCCCCACGCAGATGATCAATTTCGGAGTCGTCAGTGACTCGGTGTCCCGCAAGTGCCGGGAAGCGTGGTCCAAGGGCATCAACGACGAGCGTGGCGACAAGCTCAAAGACGACATCAAAGGGTGCGACTCGGACAAGGGCGAGGCCATGCACCAGAAGTCGATGGGCAACCCCGTCGCGATGCTCGTGCCGATCATCATGTGCGGGCTGCTGTCGCTGTTCCTGGTGGCGTTCGCGTGCTACTTCGTCTGGCACGTGGTCAAAGCCGCCGTGCAAGCCATGCTCTTCGCCTCGCTGGCGCCACCGGCCTTCGCGATCGGCGTCATCCCCGGCGGCCCACAGACATTCGCGTGGAAAACCGTCCTGGACTGCGCCATGGCCTACGCCGCGATGGTGATCTTCACCGCCGCGTTCGGGGCCTACAACGTCATCCTCGATCAGGTCTTCGAAGAGTCCACCAATCCCATCCAGTCCATCTTCTTGACCGCGTTGGTGCTGGCGTTCGGGTTCGCGGTGTTCGGGCCACTGCGCCGCATGTTCGACCGTCAACGCGATGTGATGGCCGCCAAGCTCGGCGGCGGCGCCGGCGGCCGCGGCGGCGCTGGCCGGCTGTCGCAGCTCGCCGACATGGCGCGCCTCAAAAACGAAGCCGCCGAGCAGTTCGGCTGGAACACCATGCGCAACGGGAAACGCAATCCCGGCCGCATCGAGCACGAAGCCGACTCGTCGAGCAGCTCCGGAGGCAGCGGAGGCGCCGGCCCCGACGGCGGCGGCGATGATGGCGGCGGACCGTCAGGCCCGGTGTCGGTGGGTGACCCGGCCGGCGGAGCGCCCACCGGCGGCCACGTTGGCGGGCC
>JAXHUG010000050.1:0-4166 GCA_034189785.1 Actinomycetota bacterium
CTTCGCGCCCACCAACGGCGAATCCGCCGACTGACAACCACACCCATGAGCACCGGGTCGTGTAGTAACACGACCCAACCTGGCGCTTCCCACGTTTACGCAGGTCAAACCACAAATCCGCAGACTCGTGTGCCCACCATCTCCGGAAGTCGGGTCATGCTGACGCCGGCATTCGTCGCCATGTTCGGCGACCGGGATGACGAGAGTACGGCCGACGCCGCGGGCATCCTGCACATCGCGAACCGGCTGATGGACTACCTCGAGCAATTCCTCGAGTTGTCGGAATTGTGCCGCAGGGTGTCAGTGCCGAGCGTGTACGCCGATCTCATGCGCGACTGCGCGCGCCTGACCGACGTGCCTCTGGAGGGATACCGGACGTTCATCGACGAGTTCGTCGCGCGGGTCGGCGAGATGGCCGGGCTGCTGCGTTACGCGAAGGGCACGGTCGAGGTGGATCCGGTGGTGCTACAGATGGATGTCGACGACCAGCTGTTGGCGCGGATCACGAGGCGACTGAAGGCACTGCCGGGGTAGTGAATCGCCTGGGCGTACGTGCAACGGCTTTCGTATCGCACACCCATGGCTGGCTGACAAATGACCGACGCCCAGCCGTCGGGAGTTAACGATAGGCTCAGCTCATGGAGCCCTGACAGCCTCGATGCCCGCGTGACGGCACGGGAAACGCAGGTGCACGATCTTGCTGTTTGGGTTCAGGCAAGTGAGCAGGATGCTGCGTCTGCCCGTGTGCTCGCAGGCGCGGGTGACCGCGACGTCGATGCAGCAGCAGCGGGCCAACAACAGATTGTCGACATCTCGCAAAGCCTCATCGCCGATCAGGGCCGAGATTGTTCGCGGCGCAACAGTGTGCCGTCATGCTGCTGCCCGGCGGTCGTAGCGGCCGTCGAGCAACGCCGACACGTTTCTTGACTGCCACACCCGGCCGTAAGGGGCGCGTTGACCCGACGAGTTCAACACCCGCGCGGTCGCCGCCTGGGTGACGCCGCAGCCGTCTACCAGCCAGCGCGCGTAGCCGAGGATCGCCGGGCGACGCTGGGACCATGGCGCATTGGGTTGGGGAAGCCTTGGTGGCCAATCGTTTTCGTGAGGAGCTGCCGGTATGGCATTCGCGGCCCGGTCGACGACCCGCTCAAGACTTTCTACCCCGGCGGTCGCCAGGACGGCGCGGTCGAGGCCGTCGACAGCCTGCACCTCACGCCGCAACGCGTGGTCGATTTCATTCATGCCGCCGATTTCGGGGACGGGCCAGAGATCGGGGCCGACCAGCAGGTCGAGGCGATGCCGCTGCAGCACCAGGCTCAGCCGACGGTAGTGCTGCTCGCGCCCGAGATTTGCTAGCGGATCCGGCATCCAAATCGGTAGCCGCACCGAGATCGCCCGGGCCACCGCTGCGACGACCGCATCGACCTCCGTCAAGTCGTCGTGAGAGGCAGGCGCCCCCGGCGTGAACGCGAACATCGCGGCGACGGTCGCCGATCGTAGCGCGGTGCGGGTCGTCAATTGCTCACAACGGCGGACGGTTTCGTCGTCGCCGAGCAGGACAACCACTGTCGTGGTTAGGTTGTCGGGTCGAATCAAGGCACACTCCCTCGGTACTCGAGACGCCCAGCCGGAGGGTGGCGGCAGCATCTGTGGAATCGATCCGAGGCTATCGGGAGCGACCGACAACTCTGCCGTCAGCGATCGGGCAGTCCAGATCGCGGTCAACTCCTCGCGCAGCGGAAGAATCACGGCGCGCCCCGTCCCACGGGCCAGCCCTTCCGCAATGTGACCAGGATTGCTTCGGTCAAGCTCTCTGCCGTACGAGCCGCCAGCTCCCGGCCGAGTCGGTCCGCCTCGGGTCCTCGACAGTCAGCGCCATATCGAGACAATGTACAAATGGTGCGAATCCGGATACGTAGCCGTCGAGTTCCTGGCGCCGCGATGTCGATGCTCGGGTTGTCACGCAGCACGGTCCGCGCAATCCGACCGGAGGCGCTCTGAACTGTCGCTGGCCTGCCGTAGCTTGGCCACCGTGGGGGGGATCCCATGGCCACCCCGCTCCCGCGGTCGATAATGGGTGGGTGTCGAGATGTCGCCGCGTGGACAGGTTGGGCAATGGCAGGTGACCCACTATTACTCGGCCAACGCGTCATCGCGATTCTCGAGCAGGGCCAGCGGGACGCCACATACAAGCTCGCGACACTGATGGCGTTGATCGAGCACTCCATTGAGAATCTGCCACCGAACACCGACGACACGCTGAGCATCCCGGTCCCCGAACTTGCCCACCGCGTCTTGGCGCTCTACTGGCATCAAGTCCGTCCCTTTGAAGGTCACGATCTGGCTCAGCGTCGAACGGGGACGAATACCCGGATCATTGACGCCACCAAGGTATTACGAGAAGAGGCGAAGGCCGGTAACACCCGCATCTCACTGGAGATTGCGATGTTGCGGGCGCCGGCTGCTTACAAGGTGGCCACCGATCGGATAGCGCTGGCACTGATCAAACAGCCCCTCCCGAGGCTGCAGAAGCTGCCCGGCGCGTCGGTGAGCGACCCATTTCTCTACGACGATTCGTTCCTCGGCGAGAATGTGTCGCGGTCCAGCGTGCCAGCCTGACTTGCGAGTGTGTCGAAACCAATTGCGTCGCGCACATTTTCGGGGCTTAGGAAGACTTTACCGACAGTACCTTACGGCGTGACCCAGCAGTGAAACAGCGGCACGCCCTCCCAGGGACCGCCGCGGGCGACCGCGACGACGGCATGCGGTCGGTCGAAGGTGACCTCGACACGGTGGATGGTGCGCTCGACGAACTGCGGGGCGCCCGCCGTCATCACCAAGGCTGTGACGGCGGCAGCCTCGAACCCGTTCTCGTCGTAGGCCGCCGTCGCCGCCTGCACGCACTCGATCGGCCCGTCGAGTTGGGGCACAGCCTCTCTCAGTGACGCGGCGAGCTCTGCCACCCCGGGAGCGGCGGTGAGTGCGCTTTCCACGGCGGCGTCCCAGCGCGGCAGATGACTGCGCCAGAGGTAGTCGTCGTCGCCGGGTGCGGTCCACTCGATGAATGTTTCGGTTGTTTCGCGGACGGTCCAAGCGTGGCCGTCGGCGGGATTCCCGCCGGGCGATTCACCGTGCCACAATGCACCCTCGTTGAGCTTGGTGACGACCTCGTCGACCCCCCGCCACACATCGGACGGCGAAACACCCGGTGCGGCAATGACACTGACAACGTCGACACCGTCCTCGCTGAACGGCTTGGCGACGGCGACGATTCCCGCGGCACTTGTGTCGACGAGGGTCTGCAGCCCTCCGTCGAGGACGAGCCGCCCGTTATCGTCGGTACCCAATTCCGTGGTCCACCGCGGCTGCAGGACCAGCGCGGTAGCCAGGACGAGCTCGGTCAACGAGTCGACCTGCAGCGGGAATCGCTCGATGAGGCCGCGGGTGTGCTCGGACGCCCAGCGGTCCAGCCCCGCCTGGTCGGGCAGCTCGTCGAACGCAAGAGGCAGCATCGCCGTTGCCGGGGAGCGCGACCAAGCGCCGAGCGCCGCGGCAACGGTCGGGTGCGGCGCGTCGAGCAGGGCGGCGGCCAGCGCGGCGGCTTCCTCACAGGACACGCCGAGCACCTCGGCCAGCCGCGCGCGGTGCGTACCGGCCGCGACCGGCGCGAAGCGGGCAAGCAACAGCCACAACCCAAGGTAGGAGATGGCCGGCGTCTGGGCCGTGCCCAGCGTCTGCCGCGTCAACGCCGCGTATGCGGTGACGAGGCCGGCGGTGTCCGGGCGGGTTGTCGTCGCCCAGGGCGAATCGTCGGACCGGCCAAGGATTTTGCGCTGACCGCACGTCACGCACTCGGTGGTCCAGTCCCCCTCCACTATGCAGCACCCGGCCAGGGCCAGATCCGGCCGGCGTTCTGCCTCGTCGAACAACTCGGCGGTGGGCATGCCGTGGACCTTGTGGTGCAGCGCGGTCGATCCGCATCGGCCGCAGGCGGGAGTCTCGTTCGTCATGGCTGGCAAGGTACATCAACCCTCCGACAACCAGGCCACAGGAGTTCCAAAGGGCTGGCGCATCCTCGTCACCGTCATGCACAGGTGCCAAGGAATACGAGTGCTAAGCCTGAATCCGTGGATGGGCCGGTGATTTTGTCGGCGTGTGAACAGCGA
>JAXHUG010000051.1:0-12586 GCA_034189785.1 Actinomycetota bacterium
TGGTGAAGGATCTCCGCCTGCACCGACCCGAACCGATGTAGTGCCGGCTCGTCGGCGGCCGCCTGCTCGGCTGCGGTCACGACGACCGCGTCCGTGCCCGGAAACACCGTCACCATATGGTCGGCCTCGAGCCACCGCACCACGTACGGTGACGAGCCATCGGGCGAGTGCACCTCGCTGATCAGACCCCGCTGGTCCGGTTGATCGACCCTCGTGCCCTTGATCACCAGCCAGTCACAAACCTTGGCCTTCACGAGCCATTCCTTTTCTCAGCTCCATTTCGTTACTCTTTTCGAGAGGATCACAATCCCGTGGGGTATGTCTCCGGGGTCTCGCCCGCAGCCCACAGACTGGTCACCTCGAGTGGTTCCAGCGCCCGGGTTTTGTCGATGTGAATGATCGCGTCGAACTGCTCGCTCGGACGGACATGGTAGTAATGGCTTTGCCGTTCGGTCGCGGGAAGATAGATGACACCGATTGCCCGTCCCAGTCGAACGACATCCAGAGGTTCGGC
The DNA here is from genome assembly GCA_034189785.1 of Actinomycetota bacterium. Classification (GTDB taxonomy): domain Bacteria; phylum Actinomycetota; class Actinomycetes; order Mycobacteriales; family Mycobacteriaceae; genus Mycobacterium. The sequence goes on from JAXHUG010000051.1 coordinate 515, forward strand.
TGCGGCCCCGCTGATCATCGTCGACACGAGAAATTCCGACCTGCCTGTCTCGTGAAATAGTTCTTCGAGACTTCCGTTCAGCGCTGGTCTGACGAACTTGCGTTCGGCGATCCCTCCCCATTCACTGGCCGCTGTAACGGTTCCCGAGTACGTCGTATATCCGATCAGGCGAGAATCGTCGCCGTATCGCTCCCGCACCAACTGCCCAAGCGTGAGCTGGCCGTCAGCACCAACTTCTGTCGCTCGAGCGTCACCGACATGAGAGTTGTGTGCCCACACGACTATTCGCGCGGGCCCCGCTCCATCATGCCGATCCAGATGCGCCAAAAGGGCGCCCAATGTCTGGGCCATGTGTTGGTCGCGCAGATTCCAGGACGTGACTCGGCCACCGAACATCGCACGGTAGTAGACCTCGGCGTTGCGCACGGTCTGCGCGTTCTGCTGCGCATAGAACAACTCGTCTTCGGCGAGCAACCCGTCTCGGCGGGCGTATTCGAGCGCATTACGCTGTATCTCGACCAACTGGTCGATCGCCTGACTCTCACAGGACAAACCAGCGCCAAAGGCCGCCGCGAATCCGTAGGCTTGACCATCGTCGGCTGACGTGTGGTCGAAGCATGCGTAGCGGTCCCGCGCTCGCGCAGCCGCGACTGGATCGACGTTCTCGAGGTACGCGACCACCTCCTGCATCGACCGATGCAGGCTGTACAGATCCAAACCGTAAAAGCCGGTTTGGCGTTCCCCGTGCTCCCGTCGACGTTCGTTGTGCAGGTATAGCCACTCCACGAAGTCCCGGACCACGACATTGCGCCACATCCATGCCGGGAAACGTTCGAATCCGCTCAACGCCCCGGTGGGAGATCTGTCTGCACCTAGCCCGCGAACATATCGATTGACGCGATACGCGTCGGGCCAGTCCGCTTCGGCGGCGACCGCACAGAAGCCTTTCTCTTCGATCAGCCACTTGGTGATTTCTGCGCGTGCTTCGTAGAACTCCTGGGTGCCGTGCGAACTTTCGCCAATCAACACGATCCGCGCGTCGCCGATGATTTGCTCGAGCGCTTCTCGCGGCGGCACGCCGCCAGCCGCGTCGACGGCCGCGCGATCTATGACTTCTGCCGGAGTCTCGGCGATTCGAATCGGTGCGGTAGCCACGCCCGTCGTTGGGGTGGCAAGCAAATCCCGCACCTCTTCGTCGCTTACCTGACGAAAATCCCAGAACGACTCCCCCACCGCGAGAAATGGTGTGGGCATGGATGCGCAAACGACATCATCGACGATGCCGGCCAACTCACGACAGGTTGACTCGGGAGCGGCCGGTACCGCGACTACGATCTCGGCCGGATCTGCTTCCCGCAGCGCCTGTATGGCGGCGAACATGCTGGCGCCGGTGGCGAGCCCGTCATCGACAAGGATCACCGTCTTCCCGGCCACGTCGACCGGCCGGCGGCCACCGCGATAGGCCGCTTCACGGCGGATCAGCTCGCGTCCTTCACGTTCGGCGACATCGCGAAGTTGTTGCGGTGTCACGCGCAGTGCGCGCAAAAGGTCGTCGTTGACCACGACGCGCCCACCAGCGGCCAGTGCGCCCATGGCGAACTCTTCGTGGCCGGGTGCACCAAGCTTGCGTACGACGAATGCATCCAATGGGGCACCGAGGGCGGCAGCCACTTCCCACGCGACCGGAATTCCGCCCCGGGGCAGTCCCAACACGACGACGCCTTCGCGTCCACGGTATGCGCTCAGCAGACCGGCCAGGATCTTTCCTGCTTCACGGCGGTTACGAAACACTTGCCTGGGGGCATTCCTCATCAGCCCTCGCGCGCGGGTCATTGTGGTGCTCCGACCGGCAGTCCGCGCCAGCACAACCGCGCGGTAGCCCTTGTCTCGGCTCCGTGTTCGTCGACGGAGACGTCGACAGTCCAGGCCTCGCGAACGTGTTCCCCGCTGTCCTTGTTCATTGCGGCTCCTGCGTTTCGACGGGCTGACTGAACATGTTGGAAAGGTGGCCCCAGAACCCCGCGATCTGACGCCACACTGGCCGGGTCACTTCGAAGATTCGACTGCGACGTGCTTCTCAGCCGCCTCAACCTCGGTCACCGGCACCGAGACGGTCAGAATGCCGTTGTCATAGCTGGCCTTGACGGCGTCCTCCTCGGCACCCGCCGGCAGCGTGACCGAACGCATGAACGATCCGTACGCGAACTCCGAGCGCCCACTGGATTCCTTCTTCTCGGTGCGCTCGGCCTTGATCGTCAACACGCCATCGCGCACCGTGATATCGACATCCTTGGCAGGGTCAACACCCGGAATCTCGGCGCGAAGCTCGTAAATGCCGTCCTTCATTTCGTCTTCGACGCGGATGACGTGATTACCGAGAACCGGCCGAAGGCTCGCCCAGGAGGGAAACCCTTCGAAGATCTCCGCCAACTCCGGAAAGAACGATCTGGGTCGGTGTTGTGCAGGAAGTTTGCTCATGATGCCTCCTCAAGCGATTGGACTTACACCAGAATCCGACCACCGGGTGGGTGACACCAACTAGGGACCGAAGTCCCCGACGGTGAGGCCATTGGTCGGCGGGCCGGGCTCTGTCGAGGACATGGCGTCGGTATCGCCGCGACACCGCGTGCAACGCCGGGTCCAACGCTGCCGCCGACCATGTCACCGTGCTCGGCTGGGCAATGCAGTCGCTACCTGCGGACTACCGGCCCGACCCGGCCGATCCTGACGGGCCAATGCCCCTAATGCGGCGAGCAGGCCCGCGAACCATGCCCAGTGCTTCTCATGCCGGCGCCGCGAGACTCATCGACCGGCGCTGGCCGGGGTGGGCCAGCGCCGGTCACGGCGTCGGCGTCGGCGTTGTCGGCACGATCGGCGGTTCTGGGGGAAGCTGTCCGGGCGGCAGGTCCAGCACAGTCTGCACAAGGAAGCAGTCACCGGTGATGGTGAGCGTGGCGACATTGATTTGTCCAAGGTTGAATTCGTACCCGTTGCCCTGCACGTCGTAGTCACGCTTGGATTGCTCGTTGAACAACGACGAAGCGTCCGTGGCCCCGTACTGCGCTGCTTCTTCGCGCACAATGTCGGCCGCTGCCTGGAACTCCTCCGCCGAGAACGTCCGGCCAAACACAACCGGGTCCGCCCTGGGGCGGCGCGCGATGTCGGCGGTGAGCTTCTCACAGGACATTCCTTGTCTTGCCGTCTTCAGCCCGTCAGGGTCGTCGTCGAACTTCCAGGTTTGGCCTGGGACTGCGGTGGCGATCCGTTCGCCAATAACGCGAGCAGTGTTGTTGAGCCGCTGGCGAGCAGCTTCGAACGAACCCTTGGCGCGCATGCTGTCGATCAGCTGCACAGCCTCGTCGCCCTTGACGGTGTTGGACTCGTACGGATTCTCGGTCAAGGAGCAGCCACCAATCAGCATCGAGGTACACAACAGAAATGTCAGTGCCGCGACGCGACCCGGTGCTCGTTGGGTTCGCCGTCGGGTCACCATGAGAGCGGGGTTTCCTTCACCGTGAGATCCGGACGATCAAGCAGGATTGCTGCCAGGTTGTAGCCGCTCATTCGTTCTCCTGCATCGCGGCCATATTCGGCGTGCCCAGACGCTCCGATCTTGGATTCATAGCCGTCAATAGGTGTGACGCCCGCATCAACTTCCAAGTGCTGGAACCGAAACCGAAGATTCCCATCGTCGTTGATGACCTCGTTGGGATTTGACCCCCACCCATGTAGCGGCGCGAGGTCGGCGATGAAATTGATCGGGTCGTCTGACGCGGCCATCACAAAGAAGTTGTTGTCATTCATGCCGAGGTCTGCCGGTGTTTCGGCCTGGAAGCCCGGCGATCCGTACATCACCGCATTGTCCACGACCTGGCTGGCGCCGTCCTGCAGCGCAATGCCCGACGTCAACGAGCCGTAGGAATGCCCGAACAATGCCGTTGTGTGGCCCGGGTTGTCTGAGGCGGCGTCGAGGTTGTGCAGAAAGGACGTGAGTTTCGGTGCTCCTGCCTGGGCCAGATTATCGTTGAGCACCGATGAGTCCCCGAGGTTGGGCGGGGGTTGATAGCCCACCCACGCCACCGTCGCGATGTTCTGGCTCGCCCCAACTTCTCTCGCGACGTCTCGCGCCTCTATTCGCAGCTGCTCAGCTTTGCGGGTCATGCCGGCGATACTGTGCCGGGTGGCCCCTTGAACACCGGGAACCGTCACCGACACGTGGTCGGCCTTGAAGGGGTCGCCGACCGCGGTCGCAGCCGGGATCATCTCGGACGGGTCATCGGGCTTTTCCAAGTAGACCAGGTGCGAGTCGGGCACCTTCAGGCCTTGTTGGATGGCGGCGATGTCGGCCAGCCGGTCCTGCTTGACCTGCCCGTCGGGCAGCTGATTGGTTTCCTCCGACATCTGTTGCAGCAGTTCGCGATTGGCCCGATCAATCGCCTCGACGTCACCCGAGGACATGTCGAAGGTAGCCTCTGGCCCTTGCCGCTCCTCGTCGTCGCTGAGCATCTGCGTCGAATCATCGCCGCTTTGCTCGAACGTGATGCCTGCCAACTCGGAGACCGTGGCCTTCACCTGGCTCGCAATCTGGTTGTCCGTCTGCACAAGCTGCTCGGCATTCCAGCGGATGTACTCGGCGTGCTCTTTGGCGGCCGTGTAGCGCGCACCGGCAGTCTGCACGTCTTGCTGGCGGGTGTCGGTCACCGACAAGTCCTCGCCGACTCGGAACCCGTCGGCTTCGGCGTCGGCGATGGCCTCAAGCGCCTTGCTTTGGGCGGCCTGCAGATCGCCCGTACCGCGGGTCGCGGTGTCGGCAGCGAGCCGCATGACTTCGCTTTGGCGGCGTACGACCACCATGTCGGTGGTGACACGCTCCGATGCCGCCTCAGCCGCGCTGCCTTTCCATACGGTGCCGCCAGGCGCGCGCACGTTCTGTGCATGCTCTCCGAATAGCCGCCCGGACTCGTCGGCCCTCGCACGCCATCTCGCCGCCGCACTGTCCAGATGGGCGATGTCCCAATTTGCGATCTGCGAACGCGTCGGCATCCGCAAGCTATTCGGCTGGCTGGGGGTCACATCGTCTCCGCGAGGTTGCTCGCGGAGCGATCATCGCTGCTTCGGTAGCTGGTGCTAGCCGACTGCACGTCTGCGGCCTGCTGAGCGACTCGCCTCGATTGGCTACCGCGTGCCGCGGCGATGGCGGCGTCCAATGCCGACACTGCCGTGTGGGTCGCCTGACTACCACTCGCGCTCACTGCCGGTGGGGTAGTACCCAACGTGGCTGCCAGTCCCTCACTGCTCGCAGCGGCCGCGCGCAAACCCGCGGGATCGACATTGAGGTCCTCCGCCACCCCGTGTTCCCCTCACCCTCACAACCGATGTAACAGACTCCTGCCGAGCAAACGCCGGCCCGTCCCAGAATACTGGGTCCGCGGTGACCCACTACGCGGCAAATTCACTGCGCAATTGCTGCTGTCGCGCGGTTTGGCCGTACCTGCGAAAACGGCGCAGCGACGACGACAAGCTACGAGGCCTCGGCCAGACAATCCCGCGCCTCGCGCCGGGCCAACGGCAACAGCGAGTCAGCATGGTGGCGGAGGGCATGATCGTCATCCGCGGAAACCGTGGAATGTTGCCAGCCTTCGAGCACGCGTGAGAGATTTCTGTTTCAAACCCGCCCTCCCCGCAGCACGCCTCACAGTGATACCGGTACTGGCCGGATGGATGATGCGAGAGGGTGATCGACCATGGATGTGATCCATCCGCGGTGTGCGGGTATTGATATCTCCAAGCGGGACGCCGAGGTCTGCGTGCGTGTCCAGGGCACCAAGGGCCGCCCGACGGTGACGACGTGGGGGCGATGTCGAGTAAGACCTCTCTGGTGGAGCTAAGGGGACTCGAACCCCTGACCCCCACACTGCCAGTGTGGTGCGCTACCAGCTGCGCCATAGCCCCGTAAGTCGTGCCCACCGAAGTTACACCACGAGGGGTGGCCCCTCAAAATCGCTGGTCACGGCACTTCGCCGCCGGCCTGCGGCCCCAGCGGTCGGGCCTGGGTGTGCTCGGTGGACGAGCGGAGCCGGGTCTCGGGCGCGAAGATCCAGCCCACCGCCGCCATGCCGAGGATGACGCCGCTGATCAGGAACGCCCACCCGAACGAGGTGTACTGGGCGATCAGGCCGACCATCAGCGAGCCGCCGATCGAGCCGAAATCGGCCATCATCTGGAACGTCGCGACCGCGGTCCCGCCCCGCGACTCGTTGCCCACCACGTCGGCGACCGCGGCCTGCTGCGGTGAGACGAACACCCCGGTGGCGGCGCCGGCGACATAGGCGGCGGCCAAGAACACCGGCATCGACGCCGTGAGACCGACCAGCGCGGTCGACACCGCTGCCGACGCCAGCCCGAAGATCAGCAGTTTGCGGCGGCCGAGGCGGTCCGACAGGTACCCGCTGGGGATGACGGCGGAGATGTTGCCGACCGCGAAAGCCGTCAGCGCCAGCCCGGCCGCGCCGGGCCCGCGGCCCAGCACCTCCACCACGAACAGCGGCACCAGCGCGATCCGCAGACCGAACGACGCCCACCCCGTCGCGAAATTGGAGAACAGCGCCGCCTGGTAGGCCCGATGCCGGATCACCGCCCGGAACGGCACCGGCATTCTGACCGCTTCGTCGGCCTGGCCCACCACGGCGGAGTTGCGCAGGCTGACGAACACCACGGCCGCGGCGACCAACAGCGCCGCCCCGTAGATGGCGAACGGCGCCGACAACCCGAACCCGGCGGTGAGACTTCCGAGGATCGGGCCGCCCACCGAGCCGACCATGAAACCCGACGAGAACAACCCCGCGACGCGGCCGCGCGCGTCCGGCGGCGAGATCCGGATCATCAGCCCCAGCGACGACACCGTGAACATCGCGGATCCCACCCCGCCGAGCGATCGGAACAGGAGGAGTTGCCAATAGGTTTCGGCGAATGCGCACGCCGCGGTGGAGAGCGCCACGATGATCAGGCCGCTGACGTAGACCCGCCGCTCCCCCAACCGCTGGACGAACAGGCCGGCCGCCGGCGCCCCGACGAGGCGCATCACCGCGAAGGCGGTGATGACGAACGTCGCCGCGCTGATACTGACCCCGAAGTGCCGGGCGTACTGCGGCAGCACCGGGGCCACCACCCCATAGCCGAGCGCTACGACGACGTTGGCGACCACGAGCACCCAGACTTCGCGGGGCAGCCGCTGCTTCGTCGTTTTCGCCGGACAGTCGCCCTCCGTCGGCGAACTCACGTGATGATCGACCTCATGAGATGACCGCCGCCACCACGTCGCGCGCGGCCTCCTGCACTTCGGCGAGGTGCTCGGGCCCCTTGAAGGACTCCGCATAGATCTTGTACACGTCCTCGGTGCCCGACGGGCGCGCGGCGAACCAGGCGTTCTCGGTGGTCACCTTCAGCCCGCCGAGCGGCGCGTTGTTGCCCGGCGCGACGGTCAGTTTCGCGGTGATCGGCTCGCCGGCCAGCTCGGTGGCGGTGACCTGCTCGGGTGACAGCTTGGCCAGCCGCGCCTTTTGCTCGCGGTCGGCCGGCGCATCGATGCGCGCATAGGTCGGAGCGCCATACTTCTCGGCGAGCCCGGCATACCGCTGCGACGGCGTCGACCCCGTCACCGCGAGGATCTCCGAGGCCAACAGCGCCAGGATGATCCCGTCCTTGTCGGTCGTCCACACGGTGCCGTCGGTGCGCAGGAACGAGGCCCCCGCGCTCTCCTCACCGCCGAATCCGATTGTCCCGCCGATCAGCCCGTCGACGAACCACTTGAATCCGACCGGCACCTCCCGCAGGGTGCGGCCCAGGCCGTCGACCACGCGGTCGATGATCGACGAGCTCACGGCGGTCTTGCCCACCGCCGTCGACGACGGCCAGTCGGGCCGGTGGGTGAACAGATAGTCGATCGCCGCCGCGAGGTAGTGGTTGGGGTTCATCAGCCCGGCGTCGGGGGTGACGATGCCGTGCCGGTCGGAGTCGGCGTCGTTGCCGGTGGCGATCTGATAGTCACCGATCTTGCCGATCAGCGAAGCCATCGCGTTCGGCGAACTGCAGTCCATGCGGATCTTGCCGTCCCCGTCGAGGGTCATGAACCGCCACGTCGCGTCCACCAGCGGGTTGACCACGGTGAGGTCCAGATCGTGGCGTTCGGCGATCGCGCCCCAGTAGTCGACGCTGGCGCCGCCGAGGGGATCGGCGCCGATGCGCACCCCCTCGGCGCGGATCGCGTGCAGGTTGACCACATTGGGCAAATCCGCGACGTAGGCATCGAGGTAGTCATGGCGCTGCGCGGTCTGCAGGGCACGCGCCAGCGGTACCCGTTTCACGTCGCGCAGCCCGTCGCGCAGGATCTCGTTCGCCCGTTTGGCGATCGCGCCGGTAGCGTCGGTGTCGGCTGGTCCGCCGTTGGGCGGGTTGTACTTGAAGCCCCCGTCGCGCGGCGGGTTGTGCGACGGGGTGACGACGATACCGTCGGCGAGGTCGCCGGCACGCGAGGAGAAAGTACTGCCTGGGTGCCGACCCCGGTTGAAGGTGAGAATAGCGTGGCTGATCGCGGGGGTCGGCGTGTAGCGGCCGGCCGAATCGACCATCGCGACCACGTCGTTGGCGGCCAGCACCTCGAGCGCCGACGTCCACGCCGGTTCCGAGAGCGCGTGGGTGTCGCGGCCGATGAACAGCGGACCGGTCGTGCCCTGCGCAGCGCGGTACTCGACGATCGCCTGGGTGGTCGCCAGGATGTGCGCTTCGTTGAACGCCGCGTCCAGGCTCGAACCACGGTGCCCGGACGTGCCGAACGTCACCTGCTGGGCGACGTCCTCCGGATCGGGTTGCACGGCGTAGTAGGCCGTCACGACCTGCGCGACGTCGATGAGATCCTCGGGTAGCGCCGGCTGCCCGGCGCGGGGGTTGGTCGCCATGGTCTTGATTCTGCCCTGCTGTGACGTGGCGCTGTCCGACGGCTGGAGTATTCCCGCCATACTCTCCGTCATGCCCCGTTTCGATGGTCGGGAACTGGCCGCGGTCTTCGTCGGCGGAGCGCTTGGCAGCCTGGCGCGCGCGGGATTGGAGGAACTCGCCGCACCAGATCCGGGCCGGTGGCCGTGGCCGACGTTCACCGTCAACGTCGTGGGCGCATTTTTGCTCGGCTACTTCACCACGCGGCTGCTCGAACGCCTGCCGGTGTCGAGCTACCGCCGCCCGCTTCTGGGCACCGGATTGTGCGGCGGTCTGACGACGTTCTCGACGATGCAGGTCGAGACGGTCCGGATGCTCGAACACGGCCACGTCGGGCTGGCGGCCGGTTACACCGCCGCCAGCCTGGCGGCCGGGCTCGCCGCGGTCCTCGTCGCCACCGCCCTGGTCCGACGCGCGCGGATACGCCGATGATCGTGTGGGCGGGCGTGATGCTGCTCGGTGGGGCCGGGGCGGTGTGCCGCTTCCTGCTCGACCGCGCGGTCACCTCGGCGGCCGGACGGCCGTTCCCGTTCGGCACGCTGGCGGTCAACGTCAGCGGCGCAGTCATCCTGGGCTTCCTCGGCGGGCTGGCGCTGAGCCCGCATCTGGCACTGCTGATGGGCACCGCGTTCATCGGGTCCTACACGACCTTCTCGACCTGGATGCTGGAGACCCAACGCCTCGCCGAGGAGGGCCGGGGTCGGCCGGCCGCCGCGAACGTGGTCGGCAGCGTCGTTTCGGGTCTGGCCGCCGCGGCGGTGGGTCTGTGGCTGGGGAGCCTGCTGTGAACGACGGTCTGGCGAAGTTGACGGCGTACTTCGGTGAGCGGCAGCGCAGTGGCGACCGGTTCACCGCGGACGCGCTGCTCGACCTGTACGGTGCCGCGTCGGTGGCGACCAGCATCGTGATCCGCGGGATCGCGGGGTTCGGGCCGCGGCATGAGTTGCGCAGCGATGTCACGCTGACCGGGTCCGAGGATCCGCCGATCGCTGTCGTCGCCGTCGACAGTTCCGCGAAGATTCAGGGGTTGGCCTCGCAGACAGTCGATTTCGTCTCCCGCGGGCTGGTCACGCGGGAGTCCGTGCGGTCTGCGGACGGGCCGATGCCGAGTGGACCGCTGACCAGGTTGACGGTCTACGTCCGTCGGGGCCGGCGCATCTCGGGAGTGCTCGCCTACATCGCCGTCTGCGACGTGTTGCGCCGGCACGGATTCCACTCCGCGACCGCCTACCTCGGGGTGGACGGCACCGCGGACGGACAGCGACGGCGCGCCACGTTCTTCAGCCGCAACCTCGATGTGCCGGCGACGGTCGTCGGGATGGGGCCGACGGCGAGGGCCGTCGAGGCGATCGATGTCCTGCGCGCCACGCCAGGTCTGCAGATGCTGACCGTCGAGGCGGTGAACAGGTGCGTGCTCGCCGGCCGGCCGGTCGCGCCACCGCCCGATACCACCGTGGACGACGCGTACCGGAAACTGAGCGTGCAGACCTCCGCGTCGGCGATGCACGACGGCATCCCGGTACATCGCGAGCTGATCTCCCGGCTGCGTGACCTGCACTCGAGCGCCGGGGCCACCGTGTTCCGCGGTGTATGGGGGTTCCAGGGCGGCGAGGCGGCACTGTCGGACAGCCTGCTGCGTGTCGGGCGCCGAGTGCCGGTCACCACGGTCGTGGTCGACAACTCGGAGCGGATTGCGGCCGGCGCCACGCTGGTCGGGGAGGTCACCGCGCAGCACGGTGTGGTCACCGTCGAGTCGGTGCCGGGAGCGGTGTGGATCGACGGCGGCGCTCGCCGTGGCGCGTTGTGACCTTCGCCGGCGCATAGTGACGATGCGAGCAGCAGCACTCCGGCGGTGACCAGCGCCATCACCTTGACGACCTCGAACCCGACGTAGGCGTAATGCGCGTGGGAACGCGGTCCCTCCGCCCCGGCGAGCACCGCGTCGGACCGCCGTTGCAGCCGCGGTCGGATCAGGACCACCTGCACCAGCAGGCATACGAGCGCGACCGCGGCGCCGACGGCAGCACCTGTCGAGGGCTGGTGCGCGACGAACGCCGCCACCACGGCGACGGCGAGTACGGCCTCGCAGGCATTGAGCGCGCGGAACACCGACCGGCCGATACCCAGCCCGAGTTGCAGCGTGACCCCCGGCGCCCGAAACTTCAACGGCGCTTCGAGGAACGAGATGGCGAGCACCATCCCCAACCACAGGAAGATCGCGGCGACCGCGACCGCTGAGGCTGCGTCCACGCCCCGAGCGTATGCCACGGCCGGCGCACCCATGGGATGGTGGCGGAATGACCGAACGGGACCGGGTCGAGGAGCTTCGGCGATGCCCGAAGTCCCGCGGCCCGGTCACACGTGGTCGGCTGTTACCAGTACGGCAAACCCGGTTGGCCCACGCCGTCGGATGACACCCGGGGGTACGACGGCGGTCTCGCCGAGGCGCGAAGGCCCTGCGACTGCATGCCGCCGCAGGAGGGCCGGGTTCGGCGCCGATCTTCTTCAGCGTCGATGAGGACATCGACGCTGAAGCCTGGAACACCGTCGCGGTCGACTGGTTCCGAGGTGTCAACTCGGTGCTGGGCGTTGACCGCACCGGGATCTACGGACATTCCCGCGCATGTTCGTGGGCAATCGCCGACAGCCTGATCGGCCGGTCGACCACGCCCGATCACTGGTGGGCACGGCAGACCAAGGCATGGTCCGCCGGCGAGCCCGGGGCGGTGCTAGCAGAGGCTGGCCGCAGCCGCGGCAGATCCGAGGATGGTCGCAGGAACAGTCGTCGGGCCAGGGCCGGGCGCAACCGGTGCACTCCAGCTCCAACGGGTCATCGACGAGCACAACGCGAATGGACACCACCCGCTATCTCCGGGTGCTTGGCCAGTAACCGATGACGCCGTCGAACTCGAGGTCTGTCTGCGGGAAGTCGTTTCCGGCTGCGATCAGAGGCTCGTGGGCGAGTTTGGCGGCAGCGTAGGTCATGGCGTCGCCGAAGTTGAGGGCTGCGGGGTGCCGGCCCGTGCCGAACATGACATACGCGCGATGCGCGAGTGCTGCGTGCTCGGCGGTGAAATAGGC
>JAXHUG010000051.1:12686-86708 GCA_034189785.1 Actinomycetota bacterium
GATCTGCGCCTTGAGTGCGTGACGGATCGCGTCGATGCGGCTGGGTAGGTGGAGTCGGTCGGCGAGTTCGTCGGCGAGCCGGATCACCTCTTCGTCTTTGGCCGCAACCGCGGCCTATGTCGAGGCATCCGTCGGCGGCCACACGGTGTGGGTGTCGGCATCGCGACCCGTCGATCACAACTGCGTCACCGCGGGCTGTGGTCTCTACCGTGAACCGCACCGCGCGGATAGGCTGACCCCGCACTCTGCCGACGACGTGAGGAGTTAGGCCGTGGACTGGGGTTCGACATGGGATTTTCTCTGGCACTTCCTGATCATCTTCGCCTGGATCGCCTACCTGCTGGTGCTCTTCCAGATCCTGGTGGACCTGTTCTGGCGTGACCGCACCACCTCGGGCTGGATCAAGGCCGTCTGGGTGCTCTTCTTGATCGTGTTGCCGTGGGTTACCGCGCTGATCTACCTCATCGCCCGCGGCAAGGGGATGACCGAGCGGGCCCGCGAGGCGGCGATGGCCGCCAAGAAGGAGACCGACCAGTACATCCGCGAGGCGGCGGGGCGCTCGCCGGCGCAGGAGATCGAGCATGCCAAGCAACTCTTCGATGCCGGGACCATCTCCCAGCAGGAGTTCGACTCGCTGAAGGCCAAGGCGCTCAGCTAGCTGCAAACACCGGCGTGCCATCGGTCATCAGAGAGTCCCCGCGAATCGCTGGACATCAGCATAGGGCGCGTGCCACCGCGCCGTCGACGGAACCAGACGCCACCCCCCTCACCCCACAGCGGCTGTGGCCGCTCGGTCGCTCGCGGGTCGCCTCATCCGCACCGGGCTTCACGCACTGGGGCTGGGCTGACGCCGGTCAGCGCCGCACCCGTCTGCTGCACACCGGCCAGGCGCCCCAGCCCTGCCCGGCCTGTGTCAGTTCGGCGATCGCGATCTGCTCTTCGCGGGTGGCCAGGTCGGCACGCGGCGCGTAGCGCAATCCGCCGAAGCTCTCCCAGGTGCTCTGGGTGAACTGCACACCGCCGTAGAACCCGTTGCCGGTGTTGATGGCCCAGTTGCCGCTCGATTCGCAGAAGGCGAGCGCGTCCCACGTGGCGCTGTCGCGTACGGGTGGCACGGTGGTGCCCGGTTTGGCGCCGACCCGCTGAACCTGTGGCCGCGCGGGTGTGACGATGCTGCGAGCCAGCACCTGCCGGCCGGTCACCCGGCCGTTGACCGTCGAGACGGCGAAGGTGACGTCCTGAATGCCAGGCTTACCCGGGTCGTCGACGACGCGGCGGCTGATGTTGATCGAGGGGTCGTGGATGCGCCGCAGCGGCGCAGGCAGGGGCACGCGCTCGGAAACCCTGTGCACGCGAATGCGGGTCACCACAATCTGCATCCCTGCGACGACCGGCGTCGACGCCGGGGGCGTGACCCTGTCGGTCTGCGCAAGCGGCACGCCGGCGGCTTCGAGGAGCCGACCGACGGTCGCCGCCGCCAGCCGTCGCTCGCTGACGACGCCGCCGTCGTTGATGCGCACCCGCTTCGGACTGACCACCGGCAGCGCCATACCGGACACCGGCACGCGACTGGCACGTGATGCGGTGACGGGCGCCATGTCGTGCATCGACAGCTGTTTCAGCGCCTCACCGACGGTCAGAGCGGTCGTCCAGACCTGCTCGCCAGGGCGCCCATCGACTGAAATGTGCAGCGGACGAGCGCGTCTCAGCACAATGGTGTCCGCCACGCCGACCGACTGGTCGGCGGCCGGACTGATCTCGTCGTACTCGCCGACGGTATAGCCGTTGTCCCGCAAGACGTCGGCCACCCGCGACTTCATCGTCGACACCGTCGTCGAGACCCCGTCGACCGACAGCGTGACGCGTTTGGTCGCCGCCACGGCGTAACCGCCCGCGCACATCAGCGCCACCAGGATCGCTCCGACCAACCCACGCCGCACATTCGAGGTCGTGGCGGCAGGATCACAGCACGTCGCGTCCTCGGCGGTATCGGTGCGTTCGGCGTCGGCCAACAGGGCCAGAACTTCCTCCGCCAGTGCACCCCTGGTCGTCCCCTCCAGCGTGAGCCGGCCCAACCGGTCGACTCCCGCGCCCTGACACCATGCCAGCGCCCGCACGAACAACGGCGTCAAAGCGGCCAGGTGCCGCCTGCGAAACCGCGCGATCGCACGATAGTGCGGGACCTGACCCGCCGCCAGCCACCGAAAACACGGATCGTCGGCGCACTTACGCTCGAGCTGCCGTGACGAACACACCCCGACGGCGTACCCGTACAACAGAATGGCGACCATCATCCGCGGGTGGTAGGGCGTTTCGCCGCGCCGTTGGGCGTCGGCAGCGCGAATGCGGCCGAGGGTCGGATGTGCGTCGACCAGTACGGCGATCAATTGGGACAGGTATTCGGCCGGCATCCCCCCGTCCAGCGACGGGGGCGAGTGCAACCCACGGCGGTCGGCGGATCCGCCAAACGCCTTGTCCACCACCGTCACGGGGTTCATCAGCGACCCATCATGCCCCCGAACCGGTCCCGTGGCGCTCACCTCGACCGGCGTGTTGTGTGACGAGCTGCCCGGTATCGCAGGACCGCCAGTGTGATGCCGCAGGCGAGGATCGAAAGCGCCATTGCCGGTACCCAATTGCCGAGCCGCTGGAATGTGGTGGTGCGCGATCCGAGCGGGACGTCCACCACGAGCACGCCGCTTTCGGTGGCGGCGTACCAGCCGAGTTGCCGTCCTCGTGCGTCGAAGGCGGAACTGACGCCTGACAATCCGGTGTGCACGGCTGGGTGTCCCACCTCCGCGGCGTGTACCGCGACCATGCCGGCCAACTGCGGCTGCGCCCAACTCCCTTGGTACGTCGAGGTGGAACTCTGGTACACCAGCAACTGCGCACCGCGAGCCACCAGTTCGCGGGGAAGGTCGGAGAACGTCGTCTCGAAACTGATCAGTGGCCCGAGGACGAGGTCTTCGGTGTGCAGCACGACGATTCCGCTGCCGCGCCGTCGGTCCTCTGCCGCGGCCTTCGTGTGCCGAGTGGCCCAACCGAACAGCGGCCGCAACGGAACGTACTCGCCGAACGGTACGAGGCGCATCTTCGAGTATGTACCGCGGACTCCCCCGGGTCCGATCAGGACCGACGATTTGGAGATTTCGCCGGTGCTATCGCGGGCGTCGACGTTGACGAGCAGGTCCGCGCCCACCCGCCCGGACAGGTCCGCGAGGCGCGTCACGGCGTCCGGGTCGCCGGCGAGGTCGACTCCTACGCTGCTCTCACCCCAGACGACCAGGTCGAGCCGCCGGCCACGCAGGTCCTCGGTCAGCGCTTCGCCGGCCGCCTGACGGGCGACGGAGTCCTCGATATTGCCCGGTTGCACCAGCGCCACCCGCACCGGCGGCCCGGCCGGCGGCGCAGGTCCCAGCCAGAACCATGCCGGTCCGAGTGCCCCACACGCCAGTGCGACCGCGGCCGCAATGAGGCGGACGGGCACGTGCCGGTTCAGGATCACCCCCACGATCGCGGTGTTCGCGGCGACGATCAAGAAGCTGGTGAGCCATACGCCACCGAGCGATGCGGAAGCGAGTGTAGCCTGCTGGTTCCACTGCGAAGCGCCGAGAAGTGCCCACGGACCGCCCAGACCCGGCCAGGAGCGGACCGCTTCGGCGACCACCCAGGCGCTGGGCAGCACCGCCATGGCCGCGAGCATCCTGCCAACCGTATTCGGTGCGCGCAGAAGACGATTCGCCGCCACACCCCACGGCAGCCACAACGCGCCGAGTCCGCCGGCCAGCACCAACAGCAGCGGGCCGGCGCTCGGGATCAGCCAGTACTGGGTGGCCAGTATGTAGCCGGCCATGCCGCACCACGCCCGCAGAGCCGCCGTCCGGGCGGTCGGCGCGGCGCGCACCACGAGAAGCAATGGGACGACGCCGATCCAGGCCAGCCACCACCACGACGGCGCGGGAAACGCCAACGCAGGCAGCGCACCGACGACGACAGCAGCCGCGAGACCGAGCCGAGACGCGTTCACACCCCACACCGCTCAAGCGTCACATCCCGCCGGCGGTTTGTCCGACACCGCGACGGAACCGGCGACCAACACGTCGAGCCGTCCGAAGCGATCGGCGCACGACATTCCGGGGAGACGGCCGGGTTGGCCTAATCGGTGGGCCGGGCGGGCGATGACGGCGAAACGAGAACTGGCCAGGGCTTTCGCCCTGACCAGCTTCTATTCGGTGGAGCTGCCGGGAATCGAACCCGGGTCCTACGGCATTCCCTCAAGGCTTCTCCGTGCGCAGTCCGCTATGTCTCTGCTCGGATCTCCTGATCACGCGAACAAGTCAGGATGACGATCCCAGTCGCTGTTTGGTGTCCCCTCAGGTCCCGCGACCGGACCTGAAGGTGGGTCCCTCTAGATGACGCCAGGGTCCGGGCCGAGGGCGCTCCCGGTCTGACGGACTAGCTTCGCTTAGGCAGCGAGAGCGTAGTCGCGCTGATTGGTATCGGCGCTTAATTGGTTGCAACGACGCTTACGGTGGTCTCTTGCCTGCACCGGCACGCTTCCCTTGATTCGATGCGCGAAGTCGAAACCGTTCAGCCCCTCGCATCCCTGCCGACCTTCGGCGGGAAAATCAATGGTACGCGAGATGCAACGTCGTCCTCCACCCCTTTGTTCCGCCGGGTCACGGACGTGGAACGCCTCTTCCCGCGTGGCGGCCAGCGCAGCACCCGGCCCTGTTCGCTCAGCGGCACCGCACGCCCGAAGAGGTACCCCTGTGCCGTGCGGCATCCCGCGGCGAACACCGTGTCCGCCTGTTCGGGATCTTCGATCCCACGCACGCCAGAATTGCGACTCCGGCAAATACGAGGAGGCGCGAACGCGAACGGTCCCGGAGGTCCGGGTTCTTGCGATCCGGGCAAAATCAGCTAACCTGCGGCGATCAGCGCGACGGCACCGACCGCGAGCGCCATGCCGAGCGCCTGCCAGCGAGTCACCCGCTCCCGCAGGACCACGATCGCCAAGAGCACCGTCGCCGCCGGATAGAGCGACATCAGCACTCCGGACAACGACAACAGCGATGCCTGCAGCGCGAGCAGCATGGCCACGTTCGCACCGGTGTCGAGAACCCCGGCGAGCAGCGCCAACGTCAGCGGCACCCCCGTAGGCGCCTTCATCTCTCCGCTGACCGCCGCGATGAGGACCACCAGGGCGGTCGCCGCCACCCGTGCGAACACCAGAGGCCAGAGCCCCGCCGCGGGCGGTGCCTGGTCGATCAACACGAAGTTCAGCCCGAACGCGAGTCCCGAGCCGACCGTCAGCCACGCGACCGTCTTGGTGAATCGGTGGGTGCGGACGTCTTCGTCGGTCGCCTCCCGGCTCACCAGGACCACCGCCACCAGCGCCACGGGGATGCCGACGGCGGCGAGCAACCCGGGCCGCTCCCCCAGCGCCAGTCCTACCGCGACCGGCAGACCGGCCACCAGCACCGCGGTCAGCGGTGACACCACTGAAATCGGCCCCGAGCCCAGCGCAGCGTAGAACCACCACACGCCGAAGCCCTGGGACACCCCGCACAGCGCACCCCACACGAGCGCGCCGTGCGAGATCTCCCCGCCGACCAGCACGGCCAGTACCGCGAGCAGCACCATCGCGACCGGATACGAGATCAGCACCACGCGCAGCGCGGCGACCCGTCGCGACGCGATCCCACCGACGAAGTCGCTGACCCCGTAGCCGACGGCGGACGCCAGCGCGAAGAGAATCCCTGTCAGGACATGCCTTTGGCCCGGCGACCGAGCTCACGGACGATGTCCCGCTCGGCGGCGCGACGCGCCAGGTCCTGCCGTTTGTCGTGGGCCTGCTTGCCGCGGGCCAGCGCCAACTCCACCTTCACCTTGCCGCCGGAGAAATACAGCGACAGCGGCACCAGGGTCAGGTTGCCGTCGCGGATCTTGCCGACGAGTTGATCGATCTGCTTGCGGTGCAGCAACAGCTTGCGGTTGCGCCGCGGCGCGTGGTTCGTCCAGGTGCCGTGCTGATACTCGGGGATGTGCAGGTTGCGCAGCCAGATCTCGCCGTCGTCCACGGTGGCGAAGGCGTCGGCCAGCGACGCCTGACCGTCGCGCAGGCTCTTGACCTCGGTTCCCATCAAGGCGATGCCGGCCTCGTAAGTGTCGAGGATCGTGTAGTTGTGCCGGGCCCGGCGATTACTGGCGACGACCTGGTTGTTGCGGTCTTTGGTCGCCCCGGCCTTCCCGGTCTTCTTGGCTGCCACGATCTACCTTCGCACGTACAGGCGCAGTGTGACGTATGCGGTGACACCGGCCATCGCGACGCCCACGAACAACAGGATCGGCGAGATGTACAGGATGTCCAGGAAGTCGATTCTGGCGATCAGGTTGGCTTGATAGAACTGGTTGAGCGCGTTGTCGAGGAACGCCGCCCGGACCACCACCAATCCGGCGATCGCGATGACGACACCGATCAGGGCCGCGAGCACCGCCTCCAGCAGGAACGGCAGCTGGGTGTACCAGCGGCTCGCGCCGACCGACCGCATGATGCCGACTTCCGTGCGGCGCGTGTAGGCCGCCACCTGCACCATGTTCGCGATCAGCAACACCGCACCGATCGCCTGCACCAGCGCCACGGCGAACGCGGCGTTGCTCAACCCGTCGAGCACCGCGAACAACCGGTCGACCAGGTCCTTCTGGTTCTGCACCCTCTGGACGCCAGGTTGTCCTTCCATCGCCTGGTCGAACTCCTGGTGTTCCTCGGGGTCGACGAGCTTCACCACGAACGACGCGGGGAACGCGTCCTTGCCCGCAACGTCCTTGTACTGCGGGAACTTTCGGATCGCGTCGTCGTAGGCGTCGTCGCGGTTGAGGAACACGACGGACTGGACGTCGGTCCGCTCCTCCAGTTGGGTCCGCAGACTCTGGCACGGGTCCTCGTCGCAGGTCGGATCGTTCGCCGAGACCTCCGGGGTCAGGAAGACCTGGCTCTCCACCCGATCGAGATAGATGTCCTTCGAATTGTCGGCCAACCGCACGACAAGCAGACCACCACCGAACAGGCCGATGGAGATCGCGGTCGTCAGGATCATCGCGATCGTCATCGTGACGTTGCGACGAAGTCCGGTCAGAACCTCATTGACCAGGAACCCGAAGCGCACTTAGCGATCCATTCCGTAGACACCGCGCTGCTCGTCGCGAACCAGGCGGCCGAACTCGAGTTCGAGCACGCGTTGGCGCATCGAGTCGACGATGTGATGGTCGTGGGTCGCCATCAACACCGTCGTTCCCGTACGGTTGATGCGCTCCAGCAGGTCCATGATGTCCTTACTCGTCTCCGGATCGAGGTTCCCGGTCGGCTCGTCGGCCAGTAGCACCAGAGGCCGGTTCACGAACGCCCGCGCGATCGCCACCCGCTGCTGCTCGCCGCCGGACAACTCGGCCGGCAGGCGGTTGGCCTTCCCCGACAGCCCGACCATCTCGAGCACTTCGGGCACCACCCGGTTGATCACCTCCGACCGTTTCCCGATGACCTCCAAGGCGAATGCGACGTTCTCGAACACGGTTTTCTGCTGCAGCAGCCGGAAATCCTGGAAGACGCAGCCCATCACCTGCCGCAGGCTCGGGATGTGCCGTCCGGGCAGCTTGTTGACGTGGAACTTCGACACGCGGATGTCACCGGATGTGGGGGTGTCCTCCGCCAGCAGCAGGCGCATGAACGTCGACTTGCCCGAACCGGATGGCCCGATGAGGAACGCAAACTCACCTTTGTCGATCTGCAGTGACACGTTGTCCAGCGCTGGTCGCGCCGAGGACTTGTACTGCTTGGTCACGTGGTCGACGGTGATCATCACGGCTCGCCAGTGTAGCGGGGCGCCGACCTGTGCCCGGCTACGGCAGCCGAGGTGGCAGGTCGGGTGAGGGCAGCGGCCCGGGCGACGGCGCCGGAGTCTCGGTGACGGTCCGCGGGGGCAGCAAACCGGACCCGTCGGGATCGACCACGGTGGCCGACGGGGGCGTCGTGGTCGGCGACGTCGGAGTGGTCGTCGTCTCGGTCAAGCTGGGGGTGGTCGGCGTGGTGGTGGTCGTGGACGTCGGCGAGGGTTCCGATGTGGTCGTCACAGGCGCCTCCACCTGGGTGCGGGGCACCCAGGTGTAGTCGGGATCGGGCACGAATCCGGGTGGCACCACCTGCTGGGCGGGTTTCTGTGGCGGGCGGATCGGCGGTTCGTAGACCTGGTAAAGCCAGAAAAGCGCGACGAACGCCACGATGAGGCCCACCGTGGAGGTCCGGATCCGGCCGCCCGGTATGTAGCGCGGCCACACCCGTTCGTCGTCCTGCATGAAGCGCAGTAGCCGTCGGAGGATCACTGCCTCGACTCCGATCGATTCTCCCGTGGGGCCTCACCGTGACCGGCGATGGTGTCGACCTTGGGGGCGATGGTGTCGACCTTGGGGGCGTGATCATTGGTCGCGATGCCGACCCCGTTCAGGGCGGCGATGATCCGGATTCGGAGACGGCGGCCGACTTCGAACTGCTTGCCCGGCAGTGTGCGCGCCACCATCCGCAGGTTGACAGTGTCGACCTCGATGCTCTCGACGCCCATCAACTGCGGAGTGTCGAGCAGCAGTGCGCTCAGCTCGGGATCGTGCATCGCGTCCTCACCGACCCGGTGGAGCAGTCCGTTCACGTCGTTGAGGTCCGCTGTCGTGGGCACAGGGATGTCGATGACCGCGCGTGCCCAGTCCTTGGACATGTTCAACGAGCGGACGATGTTGCCGTTCGGGACCGTGAACACCTCGCCTTCGCTGGTGCGCAGTTTGGTCACCCGAAGCGTGACCTCTTCGACGGTGCCCTCGGCGGCGTCGGGGGCGCCGAGCATGTTGAGCTGCACCAGGTCACCGAAGCCGTACTGACGTTCGGTGATGATGAAGAAACCGGCCAGCAGATCCTGGACCAGCTTCTGCGCCCCGAAGCCCACCGCCGCGCCGAGGACGGCTGCGGGAGCGACCAGCGAACCGACGGGGATGTTGAGTACCGCGGTGATCTGCATGCCGACGACGACGAACAGCACCGCGATCGACACCCAGGAGATCACCGACGCCACCGCCTGGCGGTGTTTGGCGCTCTCTGACCGCACCAACTGATCGCTCTCCTGGTACTCCGCGTCGATCCGCCGCGTCACCCGCTGCGCAACCCAGTTGATGAAGCGGGCACCGAGCAGCGCGCCGATCACCAGGAGCGCGATCTGCAGGCCCCGGGTCATCACCCAGACGCCGATCTCACCGTGCCAGAAGTCGTGCCACCCTTCGGCGAGGCCGATTGCCGTCGTGCTAGTCGTCATCGCGCCGGTTCCGCCAGCGGATCCCCGCCTCGAGGAATCCGTCGATGTCACCGTCGAGCACCGAGGCGGGATTGCCGACCTCGTACTCGGTGCGGAGGTCCTTGACCATCTGGTAGGGGTGCAGCACGTAGGACCGCATCTGATTGCCCCACGAACTGCCGCCGTCACCCTTGAGCGCGTCGAGTTCCGCGCGCTCCTCCTGCCGTTTGCGCTCCAGCAGCTTCGCCTGGAGTACCCGCATCGCGGCGACCTTGTTCTGCAGCTGAGACTTCTCGTTCTGGCAGGTGACGACGATGCCCGTGGGGATGTGGGTGAGGCGGACCGCCGAGTCGGTGGTGTTCACCGACTGGCCGCCCGGCCCGCTCGAGCGGTACACGTCCACGCGGAGATCTGTTTCGGGGATGTCGATGTGGTCGGTCGTCTCGGTGACCGGCAGCACCTCGACGTCGGCGAACGACGTCTGGCGCCGGCCCTGATTGTCGAACGGGCTGATCCGGACGAGCCGGTGGGTGCCCTGTTCCACCGACAGGGTGCCGTAGGCATACGGCGCGTGCACCGCGAAGGTGGCGCTCTTGATGCCGGCCTCTTCGGCGTAGGACGTGTCGAACACCTCGACCGGGTACTTGTGCTGTTCGGCCCAGCGGATGTACATCCGCATCAGCATCTCGGCCCAGTCGGCGGCGTCCACACCGCCTGCACCGGACCGGATGGTGACGACGGCCTCGCGTTCGTCGTATTCGCCGGACAGCAACGTGCGGACTTCCATCGCCTCGATGTCCACGCGCAGCTTGGCGAGCTCCGTGTCGGCCTCGACCGTGGCGTTCTCGGCGTCCTGCCCCTCTTCTTCGGTGGCGAGTTCGTAGAGGACTGGAAGATCCTCGACGCGCTGCCGAAGTTCCGCGACCCGACGCAACTCGCCCTGCGCGTGAGACAGCTCGCTGGTGACCTTCTGCGCGCGGCCCTGGTCGTCCCACAGATGCGGATCGGAGGCCTCTTGTTCGAGCTTCTGGATCCGCACCCGCAAACCCTCGACGTCAAGCACCCGCTCCACCGTCGTGAGGGTGGCGTCGAGGGCGGCGATGTCGGCTTGACGGTCAGGATCCACGGAGACTCAGGGTACCGGGAGCGGTACGGCCGGTCGCGGGCCCGCCCGCCGCGGCACCGGCGAGTTCGTCGCGACTTGCCCTCGGCGCGCAGCCGTCGCGTTTAGAGTCGGACGGGTAACCAGTCCGACCGCGTCGCAACAGCCCCCTGCGCGTGGTCGGCAGCGACAGAAGGCACCCGCACATGCCCCAGAAGCGCGCGTATCACGTGGCGATCGTCGGCTCCGGCCCGTCCGGCTACTTCGCCGCATCCTCCCTGCTGAAATTCGCAGACAGCGACGACGCGGACCGCGATGTCCGCGTCGACATGCTCGAGATGCTGCCCACCCCCTGGGGTCTCGTGCGCTCGGGCGTCGCGCCCGACCATCCGAAGATCAAGTCCATCACCGCGCAGTTCGACAAGACGTCGGGCGACCCGCGCTTCCGCTTCTTCGGCAACATCGCCGTCGGTGAGCACGTCCACCCCGAGGAGTTGGCAGAGCGCTACGACGCGGTGGTGTACGCAGTCGGCGCGCAGTCCGACCGCGCACTGAACATTCCCGGCGAGGACCTTCCGGGCAGCGTCGCGGCCATCGACTTCGTCGGCTGGTACAACGCCCATCCGCACTTCGAGCAGATGGGACCCGACCTGTCTACCGGCCGCGCGGTCGTGGTGGGCAACGGCAACGTCGCACTCGACGTGGCACGGATCCTCGTCACCGATCCCGAGGCGCTGGCCCGCACGGACATCGCCGACCACGCGCTCGAATCGCTGCACCGGCGCGGGGTCGAGGAGGTCGTCGTCATCGGCAGGCGCGGACCCCTGCAGGCCACCTTCACCACGCTCGAACTCCGTGAACTCGGCGACCTGGAGGGGCTCGGCGACGTCGACGTCATCGTCGACCCCGCCGATCTCGCCGACATCACCGACGACGAACTCGATGCGGCAGGCAAGACCGTCAGACAGAACGTCAAGGTCCTGCGCGGCTACGCCGAACGTCCACCGCGCGGCGCGGCGCGGCGGATCGTGTTCCGGTTCCGCACGTCGCCGATCGAGATCAAGGGCCGCGACCACGTCGAATCGATCGTGCTGGGACGCAACGAACTCGTCGACGATAATGGGCGGGTGGTCGCCACGGACACCGGCGAACGGGAGGAACTGCCGGCGCAGCTGGTGGTCCGCGCGGTGGGTTACCGCGGGGTGCCGATACCGGGTCTGCCGTTCGACGAGCGCAGCGGGACGATCCCGCACACCGACGGCCGCATCGACGGCCGGCGCAACGAGTACGTGGTGGGCTGGATCAAGCGCGGACCGTCCGGCGTGATCGGCAGCAACAAGAAGGACTCGCAGGCGACGGTAGACACGGTCATCGCAGACCTGCGTGGCGCCTCGCTGGCCGACTTCGGTGACGACCACTCCGACCGGCTGGTGGAGTGGCTGGTGTCCCGTCAACCCGAGCTGGTCACCGACGACCACTGGAAATTGATCGACGAGCACGAACGGTCGGCCGGTCAGACGGCCGGCCGGCCGCGGGTGAAGCTGACGAGCGTGGCCGAACTGCTCCGCATCGGGCACCGCTGAAACAGGGTCAGCCGGAGAGGCGTATTGAGTGCTGTGCGTGGGCAGGCCGTGCTCGCATCGACCTGGCCGCCTTTCGCCACGCCGCCTAACTCGGGGGCGGCGGCAGTGGTCCGTCGTGCGACTCCGGGGGCGCGAACCTCCAATTGTCCGGATTCTTCGGCGAGTACACGACGGGGAACAACGCGCCCATCGACGGCCAGTTGTTCATGTCGACGGCCATGCGCTGATAGACGACGTGCTCGTTGACCGTCGGGCCGTTGATCACCCCGGAGATCGTGACGAACTGCTCCCCCGTCACGTCATCCGGAGGTGGGCTGACGCCGGTCACGAGCAGAGTCCCCTGCGCGAGCTCCCCTCGGGGACCCCGGCTCCGCATGATCCACGGCGCGGCCAGCACGGCGATCGCCCCGATCAACAACAGGAGCACAGCGAATTCCACCACACGGCCATGGTAGGACTTGCAGACATGAGCACCGGTTCTTCCAGCGTGTCCGACGACCTGGCGTTGGCGTTTCGGCTCGCCGACCATGCCGACGCCGTCACCGTCGACCGGTTCCGCGCGCTGGACCTGCGCATCGAGACCAAACCCGACCTCACGCCCGTGACCGACGCCGACCAGTCCGTGGAGAGCGATCTGCGGCGTGCACTCGCCGGGGAACGCGCCGACGATGCGGTGCTCGGCGAAGAGTTCGGTGGCACAGCCGATTTCAGTGGCCGGCAGTGGGTGATCGACCCGATCGACGGGACGAAGAACTTCGTGCGCGGCGTCCCGATCTGGGCGACGCTGATCGCACTGCTGCACGACGGGGTGCCGGTAGTCGGCGTGGTCAGTGCGCCCGCCCTGCACCGGCGCTGGTGGGCAGCCGACGGGTTGGGCGCCTTCGTCGCGGTCGCCGGCGAGTCGCCGCGGCGGCTGTCGGTGTCGAAGGTGGGCGAACTGGATTCGGCCAGCCTGTCGTTCTCCAGCCTGTCGGGGTGGGCAAAGCGTGGTCTGCGAGACCGATTCATCAACCTCACGGACGCCGTCTGGCGCGTCCGAGGGTTCGGTGACTTCTTCTCCTATTGCCTGTTGGCCGAGGGTGCGGTGGACATCGCGGCCGAACCCGAGGTGTCGCTGTGGGATCTGGCCGCGGTTGACATTCTCGTGGGTGAGGCCGGTGGGACGTTCACGAACCTCGAGGGCGCGGCGGGTCCGCACGGAGGCAGCGTGGTGGCGTCCAACGGCCTGCTCCACGACGCGGTGCTGGGCCTCCTCTCGCCTTAGGCGGACTTGCCGAGGCCTTGGCCGTCGCTCACGTTCTGCCGCGTCGGTGAACAGGTGTGAACTAACTAACACGCCGCGCGGACCTTACTCCGGAGTAAGGTATGGTCATGGCCAACGCCCTGCCGTCCAAGAGCGGCACCTCAGTCCGTCCCACGCGCACTGACCAGGAAAGCGCCGTGGGCCTGCAGCGGCACAAGCGGACGCCGACCGACATCGGCTTGGCGCTGATCACCCCCCTCGTGGGCCAGGAATTCCTCGACCGCTACAACCTGCGGGATCCGTTCAACCGGGGCCTCAAGTACGGCGTCAAGCACGTGTTCTCGGCGGCGGGCGCCTCGACCCGGCAGTTCAAGCGGATCCAGGGCCTCGGAAAGCAGCCCACCCGCCTGACGAGCGCACCGAAGGGGTCGGACTACTTCGACCTGACCCCCGATGACGACCAGAAGATGATCGTCGAGACCGTCAAGGAGTTCGCCGAGGAAGTCCTGCGCCCGGCCGCCCATGACGCCGACACGGCGGCCGCCTATCCGCCGGACCTGATCGCGAAGGCCGCCGAACTTGGCATCACCGCGGTGAACATCCCCGAGGCGTTCGAGGGCATCGCCGAACACCGCTCGACCGTCACCAACACGCTGGTGGCCGAGGCGCTCGCCTACGGCGACATGGGTCTGGCCCTGCCGATCCTCGCGCCCGGCGGCGTGGCCGCAGCGCTCACCCACTGGGGCAGTGCGGATCAGCAGGCCACCTACCTGCCCGCCTTCGCCGGCGAGAACGTGCCGCAGGCCTGTCTGGCGATCGCCGAACCGCGCCCGCTGTTCGACCCGACTGCGCTGAAGACCACGGCCGTCCGCACCCCGGGCGGCTACCGGCTGACCGGAACCAAATCGCTGGTTCCCGCCGCCGCTGACGCCGAGGTCTTCGTCATCGCCGCGCAGCTCGACGGTAAGCCCGCGATGTTCATCGTCGAGTCGGCCTCCGAGGGGCTGGCCGTCACCCCCGACCCCAGCATGGGGGTGCGCGCGGCCGCGCTGGGCCGGGTGGAGCTCGACAACGTGGCGGTACCGCTGGGCAACCGGCTCGGCGAGGACCAGGCCACCGACGAGGATTTCCGAGAGGCGATCGCCCTGTCGCGGCTGGGCTGGGCGGCGCTGGCCGTCGGCACGTCACAAGCGGTGCTCGACTACGTGGTTCCCTACGTCAAGGAGCGGCACGCGTTCGGCGAGCCGATCGCCCACCGCCAGGCGGTGGCGTTCATGTGCGCCAACATCGCGATCGAACTCGACGGGCTTCGCCTCATCACCTGGCGCGGCGCGTCGCGCGCCGAACAGGGTCTGCCTTACGCCAGGGAGGCGGCGCTCGCCAAGCGGCTCGGCACCGACAAGGGCATGCAGATCGGCCTCGACGGCGTCCAGCTGCTCGGCGGTCACGGATACACCAAAGAACATCCGGTCGAACGCTGGTACCGCGACCTGCGCGTGATGGGTGTCGCCGAGGGCGTCGTGGTTCTGTAGAAGACTTCTCGAGAACGGATTCTCGTCATGGCAATCAACCTGGAACTTCCGAAGAAGCTGCACGCGGTCATCGAGAAGGCCCATCAGGGCGCCGCAGAGATGTTGCGGCCGATCTCCCGAAAGTACGACCTCAGAGAGCACGACTACCCGGTCGAACTGGACACCCTCGCCAGCCTGTTCGAGGGCGTGTCCGAGGCCAACACGATGTCGTTGGCGGGTGCCGACGCGTTCCGCGGTGCCGCGGAGGGCCCGAAGCAAAACGTCAACGGCGCCAACATGTCCGCGGTTCTCAGCGCCACCGAGGTCAGCTGGGGTGACGTGGGGCTGACGCTGTCTGTGCCTGGGCAGGGCCTGGGTAACGCGGCCATCTCCGGTGTCGCGACCGACGAGCAGCTCGAACGGCTCGGCAAGGGGGTGTGGGCTGCCATGGCCATCACCGAACCGGGCTTCGGTTCGGACTCCGCGGCGGTGTCGACGACAGCCCGACTCGAGGGCGACGAGTACGTGATCAACGGCGAGAAGATCTTCGTCACCGCCGGGTCGCGCGCCAGCCACATCGTCGTCTGGGCCACGCTGGACAAGTCGCTGGGGCGGGCGGCGATCAAATCCTTCATCGTGCCGCGGGAACATCCGGGCGTAACGGTGGAGCGGCTCGAGGACAAACTCGGCATCAAGGCCTCCGACACCGCGGTGATCCGCTTCGACAACGCCCGCATCCCGAAGGACGATCTGCTCGGCGACCCGCAGATCCGCGTCGAAAAGGGTTTCGCCGGCGTCATGGAAACATTCGACAACACCCGGCCGGTCGTGGCGGGCATGGCCGTCGGCATCGGGCGCGCCGCACTCGAGGAGCTGCGAAAGATCCTGACCGACGCCGGTGTCGAGATCTCCTACGACAAACCCGCCCACGCCCAGAGTGCGGCTGCGGCGGAATTCCTCGCGCTGGAAGCCGACTGGGAGGCCGGCTACCTGCTGACCGTGCGCTCGGCATGGCAGGCCGACAACGCGATCCCCAACTCGAAGGAAGCGTCGATGGCCAAGGCCAAGGCGGCCCGGGTGGGCAGCAACATCACCTTGAAGGTGGTCGAACTGGCCGGCACCGTCGGATACTCCGAGGAGTCCCTGCTGGAGAAGTGGGCACGCGACAGCAAGATCCTCGACATCTTTGAGGGCACGCAGCAGATCCAGCAGCTCGTGGTGGCCCGCCGCCTGCTCGGCCTGACCTCCGCACAACTGAAGTAGACGTTCATATGACGTTGGCGCGGGCGGGCAGGGCGATACCGCCCCGTTCCGCCGGGGGTGTCTGGGTACATCGCCAGCGTCGGGTCGGCGATGTACCCGTCACCGACACGTTGAAGCCGAGGCTGCTCCAGCTACTGCCAGTGTTTCCCGCCGTGACGAATATCCCCAGGCCCGTGTCCGGGATTCCAGTTGTTCCACGGCGTCCAGTCACCCCAACCTGGTCCTGACACGCAGGCGCTCCAGGTCCAGCCGTTCCAGCACAGTTCGGGGTCATCGTCGGCCTGGGCGCTTCCCGCCCCGGTGAGTGCGATTCCTGCCGACACCGCGAGCGTGGCCAAGGTGATGAGGATTGTCTTCATGGCTCACACCTCCTTCAGGTGTCTTTGCAGTTTACCGTCGGCCGGTCACCGCAGCTGAACAACTGGCGTGAACGGCCCTGAACAGTTTTCAGGCATTGGTGGCGCGCCAGTCAGAAGACCGGATCGACACCCCGGTAGAGACTCTGGAGGAATCCTCGCTGCCACCGGGCGAGGTGAGGATCCGGGTGCACTACTCGAGTGTGTTCGTCAACGACGCCCTCGCGCTGCCGTCCAAGGGCGGTGTGGTGCGCGACTCCGGAGGGCCGGCCGCTCGCCACGACGGTGGATGCCCTTCATCCTGCGTGGCGCCGCACTGCTCGGCATCGACGGGCTCAGCCCAAGAGTACCCGCTGCAGGTCGGGCTTCATCTGCTGGAGCTGCTGACCCCAGTACTGCCATGTGTGGGTGCCACCGGCCGGGAAGTTGAACACCGCGTTCCGGCCGCCTGCCTCGATGTAGCGCTCCTGGAAGGTGAGGTTGGTGCGCAGCGTCAGGCTCTCCAGGAACTCCTGGGGAAGTCCGCCGCCACCCAGCTCACCCGGCTTGCCGCTACCGCAGTACACCCAGATGCGCGTGCCGTTGGCGACAAGCTTGTCGATGTTGACCATCGGGTCGTTGCGCAGCCAGGCCTCGCTGCCGCCCGGGCCCCACATCGGCTCGGGCTTGTAGCCGCCCGCATCGCCCATCGCGAGGCCCACCAAGAAGGGCCACCAGCCCTCGGACAGGTTCGGGAAGCCCGACAGCGACCCCGCATAGATGAACTGCTGCGGGTGGTAGATCGACAACACCAGGGATGCCGAACCCGCCATCGACAGACCGACTGCGGCGCTGCCCGTGGGCTTGACGTCGCGGTTCGCGGCGAGCCAGTTGGGCAGCTCGGAGGTCAGGAACGTCTCCCACTTGTAGGTCTGGCAGCCCGCATTGCCGCACGCCGGCGCATACCAGTCGGTGTAGAAGCTGGACTGCCCGCCGACGGGCATCACGATGGACAGACCGGAGTCGAGGTACCACTCGAAGGCCTGCGTCTCGATGTCCCACCCGTTGAAGTCGTCACGGGCGCGCAACCCGTCGAGCAGGTAGACCGCAGGAGATCCAGGGCCGCCACTCTGGAACTGGACCTTGATGTCACGTCCCATCGACGGTGAGGGGACCATCAGGTACTCAACCGGCAACCCGGGCCGCGAGAAGGCTCCCGCGAGTGCCGATCCACCGGTGAGGCCGATCACGCCGGGAAGCAGTGCCGCCACGACGGCGGCCACCGCGAATCGGCGTGCCCAATGGCATCGAATCTTGTCAACGATCGTCATGAAGCAATCCGTCCATCTTCCGGTTACCGCGTATCACGCCCGCCCCAGCGGACACAGTCGCCAATGGCACCGCAGCGATGTTCTGCACTGCGTTGTCCGCGTCCGCTCTGCCCACCGGCGCGGTAGAGAGCGGATCGACAGAATTCAGTTGTTGTGCACTGAGTAAAACATGGCCCACTAACTGAGGAAACCCCACAAAACGCGCAGGCAGGGCCGTCGCGACGGAAAAGCTGAGGTGAACTGCGGTTCCGCGGAATCTCGGCCGGCGGCGCGTCACCTGCGGATACGGCTAATGTCGACGGTCAGGTTCGACCGCGGCGCTCGTCCGAACCAGTAGCATCAGCCCATGGCTGATACGCCCCGACCGCTGCGGGTTCTGGTCTACAGCGACAACCCGCAGACGCGGGGGGCGGTGCGGCTGGCGCTGGGCAAGCGGGTTCACCCGGACCTGCCGGAACTGGGGTACCTCGACGTGGCAACCGCACCGATGGTGATCAAACAGCTTGACGCGGGCCGTTTCGACCTGGCGATCCTGGACGGCGAAGCCACCCCTGCGGGCGGTATGGGCCTGGCGAGACAGATCAAGGACGAGATCGCCGACGCGCCGCCGATCCTGGTGCTGACGGGCCGGCCGGACGACGCCTGGCTGGCCACCTGGTCCCGCGCGGAAGCCGCCGTACCGCATCCGATCGACCCCATCCGCCTCGGCGACGCAGTCGTGTCGCTGTTGCGCCTGCCCGCGCAATAGCAGATCTCTCGAGACCGCTGTCGCACCGCGGTGTTCGCGCGTGCACGTCGATTGCCGATGACACGTGCCGCACTGGTGAACGATACCAACGAAAACCTGTGGCGCAGATACCAAAGATGACTAGGCTGTGGGTCAGCTCACATCGACAGCCCGAGGGAGCGTTTGGCCGGTATGGACCTGTACACGCCGATCCTGGTGCTCGGCGCCATCGCGGCGGTGTTCGCGGTGGTGTCGGTCGTGATCGCCGGGGTCATCGGACCGGCCCGCTACAACCGGGCCAAAGTGCAGGCCTACGAATGCGGCATCGAACCGCTCCCGGGTACCGGCGCGGGCGGCCATGGCGGCGCGACCAACGTCCAGCGGTTCCCGGTCAAGTACTACCTGACGGCGATGCTGTTCATCGTCTTCGACATCGAGATCGTCTTTCTCTACCCGTGGGCGGTCGCGTTCGACAGCCTGGGTGTCTTCGCGCTGGTGGAGATGCTGCTGTTCATGCTCACGGTGTTCGTGGCCTACGCCTATGTCTGGCGGCGGGGGGGACTGGATTGGGATTAGAGGAACGGCTGCCGGGCGGCATCCTGCTGTCCACGGTCGAGAAGGTCGCGGGCTACGTCCGCGCCGGTTCGCTGTGGCCGGCGACGTTCGGCCTGGCGTGCTGTGCGATCGAGATGATGTCCACCGCCGGGCCGCGGTTCGACATCGCCCGGTTCGGTATGGAGCGCTTCTCGGCGACACCGCGGCAGGCCGACCTGATGATCGTCGCGGGCCGGGTCAGCCAGAAGATGGCACCGGTGCTGCGGCAGATCTACGACCAGATGGCCGAGCCGAAATGGGTGCTCGCGATGGGGGTGTGCGCATCCTCGGGTGGCATGTTCAACAACTACGCGATCGTGCAGGGCGTCGACCACGTGGTCCCGGTGGACATCTACCTGCCTGGCTGCCCGCCGCGGCCGGAGATGCTGCTCCACGCAATCATCAAGCTCCACGAGAAGATTCAGCAGATGCCGCTGGGAGTCAACCGCGACGAGGCCATCCGGGAGGCCGAACAGGCGGCGTTGGCGGTGCCGTCCACGATCGAGCTGAAGGGCCTGCTGCGGTGACGGAGGCGAACGGCACCGCCGGCGGCGGCGCGGGCGATCCGGAGATCATCGACGTGCGCCGTGGGATGTTCGGGGCCAACGGTTCTGGTGACACGTCGGGTTACGGCGGGCTGATCCGGTCGGTGGCGCTGCCCGGCGGTTCACCGCGGCCGTACGGCGGCCACTTCGACGAGGTCGTCGACACACTGTCGGCGGCGCTGGGCCAAGACCGATACGACGCATCGGTCGAACGCGTCGTCGTCCACCGCGACGAACTGACGCTCGAGATCGCCCGGGCCCAACTGCCCGTCGTCGCCAAGACCTTGCGTGACGACGCGGCTCTGCGGTTCGAACTGTGCCTCGGGGTCAGCGGCGTTCACTACCCCGGCGACGCCGGGCGCGAACTGCATGCCGCCTACCCGCTGATGTCGATCACCCACAACCGGCGGATCCGGCTGGAAGTGGCCGCCCCCGACGACGATCCACACATCCCGTCGCTGTTCTCGGTGTACCCCACCGCCGACTGGCACGAGCGGGAGACCTACGACTTCTTCGGGATCGTCTTCGACGGCCATCCGTCGCTCACCCGGATCGAGATGCCCGACGACTGGGTCGGGCACCCACAGCGCAAGGACTACCCGCTGGGCGGCATCCCCGTCGAGTACCACGGCGCCCGGATACCACCGCCCGACGAGCGGAGGGCCTACAACTGATGACGACTCCCCCCGACCCGCCCGCAGCGGGCGGTGACGCGCGCACCGGCACCGGCACGGTGGTCGTCGTCGGCGGTGAAGACTGGGAGCAGGTGGTGGCCGCCGCCGAACAGGCGCAGGCCGGTGAACGCATCGTCGTGAACATGGGACCGCAGCACCCGTCGACACATGGCGTGCTGCGGTTGATCCTCGAGATCGAGGGCGAGACGATCACCGAAGCCCGTTGTGGTATCGGCTATCTGCACACCGGCATCGAGAAGAACCTGGAGTACCGGAACTGGACGCAGGGCGTCACCTTCGTCACCCGGATGGACTACCTGTCGCCGTTCTTCAACGAGACCGCCTACTGCCTGGGTGTGGAGAAACTGCTCGGCATCACCGACGCGATCCCGGAACGCACCAACGTGATCCGGGTGATGTTGATGGAGCTCAACCGGATCTCCTCGCATCTGGTCGCACTGGCGACCGGCGGGATGGAACTCGGGGCGATGAGCGCGATGTTCTACGGCTTCCGGGAGCGCGAGGAGATCCTGTCGGTGTTCGAGATGATCACCGGGTTGCGGATGAACCATGCGTACATCCGGCCCGGCGGGCTGGCCGCCGATCTGCCCGACGATGCGGTCCCCCGCATCCGCGAACTGCTCGCGCTGCTACCCGTGCGGTTGCGCGACCTGGAGAACCTGCTCAACGAGAACTACATCTGGAAGGCCCGTACACAGGGCATCGGCTACCTCGACCTGGCCGGGTGCATGGCTCTCGGCATCACGGGGCCGGTGCTGCGCTCGACCGGGCTGCCGCACGATCTGCGCCGGGCCCAGCCGTACTGCGGCTACGAGGACTACGAATTCGACGTGATCACCGACGACGGTTGCGACGCCTACGGCCGCTACCTCATCCGGGTGAAGGAGATGCGCGAATCGCTCAAGATCGTCGAACAGTGTGTGGATCGACTGAAACCCGGACCGGTGATGATCGCGGACAGAAAGCTTGCCTGGCCGGCCGACCTCGAACTGGGACCCGACGGCCTCGGCAACTCCCCCACCCACATCGCCCGCATCATGGGGCAGTCGATGGAGGGCCTGATCCACCACTTCAAGCTGGTGACCGAGGGCATCCGGGTGCCGGCCGGGCAGGTGTACACCGCCGTGGAGTCGCCACGCGGCGAACTGGGGGTGCACATGGTCTCCGACGGTGGCACACGGCCCTACCGCGTCCACTACCGCGACCCGTCGTTCACGAATCTGCAAGCGGTGGCGGCGATGTGCGAGGGCGGGATGGTCGCCGACGCCATCTCGGCGGTCGCGTCGATCGACCCGGTCATGGGCGGGGTGGATAGGTGATGAGCATTTACCTGGAACTCGGCCAGCGGCCGGACGAACCGGGACCGCCGGTCGGCGGCCCCACCGCCTACCCCGCCGACGTCGCCGCCCGATTGACCACCGACGCCGCCCGCATCGTCACGCGCTATCCGCAGGCCCGGTCGGCGCTGCTGCCGCTGCTGCACCTGGTGCAGGCCCAGGACGGCTGCCTCACCTCCGCCGGAATCGCGTTCTGCGCCGGCCAACTCGGGTTGACCGACGCCGAGGTGACGGCGGTGGCCACGTTCTACTCGATGTACCGGCGCACGCCCACCGGCGATTACCTGGTCGGGGTCTGCACCAACACCTTGTGCGCGATCATGGGCGGCGACGAGATCCTCGACGCGCTGCAGGGCCATCTCGGCGTCGCCGCCGGGCAGACCACCGCCGACGGGCGGGTCACCCTCGAGCACATCGAGTGCAACGCCGCATGCGACTACGCACCTGTCGTGATGGTGAACTGGGAGTTCTTCGACAACCAGACGCCCGCCTCGGCCCGCGACCTCGTCGACTCCCTGCGCGCGGGGACGCCCGCCGCGCCCACCCGCGGCGCACCGCTGTGCGCCTTCCGGGAGACCGCGCGCACGCTCGCCGGACTCGCCGATCCGTGTACGGCCACCGATTCCGGGGGTACGGGTGAGGCGACGCTGGCCGGTCTGCGGGTGGCGCGCACGAACGGGATGGCGGCCCCCGATCCGGCCGACTCGACCAGGGACGAGCCCGCCCCCGGACCCTCGGCCGCGGTGGCGCGTCCCGGCAACGGGTCGGGGTCGGGGTCATGACGGCGCTCGCCCCGGTGCTGAGCCGGTTCTGGGACGAACCCGAACCGTGGACACTGGAGACCTATCGCCGCCACGGCGGATACCGCGCGCTCGAACATGCGCTCGGGACGGCACCCGACGACGTGATCACCACCGTCAAGGACTCGGGACTGCGCGGCCGGGGCGGTGCAGGCTTCCCCACCGGCACGAAGTGGTCGTTCATCCCGCAGGGTGACGAGGGGCCCGCGGCCAAACCGCACTACCTGGTGATCAACGCCGACGAGTCGGAACCCGGTACATGCAAGGACATTCCGCTGCTGCTGACCACGCCGCACTTCCTGGTGGAGGGCGCGATCATCGCCGCGTACGCGATCCGCGCCCACCACGCGTTCATCTACGTGCGCGGTGAGGTGGTGCCGGCGCTGCGCCGGCTGCAGGCCGCCGTCGCCGAGGCCTACGAGGCCGGCTACCTGGGCGCCGACGTCGGCGGATCCGGTTTCGACCTCGACCTGATCGTGCACGCCGGGGCGGGCGCCTACATCTGCGGAGAGGAGACAGCACTGCTCGACTCGCTGGAAGGCCGCCGCGGCCAGCCCCGGCTGCGCCCGCCCTTCCCCGCCGTCGCCGGGCTCTTTGCGTGCCCGACGGTGGTCAACAACGTCGAATCCATCGCGAGCGTGCCGCCGATCCTGCTGGGCGGCATCGACTGGTTCCGTTCGATGGGGTCGGAGAAATCGCCGGGCTTCACCCTGTATTCGCTGTCCGGGCACGTCACCCGGCCCGGACAGTACGAGGCGCCGCTGGGCATCACGCTGCGGGAACTGCTGGAGTACGCCGGCGGCGTCCGGGCCGGCCACGAACTCAAATTCTGGACACCGGGAGGGTCGTCGACGCCGCTGCTCACCGGCGAACACCTCGATGTGCCACTGGATTACGAGGGGATGGCCTCGGTCGGCTCGATGCTCGGCACCAAGGCGCTGCAGATCTTCGACGAGACCACCTGCGTGGTGCGCGCCGTGCGCCGGTGGACGCAGTTCTACGCCCACGAGTCCTGCGGTAAGTGCACACCGTGCCGTGAAGGCACGTACTGGCTCGCCCAGATCTACGCCAGACTGGAACGCGGCGACGCCACCGAGGCCGACGTCGACAAACTCCTCGACGTCTCCGACACCATTGTCGGGAAGTCGTTCTGCGCGTTGGGTGACGGCGCAGCCAGCCCGGTCATCTCGTCGATCAAGTACTTCCGCGAGGAGTACGTGGCACATCTGGGCAACGGTTGTCCGTTCGATCCACACGCCTCGACGCTGATGGCGGGACAGGAGGTGGGGGTGTGACGTCCCGTACGACATCACGCACTCGCGGCGGACGAGAGTCTGGGGTCCGATGACGCAGACCGCTGAGTCCGGGACCTCGAACGCCCCTGCGGTCGAGATGGTCGAGTTGACCGTCGACGGTGTCACTGTCGGCGTACCCAAGGGCACCTTGGTGATCCGGGCCGCCGAGCTGATCGGCATCCAGATCCCCCGGTTCTGCGACCACCCGCTGCTCGACCCGGTGGGCGCCTGTCGGCAGTGCCTCGTCGAGGTGGAGGGCCAGCGCAAGCCGATGGCGTCATGCACCACCACCGTGAGCCGGGACATGGTGGTGCGGACCCAGTTCAGCTCCGAGGCCGCCGACAAGGCCCAGCGCGGTGTGATGGAACTACTGCTGATCAACCATCCCCTCGACTGCCCGGTCTGCGACAAGGGCGGTGAATGCCCGCTGCAGAACCAGGCGATGTCCAACGGCCGTGCCGAAACCCGCTTCACCGACGTCAAACGCACGTTCCCGAAACCGATCAACCTCAGCTCCCAGGTGCTGCTCGACCGCGAGCGCTGCGTGCTGTGCGCGCGGTGCACCCGGTTCTCCCAGCAGATCGCCGGAGACCCGTTCATCGAACTTCTCGAACGCGGTGCGCTGCAACAGGTCGGTATCGCCCCCGGCGAGCCGTTCCAGTCCTATTTCTCGGGCAACACCGTGCAGATCTGCCCGGTCGGTGCGCTGACCGGGACCGCGTACCGGTTCCGCGCACGGCCTTTCGACCTGGTGTCCACTCCCAGCGTGTGCGAACACTGCGCCTCGGGGTGCGCGCAGCGCACCGACCACCGCCGCGGAAAGGTGCTGCGCCGCCTGGCCGGTGACGATCCGCAGGTCAACGAGGAGTGGAACTGCGACAAGGGTCGCTGGGCGTTCACGTACACCGATGTCGGTGACCGCGTCACCACACCGCTGGTCCGCGACGCCGACGGGGTGCTGCAGCCGGCGTCGTGGTCGGAGGCGCTCGCCGTCGCCGCCGCCGGACTCGCCGTGGCGAACGGACGGGCCGGGGTGGTCGTGGGTGGCCGGGCCACCGTAGAAGACGCCTACGCGTACGCGAAGTTCGCCCGAATGGTGCTGGGCACCAACGACGTCGACTTCCGGGTGCGGCCGCACAGCGCCGAGGAGGCCGACTTCCTCACCGCGCACGTGGCGGGCCGGCCGATGCAGGTCACCTACGCCGACCTGGAGAATGCACCGGCGGTCCTGCTCGCCGGTTTCGAACCCGAGGACGAATCACCGATCGTGTTCCTGCGGTTGCGCAAGGCCGTACGCAAACGCGGACTGCAGGTGCTCTCGGTGGCACCGTTCGCCGGCCGGGGGCTGGCCAAGCTGTCCGGCCGACTCGTCACCGCCGCGCCGGGTGGGGAGACCGCCGCCCTCGACACACTGACCGGCGAACCGCTGCTGCGCCTGCCCGGTGCCGTCATCCTCGTCGGTGAACGCCTGGCCACCGCACCGGGTGCGCTGACGGCGGCGGCCCGGCTGGCGGCCGCGACCGGTGCGCGTCTGGCGTGGATCCCCCGCCGAGCCGGTGAGCGCGGCGCCGTGGAGGCCGGCGCGCTGCCCACCCTGCTGCCCGGCGGACGTCCCGTCACCGACGACTCCGCCCGCGCCCAGGTGGCGGCCTCGTGGCATATCGACGCACTCCCGGACGGTCCGGGCCGCGACACCGGCGCGATACTCGACGCCGCGCGCTCCGGGGCGCTGGGCGCACTGGTGTGCGGTGGCCTCGACATCACGGATCTGCCGGATCCGCACGCCGCATTCGCCGCGCTGGCGGCGGTACCGTTCGTGGTGAGTCTCGAGCTGCGCGAAAGCGAGGTCACCTGCGCCGCCGACGTGGTGTTCCCGGTGGCTCCGGTGGCCGAGAAGGGCGGTGGGTTCCTCGACTGGGAAGGCAGGCTGCGCCTATTCGGACCGGCCCTGCGCAGCAACGCCATCCCGGATCTGCGGGTGCTGAACTTCGTCGCCGACGAGATGGGTGTCGACCTCGGTCTGCCGGATGCGCAGACCGCCGGTGCGGAACTCGCCCGGCTGGGCTGGTGGGACGGTCCGCGTCCGCACTGCGCCTACGAGGCGTCGGCACCCCCGCATGTCGGACCGGGTCAGGCGGTGCTGACGGGCTGGCGCATGCTGCTCGACCTCGGGCGGATGCAGGACGGTGAACCGCATCTGGCCGGGACCGCACCGCCGGCCGTCGTCCGGCTGTCCGGTCCCACCGCGGACGGCATCGGCGCGGCGGCCGGTGAGCTGGTCACGGTCGGCACCGAGCGCGGACAGGTCACGCTCCCGCTCACCGTCACCGACTTGCCCGACGGCGTGGTCTGGTTGCCGCTGAACTCCCCCGGCTCGCAGGTGCACCGCCAACTCGGTGTGAGCACCGGCGCCGTCGTGTCGATCGCAGCGTCGAACGGGCGGACCGCGCCGTGATCCACCCCGACCCCACGCTGTTCGGCCACGACCCGTGGTGGCTCATCCTGGCCAAGGCCGTCGGCGTCTTCGTGTTCCTGGTGCTCACGGTGCTCGCCGCGATCCTGATCGAGCGGAAGGTGCTGGGCCGCATGCAGATGCGGTTCGGCCCCAACCGGGTCGGCCCGAAGGGGCTGTTGCAGTCCCTGGCCGACGGCATCAAGCTCGCGCTCAAGGAGGGCATCACCCCCGCCGGTGTCGACAAGCCGGTCTACCTGCTGGCCCCGGTGATCTCGGTGATCCCGGCGTTCCTCGCGTTCGCGGTCATCCCCATGGGCGGTGAGGTGTCGGTGTTCGGGCACCGTACGGCGCTGCAACTGACCGATCTCGCGGTGGCGGTGCTCTACATCCTCGCCGTCACCTCCGTCGGGGTCTACGGCATCGTGCTCGCGGGCTGGGCGTCCGGGTCGACGTATCCGCTTCTCGGCGGGCTGCGTTCGAGCGCGCAGGTGGTGTCGTACGAGATCGCGATGGCCCTGTCGTTCGCCACGGTCTTCCTCTACGCCGGCACGATGTCCACGTCGGGCATCGTCGCCGCTCAGACCTCCACCTGGTACGTCTTCCTGCTGCTGCCGTCGTTCCTGGTGTATGTGACGTCGATGGTCGGCGAGACCAATCGCGCACCTTTCGACCTCCCCGAGGCCGAGGGTGAACTGGTGGGCGGTTTCCACACCGAGTACTCGTCGCTGAAGTTCGCGATGTTCATGCTCGCCGAGTACGTCAACATGACGACGGTCTCGGCGCTGGCCACCACCATGTTCCTGGGCGGCTGGCATGCCCCGTGGCCGATCAGCCTGTGGGAAGGCGCCAACAGCGGGTGGTGGCCGCTGCTGTGGTTCACCGCGAAGGTGTGGGTGTTCCTTTTCGTCTACATCTGGTTGCGGGCCACGCTGCCCCGGTTGCGCTACGACCAGTTCATGGCGATCGGGTGGAAGCTGCTGATCCCGGTGTCGCTGGCGTGGATCATGGTCGTCGCAACCGCCCACAGCCTGCGCACCACCGGCCACGGCGGCTGGGCGAGCGGTCTGCTCATCGCGGGCACGGTGCTCACCTTCGGGCTGGCCGTGATCCTGTCGCGCACCATGCGATTCCGCGCCGACCGGACGGTGCCCGCGCGCACCGCCGCGGACGTGTTCCCGATTCCGCCGATACCCGGCCGTGCGGGCGCCGCGCGCACGCCCGAAAGCAGGGAGACGACAGATGCCTGAGCTGTGGGACGCCGTCGCCGGCTTCGCCGTCACGTTCGCCACACTGTTCAAGAAACCGATCACCGAGGAGTATCCGGAGAAACCCGGTCCCCTCGCTCCTCGGTATCACGGCCGCCACCAACTGAACCGGTATCCCGACGGCCTCGAGAAGTGCATCGGCTGCGAACTGTGCGCCTGGGCCTGTCCGGCCGACGCGATCTACGTCGAGGGCGACGACAACACCGCCGACGAACGCTATGCCCCCGGTGAACGATACGG
Organism: Actinomycetota bacterium; assembly: GCA_034189785.1. Taxonomy (GTDB): domain Bacteria; phylum Actinomycetota; class Actinomycetes; order Mycobacteriales; family Mycobacteriaceae; genus Mycobacterium. The sequence goes on from JAXHUG010000051.1 coordinate 40,340, forward strand.
CCGCGTCTACCAGATCAACTATCTGCGCTGCATCGGTTGCGGGCTGTGCATCGAGGCCTGTCCGACCAGGGCGTTGACGATGACCAACGAGTACGAGATGGCCGACGACAACCGGGCGGATCTCATCTGGGGTAAGGACGAACTGCTCGCACCGCTGCGCGACGGGATGCTGGCACCTCCGCACCCGATGGCGCCTGGCGCCACGGACGAGGATTACTACCTGGGCCGCGTCGGGCCGGTCACCGAGGACATCCGGTGAGCCCGGACGCCATGGTGCTCGCCGCGGACGGTGCGGCACGCACCTCCACCGGCGAGGCGGTCGTGTTCTGGATTCTCGGCGGCATCGCGCTGATCGGGGCGCTCGGTGTGGTCTGCGCGCCGAAGGCGGTGTACTCCGCGATCTTCCTCGCGACGACCATGATCGCGCTGGCGGTGCTCTACATCGCCCAGGAGGCGTTGTTCCTGGGGGTCGTGCAGGTGGTGGTCTACACCGGTGCGGTGATGATGCTGTTCCTGTTCGTGCTGATGCTCGTCGGCGTCGACAATTCGGAATCGCTGGTGGAAACCATTCGGGGACAACGTGTTGTGGCCATCGCGGTCGGCGTCGGTTTCGGGGTGCTGCTCATCGCGGGCATCGGCACCGTCTCGACGAGCGGGTTCACCGGCCTGCCCGACGCCAACAGCAGTGGCAACGTCGAGGGTCTGGCCGCGCTGATCTTCACCCGCTTCCTGTGGGCGTTCGAACTCACCGGCGCCCTGCTGATCACCGCGGCGCTCGGCGCCATGGTCCTCGCGCACCGGGAGCGCTTCGAACACCGCAAGACCCAGCGCGAGTTGTCCGTCGAACGCTTCCAGGACGGTGGTCACGCCACCCCGATGCCCAATCCCGGTGTCTACGCCCGCCACAACGCCGCAGACATACCGGGTCGGCTTCCGGACGGCAGTGGCGCGAAGACGTCGGTCAGCACGATCCTGCAGCCACGCGAGGTGCCGGAGAACGGAAGGAACGGCCACCGGTGAACCCCGACAACTACCTGTACCTGTCCGCGCTGCTGTTCACCATCGGCGCCGCCGGGGTGTTGTTGCGGCGCAACGTGATCGTGGTGTTCATGTGCGTGGAGTTGATGCTCAATGCGGCGAACCTCGCGTTCGTCGCGTTCTCACGCATGCACGGCCATCTCGACGGTCAGGTGGTGGCGTTCTTCACGATGGTGGTCGCCGCCTGCGAGGTGGTCATCGGGCTGGCCATCATCATGACCATCTACCGGGCCCGCCGGTCGGCCTCGGTCGACGACGCCAACCTGCTCAAACACTGATCAGTTGCCGTTCACACCAGGGGGTATGCAGAACATGGCGATCGACACGGTCGTGTTCCCGCTACCGGTGGACATCATCACCCCATTCCTGCGGGGGCTCAGGTCATGAGCACACCGGTGTGGCTGCTGATCGCGCTGCCGCTGGCCGGTGCCGTGGTCCTGCTGCTGGCCGGGCGACGGTCGGATCGGTGGGGACACCTGCTGGGTACCGCGGCGGCGGTGGCGTCGTTCGTCGTCGGCGCGGTGCTGTTCTTCGGCATGCTCAGCCGCGCCGCCGAGGACCGGGCCGTCCACGAGACGTTGTTCTCCTGGGTGCCGGTCGGTGACCTGCAGGTCGACTTCGGCCTGCAACTCGACCAGTTGTCGATGTGCTTCGTGCTGCTGATCACCGGGGTCGGCTCGCTGATCCACGTGTACTCGATCGGGTACATGGTTCACGACCCTGACCGCAGAAGGTTTTTCGCCTACCTCAACCTGTTCCTGGCCGCGATGCTGCTGCTCGTCCTCGCCGACAACTACCTCGGGCTCTACGTCGGCTGGGAGGGTGTCGGCCTGGCCTCGTACCTGCTGATCGGCTTCTGGTCGCACAAACCGTCGGCGGCCACCGCGGCGAAGAAGGCGTTCATCGTCAACCGGGTCGGCGACACGGGTCTGGCGATCGCGCTGATGATCATGTTCGCCACCGTCGGCTCGGTGTCGTTCGCCGGCGTGTTCGGCGCCGCACCACAGCTCGGCGAGGGCACGCTCACCGCGATCGGGCTGCTGCTCCTGATCGGCGCCTGCGGTAAATCCGCGCAGGTGCCCCTGCAGTCCTGGCTGGGTGACGCGATGGAGGGTCCGACGCCGGTGTCGGCGCTGATCCACGCCGCCACGATGGTCACCGCGGGCGTGTACCTGATCGTGCGCTCCGGCCCGGTCTTCGACCTGGCGCCGACGGCGCAACTGGCCGTCGTCATCGTCGGCACCGTCACGCTGCTGTTCGGCGCGATCATCGGCTGCGCCAAGGACGACATCAAGAAGGCGCTGGCCGCATCGACCATGAGCCAGATCGGCTACATGGTGCTGGCCGCCGGACTCGGCCCGGCCGGTTACGCGTTCGCGATCATGCATCTGCTGACCCACGGGTTCTTCAAGGCCGGACTGTTCCTCGGGGCCGGATCGGTCATGCACGCCATGGACGACGAGGTGAACATGCGCCGCTACGGCGGCCTGCGCAAGGCGCTGCCGATCACGTTCGCCACCTTCGGGCTCGGCTACCTCGCGATCATCGGGGTGCCGCCGCTGGCCGGGTTCTTCTCCAAGGACGGCATCATCGAGGCCGCGCTCGGCGCCGGTGGCGTCAAGGGCTGGATCCTCGGCGGTGCGGCGATCCTCGGCGCCGGCATCACCGCGTTCTACATGACCCGGGTGATGCTGATGACGTTCTTCGGCGAGAAGCGTTGGGCTGCGGTGGGAGATGGGCCCGAGGATCATCCGCACGAGGCGCCTGCCGTCATGACCGCGCCGATGATCCTGCTGGCCGTCGGGTCGGTGGCCTCGGGCGGGTTGCTGGCGATCGGCGGCACGCTGTCGCACTGGCTCGAACCCGTCGTCGGCACCCACGAGCAGGCGCATGCGGTGCCCGTCGTCGTGGCCACCATCATCATCCTGTCGGTCGTCGCCGTCGGTATCGCGATCGCCTACCGCATGTACGCGACCCGCGAGGTGCCCGCCGAGGTGCCGGTGGGTTCGGCGCTGACCGTCGCCGCGCGCAGCGACCTCTACGGCGATGCGCTCAACGAGGCCGTTTTCATGCGGCCCGGCCAGGCGGTGACGGCGGGCATGGTCAGTATCGACGACCGCGTGATCGACGGCGCCGCGACCGGCCTCGCCGCGCTGGTGGCCCGCGCATCGAACGGATTGCGGGGTCTGCAAACCGGATTCGCCCGGTCCTACGCGCTGGGCATGCTCGGCGGCGCGGCGCTCGTGGTGGCGACGATCCTGGTGGTGAACCTGTGGTGATTCCCTGGCTGAGCGTGCTGTGGGCGGCACCGATCGTCGGCGCCGGAGTGGTGATGTCGGTACCCCGTCGCGCTCTGGCGAAGTGGGTGGCGCTGGCGGTGTCGCTGGTCGCACTGGCGGTCACCGCGGTCGTCGCGGTCGGGTTCGACCCCGGCGGCGAGCAGTACCAGTTCGTCGAATCCCGCCGGTGGATACCGTCGTTCGGCACCGGCTACATCCTCGGTGTCGACGGTATCGCCCTGGTATTGATCGTGTTGACCGCGGTGCTGGTGCCGCTGCTCATCGTCGCCGGGTGGAACGACGCCGACCGCGCCCCCCAACGCCGGTCCGTGCACACCTATCTCGCACTGACACTGGCCGTCGAGGGCATGGTGTTCATGTCGCTGGTCGCCCTCGACGTGCTGCTGTTCTACGTGTTCTTCGAAGCCATGCTGATCCCGATGTACTTCCTCATCGGCGGCTTCGGCGCCGACCGCGCGGCATCGTCGAAGGCGGCGGTGACGTTCCTGCTGTACAACCTGTTGGGCGGTCTGATCATGTTGGCGGCGGTGATCGGGCTGTACGTCACCACGGCGGCCAGCGACGCATTCGAGGGTTCTTCGGCCGGTGGCACCTTCGACTTCCGGACCATCGCCGCCGCGGTCGCAGCCGGCGGCTTCATGGTGAACCCCGCGGTCCTCAACCTGATGTTCCTCGGTTTCATGTTCGCGTTCGCGGTGAAGGCGCCGCTGTGGCCGCTGCACCGCTGGTTGCCCGACGCCGCGGTCGAGGCCACCCCCGCCAGCGCGGTGCTGATGATGGCGGTGATGGACAAGGTCGGCACGTTCGGCATGCTGCGCTACTGTCTGCAGTTGTTCCCCGACGCCGCAACGCTGTTCCGTCCGCTGATCATCACGCTCGCGGTGGTCGGGATCGTCTACGGGGCGGTGGTCGCCATCGGCCAGACCGACGTGATGCGGTTGATCGCCTACACGTCGATTTCGCATTTCGGTTTCATCATCCTCGGCATCTTCGTCATGACGAGTCAGGGGCAGTCCGGATCGGCGCTGTACATGGTCAACCACGGCATCTCCACCGCGGCGCTGTTCCTGATCGCGGGTTTCCTGGTGTCGCAGCGCGGTTCGCGCCTCATCGCCTCCTACGGCGGCGTGCAGAAGGTGGCCCCCGTATTGGCCGGCACCTTCCTCGTCGCGGGTCTGGCGACGCTGTCCCTACCCGGGCTGGCCCCGTTCATCAGCGAATTCCTGGTGCTCATCGGCACCTTCACCCGCTACCCGGCGCTGGGGGTGGTGGCGGCCACCGCGCTGGTGCTCTCCGCGATCTACGTGCTGTGGATGTACCAGCGGATGATGACGGGTCCGGTGAGCGACGGCAACGAACGGCTGCGTGACCTGGTGCCGCGGGAGCTCGCGGTCGTGACCCCGCTGATCGTGCTCCTGCTGGTGTTGGGTGTGTATCCCAAACCGGCACTCGACGTGATCGACCCGGCGGTAGGCCACACGCTGACGATCATCAACCAGCCGGACCCGGCGCCGAAGGTCGCAGAGGGGGCCGCCCGGTGATTCCCACTCCTACCGTCGAATACGGTCTGATCTCGCCCATGCTGATCGTGGTGGGCGCCGCGATCGCCGGTGTGCTCATCGAGGCGTTCCTGCCCAGGCGCAGCCGTTACGCGGCACAGCTCACGCTCGCGCTCGGCGCCACGGTCGCCGCACTCGCGGCCGTCGTCGTGGTGAGCCGGCAGATGTCCGGGGAGATCGGCCGGTCCGCCGTGATGGGATCGGTGGTGGTCGACCGGCCGGCGCTGTTCCTGCAGGGCACCATCCTGCTCGTCACCGTCCTCGGGGTCCTGCTGATCGCCGAACGGCAGATCCCGGTAAGCACTGAAAACGACGATGCCGCAGCGGGACTCGACGCGTTCACCCCGCAGGCCTCGGCGGTGCCCGGCAGCGTCGCCGAGCGGGTGGCCACCCGGGCCGGGGTGGCGCAGACCGAGGTGTTCCCGCTGACCATGTTCGCCGTCACGGGCATGCTGCTGTTCCCCGCCGCCGACGATCTGCTCACCGTGTTCATCGCGCTCGAGGTGCTCTCGCTGCCGCTGTACCTGCTGTGCGGGCTGGCCCGGCGGCGACGCCTGCTCTCGCAGGAGGCCGCGCTCAAGTACTTCCTGCTCGGCGCGTTCTCCTCGGCGTTCTTCCTCTACGGCGTCGCGCTGTTGTACGGCTATGCGGGAACGCTCGATCTGCGCGGCATCGCCGCCGTCGTGGCCGGGGACACCGGTACGACGTCGCTCGCGCTGACCGGCACCGGCCTGATTCTGGTCGGGGTGTTGTTCAAGGTGGGCGCGGCGCCGTTCCACTCCTGGATCCCCGACGTGTACCAGGGCGCCCCGACCCCGGTCACCGCGTTCATGGCGGCCGCCACCAAGATCGCCGCGTTCGGCGCGCTGCTGCGGATCTTCTACGTGGCCCTGCCCGAACTGCGCGACGACTGGCGTCCGGTGCTGTGGGCGGTCGCGATCCTGACCATGGTCGTCGGCACCGTGACCGCGGTGTCCCAGACCGATGTGAAGCGGATGCTCGCCTACTCGGCGATCGCCCATTCGGGGTTCATCCTCACCGGCGTGATCGCCGAGAGCCGCCCCGGTCTGTCGTCGGTGCTGTTCTATCTGTTCGCCTACGGGTTCTCCACGCTCGGGGCGTTCGCCGTGGCCGGCCTGGTGCGCGACGCCGACGGGCAGGAGGATACGGCGATGGCCCGCTGGGCTGGGCTGGGGCGGCGCAATCCCGTTGTCGGGGCGGTATTCTCGCTGTTCCTGCTGGCGTTCGCGGGGATCCCGCTGACCAGCGGCTTCGTCAGCAAGTTCGCGGTGTTCAAGGCGGCGGGCCAGGGCGGTGCGGTACCTCTGGTGGTGGTCGGCGTGATCGCCAGCGCGATCGCAGCCTATTTCTACGTGCGGGTGATCGTGGTGATGTTCTTCACCGATCCGCCCGCCGACGCACCGACGATCGTGGTGCCCAGCGGGCTGACCACGGCGGCCATCACGGTGACCGCCGCGGTGACGCTCGCGCTCGGGGCGCTGCCGCAACCGCTGCTCGACCTCGCCGACCGCGCCGACGTTTTCCTGCGCTAGCCGCCATGTCGCGGTTCAGGCGGGCTGGGCCTGCTGCGCCGGTGCGCGGCCGAACACCATCGACTCCTCGATCCGGTCGAATCGGTGGTCGATGGCGTCGAGGACGTAGTTGTGCCGCACGTTCCACGGCCGCTGGGTGCCCGATTTCGGCAGCGCGTGCGGCGCCCGCTGGACGTAGCCGGCGTTGATGTTCCACGCCGGCTTCTCCGCCATGGGTTTGTCGCCGAGGTGCGGATAGGCGTGGGTGTAGCCGTGTTCGTCCATGAACGCGATCAGTCGGGCGAAGGCCCGCGCGGTCAGGTCCGCGCGCAGCGTCCACGACGCGTTGATGTAGCCCACGCACCACGCCAGGTTCGGCACGTCCTCGAGCATGTGCTCCTTGAACACGAAGCGGTCCTGGGGTTTGATCTCCGCGCCGTCGATGCTCAGCGCGATGCCGCCGAGCGCCTGCAGCTGCAGTCCGGTGGCGGTCACGATGATGTCGGCGTCGATCCGCTCACCCGAACGCAGCACGATGCCCTTCTCGTCGAACGTGTCGATGTGATCGGTGACCACCTCGGCCCGGCCGTCGGCGATCGCCGAGTACAGGTCGTCGTCGAGACTCAGGCACATCCGCTGATCCCACGGGTCGTACCGCGGGTTGAAGTGCACGTCGACCGGATAGCCCTCGGGCAGCGTCTTGGCGGCCCGATTGCGGATGAACCGTCGCACCAGGCGTGGCGCCCTCCGCGACAGCGCGTAGGTGGAGACGACGAAGGCGAGGTTGTACAGCCGCACCAGGTCGAAGGCGATCGGCGCCGGGAAGACCTTGCGGATGGCCTGCACCACCGGGTTGATCCGCGGTGAGGACAGTACGTACGTCGGTGAGCGCTGCAACATCGTGACGTGGCCGGCCTGCCGGGCCAGCGCCGGGACCATGCTGATCGCGGTGGCTCCGCTGCCGATCACCACGACGTTCTTGCCCGTGTAGTCGAGGGATTCCGGCCAGTGCTGCGGATGGACCACCTCGCCGGCGAAGTTGTCGATGCCCGGGAATTCGGGTCGGTAGGGCTCGTCGTAGTTGTAGTAGCCGGTGCCGAAGAACAGGAACCGGCTGCGGTAGGTGCGCTGTTGCCCGTCCTGCTCGGCGTGCACCGTCCAGGTGTCGGTGGCCGAATCCCAGTCCGCCGACAACACATGGGTGTCGAATCGGATGTGGGAGTCGATGCCGTGCTTATGGGCGGTCTGGGTGAGGTACTCGCGGATGTCGTCCCCGTCGGCGACGTTCTCCGGCCTGGTCCACCGCTCGAACGGGAAGCTCAGCGTGAAGATGTCGCTGTCCGAGCGGATGCCCGGGTAGCGGAACAGGTCCCAGGTGCCACCGATCCGCGCCCGCCGCTCGAGGATCGTGTACGTCAGCCGCGGGTTCCTCTCCTGCAGGCGGTAAGCCGCGCCTATGCCCGAGATGCCCGCACCGATAATCAGGACATCGGTCTGGTCAGCATCGACGCTGCTCATGAAGCCTCCATTGGTCCGCTTACGTACCGGCCCCCAGCATAGGGCTCGTCCGCGCGGCGCGTCGAGAGGCACGCTTGGGACCCGGCTGTCACGACGTGGCGCGGCGCGGGGTGGCCACCGACTCCGCCAGATTGCGCAGCGCGCCGTTGACCTCGTGGGGTCGTTCCAGAATGGCGCAGTGCCCGCCCGACAGTTCGAGGAAGGCGGCCAGGTTGGGCACCGACTCAGCGATCCGCTTCGCCGAGGTGATCGGCAGTAGGCGGTCCTTGTCGCTGCCGATCACGAGCGTCGGCACATGGAGGTTCTCCAGGCCGATGTGGCGCGGTCCGAGCGACTCGACCAGAGCCCGCGCCCAGCCGCCACGACCCGCGGGTGGCGTGCCCGCGAACAGTTCGAACACGAACGCGGCCACCGCGGGATCGGCGGCGCGACCGACGGCCAGTTCCGAGACGAACCGGCGGCCCGGCCGGTGCGCCGCCGTGACCAGCGGTGCCGCGCCGAACGTCTTGATCACGGTGCCTGCGGCCCGTACCCGCGTCGCCGAGAGCCGATGGGGCACCGGGAGGAACTGGATGTCGCGCAGCAGATCTCCGGTGGTCGTGTTGATCAACGCGACACCCGCGGCCCGTTGCCCCACCCGCTCGGGGAAACGTTCGGCCCAGCTGGTGATGGCGATGCCGCCCATCGAGTGACCTGCGACCACCGCCCGCTCGCCGGGGGCGACGGTCGCCTCCAGCACCGCGTCGAGGTCGGCGGCCAGATGGTCGAGGCTGTAGTTGCCTCGCCGGGGCGGTACGCCGCTGCGCCCGTGGCCACGGTGGTCGAACGCGATGACCCGATGGTCGCGGGCGAGGTCGGCGATCTGGTAGGCCCACACCCGGATCGCGCACGTGATGCCGTGCGCGAGCACGACCGGTGGGGCGTCCTCGGGTCCGAAGACCTCGGTGTGCAGCCGTACCCCGTCCACGGAGCGCACCGGGACCACCCGGCTCGGCGGCAACGTTTTCGCGGCAGCGAATCGGCTGGTGGATTGTGCCCTGCTCACGGGTCCTCCCCTCGCGGTGCCGGCACCATCGCCGGGGTTGAGAGTCTACTCTCGGTCACCAGGACCGGCTTGATTACGCGGCCCGTTGTGGCGGCAGCGACGCGACGGCGACGACGGGTGCCCGGATGGCGACATCGGTCAAGGTGGGGTCTGCGCCGGCTTCGAGCAGTACCGCGGCACGGGCGCCGGTCACCCCGGGTTGTTGAATGGTTCCCGTCGACGGAAGGAAGGCGACCATGCGCGCGGTTCAGATTGCCCGGTTGAACGGTCCCGGTTCGGTCCAGGTCATCGACGTCGACGAACCCGACGCCGCCGATCAGGTGCTGATCGATGTGCATGCGGCCGGGGTGGCGTTTCCCGACGCGCTGCTCACGCGCGGCCTCTACCAATACAAGCCGGATCTACCGTTCACGCCGGGCGCCGAGATCGCCGGCGTGGTGCGCAGCGCTCCCGCCGACGCGGGGGTGTCGGCCGGTGACCGGGTGGCGGGTCTGACGATGCTGTCGGGTGGGATGGCGGAAGTCGTTGCGCTGGCGCCGGATCGGGTGTTCCCGCTGCCCGACGCGGTGTCGTTCGAAGCCGGTGCGGGCCTGCTGTTCAACGATCTGACCGTGCACTGTGCGCTGCGCACCCGGGGCCGGCTGGCCGAGGGCGAAACGGTCCTCGTCCACGGCGCCGCCGGCGGAATCGGTACCTCGACACTGCGGTTGGCGCCCGCGTTCGGCGCCGGGAAGACGATCGCCGTGGTCAGCACCGAGGCGAAGATCGCGGTGGCACAGGCGGCCGGCGCCGACGAGGTGGTGCTGGCCGACGGATTCAAGGACGCGGTCAAGGAGTTGACGGGTGGGCGCGGTGTCGACGTCGTGGTCGATCCCGTCGGCGGCGACCGGTTCACCGACTCGCTGCGCTCGCTGGCGCCCGGCGGGCGTCTGCTGGTGATCGGTTTCACCAGCGGCGACATCCCCACGGTGAAGGTGAACCGGCTGCTGCTCAACAATGTCGACGTCGTCGGCGTGGGTTGGGGCGCTTGGACGTTCGCGCATCCCGGCTATGTGCGTGAACAGTGGACCGAGCTCGAACCGCTTTTGGCCTCGGGTGCGGTGTCGGCACCGCAACCGGATGTGTTCCCGCTTGAGCGGGCGGCGGACGCCATTGCGGCACTGGAGAATCGCACTGCGAAGGGCAAAGTCGTCATCGCGGTGCGGTGAGCCGTCAGGACGCGGCGAGGTAGTCCATGGGCGGACCGTCCGGGCCGACGGCGGCTAGACGGCTGCTGATCGCCGTGGCGGTGGCCGGTGGCGTGTGGTTGGGCGCGCTCGCGGTGTTGGCGCATCTGCAGATCGACCTCGACGCGCCTTCGCTCGGCCCGTCTGCGCTGCCGACCGACGCGCCGAGCGGCGGGCGGCGCGAACTGATCGGTGCGTAGACCTAGTCTTCTGCTGCCACCAGTGACCGCAGCCGCACGTCGGGAAGTTCCCGCTCGACGTTCTCGAGGCGCCATTTGTTGGAGAACACCGCGATGACGACTCCATCGGTGCGGGTGAAGACCTCGACCGAAGCCTGCTTCTGCAGGATCTCGGCGTCGTCGGGGTCCGCCACACGGGCCACCGTGTACGGAAGCGGCTCGAGCGCGATCGGCGCGTTGAACTCGCCGGCCATCCGATGGGTGGCGACCTCGAACTGCATCGGACCGACCGCGGCGAACACCGGCGCCTGATCACCTCGCCGGTCCGAACGCAGCACCTGGATCACACCCTCCTGGTCCAGCTGTTCGATCCCTTTACGGAACTGCTTGTGCTTGCTGGGATCGGCGCCCCGCGCGACGGCGAAATGCTCGGGCGAGAAGCTCGGAATCGGCGGGTACTGCACCGGAACATCCCGGTACAAGGTGTCACCCGGACGCAGCGCGGCGGCGTTGGCGAGTCCGATGACATCCCCCGGCCAGGCGGTGTCCAGAGTGGACCGCTGCCGGCCGAAGACCGATTGCGCGTACTTGGTGACAAACGGCTTGCCGGTGGTGGCGTGGGTGAGGACGTCGCCGCGTTCGAAGGTGCCCGAACACACCCGCGCGTAGGCGATGCGGTCACGGTGAGCGGAGTCCATGCCCGCCTGGACCTTGAACACGAACGCACTGAACGGTGCAGTGGTTTCGCGTCGACTGCCGTCGACGTCGAGCTGACCGCGCGGCGGGGGTGCGAGTTGGGCCAACACGTCGAGCAATTGGTTGACACCGAAATTGAGCACCGCCGAGGTGAACAGAACAGGTGTCGAGGTGCACTTGAGGAACGAGTCGCGGTCGAAGTCGGCGCCGTCGGCACTCAGCAGTTCGGACTCTTCCACTGCGTTGTCCCAGTCGATCCCCGCCGCCTCGTGCGCCCGGGAGGCGTCGATGTGTTCCTCGGGTGCGGCGGTGGCGCCGCCCGCGGTGCGGGTGAACCGGATGAATGTGCCGCTGCGCCGGTCGAGGACGCCCTTGAAGTCGCCGGCGATGCCGACCGGCCAGGTCAACGGTGTGGTCTGCAGCTGGATCCGGTCGTGAATCTCATCCATCAGTTCCAGTGCGTGACGACCCGGTCGGTCCCACTTGTTCACCACCGTGATGATGGGGATGCCCCGATGGCGGCAGACCTGGAAGAGCTTCAACGTCTGCGGTTCGAGACCTTTCGCGGCGTCGATGAGCATCACGGCGCAATCGACGGCGGTCAGCACCCGGTAGGTGTCTTCGGAGAAGTCCGCGTGGCCCGGGGTGTCGAGCAGGTTGATGATGCAGGTTTCGCCGGCCTGGGTGCGATAAGGGAACTGCAGTGCCGTCGAGGTGATGGAGATGCCGCGGGCCTTCTCCATCTCCATCCAGTCCGACACCGTGGCGCGGCGGCCCGCCTTGCCGTGGATGGCGCCGGCCTCGGTGATCGCCTTGGCGTGCAGCACCAGGGCCTCGGTGAGTGTGGACTTCCCGGCGTCGGGGTGGCTGATCACGGCGAACGTCCTGCGACGTTGCGCTTCGGAGGAGATGCGGCCTGCCTGCGGCCCGGTGGCCGTCGTCGACACACCTGAGGCGGTATCGGTCATTGCATCGCCGATTTTATTGGCCGCAGCCCGGAAACGATAATCGGTGCGGTCGTCGATGCGTGAGATCACGCCTGCCAGAGGTGGTACGGAGGCTCCCCCACGCCAGTGACCATGAGTTGCCCGGACGGGATCTTCTCCGCGAGGCGCACCGCGGCGCTGCGGTTTCCGATCCGCAGCTGCGTGGAGCGTGGCCAGCAGGTACCGGTCGACCGGCCGCATGGCGGGAGCGGCCCGGCGCGCGCCGTCGCGGGCGAACTGGATGTGGCGCGCCTCCTCGGTGACGTGGATGCGCATGATGCGGCGCACGATCGGTTGCAGTTCCGGGTCGTCGAGGATCTGCCGCCGCAGCGCATCGAAGATCTCCTCACCGACGAGCGCGGCGATCCACAGCACCGACTTCTGGAAGAACAACGGCAGCGCGTTGATGATCATCGGGGTGCCGTACAGCGAGACCACGCGGGGCGGAAGGAAGAACTTGTCGGGGACGACCGGTGTCTCCCGGTCGACGTCGACGACGGGGGCGTAGGACTTGCTGGCCGACCCCCGCAGCAACCGTGTCGTTCGTGCTGACGCCGTCGCAGAACGTCGCCGTCGGTGACGACGACGCCGCCCGGTCGTTCGCGCGCCGCTACCTCGTCCCTCCGCTACTGGGGTTGACGCTACTGGGGTTGACGCGCTGGCGACGCCGGGACGGCTCCGCCGGGTAAGCGTGCACCAGGGCGGACGACAGCTTCGGGACAACGTGGGTGAGGGTGTGCTCCGCCTCGTGGGCGATGCGGTGGGCGTCGGCGAGGCTGGTGGAGGGGTCGATGTCGAGTTCGGCGTCGGCGTGCAGCCGGTGTCCGACCCACCGCATCCGCACGGCGCGCACGTCGGTGACGCCAGGCTCGGCGGCGAGTGCGGCTTCGGCTTTGTCGACCAGGTCCGGTTCCACGCCATCCATGAGGCGGCGGAAGACGTCGCGCACCGCGGTGCGCAGCACGGCGAGGATGGCCGCGGTGATGACCAGGCCGATGATGGGGTCGGCGAGCGGGAAGCCCAACGCGACGCCAGCGGCTCCGAAAAGCACTGCCAGCGAGGTGAATCCGTCAGTGCGGGCATGCAGTCCGTCGGCGACCAGGGCGACCGAGCCGATACGGCGCCCGACCCGGATGCGGTAGAGCGCAACGAGTTCGTTGCCGATGAACCCGACCAGACCGGCGACGGCCACCCACCCGACGTTCTCGATCGGCACCGGGGTGATGAGGCGGCGGATCGATTCCACGCCCGCAACGATCGCCGACAGCGCGATCATCGCGACGACGAACAGCCCGGCGATGTCCTCGGCCCGACCGAATCCATAGGTGTAGCGCCGGGTCGCCGCCTTGGTACCGACCACGAACGCGACCCACAGCGGGATGGCCGTGAGGGCATCGGAGAAGTTGTGGATGGTGTCGGCGAGCAGCGCGACCGACCCGGAGACCATCACGATCACCAACTGCGCCACCGCCGTTGCGCCGAGGGCGACCAGGCTGATCTTCACCGCCCGGATCCCTGCGGCGCTGGACTCCAGCGCGTCGTCGATGCCGTCGGAGGCGTCGTGGCTGTGCGGGGCGAACACCTCCCGGATCGCTGCACTCACCTTGCCCCCACGATGCCCATGAGAGTGGTCGCGGTCGCGGCTGTGGTGCGCGCGCTTGGGTTCGTGGGTCATCCGCGTCCTCCGTTCCTCGATGGATAGGCGGCGGGAACGTCCGCGTGCAAGGCGGCGAGGTCGGACGCATCACGGTGATGACCGGGGACGCCCGGCCCGGCATGCTCGGCATTGAAGACCGCGTCGGTGACCAACTGCGCGACGTGGTTGTTGTCCAGGCTGTAGTAGATGGTGGTGCCCTCGCGGCGGGTGCGGACCAGTCGCGCCATGCGCAGTTTCGCCAGGTGCTGCGACACCGACGGGGCCGGCTTCCCAACGTGGGAGGCGAGGTCGTTGACGGCTTTCTCGTGACTCACCAACGCCCAGAGAATCTGCACGCGGGTGGGGTCGGCCAGCATCCGGAAGACCTCGGCCACGAGGTTCGCCTCGTCGTCGGGCAGGCGCCGACCGCATCGCGAGCTATCTGCATTCATACGCAGATAATAGACCCCGGCTCGACCGGGTCGAACACCACGGCCCCTGGCCACGGCGCGAATATCGGCCTACCGTCGCCCCAGGGGTATTGGAGGTTCCCATGATCGAGGTACTGCAGGACATGCCCGCCGGCGACGAAATCCGCTTCGTCGAGGTCATCGGGTCTGACTACGAGGGTTTCGGCCCCGGCGGGCAGCTCGCCGATGTCAAGTAGGGCTTCAGCACGGTCAAGCACCTTCGCGGGTTCAAACGCACTGCCGTGGTCACCGACAAGGAGTGGATCGGCCACACCCTGCACGCGCTGGCCTGGATGATTCCCGGCGAGGTGGCGCTGTTCGGTCTCGACCAGATAGACGCCGCCAAACAGTGGGCGGCGAGCACCGGTCTTTTGGCGACGGTGGCGGTCGTAACGCCTCTCGGCGAGCCGCCGAGACGCGCAATTGGCGCGAAATCCGCGCGGAGGCAGTGCAGCAGAGCCGTGTGGACCCGGCGCGCGCGGAGACAGCGCGCAAGCAGATGCCGAAGCCGTCCGCGGCCAACCGCGGTGATGCGTTCGTCAAGAACGGGGATCAAGCGCCGCCTCTTGGCGGCGAGAAGCTTCCAGGCGGTCATTGCATCGGGAATGTTCCCATCGGGTACGAAAACGGCTCCCGGAGTGATCTCCGGGAGCCGTTTCACCTGGTAGCGGGGACAGGATTCGAACCTGCGACCTCTGGGTTATGAGCCCAGCGAGCTACCGAGCTGCTCCACCCCGCGTTGGTGAACATGAGGTTACCCATGCACGGCTTGGTATTCCAAATCGGGCGTGTACCAGCACTTTGGGCATCCCTGCCTCGCCGCGACCGTGCGCAGACTGCTGCCGTTCAGCGGTGTGTCGGGCAGCAGATCCGCACGTTCGCGGGAAGAGGTGAAGGTCGGGTCAGGTGCGAACGAGCTGGATGCCGGTAAGGGTCGCCCCTCCCTACATGGCGACGCCCGCCGAAGTGCATCGTCACGGCCCCGTTGTCCTGAGCGGTCGTCAGGTATGAGAACGCCATCTGCCCCGCTGTAGCCGGGATCGGCAGGCCACCCTCGCCGCGCACCGCAACCGGCCACGGCGCCGACGCCAAGACCGCCGCGGGCTCCGCCATCTGCCGGACCGCGCCGCTGTCACGCCCGGCGGTCAGCGTGCTGGTGTCGGGCGAGCTTCGCCGCGTGTATCGCTACGTTCGTCGGCTCAGCGCGCCTCGGAGTACCTGTTCATCGCGTCGTCCAGACGCTGCAGCGCCTCACCGTACTCGGCGAAGTTGCCGCCGCGCTGCGCGTCCTGCAAACCACTCATCGCCTCCTGGACCTCCCGCAGCGCCGCGGCTTTCGCCTCGGACAACTCCTGCGGACCCGACGGGACGGCGGCCGGAGGGGGCGTCGGCGCCCGGCCCGCCTGGTTGCCGGGGGCCTGTGCGGCGGGCTGCTGACCGTCCGGCGGCTGGGCCGCCGGCTGACCGTCGGGCAGGTTGGTCGGCGCGGGCCCGGTGGCGGTGGCGTCGGCGCCCGGACCGAAAAGGTCGGTCAGCGCGTCGCGCACCGTCGGGCCGTATCCGACCTGATCGTTGTAGAACATCGCCACACGGATCAGGCGCGGGTAGGTCGACGCCGCATCGCTGGTGCCCGGCGAGGCGTACACCGGCGCCACGTAGAGCAGACCGCCCGGGCCCACCGGCAGGGTCAACAGGTTGCCCCACCGGATCCGGTTCTGGTTGTCGCGGCCGATGACGCCGAGGTCCTGGCTGACAGCGGTGTCGGTGCTGATCGCGTTGAACGCCAGCTTCGGCCCGTTGACCTGACCCGGAATCGTCAGCACCGTGATCTTTCCGTAGGTCTCCGGGTCCGAACTCGCGCTCATGTACGCGGCGAGGAAGTCACGACGGAACCGGTTCATCGCACTGGTCAGCTGGAACGCCGCCGAATTGTTGTTCTCGGCAAGGTCTTTGGCGACGATGTAGTATGGCGGCTGGAAGCTGCTGGCCGTGGGGTTCGGGTCCAGCGGGACGTCCCAGAAGTCCGACGTCGAGAAGAACGTCACCGGGTCATCGACGTGATACTTGGCCAGCAGCGCGCGCTGCACCTTGAACAGGTCCTCGGGATAGCGCAGGTGCTGCTGCAACTCGGGGCTGATCTCGCTCTTGGGTTTGACGGTGTCGGGGAACACCTTCATCCACGCCTGCAGCACCGGATCGCTCTCGTCCTGGGCGTACAGCGTCACCGTGCCGTCGTAGGCGTCGACGGTGGCCTTCACCGAGTTGCGGATGTAGGACACCTGCTTGTTGAGCGCCAACCGGTTGACGGCCACCTCGTTGGAGTCCGCCGTCGCCGACGACAACGACGTCAACTCCGAATACGGGTAGTTGTCCAGCGTCGTATAGCCGTCGACGATCCACACGATCTTGCGGTTGACGATCGCCGGGTACACCGTGGTGTCGGTGGTCAGCCACGGCGCGACGGCCTCGACCCGGCCGGCGGGGTCACGGTTGAACAGGATCTTGCTGGACTCGCCGATGACGTTGGAGAACAGGAAGTTGCGCTCGGCGAATTTCGCCGCGAACAGGCTTCGGGTCAGCCAGTTGCCGATCGGCACACCGCCGGAACCTGTGTAGGTGTAGTTGCGGGTCTCGACGTTGTTCTCGTAGTCGTACTCGCGCGGGGGCCCGTTCTCCCCGACGATCGCGTAATCCGACGCGGTATCGGCGATGACCGGGCCGTAGTAGATGCGCGGCTGATCCAGCGGCGCCGGTCCCGGCGAGATGACGTTGCCGTTGGCCCCCACCACGCTGGCGAGGAACTCCGGGTAGCCCCCGTTCTGGTTGGGGTCATTGGCGATCCCGCGGACCGTGTTCGCCGGCGAGGCGATGAACCCGTTGCCGTGGGTGTAGACGGTGTGCCGGTTGATCCAGTCGCGCTGGTTGTCGATCAACCGATCCGGGTTGAGCTCGCGGGCGGCGACCACGTAGTCGCGCAAGTTGCCGTCGGCGTCGCGGTAGCGGTCCATCGCCAGCTGTTCGGGGAAGAAGTAGAAGTTCTTGCCCTGCTGGAACTGCGTGAACGCCGGGCTGACGATGTTCGGATCGAGCACGCGGATGTTCGACGTGGTGGCCCGGTCGGCGGCCACCTGCTGGGCGGTGGCCGGCGCGTTGCCCGGGTAGTCGCGGTAGGTGACCACCTCGCCGGTCAGACCGTAGGCCTGCCGGGTCGCGGCGATGCTGCGCGAGATGTATTCGCTTTCCTTCTGCGCGGCGTTGGGCTTGACGCTGAACTGCTCGACCACCAGCGGCCAGCCGGCGCCGACGACCAGCGACGAGAGCAGCAGCAGCACGACACCGATGGCGGGGATGCGCAGATCCCGCAGCACGATCGCGGAGAACACCGCCACCGCGCAGATCACCGCGATCGCCAGCAGGATCAGCTTGGCGGGCAGCACGGCGTTGATGTCGGTGTAGCCGGCGCCGGTGAACGGCTTGCCGCCGCGGGTGTGGCTGAGCAACTCGTAGCGGTCGAGCCAGTAGGCGAACGCCTTGAGCAGGATCAGGACGCCGACCAGGGTGACGAGCTGGATCCGCGCCGAGCGGGTCAGCGCCCCGTTGCGCCCGGCCAGCCGGACGCCGCCGAACAGGTAGTGGCCCAACAGGTTCGCGATGAAGGCGAGGAACGTCGCGACGAACAGATAGCTCAGCACCAGCCGGTAGAACGGCAGGTCGAAGGCGTAGAACCCGAGGTCGAGGCCGAACTGCGGGTCGGTGACGCCGAATTCGCCGCCGTGCAGGAACAGCTGGATGCGCACCCAGTAGCTCTGCGCGACGATGCCGGAGAGGATGCCGATGAACGCCGGGATGCCGAAGCCGAACAGGCGCAGCCGCGCCATCACCGTCGTGCGGTAGCGGGCGATCGGATCGTTGGGTCCGGCGGTAGGGACGAACACCGGCCGCGTCCGGTAGGCCAACGCAAGACCGGCGAAGACGATCGCGCCGATCAGCAGGGAGACGACCAGGAACACGACGAGGCGGGTGAACAGCACCGTGGTGAACACCGACCGGTAGCCGAGTTCACCGAACCACAGCCAGTCCGCGTAGGTGTCGATGAACCGTGGCCCGATCAACAGCAGCACCACCGCGGCGAGGGCGACACCGATCAGAACCCGGCTTCGTCGTGTCAGCTTCGGCATCCTCGCGGGGGGCCGCATACCCACTTGGTGTCTCCAGTTTCACTCACGGGAAAGGGGACGTCGTGACCGACACAGCCCCGACGTAGCCCCAACTCTACGCATCGACCGCTCGCGCGTCGGTCAGCACCGTGGTGGTTCGCCACCAGCGGAAATCGCGTTGAGCGCGTCGACGGCTTCGGTCAGTGTGCCGACCTTGACCAGTTCCAGCCCGTCCTGGGGATCGGACTTGGCCTCGGCGCAGTTGTCGGCGGGGACGAGGAACACGCTGGCCCCGGCTTCGCGCGCGCCCACCATCTTGTGCGTGATGCCTCCGATCGACCCGACCTCGCCGTCGCCGGTGATGGTGCCGGTGCCCGCGACGAACTTGCCGTCGTTGAGGGCGCCGGAGGTGAGTTTGTCGACCACCGCGAGGCTGAACATCAGGCCCGCCGACGGCCCGCCGATGTTGGCCAGGTTGAAGTCGATCTCGAACGACGCCCAGGGTGCGTCGACGACGCCGATGCCGAGGTACCCGTAGTCGCGGTCGGGGTTCGTGCCGAGTGTGACGGTGGTGGTCCCGAGCGGATCGTTCTCGCCCTTGCGCCGGAAGTCGAGCACCAGTTCGTCACCGGGTTTGGTGGTCTTCAACAGGGCCTGGAGTTCGTCGACGGTGGCCACCGGCGTGCCGTTGACGGCGTCGATCGCGTCGCCCTCTTCGAGCTTGCCCGCCGACGGCCCGGGATCGGTCACGCTCTCGACGGTGACCGCGCGGGGATACTTCAGATACGACAGCGCGGCGTACTCGGCGTTGGCCTCCGACGTGCGGAAATCGGCGGTGTTGGCATCGTCGACCTCGTCCTTGCTCTTGCCGGGCGGGTAGACGAGTTCGCGGGGCACCAGCTGCTCGCGGCCCGACATCCACAGGGTCAGGGCCTGTCCCAGGGTCAGCCCGTCCCGCTGCGACACCGTCGTCATGTTCAGGTGCCCCGACGTCGGCTTCACCTCGGTACCGGTGATGTCTACGACCTCTTTGCCGTCCACCTCGCCGAGCGTGTCGAACGTGGGTCCGGGGCCCAGCGAGACGAACGGGACCGTCACCGTAGAGAGCAGTACGCCGAACGCCACGACGGGAACCAGCGCGATCAGCAGCGTCAGAATCCGCCTGTTCACGCCGCCCACAGTAAGGGAGCGCCACCCCGTTCACTGACAGCGTGACCGGGCCACCGCGCGACCCGGCGCCGGTGAGTACCGTTGACGGCATGGCTGACCCGCCTTTCGGCTTCTCCTCGGGTGACGACCCGGAGCGAGACAAGAGCAAGAAGGACCCCGACGGGGGGTCCGGTCCAGGCGGTTCGCCGTCGGATCCGTTCGGCTCGATGTTCGGGCAGGGCGGGGCCGGCTTCGACATGTCCGACCTCGGCCAGATCTTCACCAAACTCGGCGAGATGTTCAGCGGCGCAGGGAATATGGCCGCCGGTGGAGCCCAGTCCGGACCGGTCAACTACGACCTCGCCCGACAGCTGGCGGCGAGCGCGATCGGGTTCGTCGCACCGGTGCCCGATCAGACCAAGTCGGCGATCGCCGACGCGGTGCATCTCGCCGAAACCTGGCTCGACGGCGTCACCCCGCTGCCGGCGGGCACCACCCGCGCGGTCGCCTGGACGCCGAGCGACTGGATCGACCACACGTTGGACACCTGGAAGCGGCTGTGCGATCCGGTCGCCGAGCAGATCTCGACGGTGTGGGCCTCGGCGCTGCCGGAGGAGGCCCGCGCGATGGCCGGTCCGCTGATGGCGATGATGTCGCAGATGGGTGGTATGGCGTTCGGTTCCCAACTCGGCCAGGCGCTGGGCAAGCTGTCCAAGGAGGTGCTGACCTCCACCGACATCGGGCTGCCGCTCGGCCCGAAGGGTGTCGCCGCCCTGCTGCCCGAGGCGGTCGAGGCGTTCTCGGAGGGTCTCGAGCAGCCACGCAGCGAGGTGCTGACATTCCTCGCCGCCCGGGAAGCCGCGCACCATCGGCTGTTCAGCCACGTGCCGTGGCTGTCGAGCCAGTTGCTGTCGGCGGTCGAGGCGTTCGCGCGCGGCATGAAGGTCGACATGAGCGGTATCGAGGATCTGGCCCAGGGCATCAACCCGGCCGCGCTGACCGACCCGTCTCAGATGGAGCAGCTGCTCAACCAGGGCATCTTCGAGCCCAAGGCCACCCCGGAGCAGGTCGCGGCACTCGAACGGCTCGAGACTCTGCTCGCACTCATCGAGGGTTGGGTGCAGACCGTGGTCACCGCCGCGCTCGGCGGCCGCATCCCCGGCACCGGCGCCTTGTCGGAGACGCTGCGCCGGCGCCGGGCCACCGGCGGGCCGGCCGAGCAGACGTTCGCGACCCTGGTCGGGCTGGAACTGCGGCCGCGCAAGCTGCGGGAGGCCTCGGTGCTGTGGGAGCGACTCACCGAGGCGGTCGGCGCCGACGCCCGCGACGGTGTGTGGCAGCACCCGGATCTGCTGCCGTCGTCGGAGGATCTCGACGAACCCGCCGCGTTCATCGACCGGATGGTCGGTGGCGACACCAGCGGTCTGGACAGCGCGCTCGAGGAGGCCTTCACCGACCTCGAAAAGGGCCAGGAGAACGGCTCAGACGACCGCCCCGAGGATGATCAGCGCTAGTTGTCCACAGGCCTGTGGATGAGTGCCCGGTGACGCCGTCGCGGCGTGGCAGAGTCCTTCCATGTCCACCTACCGGCTCGGGGAGGCGCTGCCCGTGCTGCTGCGCCCGGACGGCGCGGTCCAGATTGGGTGGGATCCGCGCCGCGCGATGCTGGTCCGCCCGCCGGCCGGACTGACCGCATCGGCGCTGGCTGATCTGCTGCGCACCCTTCAGTCGGGGATGACGACGGCCGACCTGTACGCCGCGGCGCACCAGCGCGGCACCGCCGACCCGGCTGAGATCACCGAAATCGTGTCGGCCCTCGCCGGAGCCGGGGTGCTGACCGTCGACCCCCCTCGTCACGGCCGCACCCCGAGCGTCCGGATCCATGGCCGAGGGCCGCTGTCCGATCTGCTCGTCGCGGGCCTGCGGTGTTCGGGCGCTCGCGTCGGGCACACCCGCTCCCCCAAACCGCCCGCCCCGCCGGAGGCCACCGACCTGGTGGTCCTCGCGGACTATCTGGTGACCGAACCGCGCGTGGTCCGCGATCTGCACGAGGCGCATGTCGCGCACCTACCGGTCCGGGTGCGCGACGGCTCCGGGTTCATCGGGCCACTGGTGTTCCCGGGCCGCACGAGCTGCCTGTCCTGCGCCGATCTGCACCGCAGCGATCGCGACGCGGCGTGGCCGGCGCTCGCCGCCCAGTTGCGTGGGACCGTGGGCAGCGCCGACCGGCCGACCGTCCTGGCCACCGCGGCCGTCGCACTCGACCGCATCCACGGGGTGCTGCGCGGGATCCGCGACACGGGGAACCCCGCGGCCGCGGCCGACCCGGCCGCCACGGACACCACGTGGGAGTTCGACGTCGCCACCCGCACCACCGTCGTGCGGCGTTGGTCCCGGCACCCGCGCTGCACCTGCTGAGCACCCACGGCGGGCCGTTCGCTGTCGGTCCGGGGTAGCGCCGTCATGGATGATGGTCTGGTGGCTGATGAGATCAGACGCGGGCGTGCCGCCCGCAACGCGAAGCTGGCGAGCCTGCCGGTCGGTATGGCCGGGCGCGCGGCGTTGGGCTTCGGCAAACGGCTGAGCGGCAAGTCCCGCGACGAGGTCAACGCCGAATTGATGGACAAGGCGGCTCAGCAACTGTTCACCGTGCTCGGTGAACTCAAGGGCGGCGCGATGAAGGTCGGTCAGGCCCTCTCGGTGATGGAGGCCGCGATCCCCGAGCAGTACGGCAAGCCGTACCGCGAGGCGCTGACCAAACTGCAGAAAGACGCCCCACCGCTGCCCGCCGCCAAGGTCCACCGGGTGCTCGACGCCCAGCTGGGCACCAAGTGGCGGGAGCGCTTCGCCTCGTTCGACGACATGCCGATCGCCTCGGCCAGCATCGGCCAGGTGCACAAGGCGGTGTGGTCCGACGGCCGCGAGGTCGCGGTCAAGATCCAGTACCCCGGCGCCGACGAAGCGTTGCGCGCGGACCTGAAGACCATGCAGCGCATGGTCAGCGTGCTCAAGCAGCTCTCCCCCGGCGCCGACGTCGAGGGCGTGGTCGACGAGCTCGTCGAGCGCACCGAGATGGAACTCGACTACCGGCTGGAAGCCGACAACCAGCGGGCGTTCGCCAAGGCCTACCGTGACCACCCGCGTTTCGTGGTGCCCGCCGTCATCGCCAGCGCACCCAAGGTCGTCGTCGCGGAGTGGATCGACGGCATCCCCATGTCGGTGATCATCCGGGAGGGCACCCAGGAACAGCGTGACCTGATGGGCACCCGGCTGTTCGAACTGACCTACGACGCGCCGCGGCGGCTGGAAATGATGCACGGCGACGCGCATCCCGGGAACTTCATGCTGATGCCGAACGGGAAGATGGGCGTCATCGACTTCGGCGCGGTGGCGCCGCTGCCGGGCGGCATCCCCGTCGAGCTCGGCCTGTCGGTGCGGTACGCGCTTGCCAAGGACTACGACCGACTGCTGCCCACCCTGGAGAAGATCGGCTTCATCCAGCGTGGCGAACAGGTCTCCGCCGACGATGTCGACGACATGCTGCGCCAGTACGTCGAACCCCTCGAGGTGGAGGTGTTCCACTACACCCGCAAGTGGCTGCAGAAGATGGCGGCGGCGAACATGGACCGCTCGGTGCAACAGATCAAGACCGTGCGCCGGATGGACGTTCCCGCCAAGCTCGCGATCCCGATGCGCGTCATCGCGTCGAACGTCGCGATCTCCTGCCAGCTCGATGCCTATATTCCCGCCAAAGCCCTTGCCACCGAACTGATTCCGGGTTTCGCCGAGGATGTGGAATGACCGTCGGGGCCGAATGGTGCCGCGTTCGAAGATCTCCCCGCCCCACACACCCCACGGTTCCTGACGCTCCAGCGCCGCCGTCAAGCACTCCCGGCGGATCGGGCACTCCGCGCACAGCGTCTTGGCGCGTTCGAGGTCGGCGGGAGTCTCGGCGAACCACAGGTCGGGATCGCCGACGTGGCAAGGCAATTCCGGTGCCACCCTCTCGAGGCATGTCTCCACAGACATGGACTTCCTGCTTCCTGGTCGTTGATTCCTCGGCCATCTGTCTTTGGCTGGATCCGGGACCAGGTCTTCGTGGAGGGCTTTCCGCTGAAAAAGACTGTGGCCACGGATCCGGAGACTGCGGGTCCGTGGCCATTCGGCTTGGTGGGGGCTTACCTCGGTGGAGCCCCGTTCCACGGACTGCGGGTCGCGGCGGTAGCGGTACGGTGCGTGCGCTGCGCGGGAACGGCAGTGTGCATGACCGCAACACGGGCCGGAATGCCGGCCGGTGCCGCGCAGGCCGGATGCGATGCTGCAACCGTGTTCGGAGCGACCGTCCGCAGGGCGCGCGCGATACCGGCTACGCCGGTGAACACGAGATTGCTGTCCATGATCCGGGCACCCTCCTTTCGTGTCTCCGCCAACGCGTGATCTTGAGGATAGAGCCTCGCAGCGGAAACGCACAATCAATTTCCAGCAGCGGTTTCGGCGCGATCTTTGCGGTCGTTGGCAGTCTCAGCCGCGTGCGTTGACCAAGGCGAGAACATCGGCGCCGTACTGCTCGAGCTTGCGGGCGCCGATTCCGGGGATGGCGACCAGTGCCGCCTCGTCGGTGGGCAACGATTCGGCGATCGCGATAAGCGTGTTGTCGGTGAACACCACGAAGGCCGGGACGCCAAGTTCCCTGGCGGTCCGCAGCCGCCACTCCTTGAGTGCGGCGAGCAGCTGTTCGTCGATGTCGGACGCGCAGGTCTCGCAGCGGCGCAACATGATCGCCGCCGGGGTGGTCAACACCTCGTTGCAGATCCGGCAGCGCGGCCTGGCGCCGCGGGCACGGCGCGGCTTGTTCACCGACGCTTCGGGCGGCGAGTGCGGCGCGATACCGTTGAGGAACCGCGACGGCCGCCGGCTCTGGCGGCCGCCCGGCGCCCGGGCCAATGCCCAACTCAACGTGAGATGCACTCGCGCCCTGGTGATTCCGACATAGAGCAGCCGGCGTTCCTCCTCCACCGGCTCACTGTCGGGGCCGTGGGTCAGTGCATGCGAGATCGGCAGGGTGCCGTCGGCCAGGCCGACGAGGTAGACCGCATCCCACTCCAGCCCCTTGGCCGCATGCAACGACGCGAACGTGACGCCCTGCACCACCGGCGGGTGCCGGGCGTCGGCGCGTTGGCGCAGTTCGCTGACCAGACCGCGCAGATCAAGACCGGGACGCAGGGCGACCTCTTCGTCGACGAGGTCGGTCAGCGCGGTCAGCGCTTCCCAGCGTTCCCTGGCCCGGGTGCCCGCCGGCGGCTCGGCGGTGAGCCCGAGCGGTTCGAGCACTGAGCGCACGACGTCGGCCACGTCACCGTCGACGTCGCGTTCGGCGGCGCGCTGCAGGGCGACGAGCGCCTGGCGGATCTCCTGGCGGCTGAAGAACCCCTCGCCGCCGCGCACCTGGAACGCGATGCCGGCCTCGGTGAGCGCCTCCTCGTAGACCTCCGATTGCGCGTTGATCCGGTAAAGCACGGCGATCTCCGCCGCGGGGGTGCCTGCGTCGAGCAGCCTGCGGATGTCCTTGGCGACGGCGGCGGCCTCGGCCACCTCGTCGGAGTGCTCTGCGAAGGCCGGTGTGGGACCCGGCGGGCGCTGGCCGACCAGGTGCAGCTTGCTGCCCGCCATGCGGCCGCGCGCGGCGGCGATCACGCGGTTGGCCAGCGACACCACCTGCGGGGTGGAGCGGTAGTCGCGTTCGAGCCGGATCACCGCCGCGTCGGGGAACCGGCGGGAGAAGTCCAGCAGGTAGCGCGGAGTGGCCCCGGTGAACGAGTAGATGGTCTGGTTGGCGTCACCGACGACGGTCAGATCGTCGCGGGGGCCGAGCCACGCGTCGAGCACCCGCTGTTGTAGGGGAGTCACGTCCTGGTATTCATCGACGACGAAACAGCGGTAGCGGTCCCGGAACTCCGCGGCCACCGCCGCGTCGGTCTCGATCGCGGCCGCGGTGTGCAGCAGCAGATCGTCGAAGTCGAGGAGCGCGGTGCCGTCGTGGCGGGCCTTGAGCGCCTCGTACCCGGCGTACACGGCGGCCACCTTCGCGGCGTCGGCCGGGATGTCACGCCCCGCCTGCGCGACGGCGTCCGGGTAGGCCTCCGGGCTGATCAGCGACGCCTTCGCCCACTCGATCTCGCCGGCGAGGTCGCGCACGTCGTCGGTGCCCGCCTGGACGCGGGCCCGGTTGGCGGCCTGGGCCACCACGGAGAACTTGCGGTCGAGCAGTTGCCAGGAGGTGTCGCCGACGACGCGGGGCCAGAAGTACCGCAGCTGCCGGCGGGCGGCGGCGTGGAATGTCATGGCCTGTACCGACCCGGTGCCGACGCCGCCGGCCTGCTGGTCGAGGGCCCGCAGCCTGGCCCGCATCTCGCCCGCGGCGCGGGAGGTGAACGTCACGGCCAGCACCTGTCCCGGTGCGACGTGCCCCGCGGCGACGAGGTGGGCGATCCGGCGGGTGATGGTGCGGGTCTTGCCGGTGCCTGCACCGGCCAGCACGCAGACCGGCCCCCGAGGCGCCCGGACGGCCTCGCGCTGCTCTTCGTCGAGGTCGGCAAGCAGCCGCTCCCGCGACGAGGTGGGGACCTCGGCCGGCATGCGACCCATCTTCGCAGGGCGCACCGACAACCGCCCGGCCCGTGTCGGGCATGTCGAAGCGGTCGGTAATGTTGGAAGTGCGATGAGTGCCGAGACCTTGACCATGTACACGACCAAGTGGTGCGGATACTGTGTCCGGCTCAAGAAGGCGTTGCAGGTCGAGGGCATCCCGTGGACCGAGGTCGACATCGGACGCGACCCCGCCGCAGCGGAATTCGTGATGTCGGTCAACGGGGGCAACCAGACCGTCCCGACGGTGAGGTTCCCGGACGGTTCGGCGCTGACCAACCCGAGCATCAAGGACGTCAAGGCCAAACTCGGCCGCTGACCGTTCGCCGGGATCGACGAAACGGCGCGACCTCCTCGCACCTTCGCGACCGTTTGTTCGTTTGGGCGGTCAGGGACCGCAGGTGTGGGAACCGGCCGCAAACCGGCGTAACCAGTCATACCACGCCGGCATCCCCTCGCCGGTGCGCGCGCTGACTGCGAAGATGGCCGCGCTCGGGTTCACCCGCCGGACGTGGTCGGTGTAGCGCTCGACATCGGCGTCCAGGTACGGCGCCAGGTCGATCTTGTTGAGCAGCACCACGTCCACCGACCGAAACATCACCGGGTACTTCAACGGCTTGTCCTCCCCCTCGGTGAGGGAGTACACCATGACCTTGGCGTGCTCACCGACGTCGAATTCGGCCGGGCAGACGAGGTTGCCGACGTTCTCGATGACCACCAGCTCCAGGGACGGCAGCGTGAGGCCCTGCAGCGCCCGGTGGACCATCGGGGCATCGAGGTGACATTCGCCGCCGAATCCGGCGCTGGTGTTCAGCAGCACGACCTGCGCACCGCGGCCGGCCAGTTTGGCGGCGTCGAGGTCGGTGGTGATGTCACCTTCGACGACACCGACGGCGAGCTCGCCGGCCAGCTCGTCGAGCGTCGTGGCCAGTACCGTGGTCTTGCCGGAGCCCGGTGAACTCATCAGGTTGACCGCACGAATACCGTTGGCCTCGAACGCTTCCCGGTTGCGGGCCGCGAGGGCATCGTTTTCGGCGAAGATCGACTCCAGCACCTCGATCCGGTGTGCGCCGGTCTGGTAGCCGGCGTGGTCGCCGTGGTCGTGGGGCCCTCCGTCGTCGTGGTGGTGGATGGACACCGTGCCGTCCTCGTGGCGGTGCAGCCTGCCCATGGGTGCCCCTCAGCCCAACTCGCCGGCGGCCAGGACGTCGCTGACGTCGACCGACGTCACGGCGAACTCGTCGCCGCAGATCAGATCGACCTCGCCGGCGTCGCAGCTCGGGCAGCGAACCGACCACCGGGACTCGATGGTGCTGCGGCGGTGACACCCGCGGCAGCGCACTTCGGCGGGCACCCAGTCGAGGTCCAGTTCGGCGTCGGGCATGCCTTCCTGCGTGCGGACCACCGACCAGCAGTACTCGAGCGATTCCGGCACCACCTGCCGCAGGGCTCCGACCTGCACCCGCACCACGTCGACGCGTCGGCCCTCGACATACGGCCTGACCACGTTCGCGATCGCGTGACACAGCGACAACTCATGCACGCCGTCCATCCTGCCACCAGACGGCCGTGACGGCGCGAGCGCCGTCCCACCATGGCGCGGATCGTGGTTTGAATTGTCGAGCCCGGTCGCCGGGTTTAGCCTGGGCATACCAACCTGCGCCGGACAACCCGTGTCGCGCAGGGGCCGGTGGTTCGGAGGTTCATGACGGCGGTCAGCGCACCGGATACCCGTGTGCGCGTGCGTGTCGACGTCACCGGAGTGGTGCAGGGTGTCGGCTTCCGGCCCACCGTGGCGCGCATCGCTCACCAGCACAACGTAAGCGGCTTCGTGCGCAACGACACGGGTGCGGTGCGCTGCGAACTCGAAGGTGAGGCCGACGCCGTGGCCGCCGCGGTCGAGGCCATCAGAAACCGGCCGCCGCCGATGGCGCACATCGACGCCATCCTCCTCACCACGCTGCCCCCGCAGCATGCCGCACCGGGATTCCACATCGTGGCCGGAGCCGGGGCCGGTGCGACCGACGACCCGCCCACCCTGATCCCGCCCGACCTCGCGACGTGCCCCGACTGCCTGCGCGAGCTGTTCGACCCGGCCGACCGCCGGTACGGACACCCCTTCATCACCTGCGTGAACTGCGGGCCGCGCTACACCGTGATCACCGGCCTGCCCTACGACCGACCCCGCACCACGATGGCCGGGTTCCCCATGTGTGCGCAGTGTGCGGCCGAATACCGGGACCCCGGCGACCGCCGCCACCATGCGCAGACCATCGCCTGTCCGGAGTGCGGCCCCACGCTGTGGTGGTCGGGTCCGGGCGACGCGGCAGATCCGCTGGCCGCCGCAGCGGCCGCGATCCTGGCCGGCAGGGTCGTCGCACTGAAGGGCATCGGGGGATACCACCTCGCCTGTCGCGCGGATGACGACGTCGCCGTGGCGACCCTGCGAGAGCGCAAGAACCGGCCCGCCAAGCCGTTGGCGGTGATGGTCGCCGACCTCGAGGCGGCGCGGGCCGTCGCCGAGGTCGACGCTGCTGCCGCGCGGGCACTGACCTCGGCGGCCGCACCGATCGTGCTGCTTGGGCGCCGCGCCGGCGTCGTGGACGGCGCGGCCCCGGGCCTGCGCGACCTCGGGGTGTTGCTGGCGTATTCGCCCGTGCATCACCTGCTGTTCGCCCGCACGGGTCCGGTGCCGCTGGTGCTGACGTCGGCCAACGGCAGCGGCTCACCGATCGTCTTCCGGGACGACGACGTGGACCGGATCGCCGGCACCGCGGACGGTGTGCTCGGCCACGACCGGCCGATCCGCCTACCGTGCGAGGACTCGGTCGTCACCGTCGCCCCGGACGGCGG
The DNA here is from genome assembly GCA_034189785.1 of Actinomycetota bacterium. Lineage (GTDB taxonomy): Bacteria > Actinomycetota > Actinomycetes > Mycobacteriales > Mycobacteriaceae > Mycobacterium. Next base: position 69,329 of record JAXHUG010000051.1, read on the forward strand.
CACGGTCGCTGTCCGGCGCTCCCGCGGCTTCGCTCCGCTTCCGGTGTCCACCGCGGTGCGAACGGACGCGGTGGTCCTGGCCACGGGCGGCGACGTGAAGACCGTTGCCTGCCTACTGGACCGGGCCGGACGGGGGCACCTGTCGCCACACCTGGGCGACATGGCCGACCCGCGCACTCAGGCCCTCTTCGAATCGGCGGTGCACGATCTGGCGGCCATGACCACCGCACCGCCCGCGGTCGTCGCCTGCGACATGCATCCGCGGTACGCCACCGCCGGGTGGGCCCGGCGCAGCGGGCGGCCGACCGTTCCGGTGCAGCACCACCACGCCCACGCGGTGGCGTTGCTCGCCGAACATCGGCGGTTGGACACTCCGATCGTGGCGGTCGCCTACGACGGCACCGGCTACGGCACCGACGGCACCATCTGGGGCGGAGAGTTGCTGGCGATCACCGAACCTGCCCGCTTCACCCGCGTCGGACATGTGAAGCAGTTCAGCCTGCCCGGCGGCGAGGGTGCGCTGCGCCAACCCGCGCGCATCGCCCTGGACCTGCTCCACCGCGCGGGGATCGCGTGGGACCCTGCGCTGGCGCCGGTGCAGGCGGTCGGTGCCGACGGCCGCCGCATCCTGGACCAGCAGATCCGGCGCGGCGTCGGTTGTGTGCCGACCACCAGCATGGGCCGGCTGTTCGACGCGGTGGCCAGCCTGCTCGGTGTCTGTCAGGAGGTCACCTACGAGGGTCAGGCCGCCGTTGAACTCGAGCAGCTGGCCCGGGCCGGGCGGGCCACGACGCTCGATTTCGCCGTGGCGGACGGCGTCCTCGATCCCGCCCCGCTGATCGTCGGTATGGCCGAGCAGTCGCGCGCGGGGGTGTGTCCGGCCGACCTGGCCGCCGGTTTCCATGCCGCGGTCGTCCGCGCGACCGCGCACGCGGCCGCAACCTACGCGCGCACAGCCGGTATCGCCACCATCGGGCTGACCGGCGGCGTGTTCGTCAACGGACTCCTGGCCGATGGCCTGCGAAAGGCGTTGATACACCGAGGTTTCGAAGTGCTCACTCATGAGACGGTGCCCTGCAACGACGGCGGTCTCGCGCTCGGTCAGGCGGTCGTCGCCGCCGCCCTGCGCGGTGCCAACAACGAACGGAGTCACACATGTGTCTCGGAATACCCGGCCGGGTAGTCCGTATCTGGGAGGAGTCGGGGACGCTGATGTCCACCGTCGACTTCGGCGGCACCACCAAGACGGTGTGCCTGGTGTACCAACCGGACATGCAGATCGGGGAATACGCGGTCGTGCATGCCGGGTTCGCGATCACCCGGCTGGACGAGGCCTCCGCCCGGGAAACCCTCGCGATGCTGGCCGAAATGGACATGCTGGGCGAGGAGCTCGCCGGAGCCGCCGACGTGCCGCCGTCAGGCGGGAGGGAACGGTCATGAAGTACGTCGAGGAGTTCCACGACCCCGCCGCGGCACACCGGCTGGTGGAGGCCATCAAACACCGTGCCACCCGCAGGTGGACCATCATGGAAGTGTGCGGCGGACAGACGCACTCGATCATCCGCAACGGCATCGACCAGCTGCTGGGCGATGCGGTGGAGTTCGTGCACGGACCCGGCTGCCCGGTGTGCGTGACGCCGTTGGAGATGGTCGACCGGGCACTGGAGATCGCCGCGCGTGACGACGTGATCTTCTGCTCGTTCGGTGACATGTTGCGGGTCCCCGGCAGTCGCCATGACATGTTCAGCGTCCGGGCCCGCGGCGGAGACGTGCGTATCGTCTACTCCCCGCTGGACGCGACCCGCATCGCCGCCGACAACCCCGACAAGCAGGTGGTGTTCTTCGGTGTCGGATTCGAAACCACCGCCCCGGGAAACGCGATGGCCGTGGTGCAGGCGCGGCGAATGGGCCTGAGGAACTTCTCGATGCTGGTGTCGCACGTCCTGGTGCCGCCGGCGATGACCGCGATCCTCAGCGGCCCCCGCAACCGGGTGCAGGGATTCCTGGCGGCCGGGCACGTGTGCTCGGTCATGGGCACCGCCGAATACGGTCCGCTGGTCGAGAAGTACCAGGTGCCGATCGTGGTGACGGGGTTCGAGCCGCTCGACCTCCTCGAAGGGGTGCGCCAGCTGGTCGAGCTGCTGGAAGCGGGTACCCCCGAGCTGCGCAACGCCTATCGGCGGGCGGTGACCGCGGAGGGCAACACCGTCGCGCAGCGCACCCTGGCCGAGGTGTTCACCGTGACCGACCGGCAGTGGCGCGGTATCGGGCTGATCCCGCGCTCGGGCTGGACCCTGTCGCCCCGCTACGCCGAGTTCGACGCCGAAGGCCGGTTTGGCGTGGCCGATCTCGCCATCGACGAGTCCGGCGAATGCCGCAGCGGGGAGGTACTGCAGGGCCTGCTCAAACCCGACCAGTGCCCGGCGTTCGGCACCGCCTGCACGCCGCGGACCCCGCTGGGCGCCACGATGGTCTCCAGTGAGGGCGCCTGTGCCGCCTACTACCACTTCCGTCGCCTCGAGCACGCTGCCGGCATCCGTGTGTGAGCCACCGGCGGCCGTCGACCCGGCGAACTGGGTCTGCCCGTTGCCGTTGCGAGAGACCTCCCGGATCGTGCTCGGACACGGTGGCGGCGGGGTGCTCTCGGAGGAGCTGATCGAGAACCTGTTCCTGCCCGCGTTCGGCTCGGCCGGTTGCCCGGGCCGGGACTCGGCGCTGCTGAGCACCGGCGGCGGGCGGATCGCGGTGAGCACGGATTCCTATGTGGTGCAGCCGCTGTTCTTCCCCGGCGGCAACATCGGAGATCTCGCGGTCAACGGCACGGTCAACGATCTGGCGTGCAGCGGTGCCCAACCGGTGGGGCTCACGGCCGGGTTCATCCTCGAGGAGGGGCTGGAACTCGACATCATCGGCGCGGTCGCGCAGACGATGGGCCGGGCCGCGGCCCGCGCGGGGGCACCCATCGTCGCCGGAGATACCAAGGTCGTCGAACGGGGCAGCGCCGACCAGCTTTTCATCAACACCTCCGGCGTGGGCGTCGTGGCCGCCGGAGTGGAGATCGCCCCCGAACGGGCCCGCGCCGGCGACCACATCATCGTGTCAGGACCGATCGGCGAACATGGCCTCGCCGTCCTGAGCGTGCGCGAGGGCATCGACTTCGGAACCGTCGTGGTCACCGACAGCGCCCCACTGCATCACCTGGTGGCGGCGATGCTGGCCGCCACCGAAACCTCCGGTGCGGTGCACGCGCTGCGCGACCCGACGCGCGGTGGTCTGGTCGCGGCCGTGGTCGAAATCGCCAGGGCCGCCGGTGTGGGGGTCGAGCTGGACGAGCCCGCGATCCCGATTCCGGCGGCCGTGACGTCGGCGTGCTCATTTCTGGGCCTGGATCCACTGCACGTGGCCAACGAGGGGAAACTGGTCGCCTTCGTCGATCCCGAACACAGTGTGGCCGTGCTCGAGGCGATGCAAGCCCGGCCGGAGGGCGCCGGCGCCGCGATCATCGGGCGGGTGGTCGAGGACCACGCGGGCATCGCAGTGGCCAGGACCCCGTTCGGAACCACCCGTGTTCTGGAACGCACAATCGGCGAACAGCTTCCGCGGATCTGCTGACGCGATCGTCAGGCGTCGAGCATCGAAGGCGGGCCAGCGGCTGCGCCATATCCCGGCACCGGCATCGAACCGCCGTCGACATCGAGCGCGTTCAGTCGTTCCATGACGGAGGCCATCAACTTTTCCACCGCGGCATGGGGTGTCTGGGCCGGCTCGGACTGCAGCGCAGGGAATTCGGCGACCGTGGCGACGTATCCGTGCTGGCCGGGAGACCAGTGGATCCGGTAGGAGTATTCGAGTGCTTTCGTTCGCAGGTTCATGATTTCACCGTAGTTCCGCCGACCATGCGCGCGGAACTGCCATTGGTCCCAAACCGGAAGGTCAACGGGCCCAAGCCGAGTCGGCCGGGATCACCTGCGCCGGACCCACCCGTTGCGCACCGCCGTGGCGTGCCGGCGGCAGTAGTAACCCCATGTCGTGGGCAGCCATCCGCAGTCGACCAGCAATTCGTTGAGGCACTGTCGGGAAGCCCGGTCCCGGTCCGGTCTGACGACGACCGTCTCCAGATCGACGCTGGCGGTGCACTGTTGGCAGACGACGTGGAAGTGGCGAACTGTCTGGTTAATCAAGCGATACGGTCTCCCGCGTCAACGTCAACGACTGGCTGAGGTTGGCCGCCGCCGCGGTGGTCAGACCGGTGCGCAACTCCCACTCGTAGCCCCGGATCGCCAGCAGATACGCGTCGGGGCAGCACCCGAAACACTGCACGGCGGTCGCCAAGACCGACGGAACCGACATCGCATGCGAGGCGAAGCTGAAGTCGAACATCGCCTCCGGTCGCGTCAACCGATAACTGGCCACCGCGGATTCCTTGGTGGCGTCGACGAACAGCACGGTGTCGAATCGGTTGATCAGATCGGCGTCTTCGAGGTGCAGCTGGTAGCCGCGGTGCAGGACCGCCGCGCACCGGTCCGGACCGGCTTCGAGCCGATCGACGAACGCCCAGCCCAGCCCGTCGTCCTGCCGGCCGGAGTTGCCGATGCCGTAAACCAAGGTCGAGGGAGCCGCCAGCAGGGCCGCGACGGACACCGATTCACCGGGTACGCGCATCGAGCACCCTGCCCTTCGGGTCCACGACGGACACGGTCAGCGGCATCTGACCCAAAGCGTGGGTGGCGCAACTGAAACACGGGTCGTAGGCCCGGATCCCCACCTCGATCGCATTCATCATGCCTTCGGTGATCTCTGTTCTCCTATCCAGATACTGGTCGGCGACGCTGCGCACCGTCCGGTTGAGCACCTGGTTGTTCTGGGTAGTGGCCACGATGAGGTTGGCGAACGTCACGTCGCCGTCGGGCCCGGCACGGTAATGGTGCAGCAGGCTCCCGCGCGGCGCCTCCACCACGCCGACGCCCTCACCGGTCCACGCCTCGGCGCCCGGTGTGACGACCAAGCTGTCCTTCTGTATGTCGGGATCGGTCAGCAGTTCTCGAATCACCTCCACGGCGTGGATCGTCTCGATGGTGCGCGCCCAATTCGTATGGAGGGTCATGTTGTTCGCGCGCCCGCCGGTGTAGGCGTGGAATCGCGCCAACGCCTGCTGGGCCAGCGGGGTGGACAGGGTCCGGGTGACGTTCATCCGGGCCAGCGGGCCGACCCGCACCGACCCGGCCTCCCGACCGAAATCGGTGAGAAACGGGAACTTCATGTAACTCCACTTCTCGACCGCTTCGGAGAAGTGGTTCAGGTAGTTGTGATAGTCGAATTCGCGCACGACGTTCTTGTCGTCGTCGACCACCCGCAGCTTGCCGTCGTAGTAATCGACGTTGCCGTCGTCGTCGACCAGGCACATGTTCAGGGAAGGCACGTTGGCGAAGCCGTCGACCTCGTCGCGGTGCTCGTCGTGGAACCGGTAGAACAGCTCCAGTCCCAACTGCGCGTACTCCATCACCTGCTCCATCGACAGCAGTCCGTCGTCGCCGTTGAGGAACCGGTTCACGTCGGCGGCGGTGAGCGCCTTGTTGACTCCGCCCGGTACCGAGGAGATGCCGTGCATCCGCTTGCCGAAGATGGTCACGAGCAGTTCCTGACCCCACTTGCGCAGCTGCACGACGCGTTTCACGAGTTCGGGGTCGGCCTCGACGAGTCCGAGGACGTTGCGTTTCTCGGGCGGAGCATCGATACCGAACAGCATCTCGGGCACCACCAGATAGAAGTAGGCGGTGACGTGGGACTGCAGCATCTGCGCGTAGTGGCCGAGGCGGCGGACCTTCAGTGCTGTCGGAGTCAGGTGCGTGCCCGAGGCGGGACCGACACCGATGATGTCGTCGAGCACCTTGGCGCCGGCCAGGTGGTGGCTGACGAAGCAGATGCCGCAGATACGCTGCATCAGCACCGGCGCCTCCCAGAACGGGTGGCCCTGGATGAACTTCTCGTATCCGCGGAACTCGACCACGTGCAGTTTGGTGTCCACCACACGGGCGTCGTCGTCGACTTCGATGACGACCTTGCCGTGCCCCTCGATCCGGCTGATCGGATCGATGACGAGCGTCTTACTCATGGCAGTTGATTTCCTCGGGCTCAGTCGAAATGGGTGAGGGAGGTGGGCAACCTGACCGGCCGCCCGTCGATGATGTCCTCGAGCACCTCGAGGATGGCGTCGGGCTGAGGCGGACACCCGGGGACGAAGTAGTCCATGTGGACCACTTCGTGGCACGGATAGACCTTGGTGGTCAGAATCGGTATCTGGGGATGCAGCGGGACGACCGCCTCGCCGGGCACCGCGGTGGGGGAATCGAGGTAGGCCTCGGCCAGACAGTCCTTCAGGTCGCGAACATTGCGCAGCGCCGGGATACCACCCCAGATAGCGCAGGCGCCGACGGAGATCAGGATGTCGCAGTTCTCCCGGAAGTGCTGCAGCGTCTCGATGTTCTCCTCGTTGGCCACACCACCTTCGATGAAACCGACCGCACAGCGCTCGGGGATGCGCTTGATATCGGTCAGCGACGAACGCATGATCGTGATCCTGTCCAGCAGAGCCAGCAGCCGTTCGTCGATATCGAGCAGAGACAACGTGCAACCCCAGCAGCCGCACAGGCTGATCATCGACACCTTGATCTTGTCCGCCCGTTTCGCCACCGTTTCCGGATCGAGGGGAGTGGCCGGAAGCTGGTGAGAGCCTATCCAATTGGCTTCCGAGGCAGTCATTCGGCCGACCCGCCCAACGCACGGTCGCGCACCGACTCGACTTCGTAACGCCGCTGCCCTATCGGGGTGTCGTAACCGACCTGCTTTTCCAGGATGGTGCCGACCGGGCAGATCTGGACCGCCTCACGCACCTGATCGGGGGGCATCGCATCGGCCAGCTCCGCGTCGATCTCGATGCGCGCGTCGTGGCCGCGGCCGCTGATGCTGAAGATCTTCTCTCCGGTGGTCCGGTCCCGGATGAACTCCACGCAGCGCTGGCAGAAGATGCAGCGGTCGCGTTCCAGCCAGATGCGTTCGGAGGCGTGGTCGGCGGCACGCACCGGGAACTGGTAGGGGAAGCGGGAGACCATCATGCCCACTTCGTAACCCACCGCCTGCAGTGTGCAGCGGCCGCTCTTCTCGCAACTCGGACAGTTGTGGTTTCCTTCGGCGAACAGCATCTCGACCAGCGACTTTCGCATGTCGGTGGTCTCCGGTTCCTCGACCTCCACCCGCATGCCTGCGGTGACGCGAACCGTGCACGCCGCCGTCACCCTGCCGTCGACCTTGACCGAACAGGCGCGACACGTCCCGAGCGGGGACTGGCCCTTCAGGTAGCACAGCGTGGGGATGTAGACGCCGGCTTCGGCGGCGACGTCGACGAGGTAGGCGCCCTCTTCGGCCGTCACCGCAACGCCGTCGATCTGGATTTCCACGGTCATCGAGACTCCTGCCCGGCGAGTTGGTTGACGGCTGCGGCGTAGCCGTTGAGCGCCGCATGGACATCGAAGGACGGCAGCAGACCGTCGTCATCTTCGGCGCTCAGGGCGCCGGTGAACGCTCCGGGGAACTTCGCCATCGTGGTCAGGATGGGATTCGGCGAGGTCGCACCGAGGCCACATCGACTGGTTGCGGCCACCACCGCGCCCCATCTGGTCATGTCGTCGAGATCCGCCGAGCTGGCCTGCCCCCTGATCACCAGGTCGACCTTGTCGCGCAGCGCCACGTTGCCGACCCGGCAGGGAACGCAGATGCCGCAGGACTCGTCGACGAAAAACTGCATGAAATCGCGGACCACGGAAAGCAGGTCGCGGCGGGAGTCGAAGATCATGACCGAGCCGTTACAGGAGATGTCCTCGTAGCCGAGCCGGCGGTCGGAGTCGGCCTGCGCGGAGACCATCTCGCCGGACGGTCCGCTGATCTGCACGGCCACGGCGTCCTCGGCGCCCACCATGGCGAGCATCTCGCGCAGGGTGATACCCCATTCGACCTCGTAGATGCCCGGCGCCCCGCAATCGCCGGAGACGCTGAGCAACCGAGTGCCCCTCGACTTGGCGGTGCCCATGGCGGCGAACCAGTCCGCGCCCTTGCCCATGATGCGGGTGGCGGCCGCGAAAGTCTCGACGTTGTTCACGCACGTCGGTTTGCCGAGGTAGCCGTTCTCGACAGGAAACGGCGGCTTCAACCGCGGTGTCCCACGCTTGCCTTCGCAGGACTCGATGAGCGCGGACTCGTCACCGCAGATGTAGGCACCCGCGCCCATCTTGATCCGGATGTCGAAGCCGTACCCGAGCGCGCCGTCGTCGCGCAGTTCGTCCAGCTGCCGTTCGAGATAGCTTCGCAGATAGGCGTATTCGGCCCGCAGGTACAGGATCCCGTGCGATGCGCCGACGGCGACGCCGGCGATGATCATGCCGACGAACACCTGCTTGGGCGAACGGGTCAACAGCACGCGATCCTTGAACGTTCCGGGCTCACCCTCGTCGGCATTGCAGATGATGTACTTGTCGGTCCCCGCCGCGGCCCGGCACAGCCGCCACTTGTTTCCGGTGGGGAAGCCGGCGCCGCCCCGGCCGCGCAACCCGGAATCGGTGATGGTGGCGATCACCTCCTCGGCCGGGGTCACCAGGCACCGGCGCGCGAGGACACCGTAGTCGGTCTCCTCGGCGAAGAACACCGGCCCGCAGGTGTGAACGGCGGTGTGGGTCAACGCGTCGACGTATTCCACCTGGTCTTCGGCCAGTCCGGTCGGATTGGCGATCTCGGCCGGTGACCGGCCCTGTTTGAGGCCCGAGACGATCTCGGCCACCGAGGACGGGGTCAGATCACCGAACACGACGCCATCGACGAGCATCGACGGTTCCTGGTCGGCCATGCCGATGCAGGCCGTCTCGAACAGGGCGAAGTCGGCGTTGCCGGACCCCCCGAAGCGGGCACCGGTCTCTGCCTCGAGGGCTTCGTACACCTCGCGGTAGCCGCGCATCTCGGCAATGACGGTTCTGCTCAGATAGATCCGGAACCGCCCCGACGGTGTGGTGTGCAAGAAGTGATAGAACGTGGCCGTCTCGAGGACATCCTCGACGGCCATGCCGAGCCAGTTCGCCACCTCCCGGGCCGCGTCCGGACCGACATAGCCGTCGCCACGCTGGATCTCCCACAGGATGGCGAGCAGTTCGGTGCGGTCTCTGCCGTATCGGCGCAGAGTTGCTGCGACGTCGTGGGCCATCCTCTTCACTACCCCATTCCCGCGGACTCAGGTATGCCGCAAAGGTTTCGAGACGAATCGGTCCACAGCGTTGGCGGAGCCGGGCCGGGTGGCTGCGCTGACCTGTGGCCGACGTTACCACCGAGCCGGGCTCGTCGCCGGTTGTCGGGACCCACCGCTAGCCGGCCTGGTCGGTTCGCGACGAGTCGGCGAGGTCGGCGCGCAACCGGCTGCGGCGGTAGGGTTCCCGCCCCGTCGGCTGGGCCGGCGGGGCGCCGGGTTCGATCGGCGGCACCGCCAGGGTGACGGGACGCTCCGCCAAGCGGAATCGACGCCCGTGGTGGGCGAGTTCGATCGGCTCGCCGCTGCGCAGCAGATACGTCGCCGCGTCACGATCGACGGTGACCACGATCTTGCTGCCGCGGAACACGAGGCGGAACGACAGACGGTCGAGGCTGTCGGGTAGTCGGGGGGCGAAGGTGATCCGGTCGCCGCGGTGGCGCATGCCACCCAGGCCGGCGACGCACCCGAGCCAGGCGCCGGCCAGCGCGGCGATGTGCAGGCCGCTGGAGACGTTGCCGTGCAGGTCGTGCAGATCGGTGAACGCAGTCTCGACGAGATAGTCGAACGCGAGGTCCAGGTAGCCCACCTCGGCGGCGATCACGGCCTGGCAACAGGCCGACAACGACGAGTCCCGCACCGTCAGGGCTTCGTAGTAGTCGAAGTTGCGCCGCTTCTCCTCCGCGGTGAACGCGTCGCCACGGACATACATCGCCAGCACCAGGTCGGCCTGTTTGACGACCTGCTTGCGGTACAGGTCGTAGTACGGGTAGTGCAGCATCAACGGATAGTTGTCCGCGGTCGCCTCGAAGTCCCACGGCGCCAGCGAGGTGAACGCGTCCGACTGCTGGTGTACCCCGCGTGTGGCGTCGTAGGGGATACGGACGGCGTCGGCGCACCGCTGCCAGTTCGCCGTTTCGGACGTGCCCACGCCGAGGCGGGCGGCCACCTCGGGACGCCGCCGGCACGCCTCGACCGCATCCCACAGATTCTGCTGGACAACGAGATTGGTGAACGTGTTGTTGTTGGTCGTGGCGGTGTACTCGTCGGGTCCGGTGACCCCGTCGATGCGGAAGCTGCCGTCGTGGTAGTGGCCCAGCCGGGCCCACAGCCGCGCGCTCTCGACCAGCAGTTCGACCCCGCATTCCTCTTCGAACCGCTGATCGTCGGTGGCGGACAGATACCGGTCGGCGGCGTTCGCTATGTCGGCGGTGACGTGCACCGCGGCGGTTCCGGCCAGCCAGTACCCCGAACATTCGTCGCCGTTGATCGACCGCCAGGGGAACATCGCCCCGGCCTGCCCGATCTCGCGGGCCCGGTCCTTCGCCTGGCCCAGAGTCGAGTGCCGCCACCGCAGCACCTCACGGGCCGCGGTCGGCATGGTGTAGGTGAGCATGGGAAGCACGAAAGTCTCGGTGTCCCAAAAGGTATGGCCGTCATAGCCCGGTCCGGTGAGGCCTTTGGCCGGTATCGCCCGGGCCTGCCCCCGTGCGCCCGCCTGCAGCACATGGAACATGGCGAAGCGCAGGGCCTGCTGCAATTCGGGGTCGCCGTCCACCTCGATGTCGGCGTCCAGCCAAAAGGCGTCGAGGAATTGGCGCTGCGTGGTCAACAGTTCGTCCCAGCCGGCCTCCATCGCCATCGACAACGCCGCGTCGACCTGCGCCCGCAGCGAGTGTACGGATCGATGGCCCGACCAGCCGTAACCGATGTATTTCACGACCGTCAGCTGCTCGCCGGCGGGGACCGGTGCCGCCATCGTCAACCGGGCCAGGTCCTCGTCGGCGCGAATGGAGAACAGGCAGGCGTCGGGAGCGTGCACTTCGTGGTCCATACCGGCCGCCATCCGCAGCTTGGACCGCCGGGTGTGGTGGGCCAGCAGCGCCCGGAGTCCGTGGGATTCGCTGTAGTCGTTGACCAGTGGGGCATCGAGCGCCGCGGCCAGCCGTGGATCGTCGCCTTGCTGGGGAACCGGTTCGTTGGCGAGCAGGTCGGACTGCAACACCAGCCGCATGTCCTCGTCCACCGGTTCCACCGTGTACCGGATGGCGGCGATCGTGCGTTTGGTGAACGAGACGAGGCGTTCCGAGCGGATCCGAACGGTGCGGCCGGTCGGCGAGGTCCACACCGACATGCGGCGCAGGGTGCCCGACCGGAAGTCCAGGGTGCGCTCGTGCTCCTCGGCGTGCCCGTACCGCAGATCCATCGGCTCGTCCTCGACGAGCAGGCGGATGATCTTGCCGTCGGTCACGTTCACGATGGTCTGGCCGGATTCGGGGTAGCCGTAGCCGCTCTCGGCATAGGGCAGGTCACGCAGTTCGTAGAAGCCGTTGAGGTAGGTGCCCGGCAGGGCCACCGGTTCACCCTCGTCGAGTGCCCCGCGCAGGCCGATGTGGCCGTTGGACAGCGCGAAGACCGACTCGGTCAGCCCGAGTCGGCTCGGAGCGGCTCCGCGCCACCGCAGTGCCCACGGTGCGATGTCGAAGCCGGGTTCACCGGTGCTCACCGCCCGGGATCCGGCACGGCCGTCATCGTCGGTCGGCGGTGCGTGGCCGCGTCGGGTGCGACCTTGCGAATGGGCACGGGTGATCTCCTCCGGCTGCTGTGACCAACAGCTTTACCACAGGTGATGTCGGGTTCGTGACCCTCGTGTGAACCGCGGGAAAACTTCGGTCCTGTCCGATTCGCGAACCGGCCGCTCGCCGGCGGCGTCCGACGGGAGTCCGAAAGTGTCCCGGTGACGGGCGGCGGCGCTGCTCCGGCAGTAGTATCCCGGAGGTGACCAGCCCCCACACCCCGGTTGCCGAACTCACCGAAGACGAGAGCTGGGAGAAGCTCTCCAGCGTCGCCTTAGGTCGGCTGGTGACCCGGATAGCCGACGAGATGTTCATCTTCCCGGTCAACTTCGTCACCCAACGGGGGACGGTGTTGTTCCGCACCGCGGAAGGCAGCAAGTTGTTCAGCGCCGTGGTCAGCGACGAGGTGCTCTTCGAAGCCGACGACTACACCTCGTCGGCGGGCTGGAGCGTGATCGTTCGCGGCACCGCCGAGGTGTTGTCGGGTGCCTCCCAGATCGAAGAGGCCGAGCAGGCCGCGCTGCTGCCGTGGGTGGCCACCACCAAGCGGCGCTACGTACGGATCACCCCGACCGTGACCACCGGCCGGCAGTTCGTCTTCGGGCCCGAGCCCGACGACGGAAGTGTCGCCGGCTGATCTCCGGCCGGCTCCGCAGACTCGGCACGGCGCGCTATTCGTTGTCGCCGCCGGTCGAGATGGTGGCCGCCACGCTCGAGGTGAACGTCGCGGCGTGCGCGGCCGGCCACACCCAGTCGCTTACCTCAGGGATGTCGTCACCGTATGCGCGGGTGTACTCACGCGCGGCGATCCGCTTGTCCACCATCTGCTGGCGCAGCGTGGCGCAGGCCGAGCCCAGGGAGGGCACGCGGTCGATCACGTCGATCACCAGGTGGTAGCGGTCGAGATCATTGAGCATCACCATGTCGAACGGCGTGGTGGTGGTGCCCTCTTCCTTGTACCCCCGGACGTGGATGTTCTCGTTGCCGGCGCGGCGATAGGTGAGCCGGTGGATGAGCCAGGGATAGCCGTGGTAGGCGAAGATCACCGGCTTGTCGCAGGTGAAGAGCATGTCGAACTCGCGGTTGGACAGTCCGTGCGGATGCTCCTTCTCGTCCTGCAACCGCATCAGGTCCACGACGTTGACAAAGCGGACCCGCAGTTCGGGAAGGTGCCTGCGGAGCAGGTCCACCGCAGCCAGTCCCTCCAGTGTTGGCACGTCGCCGCACGTCGCGATCACGACGTCGGGGTCCTCGCCCAGCACTTCGTTGCCCGCCCACTCCCAGATGCCCAGCCCCCGGGTGCAGTGCGCGATCGCCTCGTCCATCGTCAGAAAGTTGGGACTCGGTTGCTTTCCCGCCACCACCACGTTGACGTACTGGCGTGACCGCAGGCAGTGGTCGTAGGTCGACAGCAACGTGTTGGCATCCGGCGGCAGGTAGACCCGCACCACCTCGGCCCGCTTGTTCACGACGTGGTCGATGAAGCCCGGATCCTGATGACTGAAGCCGTTGTGATCCTGCCGCCAGACGTGGCTCGACAGCAGGTAGTTGAGGCTGGCCACCGGTCGGCGCCACGCGATGTGATTGGTGACCTTGAGCCACTTGGCGTGCTGGTTGAACATCGAGTCGATGATGTGGATGAACGCTTCGTAGCAGTTGAACAGGCCGTGTCGTCCAGTCAGCAGATAGCCCTCGAGCCAGCCCTGGCACTGATGCTCCGAGAGCATCTCCATCACGCGTCCCGCCCGCGCGAGGTGCTCGTCGACCTCGGCGTCGAAGAATTCGGCGTTCCACTGCTTGTCGGTGACGTCGAACACGGCCTGCAGGCGGTTCGACGCGGTTTCGTCGGGGCCGAAGATCCGGAAGTTGTTCGGGTTGAGGCCGATGACCTCGGCGAGCCAGCGGCCGAGCACCCTGGTCGACTCGGCGATCGTCGAGCCAGGAGTGGGGACGTCGACGGCGTAGTCGCGGAAGTCGGGCAGGCGCAGGTCCTTGAGGAGAAGGCCGCCGTTGGCGTGGGGACTGTCACTCATCCGCAGGGTTCCCGGCGGCGCCAGGGCGGCGATCTTCGCATCGAGGCGGCCGTCGGCATCGAACAGTTCTGCCGGCCGGTAGGACGCCAACCAGTCGCTGAGCACCTGGAGGTGTTCCGGCGTGTCGCGGGCGTTGGCGAGCGGGACCTGATGCGCGCGCCAGGATCCGGTCGTCTTCTTGCCGTCGATGTAGGCAGGGCCGGTCCAGCCCTTGGGGGACCGGAAGACGATCATCGGCCAGCGGACCGGCACCCGGTCGCCGTCGTGGTCATGGCTCTTGATCTCGGCGATCTCGTTGAGCACGGTGTCGAGCACGAGTGCGAATTCGCGGTGCGCATCGGCCGGGTCCTGGTCGTCGAGCACCTCGAAGAAGTACGGGTTGTGACCGTAGCCGAGCATCAGGCTGCGCAGATCCTGGATCGGAATACGGTCCAGCACAGTCGGATTGGCGATCTTGTAGCCATTGAGATGCAGAATCGGCAAGACCACGCCGTCGTTGGCGACGTTGGTGAACTTGTTGGAGTGCCAGCTGGTCGCCAGCGCACCGGTCTCCGCCTCGCCGTCGCCGACCACCGTGGCCGCGAGCAGGTGGGGATTGTCGAACGCGGCACCGTAGGCGTGCGACAGGGCATAGCCGAGCTCGCCGCCCTCATGGATCGAGCCGGGCGTCTCCGGTGCGACATGTGACGGGATGCCGCCGGGGAATGAGAATTGGCGGAACAGCCGGCGGATCCCCTCGATGTCGGGGGTGATGTCGGAATACGTCTCCGAGTACGTGCCGTCGAGATAGGCGTTGGCGACCAGGCCGGGACCCCCGTGTCCGGGGCCGGTGACGTAGACGGTCGGCTGGCTGCGTTCGGTGATCACCCGGTTCAAGTGGGCGTAGATGAAGTTGAGGCCGGGGGTGGTGCCCCAGTGGCCGAGCAGGCGCGGCTTGACGTCGTCGCGCGACAGCGGAGTCCGTAGCAGCGGATTGTCCAGCAGGTAGATCTGCCCCACCGAGAGGTAGTTCGCCGCCCGCCACCAACCGTCCACCTGGGCCAGCGTTTCGTCACTCAACGGGGTCGGGTCGGCCGAACGCCAGGCCGTTGTTACTGCGGTCATCCTCGGTCCTTCCTACGTGCCTACGTGGCTCGGGTTCTATTGAACTGCCAATCGAACGTCCGCGCGTGTTCGAGTCGGCGTCGACACAGCCGCTGTGCTCGCCGACGTGCGGTGGGTCGTTTCTCCTTCGTCGGTCTGCGCCGGACGGCCGACGCGATGTCCTGGGACGAATATCCGATCAGGGCGTCGTCATCCACGTCACGCACACCGGCCGCCAGGTATCCGGGTGCACCCCCGCGATTCCTCAGTCGGCGAATGCCCAGGACTCGATGATCTCGCGGGCGATCGAGATCGAACCGGGCAGCAGCAACCGCGACGGCGATCCGCCGGCCACGGCGTTCCAGTCCCCCTCGGCCAGCGCGGCGCGCACCTCGGCGCGGGTGAACCACCCGGCCTCGGCGATCTCGCCGTCGTTGAACGCGAACGGTTGCTCCGGATCACCGACGGCGTGGAATCCGACCATCAGCGAGCGTGGGAACGGCCACGGCTGGCTGCCCAGGTAGCGCACGTCGGTCACCGTCAGACCGACCTCCTCGGCGATCTCGCGCACCACACACGATTCGAACGATTCGCCGGCCTCGACGAAGCCGGCGAGGATCGAGAACAGCCGCTCCGGCCACAGCGTCTGACGGGCCAGCACCGCACGGTCGTGCCCGTCGTGCACCAGGCAGATCACCGCGGGGTCGATGCGCGGGAACTCCTCGTGCCCGTTCACCGGGTTCACCCTCGACCAGCCGGCCTTGACCGGTTTGGTGGGCGCGCCGTCAACCGGGCTGAACCGGGCGTGGTCGTGCCAGTTGAGCAGCGCGGTGGCGATGGCCACGAGTTGCGCGCTGGTGTCGTCGAAGATCTGGCCGGCCCGTCGCAGGTCGAGCACCTCGGCGTCGGCGCCGTCCGCGGGCGCCTCCAACGTGGCCCGCACGCCCCACACATGACGGCCGTCGCGCAGCCGGCCGAGGAAGACGGCGTGTTCGGGAGGTGCGTCGGTCAGCGCACTCGCCCGCCCCAGCACCACCCGCCCGCCGGCGATCAACACCTGATTGCGCCGGTCCACGCGCAACAGCAGCGCCTCGGCCCAACCGGCGGTGGCCGCGTCGATGTCGGTCCGCAACGCGTCGGCGCGGTCGGCGCCGACACGCGACAGCAGCGGGGTGTTACGCAGCGACTCGAAGCCACTCACCGTTCGGCGTCCGCGCTGCGGATGTAGAGCAGCCGGTCGCCCGTTTCGAGTGCGTCGACCTCGGGGGCGTCGACGGGCACCAGTCCCCCGTCGCGCACGACGCCCAGGACGAGGTCATGCAGATGCCGCGGCGAACCACCCACCTCGTTGGGGCCGACCTCGCGTTCGGCGATCGCGAAGCCCGCGTTCGGGGTGAGCAGATCCTCCATCATCTCCACCACGCTCGGAGTCTGTGTGGCGATGCCGAGTAGGCGACCAGCGGTCTCCGAGGTCACCACCGTCGAATCCGCACCGGACTGCTCCAGGAGGTGCTGGTTCTCCGCCTCGCGGACCGCGGCGATGATCTTCGCATTCGGCGCCAGTTCGCGCGCGGTGAGGGTGACCAGCACCGCGGTGTCGTCGCGGTTGGTGGCGACGATGATCGCCTTGGCGTGTTGCGCGCTGGCCAGCCGGAGCACCTCGGAATCCGTGGCGTTGCCTCGGACCGTCACCAAACCGGCGTTTCGTGCTCGCTCGAGGGCGGCCGGATTCTCGTCCACCACGACGATGTCGGCCGGCGCGACCTCGTCACCGACCATGGCGGCCACCGCCGTCCGGCCTTTGGTGCCGTACCCGATGACTATGGTGTGGTTGCGCACCTTGTTCCTCCACTGCTGAATCTTGAACGCCTGACGCGACTCGGTCGTCAAGGTCTCGACCGTGGTGCCGATCAGCACGATCAGGAATGCCACCCGTAAGGGGGTGATCACGACGATGTTCACGAAGCGGGCACGCTCGGTGATCGGGGTGATGTCGCCGTATCCCGTCGTGGACAGCGAGACTGTCGCGTAGTAGAAGCAGTCGAGCAGCGACAGCCCGTCGGTTTGGGTGTCCGTGTACCCGTCGCGGTCGATGTAGACGATCAGCACCACCACGCACAACACGCCGGAGGCGACGACGATCCGATTGGTGATCCGCACCCAGGGACTGGGCATGTCTTGTGGAATCGTGACCCGGTCGACGAGCGAGTGAACGGGCTGATCGGCGAGCGGCTGGTTGATTCTTCCGAGCTGGCGCCGGAGACGTCCTTCAGCCACGACGGTCCTTGACGTCCTCCCCGCAGTGAACTGCGGGGATTCCTCGTGCCGACCTGCTGTCTCGATGGCCGTTCATGCGGCGATCGCCGTGGGCGGGCTGGTAGTGGAGGTTCGCGCCGAGCGGCTCT
>JAXHUG010000052.1:0-14916 GCA_034189785.1 Actinomycetota bacterium
CGATCAAGAAGAACGCGAAACAGGCGACGCAATACATGATCCCGATCAGCTTGTGATCGGTGGTCGTGATGAGCTTGTAGACCAGGTTGCCCCTGGGACCCAGCCGCTCCGGAAACGGACGCCTGGGCGTCAAAGTCGGCTGCACAACGGATTCGGTTGTCACGGACACCCCCCGGAACGTCGAGATTCGATCGTCGCTCCGATGCTAGACCGAATCGGGGCGGCCGCAGCCCGAAAGGTCTAAAGACCCAGCGGAGTCTGACTCGGCCCGGGAGCCTGCCGTTGACCTCTGCCCGTCTGCTGCTGCTTCGCCGCCTGTGCCAGGGGGCTCATGGGCGGGTTGGTCGCGGCCATCATCTGGCGCCGCTGTTCATCGGACATCTCGTAGAACACCCAGTCGCGGCGCTGGCAATCTCCTCGGCGAGCTTCGCCCGGTCCGACCGACTCGTGCAATTCGTAGATCAACGACTGACCGTGCTTGCCGAGGGTTCCTTGGGATCCATCATCGCGGCGTAGCGTAGCTGCTCGGGGATAGCGAAACCGTCGACCAGGAGTTCCGCGTACGGCCGGAGCGCGCGGCACCGCTCGTTGATGCCGCGGGTCACCGCCTTCGCGCGTTCGGTGGACAGGAACCGGTGCTCGATGTACCAGGCCTTGTCCTCCTCGATCACCGACAGCGCGTACAGGTCGCACACCATGCCGAGGATGTTCCTGGCCTCCACGTCCCCGCATGCGTCGATGCCCGCGACGAACGCCTCGAGCACGATGCGGTCGATGTGGGCCTGCGCGGTGTGCAGCACGTGGTCCTGTACGGCGTTGAACGCGTCGAACGCCGACATCTCCTTCGACTTGCTCTGCAGCCGGCGGGCCACCGACGACAGCAGGTAGCCCTCGCGGTCCTCGAACATCTGCACCTGGGTGCCCCGGTTGAACAGGCTGCCCTCTTCCTCGTTGTCCTCGCGGGTGTCGAGGATGGTCTGCATGATCGTCTCGGCCGCAGTGCGTTTCATCACCCGGGTACCGACGGTGTTGGCCGCGAAGCGCACCCACTCCACCGGGCTCATCCCCTTGACGTCGTCTGCGTAGGCGGTCAGCAGCTCCTTGGCGACCAGCTGGGTGAGCACGTGGTTATCACCTTCGAAGGTGGTGAACACGTCGATGTCGCCGCGCAGCCCGACGAGCCGGTTCTCGGCGAGGTAGCCGGCGCCGCCACAGGCCTCGCGCGCCTCCTGGATCGCCCGGCTGGCGTGCCAGGTGTTGGCCGCCTTGAGACCGGCTGCGCGGGCTTCGAGTTCCCGCTGCTCTTCGGCGTCGGGGTGCTCCGCGCTCTGCAGTTCGTGGCATTTGGCGACGAGCTCGTTCTGCGCGAACTGCAGTGCGTACGCGCGGGCGATCAGCGGCAGCAGCCTGCGCTGGTGCACGAGGTAGTCCATGATGATGACCTCGCCACCGTCGGGAGCGGAGAACTGCTTGCGCTGCAACGCATACCGGGTGGCGATGTCGAGGGCGACCCGCGCGGCGGCGGCTCCGCTGCCACCGACGGTGACCCGTCCCCGGATCAGCGTGCCGAGCATCGTGAAGAAACGCCGGTTCGGGTTCTCGATCGGGGAGGTGTAGGTCCCGTCCTCGGCGACGTCACCGTAGCGGTTCAGCAGGTTCTCCCGCGGTACCCGCACGTTGTCGAACACGATGCGGCCGTTGTCGACACCGGGCAGACCGCCCTTGTAATCGCAGTCCGACGTGGTGACCCCGGGCAGGTCGTCGCCGTTCTCGTCGCGGATCGCCACCATCACGCAGTGCACGCCGTGGTTCGCCGGCGTGCCGTCCCCGTGAGTGATGAGTTGCGCGAAAACCGCTGCCATGCGGGCGGCCTGGGCCGCACCACCGATGTAATCCTTACGGGCGGTGGGGGTGGGGGAGTTCACGACGAACTCCTGGGTGCCCGGGTCGTAGGTGGCCGTCGTCTCGAGGGACTGGACGTCACTGCCGTGGCCGGTCTCGGTCATCGCGAAACACCCGAGCAGATCGCAGTCGATGATCCGCTTGACGTACCGCTCGTGATGGCGTTCGGTGCCCAGGTTCTCGACGGCGCCGCCGAACAGACCCCACTGCACACCGGCCTTGACCATCAGCGACAGGTCGCTCATCGCGAGCATCTCGATCTGGGTGATGGCCGCGCCGACGTTGCCGTTGCCGCCGTGCTCCTTCGCGAAACCGTCCTCGGCTGCGCCCTCGGCGGCCAGGATCTGCAGCTGTTCGTTCACCTTTGTGCGGGCGATGACGGTGTTCGGGGTGTAATGCGGTGTGAAGGCCTCGTGGGAGAGTTTGTGCCGCATGTCGTTCTTCACGTCGCGCCAGCGGCCGTCGAGGGCGTTTCGCAGATGCTCCGCAGTGGTGGGCATACCTGACGGTAACCCGATATCCATCCCGCGAAACCGACACATGGCAAACCAAGGCAGACCTCAGGAAATCGTCATTCTCGGGTGAGCGTTCAATATCGGGATGACGGATTCCGAGCGACCCGATCCGGTGACACCGACCGGCCTGCCGCACACGGTCGACCATCAGCACGCCGACGTCACCGGAGGGTGGTTGCGTGCGGCGACCTTCGGGGCAATGGACGGGCTGGTCAGCAACACCGCGCTGATCGCGGGGGTGGCTGCGAGCGCGAGTGCGGAAACCGTCATCCTCAGCGGTGTAGCCGGTCTGCTGGCCGGCGCGTTCTCGATGGCGCTCGGCGAGTACACGTCGGTGCGGACGGCCAACGAACAAATCGACTCCGAGGTCCACCTCGAGCGCGGGGCGTTCCGTAAGCAGCCGCAGGCCGAACACGACGAACTCGTCGGCATGCTCATGGAGATGGGGATGAGCGACGAGACCGCGCGCACGGCCGCCACCGAGATCCATCAGGATGAGAAGCGGGCGCTTAACTTCCACCTTATCCAGGAACTCGGCGTGCATCCGGAGGAGAAGCCGTCACCGTGGGTGGCGGCCGGTTCGTCGTTCGCGATGTTCGCCGTCGGCGCGATCGTTCCGCTCATCCCGTACCTGCTCGGTGTCGACTCGCTGTGGGCCGGGCTGCTGTGCGGCGGGATCGGGTTGCTGATCGCCGGCGCCACTGCGGCCCGGTTCACCCGTAAGCCCATCGTGTTCGCCGGGATCCGCCAACTTGGTCTCGGGGCGATCGCGATCGCCGCCACCTACGCCGTCGGCCTACTCGTCGGCACCACCGTCACCTAGGTCTCGTCGCCGACCGTCAGCGCCCAGGCCTCGTCGGTGCGTTCGTCGAGCTCGTCTTCCTCGGCGTCGATGTCACGCAGGTGTCTGCTGCTGCCGGCGAGCACGGCGGCGGCCACCAGCAGCGCGCCCGCACCGACCCAGTAGGGGAGGTGGACGTTGACCTGCTCGCCGAGCACACCGGCCAGCCACGGTGCGACGGCCGCACCGCCGAACCGCAGGAAGCTGTAGGCGGCCGAGGCGACCGCCCGTTCGACCGGGGCGGCCTTCATCACCGTCTCCGTGATCAGCGTGTTGTTGACGCCGATGAACAGCCCGGCCACCACCACACAGGTCGCCAGCACCGCCTTGCTGTCGGTGCCGATGGCCATCACCGTCAGGGTGACGGTCATCGCGAGCAGATTCGTGATCAGGGTGGGCAGGGTGCCGAATCGGTGCTGCAACCGCGGCGCGGCGACGACGGAGGTGAACGCCAGTGCCACCCCCCACCCGAAGAAGATCAACCCGATCCGCTGCGCGGACATGTCCAGGGGGAACGGGGTGAACGCGAGCAGGGTGAAGAAGCCGAAGTTGTAGAACAGCGCGGTGATCGAGACGCCGAGCAGCCCGCGGTGCCGCAGCGCGCGGAACGGGTCGGCCAGCGTGGTGGCCCGTTCGGCCCGCGGGGTCGGCGGCAGCAGGATCGCGGTGACCACCGCGGCGACGGCCATGAGCGCCGAAACACCGAAAAATGGTCCGCGCCAGGAGATCTCACCGAGCAGTCCGCCAACGAGCGGACCGACGGCGATGCCGAGGCCGAGCGCCGCCTCGTAGAGGATGATCGCCTGGGTCACCGAGCCACGCGCCGAATTGACGATCGTGGCCAGCGCGGTCGCGATGAACAGAGCGTTGCCCAGCCCCCACAGCGCGCGCCACCCGACGATCTCCATGACCGTGCTGCTCATCCCGGCCAGACCGGCGCCGACGATGATCACCACGAGGCCGAGCAGCAGGGTGCGCTTGGGGCCGATGCGGCTGGAGACGACGCCGGTGATCAGCATCGCCACCCCCATCACGGCCATGTAGCTGGTGAACAGCAAGGACACCTGGGACGGGGAGGCGTCCAGGTTGTCGGCGATCGGTTTGAGGATGGGGTCGACGAGACCGATGCCCATGAACGCCACGACGGAGGCGAAGGCTACGGCCCAGACGGCTTTGGGTTGGCGCCACATCGGTGGGCGACTCCTGTCTGTCAGCTGTCGGGTTGTGCGAGCAACCGCTCGATGACCTCGACGGCGTCGGCGAGCGTCTGGCGGTCTTCGGGCGAGAGCTGTGCCAGCCGCGGGTCGATGCCCGCGGCGCGGTCGATGCGGGCCTGGGCCAGCACCGTCCTGCCCTTGTCGGTGATGCGGATCAGCACCGCCCGCGCATCCAGCGGGTCGGTGGTCCGCGAGACCAGCCCGGCGTCTTCGAGCCGGCGCACCTGCGTGGTCATGGTGGGCTGCGAACAGCGGTCGAGGGTGGCGAGGTCGGAGATGCGGGCCTCACCCTGGTCCTCGATGATCGACAGCAGCCGCACCTGCGCCCAGGGCAGCGGCAACCGCGTGCGCTGGGTGGCCAACCGGTTGAGCCGGGCGACGACGGCGAGCAGGTCGGCGCCGAGACATTCGCCGCCCGCGCCGGGGGAATTCTCGGTGGCAGGTGTGGTCATGGACGCCATAATACATAGTAAAACTATGCAGTCCAGCGGGCGTCATCGCCCGGGGCCGCAGACCAGACGCGGCCGACTGGCAGAATCGGGTGATGACCGCGACCCCGACGCCGAGGCAGCATCGACGCGCCGGATCGTTGCAGCCCGGTGAGCTCGCCCGGGCATCGGTGATGGCGGCCCTGTGTGCGGCGACGGCAATCATCGCCGTCGTCGTTCCGTTCGCCGCCGCGCTGTCGCTGCTCGGCACCGTCCCGATGGGATTGCTGGCCTACCGCTACCGCCTGCGCGTGCTGACGGCCGCGATGGTCGCGGGGGCCACCATCGCATTCCTGATCGCCGGTATGGGCGGGATGATGACGGTGATCGACTGCGCCTACATCGGCGGGTTGACCGGCATCGTCAAACGGCGCGGCCGCGGCACGCCCACCGTGTTCGTCGCGGCCCTGATCGCGGGAACCGCCTTCGGCGCCGCGGCAGTCGTCGCACTCGGTGTCCTTTCGCGTCTGCGCACCCTGATCTTCGATTCACTGACCGCCAACATCAACGGCGTCGCCGCGGTGCTGTCGCGCATGCCGAACATGGAGGACTCGGCCGAACGGCTCAAACGCGACTTCGCGACGGCACTGGACTACTGGCCACTGGTCATCGGCGGCTCCGGGATCCTCAGCATCACCATGGTCACGCTGATCGGGTGGTGGGCGCTGTCGAGGGTGCTCGGCCGGCTGGTCAACATCCCGGACGTGCACAAACTCGAGGGCGCCGCCGAGAGCGGGCCCGTCGCGCCGGTCCCGACCGAACTGCGCGACGTACGGTTCCGCTATCCCAACACCGGGCATGACGCGCTCGGTCCGGTGTCCCTGGCCGTGGGTCCCGGCGAGCACCTCGCGATCACCGGCGCCAACGGCGCGGGTAAGACGACGCTGATGCTCGTGCTGGCCGGCCGCGAACCGACCGCGGGCACCGTCGAGCGGCCGGGGGCGGTGGGCCTCGGGCGCCTCGGCGGCACCGCGGTGGTGATGCAGCACCCGGAAAGCCAGGTGCTGGGTACGCGGGTGGCCGACGACGTCGTCTGGGGGCTGCCTCCGGGCACGAGAACCGACGTGCCCCGGCTGCTCTCCGAGGTGGGCCTGAGCGGTATGGAGGAGCGCGACACCGGTGGCCTGTCGGGCGGCGAACTGCAGCGGCTCGCCGTGGCCGCCGCCCTGGCCCGCGAACCGGCGCTGCTCATCGCCGACGAGGTCACCAGCATGGTCGACCAGCAGGGCCGCGACGGTCTCATCCAGGTGCTGTGCGGGCTCACCGAACACCACGACATGGCGCTGGTGCACATCACGCACTACAACGACGAGGCCGGCGTCGCCGACCGCACCATCAACCTCACCGGAAACGGCGGCGCGGCCGACAACGCCGAGATGGTCGAGACCGCCGCCGTCCCCACGGGCACGACGCCCGTTGCTCACACCAGCGCCGCACCGGTCCTCGAACTGGTCGGCGTCGGACACGAGTACGCCACCGGCACCCCGTGGGCCAAGACCGCGCTGAGCGACATCGACTTCACCGTGCCCGAGGGCGACGGCCTGCTGATCCACGGACTCAACGGCTCCGGCAAATCGACACTGGCCTGGATCATGGCGGGTCTGACCGTGCCGACCACCGGTAGCTGCCTGCTCGACGGCGAACCCGTCTCCGACCAGGTCGGCGCCGTCGCGATCTCCTTCCAGGCGGCCCGCCTGCAGCTCATGCGCAGCCACGTCGGCCGGGAGATCGCGTCGGCCGCGGGGTTCTCCCACCACGACCGCGACCGCGTCCGGCAGGCGCTCGCGACGGTCGGTCTGGATCCGACGATGGCCTCGCGGCGGATCGACCAGCTCAGCGGCGGTCAGATGCGCCGCGTCGTACTCGCCGGTCTGCTGGCCCGGAAACCGCGGGCGCTGATCCTCGACGAACCGCTGGCCGGACTCGACGCCGCCAGCCAGCGTGGACTGCTGCGGCTGGTCACCGATCTGCGCCGCAACGCCGGTCTGACCGTCGTCGTCATCTCCCACGATTTCTCCGGACTCGAGGAGCTGTGTCCGCGCACCCTGCATCTGCGTGACGGGCTGCTCGCCCCCGCCTCGGCGACCGCTGGAGGTGTGTCGTGACGGCCCCCGCCCGCAAACCGCGCCGGCCGGTGGTGCTGCTGCGTCCGGTCCCGGGGCACTCGGTCATCCACGACCTGTGGGCCGGCACCAAGCTCGTCGCGGTCGCCGCGATCGGGGTGCTGCTCACCTTCTACCCGGGCTGGGTTCCGATCGCGGCGGTCGGACTGCTGGTGGTCGTGGGGGCGCGATTGGCGCACATCCCGGGTGGTGCGCTCCCGTCCATCCCCGCCTTCCTGTGGGGTCTGCTGTTCGTC
Organism: Actinomycetota bacterium; assembly: GCA_034189785.1. GTDB lineage: Bacteria > Actinomycetota > Actinomycetes > Mycobacteriales > Mycobacteriaceae > Mycobacterium. The sequence continues at coordinate 7,323 of JAXHUG010000052.1, forward strand.
GGCGGCCTGACGGCGACATTCGGCGGTGGGGATCCCGTCGTGGCGCTCGGGTCGGTCGAGGTCGGGCTCGGTGGCCTGTTCAACTTCCTGCGCATCACGGCACTGTCGATCGTGCTGCTCGGTCTGGGCGCGATGGTCTCGTGGACCACCAACGTCGCCGAGATCGCCCCCGCGGTCGCGAAACTGGGCCGCCCGCTGCGGGCGGTCCGGATCCCGATCGACGACTGGGCGGTGGCGATCGCCCTGGCCCTGCGGGCGTTCCCGATGCTCATCGACGAGTTCGCGACGCTGTACGCGGCGCGGCGGTTGCGCCCCGAACAGCACCTGTCGAGCCGCAAGGCGCGGCGCAAGCGGTGGTTGATCGAGATCGTCGACCTGCTCGCGGCGGCCGTGACCGCCGCGTTGCGTCGCGCCGACGAGATGGGCGATGCGATCACCGCGCGCGGTGGCACCGGGCAGATCTCGGCGGCGCAGTCGGGACCCAAGGCACGCGACTGGATCACGCTGGCGATCATCGTCGTGGTGTGCGGGGCGGCACTGGCGGTGGAATTGACCGTGCTGCCGACGAGTTCGGCACCCACCTGATCGGTGCCGCTGCCGGAGCGCCATTACGGTGGATGCCGTGACAGCGCCCCGACGTGTTGACGCCGACTTCCTCGCCCTGCCACGACAGCACCTGGCCGACGCCGCATTGTCGGCTGCGCTGACGGCGGGGGCGACCTACGCCGACCTGAGGATCCACGCGGTCACCAGCGAACTGGTGCAGTTGCGCGACGGCGAACTCGAGACCGCCGTCATCGACCGGCAGATCGGCCTGGCGGTGCGGGTGATCGTCGACGGCACATGGGGGTTCGCCTCGCACGCCGAACTCGACCCGGCGGTGGCCGCCGACACCGCGCGGCGGGCGGTGGCCGTGGCGACGACGCTGGCCCCGCTCAACGCCGAAGGCATCGAACTGGCGCCCGAACCGGTGTACCGCGACGTCAGCTGGGTCTCGGACTACCGCGTCGACCCGTTCACCGTGCCCGCCGCGGACAAGATCGCCGTGCTGGGTGATTACTCCGGTCGGCTGTTGGCAACCCACGGCGTCGACCACGTGTCGGCCGGTCTGCACACCGCCAAGGAGCAGACGTTCTATGCCGACACGTTCGGGTCGTCGATCACCCAACAGCGGGTGCGGGTACTGCCGACCCTCGACGCCGTCACTGTCGACAGCGCCGCAGGGACATTCGAGACCATGCGCACCCTCGTCCCGCCGACCGCGCGCGGCTGGGAGGTCGTCGCCGGCGACGAGGTATGGGACTGGACCGCCGAACTCGCCGAGTTGCCGTCGCTGCTGGCCGAGAAGGTCAAGGCACCCAGCGTCGCCGCCGGGTCGGCCGATCTGGTGATCGACCCGACGAACCTCTGGCTGACCATCCACGAATCCGTCGGCCACGCCACCGAATACGACCGGGCCATCGGCTACGAGGCCGCCTACGCCGGGACGTCTTTCGCCACCCCCGACAAACTCGGCACCATGCGGTACGGCTCACCGGTGATGAACGTGACCGCCGACCGGACCGTCGAATACGGTTTGGCGTCAATCGGTTTCGACGACGAAGGTGTTCGTGCTCAGAGTTGGGACCTGGTGCGCGACGGAATCTTCGTCGGCTATCAGCTCGACCGGGTCTTCGCCCCGCGGCTGGGGGTGGCCCGGTCCAACGGGTGTGCCTACGCCGACTCGCCTCACCACGTGCCGATCCAGCGGATGGCCAACGTGTCCCTGCAGCCGGCGGCCGAGGAGGTCAGCACCGACGACTTGATCGCCCGCGTCGAGGACGGTCTCTACATCGTCGGCGACAAGAGCTGGTCGATCGACATGCAGCGCTACAACTTCCAGTTCACCGGTCAGCGGTTCTTCCGGATCCGCGACGGCCGCCTCGACGGTCAGGTGCGTGACGTGGCGTATCAGTCGACGACGACGGACTTCTGGGGTGCGCTCGAGGCGGTCGGCGGGCCGTCGACGTGGCGGCTCGGCGGGGCGTTCAACTGCGGTAAGGCCCAACCCGGACAGGTCGCGCCGGTGAGCCACGGTTGTCCGTCGGCACTGTTCCGGGGGATCAACGTGCTCAACACCCGTGAGGAGGCTGCCCGGTGAGCGCAGCGAAGACGGCGATCGGCTTGAGCCGATGATCGGACCCCAGGACGTCGTCGACGCCGTCCTTGCCGAAGCGGCCCGCCGCGGTCGTGCCGACGAGACGATCGTGCTGGTGACCGACTGGGCCGACGCGTCGCTGCGGTGGGCGGGTAACTCGATGACCACCAACGGAGAGTCGGTCAGCCGCAGCACCACGGTGATTTCGATCGTGCGGCACGGCAACAGCGCGCGCGTCGGGTCGGTGCGTTCCAGCGAGGTGGAACCGGCCGCGATCGGCGCGCTGGTCGCGGCGTCGCAGGACGCCGCCGTCGCCGCACCCGATGCCCGCGACAGTGCGCCGCCGCTGCCACCGACCGACACACCCGGGGACTGGGACTTGCCGGTGCCGGCGACCGGTGCGGAGGTGTTCGCCGGCGTGGCGGGCAGCCTGGCGCGCGGATTCCGCGGCGAAGACGCACTGTACGGGTTCGCCCGGCATGTGCTGGAGACGACGTTCGTCGCGACGTCGACGGGTCTGCGTCGCCGCTACACGCAGCCGACCGGATCGGTGGAGATCAACGCCAAGCGGGGCGGCGCGAGCGCATGGGCCGGTGTCAGTACACCCGACTTCGTCAACGTGCCAACAGACTCCATGCTCGAGGATCTGGCGACCCGGCTGGGATGGGCCGAGCGCACGGTCGAATTGCCCGCCGGACGTTACGAGACGCTCATGCCGCCGTCGACCGTCGCCGACATGATGATCTACCTCACCTGGACGATGGACGGCCGCGGGGCGCAGGAGGGCCGCACCGCGCTGTCGGCGCCGGGCGGCACCCGGGTGGGGGAGAAGCTCACCGATTTGCCGCTGACGCTGTACTCCGATCCCGCCGCACCCGGTCTGGCATGCCTGCCGTTCGTCGCGGCGGCCACCTCCTCGGAACGGGTGTCGGTGTTCGACAACGGGATGGACATCGACCGGGTGGACTGGCTGCGTGACGGCGCGGTCAACGCGCTGGCCTATCCGAGGGCCGCGGCCGCGGAGTTCGGGGAACCGGTCGCGGTGCCGGCGGAGAACCTACTGATGACCGGCGGAACCGCGAACCTGGCCGACATGATCGCCGCCACCGAGCGCGGGCTGTTGCTGACCACGCTGTGGTACATCCGCGAGGTCGACCCGACGGTGCTGCTGCTGACCGGGCTGACCCGCGACGGCGTCTACCTCATCGAGGACGGTGAGGTGTCGGCGGCGGTCAACAACTTCCGGTTCAACGAAAGCCCGCTCGATCTGCTGCGGCGCGCCACCGAGGCGGGCGTGAGCGAGGTGACACTGCCACGGGAATGGGGTGACTGGGCGACCCGCGCGGCGATGCCGACGTTACGGATTCCCGACTTCCACATGTCTTCGGTGAGCCAGGCGCAATAATCCATTCAGGTGGCCACAGACCCGATAGGGCAGGTGTTCCGACTGTTGACAACTGAAGGGGTGTGGGCGCTCGACGCTCGCGGTTCGGAACCGCTGTACGCCGAGATCCAGGACTACGAACGGAACAAGATCGCCGTCGCATCGGGCGCCGACACGCCGAGAGTGGCGTACGGGCCGTCATGCTGGGGGGCGATCGCCGTGTTCGTGGCCGGTGCAGTGGTCCCGGTCTGGGTGGGCCGCCGGCAGAGCGAAGAACATTCGCGGCGTTTCGGCCCGATCGTCGGTGGGCTCACCGCGGTGGTCTATGTGGCCGTACTGGTCTACTCGATGCTCCCGCCGATGATCGGGCGATCCGTTCCGCTGCGGTTGACCGACCTGGCGACACGGTGGCCGCGGCGTGCGCGCTGATCTCGCCCGTGCTTGTCGGCCCCGACTTCCCGCACTACACGTACACGTGGGATGCGGCCGAGTTGGCGCAGCCTGCGGCTTGTCCTGCTGGTCACGGCGGCGGGGCCGGTGTACATCGTCTCGGCGACGGCGTTGATCGTCATCGTGTGGGTGGCCATGACGCTGCCGTGGGTGCGGGTGAGAGGATCGCGGCCGCATGCGACGATGGTGCCGCGTTCGATGCGCCGGGGGCGGTAGCTCAGTTGGTTAGAGCCGTGGACTCATAATCCATTGGTCGCGGGTTCGAGCCCCGCCCGCCCCACGTCTGGTTTGTATTGCGTCGAAACTGCGCACAGATCACGTCCGGCGGTGATCTCGTGATCGGGCAGCAGTCCCGGCGGCGGTATCTCAGCCGTTCCGCAACCGGTTCCGCTGCCGCCTCGGTCGAGTTCGTAGATGCCATCGCCGAGGACGTTCACTGGGCCCGAGACGTACGCCGGACCATTACCGCTGCCTGCGGCGCAGTCGACATCGCTGCCGATCGGACCGCACGCACCGGAGCAATTGGCACGGACAGCGGAGCCGCGAGGGCGGCCGGGGCGAATCCAAGTCCCAGTGCAACCCCGGTGATGAGCAATGCAACTTCACACGGACACATGGTCGGCGCGGAGGCCGGTAGCGCGTCGGAGTTCACCGCGTCGGGCGCAGCACCAGGATCCCCGGGACGGTGCGCAGGTAGTTGCCCAGTGGCTCGTCGACCACCTTGTTGTTCGCCCGCAGTGACGAGGCGTTCCGCACGACCGGCCCGTCGGGTCCGTCGACGAAGATCCCGACGTGCGTGACGTCGAGCCCGCCGTCCTCGGCGTACGCCCCGAGGTAGTCACCGGTGCGCAGACCGGCCACGACGGCGTCGTCGATCTCGGCGCCCGGGATGTAGGTGATCTGTCGGGAGACCACCGGCAGCCCGGGAAGATACACTCCGCCACCGTCCTTCTGGTTCAGGCGCTTGGCCACCGTGATCGACTTCGCGCCGAGATCCGCGGTCACATCCGTCGCGATCGCCGGTGTCGCGGTCGACCAGTCCGTGAAGAAGTGCTTCCGGTTCCGGAACCCGACGACACCGCCCTTGTATCGGACCTCGATGAGGCGGTCGATGAACTCCTCGCGGTCGTCGGCGCGTTTGAGCGCCTCCACGTAGTCGGCGTAGGTGAAGCAGTCCACCGCCTCGACGTTGACGATGAGCTCCTCGGGTCGGGTCGGCGATCCGACGAGGGTGTTCGCGCCGTAGGGCACCCCGAGGAATTTCCCCGACACCGCCTCGGCCAGAGACGGAACCCGTTCGCCCAGCGCGCCGTTGCGTACCCGCAGCAGGTCTCCGAGGATCTGTTCGCTGCGGGCCGAGACGCGGACGACGGGCGGTTCCAGAGGATGTGCGGCCAGATAGTCGGTGACCGGAACCGGCGCGGTCGCGGAGTACCCGACGGGCAGTACCACGTCGCCGGCCGTCGAGTTGTAGTAGACGTCCCAGCGGTGGAATCCGGCGAACGCCGCCGGATCGCGGGCCAGCACCGCGGCGTAGTCGCTCACGGCCCGCACGTACTCGTTCGAGTTGTTGTACCGCCACAGCGCGGCGTCGGGGTTGCGGGTGAAGCCGTTGGCGGCGAGGTAGCGGCCCGCGGCCATGATGCTGTCGTGGGGTGAGGTGATGTCGCCACCGCCCCCGTAGGCCGCGAACGTCGCCGGCATGAACTGCATCGGCCCCTGGGCGCCGGCCGTACTCACCCCGGTGATGCGCCCGAACGCCGTCTCCACCAGGTTGATCGCCGCCAGGTAGTTCCAGCCGACGCCGAAGGTCGACTCGGCCTTGCGGTAGTAGCCCATCAACTCCTCGGCGGGCCGCGGCGCGACGATCCGCCAAGCCGGCACGGTCGGTTTGGCATCGCCCTTGCTCAGCGACGACAACTGGCGCCGGGCGCTGACATTGCGGTCGTAGATCTCGAGCAACGGCGCCGGCACCCGTGGCCGCACGACCGGGTCCCACTCGGAGTGACGTCCCAGTGCGCGGTAGGCCAGCTGCTGGCGCCGCGCGGCCGCCAGCAGCACCGCCTCCGGCGACGACGGGGCGCGCAGCGCCTGCTCGTCGGCGACGAGGTCGTCGACGATCCTTGCGGGGTCGGCCGCCAGGCGCAGTCTCGGCGCTTCGGCTGCGGCCCTCGGGGCGGCCGATGGCGCGGTCGCCGTGTGGGGCGGCGACGGTGCGGCTGCCGGCTCGATCGATGTCGAACAACCGCCGGCGGCCACCACGGCGACGACGAGTAGGGACGGTGCCGCCCTCCCCAACAGGGCGGCGAGGATGTGGTCGTGGCTCACTGGTGTTCAACTCCCGCGCTTGCGTACACCCGACGGTCGCACATCCGGACCGTGGTGCGACGCCCGCCCCGCCGGTGACCGGCGCGGCGGAAATGACCGCGGCCGACGATCTGCCCCGCGGCTGGGGCGGGGACGTCGCTCCCGGTAGCTACCGCGACAACGATGCGCTGTTCGGCCATTCCGCTGGTCCGCACATGCCGTCGGGTCGGCAACAAGTGTCCAAATGCCCTGGCCGGGGGTTGCCGCGGTGACCGACAACCACATCGGGAGGTGACGCTGGTGGGCACACATCGGCTGGCGATGGACCACCCGGGGTTTCCCACGGTTCACGAAGACGCGACGCGACGCCGACCGCGTGTCGTTCACGACCGGGGCGATGCGCGTCGAACCGGATCGCCGGGACCTCACGCTGCCGGTCATCGGCACCGTCCGTGCCCACGAGAACACCCGCCGCCTCGAACGCCTCATCCGGTCAGATCGTGCGCGGGTGCTGGCGCATTCTCAACCTGCTCGCTCACACTCCCGTCAGCTGCGGCGACCGTAGCCAAACGCCGCACCGCTGCCGAACAACCCCGAGACGGGGTGCAAGCCGCGTGACCACTGAAGATCACTCACTTGCAACGGGACATCGACGTCGTGGTCGCCGAGGACGAGAACGCCCACACACCGCATCGCTCGCCGCGGCTCTGCAGCCGGCGTTGGCGGGCCTCCCGCCGGAGGGCTTGCTCCTGATCGCCTGATCGTTCGCCGCGGGGGCCGGAATCACCGCGGGCGCCGCGCTGTACCGGGCACCGGCGCGGCCGAATCCGTCAGCCCACCACCGCTTCGGGCGCCGGTGCTGCCTCGAAGAGCCGTTCCACGTCGGCTCGTGTGCACACCTCGGTCCCCGGCGTCAGCAACATGGCCGCTCCGGTGGCGACACCGAACTGCACCGACTTACTCGGCGACCACCCCCGCGTCAGGCCCACGGCGATCGCCGCCACCATCGCGTCCCCCGCGCCGACACCACTGACGACCTCCACCGGCACCGGCGGGAAATGGTGGCCGCCCTGCGAGGTGGCCAGCAGCGCGCCTTCCGAACCCAGCGACACCACGATGATCTCGGCGACGCGGGAGTCGACGAGTTCCTGTGCGGCGGTCAACTGGTCGGACCGGTCGAGCAGATCGCGGTCGACTCGCTCCCGTAGTTCGCGCACACTGGCTTTGAGCAGGAAGACTCCCGAGTGGACGCCTCGGAGGGCGTCACCCGAGGTGTCGAGGATCAGCCGTGCGCCGACATCGCGGCAGATGTCGGC
>JAXHUG010000053.1:0-3289 GCA_034189785.1 Actinomycetota bacterium
CGCCATCTGCCTGACGAACTGGTTGGCGAAGCCTGGATACATGGTCCCGTTGTAGCCGTCCTCGGTGAGGTACCAGCTCTTGCAGCCGGAGTTCCAGGTGGTGGCGGCGAGCCGGCGCTGGAGTTGGGCGTGGTAGCGGTTCTGTCGGTCCTCTTTGACGTCGAAGGTGTGCAAACCACGGTCGGCGATCACGCCGATGGCATCGACGATGTAGCGGATCTCGGCTTCCATGTAGACCAGCGCAGAATTGTGTCCCGGCCCCGAGTTCGGCCCGAAGGTGAAGAAAAGGTTGGGATACCCCGAGACGCTGACGCTCTTGTACGCGTAGGCGCCGCGAGACCATTCGTCTTCCAGCTTTCGACCGTTCACACCCGAGATGGGAAACGGTGTCCCGGCTTTGCAGACGTCGAAACCGGTGGCGAAGACGATGCAGTCGACCTCGTGTTCGATGCCGTCGGCGGTGCGGATGCCGTTGGGCGAGATGGTCGCGATCGGCCACGTGACGAGTTTGCAGTTGTCGCGTTGCAGAGCCGGGTAGTAATCGCTGGTCATCAGCATCCGTTTACAGCCGGGCCGGAAGTCGGGCGTCAGTTGTCGCCGCATCCATGGATCCTTGACCTGGCGACGTAGATTCGCCTTCCCCAGCCACGAGATGGCGGTTGTGGCCGGAGTGTCCCACACCATGCCGACGGCCATGGCCTCGTGCGCCCAGAACCAGGCTTGACGAGCGGCGCTCTGCAGGATCGGTAGCTGACCGAACGCGGCCTTGGCGACACGAGGGTGCGGAAAATCGGGGCGGGGAAGCACCCAACCGGGGGTGCGCTGGAACACTTTCACCGAACGCGCGGTCTTGACCAATTCGGGAACGATCTGCACCGCGCTGGCCCCGGTACCGATGACCGCGACACGTTTGTCGCTCATGTCGTAGTCGTGATCCCAGCGCGCGCTGTGAATCTTGTGGCCGAGGTAGCTGTCGAGTCCGCGGATGTCAGGCCAATTCGCATTGGACAGCGGGCCACTTGCCATCACCACCGTGCGCGCCCGGTAGCTCGGCCCGCCGTCGGTGTCCGCGCGCCATGTCCCGCTGTCGTCGTCGAACGCCAGGCCCGTCACGTTGACGTGGAACCGGATGAACCGCGCCAGCCCGTGCTTGTCGACCAGGCCTCTGATGTAGTCCAGTATTTCGCCGCTTCCCGAATAGGCACGCGACCACGTCGGATTCTGTTCGAAGGAATACGAATACAGCAGCGACGGGATGTCGCAGGCGGCACCGGGGTAGGTGTTGTCGCGCCAGGTCCCGCCGACCTCGCCGGCACGCTCCAGGATCACGAAATCCTCGATGCCCCGTTCGAGCAGTTGAATCGCCGTGCCGATCCCGGCGAAACCGGCTCCGACGATCAGAACAGTGGTCGTGTCGCTCACTTGGCGACCGGCTCGTAGGTCAGCTCATCAGTCCATGACGGCGGCTTACCGAGCACTTGAGTGGGCAGGTGGTCGATCACCGTACCGAGTCGTTGCGAGATGAACTGCAGCGGCTGGGAGTGGTTGATCGTGGCAGACATGTGGGCCTTGAGGATGTGATAGCCGGGAACACGACGGGTGTGCTCACTGCGATCACCGACGTTCGAGTAGCGGATGACCGCGTTGTACAGCTTGTCCTCCGACAGGCCCCAGGCATTCAAGTTCATCAGCATTCGCGTCAGCAGCGGAACGTACAGCAACGCACCGGTGAGAATTCGCGGGTCAACCAGCGATGCCACGGTCTGAATCGCGTGCACCCTCATCGGACTGGCCCCCAAATCGTTGAGCACCTGAAAACCCACCGCAAGGTGGCGGGATTCGTCGCTGTTGACTTTGGCGAACACTTGCCCGCAGACCGGATCTGCCACCTCGTCCAACAGGAACTTGAGCAACGCACCGTCCAAAGCGGTTTCCAGCGACGGAATGGCAGCCCCGATCACCGTCAACGGAAGCGCTTCGGCGTACCGATCGAGCCATTCGACGACCAGCCGGATGTTCTTGTTCGGCACGGGCTTCTCGCCCTCTTCGAGCATCCCCCAGCGCTGCATCAACGCCAGCTCCGCGTTGGCGTGCCGCTGCTCCTCGGCGTGGAAATACCGGTATATGTCCCCCAACGCGTCGAAAGGCGCTTTGGGAGCCATCGCCGCGAACGCGCGGGCACCGACATGCTCGATCCACACCACGTCAGCCATGAACTGTTTCAGGCTGGGCCGTTGCTCGTCGGTGATCAACTCGGCACCGGGGGCGTCCCAGTCGATATCGGCCAGCGCCCACTGCCGGTCTTTGATCGTCTGCAACATGTCGCCGTATTCGAAAGCCATGTCCCTATCTCCCTTCGATCACTTGTCTTCGCTGTTCGTGGGGTGTCACCGCGGTATCCGCTCGACGAGTCCCATCGCGCGGGTGAAAGTGGCCGGCATGAGCCTCTTCACCCGCCACAGGATCCTGGCGTCAAACTGCGGCAGGACGTAGAGCCGGCCGCGGTCGTGCGCATCCAACGTGGTCCGCGCCACCGACTCCGCTGACACACCGGTCCACCGCATCAAGTTCGCCGCGAGCCTGGCCGCCGACTCCTCGATACGCGGATTGTCGACGATGTTCGTCTTGACGAAAGTGGGGCACAGAACCGTCACCGTGACCCCGCTCCCACTCAGCTCGGCCGCCAACGTCTCCGACAGCGCCAGCACGCCCGCCTTGCTCACGTTGTAAGCCCCCATACGCGGAGCCGCGCCGAAGCTCGCCGCCGACGCGACGTTGATCACCCCGCCGAATCCCCGCTCACGCAGCCGCGGCACAAACACTTCGCAGCCGTGGATGGCCCCCCACAGATTCACCGACAACGTCGCAGCCCAATCGCTGGTGGACGTGGCACCGATGACATTGCCCCCGGCACCGATGCCGGCATTGTTGATCACCAACCCCGCAACACCACCGAACCAGCTCTCCGCCGACTCGGCCAGTTCCCGAACCTGACTCTCCTCCGAGACGTCGCACACCACACTCAGGGCACGGCCACCAAGCCCGGAAATCACATCCGCGGTCTCCTTGGCACGAACACCATCGATGTCGGCACACACCACCCGCCCACCCCGACGCGCCAGCTCAACGGCAAAAGCGCGACCGATACCACTACCCGCACCCGTGACAACAGCATCGGCATGATCAGTGCGGCGGGCCGAACTCGTAAACGGAATGAGCCTCATCGCCACATCCCTCCGAGGACCGACTCCCCCACCGGCTCAACAACAATTGGTGGCACAAGCCACAA
>JAXHUG010000054.1:0-26625 GCA_034189785.1 Actinomycetota bacterium
CACGAAAGGCGACACAGCAGCCGATGAGCACCGCGACGAACGTCATCGACGTTCAGCAACTGACCTACACCTATCCGAAGACGGACGAACCCGCCGTGCGCGGCATGGACTTCACCGTGACCCGCGGCGAGATCTTCGGCTTCCTCGGGCCCAGCGGGGCAGGCAAGTCCACCACCCAGAAGCTGTTGATCGGCCTGCTGCGCGGCCACGGCGGACAGGCCCTGGTGTGGGACAAGGATCCCCGCGCCTGGGGTTCGGACTACTACCAGCGCATCGGCGTGTCCTTCGAACTGCCCAACCACTACCTGAAGCTCACCGGTGCCGAGAACCTCGAGTTCTTCGCCTCGCTCTACGGCGGCGATACGCTGGACCCGAGGCGCCTCCTCGACGCCGTCGGGCTCACCGATGCCGCCGACACCCGAGTAGCCAAGTACTCCAAGGGAATGCAGATGCGTCTGACGTTCGCGCGGTCGTTGATCAACGACCCCGAGTTGTTGTTCCTGGACGAACCGGCGTCGGGGTTGGATCCGGTCAACGCGCGCACCGTCAAGAACATGATCCTGGACCTGAAGGCGCGGGGTCGCACCATCTTCCTCACCACCCACGACATGGCCACCGCCGACGAACTCTGCGACCGGGTCGCCTTCGTCGTGGACGGCCGCATCGTCGCCCTCGACAACCCCGCCGAACTCAAGATCGCCCGCAGCCGGCGCCTCGTGGCGGTGGCGTACCGCAACCCCCAAGGCGCACTGCAGACTTCGCAGTTCCCGATGGACGGCCTGGCGGACGACGACGGCTTCCACGCCGTGCTGCGCGACCACCATGTCGAAACGATTCACAGCAGGGAAGCCAGTCTCGACGATGTGTTCGTCGACGTCACCGGCAGGAGCCTGGTATGAGCAGGTGGTCGAGCGCGTTGCGGCTGGAGACCACCGCGGCGGTGCGGCAACGGTTCGTGCACGCCGCGGTGCTCTCCGGCCTGCTGTGGCTGACGGTGCTGCTGCCGATGCCGGCGCATGTGCGTCCGATCGTCGAGCCCTACGTGCTGGTCGGTGACATCACGATCATCGGGTTCTTCTTCATCGGCGGGTCGGTGTTCTTCGAGAAGCAGGAACGAACCCTGGGCGCGGTGATCTGCAGCCCACTGCGTTTCTGGGAGTACCTGTCGGTGAAACTTGCTGTGCTGACAGCGGTTTCACTGGTGGTCGCCGTGATCGTGGTGGTCCTGACCCACGGCGGCGGCCTGGCTCTCCTGCCGGTGGCCGCCGGTGTGGTGCTGGGAACGCTGGTGATGCTGCTGGCGGGATTCGCCTCGTCGCTGCCCTTCTCGTCGGTCAGCGACTGGTTTCTGTCGACGACGATACCGCTGGCCGTCATGGCGCTTCCGGTGCTGCATCTGTCCGGGGTGTGGCCCAACCCCGTGCTGTATCTGATCCCGACCCAGGGGCCGCTGTTGCTGTTCGGCACCGCGTTCGATCAGGTGACGCTGACGCCGTGGCAGGTGGCCTACGCGCTGGTGTACCCGCTGGTGTGCACGGCCGGGCTGTATCTGCTTGCGAGATCGTTGTTCGGCCGCTACGTCATCGAACGACCGGGGTTGTTGTGATGAGCCCCTCGGCACAGCCGGCGGCTCGTTCCTGGGCGGCGTTCGGCAGCAACGATATTCGTGGCACGTACCGGGATCCACTGCTGGTCATGCTGGTGTTGGCCCCGGTGATCTGGACGGTGGGCACGGTCGTCCTGGTCCCGCCGCTGACCGCGACGTTGGCCCGACGCTACGACTTCGACCTGGTGCCCTACTACCCGTTGGTGATCACCGCTCTGCTGTTGTTGACCAGCATCATCATCGTCGGCGGCCTCGCGGCGTTCCTCGTCCTCGACGAGATCGACGCGGGCACGCTGAGCGCGCTGCGGGTGACGCCGGTGTCGCTGGCCACCTTCTTCGCCTACCGCGCGGCCACCGTCGTGGTGATCACCACCGTCTACGTCGTGGCCACGATGTCGTTCAGCGGCATCCCGCAACCGGGGCTGGTCCCCGCGCTCGTCCCGATCGGGATGGTGGCCGGCCTCTCGTCGGTGGTGACGCTGCTGCTCATCGTCTCGGTGGCGAGCAACAAGATCCAGGGCATCGCGATGGTGCGCCTGCTGGGCATCGTCATCGCCGGACTGCCCTGCCTGCCCTGGTTCGTCGACTCGGCATGGAACCTGGCCTTCGGCGTGCTTCCGCCCTACTGGGCGGCGAAGGCGTTCTGGGTCGCCAGCGATCACGGCACGTGGTGGCCGTACCTGGTCGGTGGCGTCGTCTACAACCTTGCCGTCATCTGGCCGCTGTTCCGGCGCTTCATCGCCAAGAACACCGCCTGATCTACTCGGGGTTGCCAACTGTTGCGGGTCGAGTGGTCGGTAGTTGTCGGTGGTGTGCTGTAGGAACAGATGCATGAATCTGGCGGCGTGGGCTGAGCGCAACGGTGTTGCGCGGGTGACCGCGTATCGCTGGTTCCGCGCCGAAGTGTTGGCGGTGCCCGCCTGGAAAGTGGGCCGGCTGATTGTTGTCGACGAGCCTTCCAGCGCTGCGGGCCCGCGGCCGAGGACGGCGGTGTACGCGCGGGTTTCCTTGGCGGGCAGATGGTTGACGTACCGCTGGAAGTAGCACTGGGTGCGTTCCCGCTCGGTGGGCTTCTCCAGCGCGACGACCCGGGCTCCGCGGGGGTTGAGATGCTCCATGAAACGCTTGATCGTGCCGCCTTTGCCCGCGGCGTCGCGGCCCTTGAACACTATGACGTGCCGCAGGCCGTTGCCCTGGCTCCACTTCTCAGCTTGAGCAGTTCGATCTGCAGGAGGCGCTTCTGCTCCTCGTAGGCGGGGCGGTCCATCCGCTCGGGGTACGGATACGCTTCGCGCCAGGTGTCGACCTCGAACCCGCTGGGGTGATGCACCAGCACCGGGTCATCGTCATCGTCGTCGCGGACGGTGTAGAACTCGGTTCCCTTGAGCGCGGTCACCGGCAGTAAGTTAGCGAGCTCCGGGTACTTCGCGGTGACGCTGCAGTGAACGGCGGGTCGACTACTTCGCGGTGCGCTTCGGCCGGATCAGCGCCATCTTGGTCATCAGCGTATTCATCCGCTTGAGGGCCTTCGGCGAGTTGTTGTAGTAGTTGCCGCCGGCGCCGACGTTGGTGCGCGGCGCGACCACGGCCTCCTGGCGACAGAACTTTCGCAGGCCCTCGGCGCCGCCGAAGCGTGCACCCATGCCCGAGGTCTTCCACCCTCCCATCGGAGCGGTGGTGCACATCAGGTTGGAGATCACGTCGTTGATGTTGACCGCACCGCAATCCAACTGCACGGCAACGGCTTTGGCGCGTTCGATATCGCGGGAGAAGACCGCCGCGGACAGGCCGTATGGGCTGTCGTTGGCCAACCGGATCGCCTCGTCGACGCTGGCGACCTTCATGATCGGCAGGGTCGGGCCAAAGGTCTCCTCGGTCATGCACGCCATCGAATGGTCGACGTCGACGAGCACCGTCGGCGGGTAGAAGCTGCCCGAGCCCGCCTTCCGCTCGCCGCCGGTCAGGGCCTTCGCCCCCGCGGCCACCGCGTCGCGGACATGGCGCTCGGTGACCGCGACCTGAGTGTCGTCGATCAGCGCACCGAAGTCGTAACCGTCACCGGCACCCTGCTTGAGCTTCTCCACGTCGCGCACCACCGCGGCGACGAACTGGTCGTACACCGACTCGAGCACGTAGACCCGTTCCACCGACACACACGTCTGGCCCGCGTTGAACATCGCGCCCCACACCGCGGCGTGGGCCGCCAGGTCGATGTCGGCGTCCTCGAGAACGATCATCGGGTCTTTGCCGCCGAGTTCCAGGCTCACCGGTGTCAACCGACGCGCGGCGCGCTCCATCACCTTGGCGCCGGTCGCGCTCGACCCGGTGAACTGGATGTAGTCGGAGTTGTCGACGACGGCCTCGACGGCTTCGCGGGCCCCCTGCACGATCGCCATCACCTCGGGAGCGCCCGAGTCGATCCAGCCGCGCAACAGCAGTTCGGCGGTCAACGGGGTGCGCTCGGACGGCTTCAGCAGCACGGCGCAGCCTGCGGCGAGCGCCCCGATCGTGTCCATCAGGAGGTTGGCCACGGGGTAGTTCCACGGCGCGATGACGCCGACGACCGGGCGCGGCCGGTAGTACACGGTGACCTTCTTGATCGACAGGAACGGCAGCGACGCCGGGCGGGTCTCCGGCGCGAGGGCCTTCTCCATCGTCTTGATGTAGTACGACGCGATCATGATGATCAGCGGCACTTCCTGGGCGGCGTCCACCGCGGATTTGCCGGTCTCGGCGATCAGCAGCGATTCGATCTCGGCGCGGTGGTCGCCGAGCCACACCGCGTAGCGGGCCAGCACCTTCGCACGCCCTTTCGGGCCGCGGGCCTCCCACTCCTTCTGCGCGGTACGCAGGCTCGCCGCGATGCGCGGCACATCGGCAGGATCGGTCCACCGCACCTCGCCGGCCAATGCCCCGGTGGCCGGGTTCTTGATGGTGCCGGTGCCGGTGAACGGCTTGGGCAGTTCCACTTCGGACGTCGCAGTCATAGCCTCATGCTAACCACTCCTGTGTCCCACGTCGCAACGGGGTTGACACCTGTCAAGTCCGGCGGCCCATGCAGCCAGGCACAACACCGTGGTGCCGAGGAAGACCGCGCCGACGGCGTCGGTGAAGTAGTGGTACGAAACTCCCTGCCCCAGCACGCCGAGCACCGTGGCCACCACGGCCGCGACGACGGCCGTCAACCGCCACCGCTGCCGGAACACCACGATCGCCCCCAGGATGGCCCACAACGTGAGCGTGACCCGGTCGTCGGTGAGCACCAGCAGCCTGCCCGACAGCCGGTGTGTCTGCCCCAGGTCCTGGAACCGGTCATCCAGCGGCGTCGAGCCCCTGCCCACCGCGAGCCCCAGCAGCGTCATGGCCGCCAACGCCGCGACGGGCCACCACCGGGCCACACCGGGCCGGGTCAGCGGGCGATGCCCCTGATGTAGGCCGCCTGGCCGAGGTGCTGCGCGGCGTCGTCGATGATGCTCACCAGCCGCGCGCTCGCGGTCACCGGCGGGGTCCAGTTCTCATCCACCACCCTGGCGAGTTCGTCGGCCGACACCGAGGCAACGTACTCCAGCGACTCCTTGTGCACCGCGTGGTAGTAACCGGCGAGCAGTTCGGCCGACGCGCGCACCTTGGCGACCTCCCCGGGGGTGTGCCCGTAGCCGTGCGCGTCCCGCGGAAGGTCGAGGGCGAATCTGTCAACCCAGCCGTCGCGCAACCACACCTGGTCGATGCCCGCGATGTCGCACAACTGCGCGTCCTGGATGCGGGCGCTGTGCCAGATCAACCACACGATCGTGTTGGCCTCCGGCGTCGGCCGGTAGTACGCGACGTCGTCGGACAACCCGTCCGTCAGGTCGTCGACGTGCTCGATCAGTCGGGTGAAGGAGTCGCGGAGCAGCTCACGTGCCGCGTCGATGTCAGACATGGGCGCAAAGTTACGCCTGCACCGGGAGATCGCCGGGCTGCCGTTGGCCGAGCGTGTCGTGATGGGGCAACTCGGCGTCGATCGCGACCCGCCACCGCAGAAGATCTCGCCGATCTCAACGTCATCGACGCGGCGGCGTTGCGGTTGCACAAGCCGGTCTGGTCGGCGACCTGCCCGCAGGCGGACGCCGACTCGACCGGGCCGTATGACGCGGGCCGTGCCGCTGGCACCGCCGTACAGCGACGAGGACGCCGCCGGGATTCACAGCTGGGTCACCCCGACCGCACCTACGAACCACTGCTGTTGGTGCGATGCCTGCAACGCCATCCCGCGCTCGCCGCGAAACTGCGCAAGCTGGGCGAGTCCCTCTACATCGACACCAAACTGCCGCCGCGGGTGCGCACCCTGGTGATCCCGCGCACCTGCGCCCTGGTGGGCTGCGCCTACGAGTGGGCGGGCAGGCGGCGTTCTGGGGCCCGATCGCCGGGGTGGGTGACGACTGCGTCCCGCTCACCGATTGACAGCAAGGCATCACTGTGGATTGACAGCACGAAAAAGCCCGACTCCACTTGGGAGCCGGGCTTTTCGGTGAAGCGTCGGACTAGAAGTCCATGCCGCCCATGCCACCGGTCGGGTCGCCCGCAGGTGCAGCCGACTTCTCCGGCTTGTCGGCGACGACGGCCTCGGTGGTGAGGAACAGCGCGGCGATGGATGCCGCGTTCTGCAGCGCCGAGCGGGTCACCTTCACCGGGTCGGCGACGCCGACGGCGAGCAGATCCTCGTACTCACCGGTCGCGGCGTTCAGGCCGGTGCCGGCTGCCGAGTTACGGACCTTCTCGGCCACCACACCCGGCTCCAGACCACCGTTGAAGGCGATCTGCTTGAGCGGGGCCTCGAGCGCGACGCGCACGATGTTGGCACCGGTGGCCTCGTCACCGGTGAGGTTGAGCTCCTCGAGCGACGGGGCGGCCTGCAGCAGCGCCACGCCGCCACCGGCGACGATGCCCTCCTCGACGGCGGCCTTCGCGTTGCGGACGGCGTCCTCGATGCGGTGCTTGCGCTCCTTGAGCTCCACCTCGGTGGCAGCGCCGGCCTTGATCACCGCAACACCGCCGGCCAGCTTGGCCAGGCGCTCCTGCAGCTTCTCACGGTCGTAATCCGAGTCGCTGTTCTCGATCTCGGCGCGGATCTGAGCCACCCGGCCCTGGATGGCCTCGGCGTCGCCGGCACCCTCCACGATGGTGGTCTCGTCCTTGGTGATGACGACCTTGCGGGCCTGGCCCAGCAGCGAGATGTCCGCGGTCTCCAGGGAGAGGCCGACCTCTTCGCTGATGACCTGACCACCGGTGAGGATGGCCATGTCCTGCAGCATCGCCTTGCGGCGGTCACCGAAGCCCGGGGCCTTGACGGCGACGGACTTGAAGGTGCCACGGATCTTGTTCACGACGAGCGTGGACAGCGCCTCGCCCTCGACGTCCTCGGCGATGATCAGCAGCGGCTTGCCGGACTGGATGATCTTCTCCAGCAGCGGCAGCAGATCCTTGACGGTCGAGACCTTCGACGACACCAGCAGGATGTAGGGATCCTCGAGGACCGCTTCCTGACGCTCGGCGTCGGTGACGAAGTAACCCGAGATGTAGCCCTTGTCGAAGCGCATACCCTCGGTGAGCTCGAGCTGCAGGCCGAAGGTGTTGGACTCCTCGACGGTGATGACACCCTCGTTGCCGACCTTGTCCATGGCCTCGGCGATCAGATCGCCGATGGACTGGTCACCGGCGGAGATACCGGCGGTGGCAGCGATCTGCTCCTTGGTCTCGACCTCCTTGGCCGACTTCAGCAGCGTCTCGGTGACCTTCTCGACGGCCTTCTCGATGCCGCGCTTGAGGCCGAGCGGGTTGGCGCCGGCGGCCACGTTGCGCAGGCCCTCGCGCACGAGCGCCTGGGCGAGAACCGTTGCCGTCGTCGTACCATCTCCGGCGACATCGTCGGTCTTCTTGGCGACCTCTTTGACCAGCTCAGCGCCGATCTTCTCGTACGGGTCCTCCAGCTCGATCTCCTTGGCGATGGACACACCATCGTTGGTGATCGTGGGGGCGCCCCATTTCTTCTCCAGAACGACGTTGCGACCCTTGGGGCCCAACGTCACCTTTACGGCGTCGGCGAGGGCGTTGAGGCCCCGCTCGAGGCCGCGACGGGCCTCTTCGTCATACGCAATTGTCTTGGCCATTGCGAAGTGTTTCCTCCGATAACGGATGCACGTTCTCGTCGGTCGGATCCAGTGCCCGCGACGGACGGCTTGGGTGTGCCCCGCAGGTGCGGACCCTCGCCTCACCGTCCCGACCTAGCACTCGCCGGTCGCGAGTGCCAATTCCATTCTTAGCACTCAGCCAGGGGGAGTGCAAGGCAATCATGAGGGTCAGCGCGGTCGTAAACCGTCCGTCACCACCACGGTCTCCGCGCACCCCGGACTGTTCCAACCCCGAACCGGTGCCGGCGACGCGCCCAGCAGAGATGCGCGGCCGGAATCCGTTGCGCTAGGCTGCTGTCCGATCAGTGAGGAGTCTCTGGGTGCGGGCTTATGCAGCGCCCGACACCCAGGCTTTACGTGGCTGGCAGCGTCGGGCATTGGTGCGGTATCTCGGCGCCAAGCCGCGCGACTTCCTGACGGTCGCCACCCCCGGTGCAGGTAAAACCACGTTTGCCCTGCGCATCGCGGGTGAGCTACTGGCCGACGGCACCGTCGACCGCGTCACGGTGGTGGTGCCGACCGAGCACCTGAAGATCCAGTGGGCGCTGGCCGCCTCGAGGGTGGGGATCGCCCTCGACCCGAAGTTCAGCAACTCCTCGGCGCAGACGTCGTCGGAGTATCACGGTGTCGTGGTCACCTACGCCCAGGTGGCCAACCACCCCACCCGGCACCGGGTGCGGACGGAGAACTACCGCACCCTGGTCGTCTTCGACGAGATCCACCACGGCGGGGACGCCAAGACGTGGGGCGATGCGATGCGCGAGGCGTTCAGCGACGCCACCCGCCGCCTGTCGTTGACCGGGACGCCCTTCCGCAGCGACGACAGCCCCATCCCGTTCGTGAACTACGTGCCGGACGCCGAAGGTTTGCTGCGTTCGGAGTCCGACCACACCTACGGCTACGCAGACGCGCTGGCCGACGGGGTGGTGCGCCCGGTGATCTTCCTCGCCTACTCCAGCGAGGCGCGGTGGCGCAGCAGCGCCGGTGAGGAGCACGCCGCCCGCCTCGGCGAGCCGCTGAACGCCGAACAGACCGCGCGGGCGTGGCGCACCGTGCTCGACGCGAACGGCGAGTGGATCCCGGCGGTGCTCAAGGCCGCGGACACCCGGCTGCGCCAGCTGCGCGCGGGAGGTATGCCCGACGCCGGAGCCATGATCATCGCGACCGATCAGACCGCCGCCCGCCTGTACGCGGCGCTGCTGACGAAGATGACCGGTGAGGCGCCGACGCTGGTGCTCTCCGACGACCCCGGGTCGTCGGCGCGGATCGCGGAGTACTCGGCCGGGGACACGCCGTGGCTGGTGGCGGTGCGGATGGTGTCCGAGGGGGTCGACGTGCCGCGCCTGGCGGTCGGCGTCTACGCCACGAGCGCCTCGACCCCGTTGTTCTTCGCCCAGGCGATCGGGCGCTTTGTGCGGTCGCGACGCCCCGGGGAGACGGCCAGCATTTTCGTGCCCTCGGTGCCGACACTGCTCGAGCTGGCCAGCCAGATGGAGGCCCAGCGCGATCATGTGCTCGGCAAACCCCACCGTGAGTCGATGGGTGACGAGGAGCTCGTCGAACGCCGCCGCAGCGAGCCCACCGAGGAAGATCGGGGATTCGAATCTCTGGGCGCCAGCGCCGAACTCGACCAGGTGATCTTCGACGGGGCCTCCTTCGGCACCGCCACGCCTGCGGGCAGCGAGGAAGAGGCCGACTACCTCGGTATACCAGGTCTGCTCGACGCCGATCAGATGCGAGACCTGTTGCGGCGCAGGCAGGAAGAGCAGCTGACCAGACGCACCGCGTCGGGTGAGCCGCCGCCGGTGACGCCGTACGGCCAGCTTCGCGAATTGCGCCGGGAGCTCAACACGCTGGTGTCGTTGGCACATCACCGGCTCAACAAACCGCACGGGTGGATCCACAACGAACTGCGCCGGATCTGCGGCGGGCCACCGGTGGCCGCAGCGACGTCCGATCAGTTGCAGGCCCGGATCGCGGCGGTGCGCACGCTCAAGGCGTGACCACCGCCCGTCTGTTGAGGATGTAACCAGTCTCCCGGCGGTGCTGTGACCGGCTCGATCACGAACTACAGTCGGTGTCGCACAATCGGGGGTTGGGATGAGAACGGTTGTCCGCACGGGGTACCGGCGATGGTCACGCTCAACCCAATCACCCCCACAGGGCGTCGTGCCTCAGCCGAACGGTTGAACTACACAGCCGACGACCGGCGCCGTAACATTGCCCGCCGTGTCCCGCGGCGACGATCGACTGCATCCAGCACAGATAATCGTCGGAGCCTTCGCCGTGGCGATCGCAGTCGGTAGCGTGATACTCGCGCTGCCGATCTCGACGGCCTCCGGGCAGCGTCCGTCGCTGCTGGACGCGGTGTTCACCGCCACCTCGGCAGTGTGTGTGACCGGTTTGATCACCGTCGACACCGGGTCGTACTGGTCGACCTTCGGACAAGTCGTGATTCTGGCACTCATCCAGTTGGGCGGTTTGGGGATCATGACGGTGGCGTCGCTGGTCCTCGTACTGCTGTCGCGCCGACTGGGGCTGCGGGCCCGGCTCGTCGCCCAGGCTCAGACCCGAACACTGACGGTTCGCGACGTCGGGCGTGTCGTGCGCAATGTCGCCCTGTTCAGTATCGGCTTCGAGGCCGTTGTCGCCGCGGCCTTGATATGGCGATTCGCCACCACCTACGACATGCCGGCGGGCACCGCGGCCTACCAGGGCGTGTTCCATGCGATCTCGGCGTTCAACAACGCCGGGTTCTCGCTGAACGTCGACAGCCTCGTCCGCTACGTCGCCGACCCATTGATCCTGCTGCCCATTGCGGTGGCGGTCATCGTCGGCGGCCTGGGATTTCCCGTGGTGTTCGAACTCACCCAGGCATGGCGACGGCCCCGGAGCTGGTCGGTGACCACACGGATCGCCGTGATCGTGACCGTGGTGCTGCTTGCGGTGGGGACCGTGATGATGTCATTTCTTGAGCGGGGCAATGCCGCCACGCTGGGTGAACTGCCCGGCGGCACCCGGCTACTGACTGCCTTCTTCACCGCTGTCATGCCCCGTACGGCCGGCTTCAACACGATCGACATCGGCGCGATGACGCCCGAGGGACTGTTGTTCACGGACCTGCTGATGTTCATCGGCGGCGGCAGCGCGGGCACGGCAGGCGGTGTCAAGGTCACCACGTTCGGCTTGCTGGCGTTCGTGCTCTGGGCCGAGATCCGCGGTGAGCGTAGGGTCGATGTTGGTTTGCGACAGGTGCCCGCCGACAATCAACGCCAGGCATTGGCCGTCGTGGTCCTCGGCGCGGCGTTGACCAGCGTCGCTACGTTCGTGATGCTGGACCTGACCCCCTACTCCCTCGACGCGGTGCTGTTCGAGTCGGTCTCCGCACTCAGTACTGTGGGACTGTCCACTGGGATCACCGCTGATCTCCCGACCGACGCCAAGTGGGTGACTATCGTGCTGATGTACGTAGGGCGACTCGGTCCGCTGACGCTCGCATCAGCACTGGCCCTGCGGCAAAGGCAGCGCCGTTATGAGCGCCCCATGGAGAGGGTGATGATTGGCTGAGTACCGCAACGAACCCGTGGTCGTCATCGGACTCGGCCGCTTCGGCAGTGCCATCGCGCGTGAACTGACCCGTCGCAGAACCGAAGTTCTTGCGATTGATCGGTCCACGAAGCTGGTGCAGAGTCTGTCCGGGAGCTTGACGCAGGTGGTCGCCGCCGACTGCACCGACATCGAAGCGTTGCGAGAACTCGGCGTCGACGAGTTCTACCGTGCGGTGGTGGGGGTCGGCACCGACATCGAGGCGAGCATTCTCATCACGTCGTTGCTCGTCGAGTTGGGGGTCGAAGACATCTGGGCGAAGGCCATCACCGCACACCATGGCCGGATCCTCACCCGGGTCGGCGCCACGCACGTGGTGTTCCCGGAACGCGAGGCCGGCGAACGGGTCGCACACCTGGTGTCCGGGCAACTCCTCGACTACATGCAGGTCGACGACGACTTCGCGATCGCCAAGATCAGACCGAACCGCATGATCGTCGGCACCACGCTGGGCAAGACCAGCGTCCGCTCGAAGTTCGGCATCACGGTCGTGGCGGTGAAACGGGCCGATGGGGAATTCACCTACGCCACACCGGAAACCGAGGTGACCTACGACGACATCATTCTGGTGACCGGCCGGGTGAAGGACATCGACCGCCTGGTCGGTGCCGGCTGAGCTACAGGCCGAGCAGGCCGGGCAGGTCCGCCACCGAGTCGATCACGTGATTCGGCTGCATCGCGAATTCATCAGCGGCCCAACGGTCCAGCGTGTCCTGCCGGAACTTGCCGGTACGCACGAGCACCCCCGTCATGCCGACCACCTGACCCGCCAGCACGTCGTTGTTCAGATCGTCACCGACGATGTACATCTCGTCGGGGTCGACACCGAGGCGGCCCGCGGCGGCCAGGAATCCCTCGGGTGCCGGTTTACCGACCGCCGTGGCCTTACGCCCCGACGTCTCCTCCATCCCGATGAGGTACATGCCGGTGTCGATGCGCAGACCCTCGGCGGTGTTCCACGACGTACTACGGTGCATGGCGACCACCGGCACACCGCGGGCCATCCAGTCGTAGACCCAGCTCAGGGTCAGATGGTCGTACTCCCGGCCGGCGCCGCCGAGCAGCACCACATCCGGCGTCTCGGGAACGTGGCCGGGGCCGTACTCACCGGAGTACACCAGGTCGACACCGGGCATGTCCTCACCGATCCGCCCGCTGTTGACCAGGAAACACCGGGCGCCGGGGTAGCGGTCGCGGACGTACTCGGCGGTGAGCACCGCGGCGGTGATCACCTCGTCGGCGGTGACCGCCATACCGGCGTCGACGAGCAGGTCGGCAATCTCCTTGCGCGTCTTGGTCGTGGTGTTGGTCAGGTAGGACCGGGCGATCTGGTGGTCGGCGAGCACCCGCAGGGCCTCGGCCGCACCGCCGATCGGCCGCCACGATGTCACCAGCACGCCATCGATGTCGAGCAGCACCCCACCGATCGCCATGCGCCGACATTAAACCGCCACCGCCGAAGCGCAACTCGGACCAGGTCAATCACGCGCCCTGGGGAGATCCCTCACCCACGGCGAGGCCGCCGCGACGATCGACCAGGCCGCGTCGGCGGGTACGTCGATGACCCGGTAGGCTTTCTCACCCGCGGCGGTGGCGGCGATCAGCGTCGCCACCCCGGACCGCCGCTGGAAGAACGTCTGACGCACCGTCCACCCGATGATGCCGGTGCCGGCGATACAGTCGCGGCGGCGCTCGAGGCTGCCGGTGCGCGCGACGAGCCAGCCGTTACCGACCCGGTGCCCGAGCGAGCGAACCCGGTCGGCGGCCAGCAGCGCGCAGCACACCGTGAGTACCGCCCACACCGCCCACAGCCAGAGCGGCGGCGACCTCAGCACGGTCGCCACCACCAGAGCGATCCCGAGTGCCACCGGCACGGCGAGCGCTCTGGTCCACCGCCGCCGCGCCGCCGGCGCCCCGTGACCGTGCAGCGGTCCGGTGACTTCCTCCTCATCGGCGATGAGATCCCTCAGCACCGCCCGGGCCGTCGCGGACGGACAGGGCGGCAACAACACCGACGCCTCGCCGACCCCGCCCACCCCGGTCATCACCGCGTCCAGCCGCGCACCGCCGAAAGCCCTGACCAACAGCGGCTCCCGCAGCGTGCCACCACGCAGCCGGCGCATGTCGTAGGTGTGTTCCTGCCGGCGCAGCAACCCGTGTTCGAGATGCAGTACGTCGGCGTCTCTCCGCAGGAGCAGGTTCCCGTAGGTCAGCAGCGACCGCAGCACCGACAGCACCACAGACCCGATCAGGACGGCGAGCACGACGGCAGCCACTGTCGCCGCGACGCCGAAGCGCTGGGCGACGTCGCGGCCGTCCTCCGCCAAGCCCGAATGCCGCAGCAGCGCTCCGGCTCCGGCTTGGTACAGGAGACCGGCCGCGGCGGCGATCATCGCCAGACCGGTGAAGCTGAGCGGGCTGTACCGCAGCCACGCCGGCTGCCAGCGTGCCAGCACCCTGCCCCGGTGTTCGGCATCGGCGGCGGTATTCAGCGACTCCGCCAACAGTTCGGCCCGCAGCTGCGGGACCTGGGCGGCCTCGACGGCGTCGAGCGCGAACGCGTCGGCTCCGCGCGCCTCCTGTCCGGTGCTCACCCGCAGCACGGCCAGTCCGAGTACGCGGTGCAGCAGGCGGGCATCGGTGGAGACCGACCGAATCCTGTTGCGTGGGACGGACAGTACCCGGCGCTGCAGGACGCCGGCGCGTAGCTGCACCTCCTCGGCGCCGATCCGGTAGGTCGTGGTGAACCACCGCGCGATCCCGACGCCGACCGTCCCCACCAGGGCGGCGACCGCCCACCACGGATTGCCGGTCGCGGAGCCGAGCACCACCGACCCGATCAGCACCGGACCCTGCCGCAGCACCTCGTGCACCGGATGGACCAGCAGCATGCGGGGGCTCAACCGCAGCCATTGCACTTCCGGCGCCGGGGCCGTCACGTCGCATCCTGTTCACCGAGCGCCGCGATGTCGGTCAGCTGCGCGACGATCCGGTCGGCCACCCGGGCATCGAGCGCGACGATGCGCACGGCCCCGGCCGACGACGCCGTCGTCACCGTCACACTGGACAACCCGAACAGCCGGTCCAGCGGCCCGCGTTGGGTGTCGACGGTCTGCACCCGGGAGATCGGCGCGATCCGGCGCTCCTGCGTCAGCCAGCCGGTCCGCGTGTAGACCGCACGCGCGTCGACGGCCCAGCGGTGCACCCGATAGCGCCACACCGGAACGACGCCGACGAACACCACGCTGCCGAGCACCGTGCCCGCCGCCGCCACGGCGTGCAACCACCCCGATGCCGGGTCGGTCACCCACCAGGCCACCTGCGCCACCATGAGCACCAGCCACGGCAGCGCCGCCGACGTCGCCCACAGCAGGGGCGCCTTGGCGCTCGGCCGGTGCTCCGGATCCGGCAGCGAGAGGGGCGCGTGCTCCATGGTTCGAGCATGGCGCATCAGGGGCCGACGACGGGAGGCCAGTAGGGTTTCCCCATGAGCGGGAACACCAAATGGACCGCGGCGCATGTGCCCGACCAGGAAGGCCGTGTCGCCGTCATCACCGGCGCCAACACGGGTATCGGTTACGAGGCGGCGGCGGTGCTGGCCGGCAAGGGCGCCCACGTGGTGCTCGCCGTGCGCAACACCGACAAGGGCGACGCCGCGGCCGGGCGCATCCGTTCTGCGCTGCCGCATGCGGACGTGAGCGTGCGCGAACTCGATCTGACGTCGCTGGACAGCATCCGCGCGGCGGCGGACGGGCTGCGCGCCGACTATCCGCGGATCGACCTGCTGATCAACAACGCGGGCGTGATGATGACCGGGAAGGGCACCACCAAGGACGGTTTCGAACTCCAGCTCGGCACCAACCACCTCGGGCACTTCGCGCTCACCGGCCAACTGCTCGACAACCTGCTCCCCGTCGAGGGCTCGCGCGTGGTCACCATCAGCAGCGGTGCGCACCGATTCGGCCGCATCGACTTCGACGATCTGCAGTCCGAACGCAGCTACAACCGCGTCACCGCCTACGGGCAGAGCAAGCTGGCCAACCTGCTGTTCACCTACGAGCTCAACCGCCGGCTGTCGGAGAAGGGCGCCGCGACCATCGCCGTCGCCGCGCATCCCGGCGGATCCAACACCGAGCTGACGCGGAACCTCTGGCCCGTGCTCCGCCAACCCATCCAACTCGTGTGGGGGCTGCTGGCGCAGAGCGCGCAGATGGGTGCGCTGCCGACGCTGCGCGCCGCCACCGACCCCGACGTGCGCGGCGGGCAGTACTTCGGCCCCGACGGCATCGGAGAACAACGCGGCCACCCGAAACTCGTGCAGTCCAACGCCCGCTCGTACGACGAGGCCGCACAGCGCCGGCTGTGGAGCGTGTCCGAAGAACTCACCGGCGTCACCTTCCCCGTCTGAGCATGCGCACTGTCGAGGAGCACCAGCGCCTCGTCGCCGGGCTGATCGAGCGACGTCCACCCGTCCGTCTGCCGATCGCCGCCACGCTCGGCCGCACGTTGGCCGAGGACATCGTCGCCCCGTTGTCGCTGCCGGGGTTCGACAACTCCGCGATGGACGGGTACGCCGTCGTCGCCGAGGACGTCGCGGACGCGACCCGGGACCGGCCGGTGTATCTGCCGGTCGCCGAGGACATCCCGGCCGGGCGCACCGATCCGCTGGTGCTGCGACCGGGTACGGCGCACCGCATCATGACCGGCGCACCGCTGCCCCGCGGGGCGACCGCGGTGGTCCCGGTCGAGGCGACGAACGCGGCCACCGACACCGTGGCGATCCGGTCCGCCGCCAGGACCGGCCAGCACGTCCGCACCGCGGGCGAGGACGTCACCGCGGGCACCACGGTCCTGCGGGCCGGAGTCGCGCTCACCCCGGCGGCCCTGGGTCTCACGGCCGCGCTCGGCCTCGGCGAGCTGTCGGTCATCCCGCCGCAGCGGGTCCTGGTCATGTCGACGGGGACCGAACTGGTCGCCCCGGGCATCCCGCTGCTGCCGGGGCAGATCTACGAGTCCAACGCCGTCATGCTCGCCGCGGCGGTCCGGGAGGCGGGCGGTGAGGTGGTCGCCTCGCCGATGACCGGTGACGACGTGGACGCCTTCCGGACCACCCTGAGCCGGTACGCCGGACAGGCGGATCTGATCATCACCACCGGCGGTGTCAGCGCGGGCGCATACGAGGTCGTCAAGGATGCGCTGGGCGGTGCCGGCGAGGTCGAGTTCACGAAGGTCGCCATGCAACCCGGTATGCCGCAGGGCGCGGGCCGGTTCGGTGGGACACCCGTCGTCACACTGCCGGGCAACCCGGTCAGCGCGCTGGTCTCGTTCGAGGTGTTCCTGCGGGCGCCGCTGCGCGTGGCGATGCGGGCGGACCCGCCCGAACGTCCGCGCCGCAGCGCGGTGCTTACCGAGGATCTGACGTCGCCGCGCGGTAAACGCCAGTTCCGCCGCGGGGTGGTCGACCAGCACACCGGCGAAGTGATGAGCTACGGGCCGCCGGCATCACACCACCTGCGCTGGCTGGCGTCGGCCAACTGCCTGCTCGAGATCCCCGAAGACATCCACGAGCTACCCGCCGGATCGCGGGTGGAAGTGTGGGACCTGAGCCAGCCTGCCCGACACCCCACGCACGTAGAATCCAGCCGATGGCCAGACTCCCCAGCACCGATGCCCTGAGATCCGGCCCAGAGCGGTTCATGGCGCTGGCGAGAACCACCGTCCCGCCGGTGCACCCCGCCGGCCTGCCGTTCATCGGCGCCGGTCTCGCGCTGGCGGCCGCGGGCCGCCGCAACCGGTGGGTGCGCGGCGCGGGCCTGTTCGCCGCCGGCGCCAACGCCGCCTTCTTCCGGCATCCGCCGCGCGTGCCGCCGACCCGCCCTGGTGTGGTGGTCGCCCCCGCCGACGGCCTGGTCTGCCTGGTCGAGGAAGCTGAGCCGCCCGCTGAACTCAACCTGGCGGCCCGCCCTGTGCCGCGGGTGAGCATCTTCCTGTCGATCTTCGACGCCCACGTGCAGCGGGTCCCGATCAGCGGTGAGGTGGTCGCCGTCGAACACCGGCCAGGTCTGTTCGGATCTGCGGAGCTGGCGGCCGCCAGCGAGGACAACGAACGCACCAGCGTGGTGATCCGCACCGACACCGGTGCCCAGGTGATCGCGGTGCAGATCGCGGGCCTGGTCGCCCGCCGAATCGTCTGCGACCTCACCACCGGTGACAAGGTGACCATCGGCGACACCTACGGGCTGATCCGATACGGCTCCCGGCTGGACACCTACCTGCCCGAAGGCACCGACATCCAGGTGCTGCCGGGCCAGCGCGCGGTGGGCGGCGAGACGATCCTGGCCGAGCTGGCGTGATCCAGCCGCGCAGCATCCCCAAACGTGTCGTCAGCCTGCGCATGCTGCCGAGCGCGATGACCGTGGCGGCGATCTGTCTCGGGCTCTCGTCGGTGAAGTTCGCGCTCGACGGCCGGCCCACCGAGGCGATGGCGTTCCTCGCGGTGGCGGCCATCCTCGACGCCCTCGACGGCCGTATCGCCCGCATGCTCAAGGCCACCTCGAAGATGGGCGAGGAGATCGACTCGCTGGCCGACGCGGTGAATTTCGGTGTCGCACCGGCGTTCATCGTCTACGGCACACTGCTGTCGCAGTCTCGCATCGGCTGGATCGTGGTGCTGCTCTACGCGGTGTGCATCGTGCTGCGGCTGGCCCGGTTCAACGCGATGCTCGCCGAAGACCTGCCCGCCTACACCAAGGAGTTCTTCGTCGGGATGCCTGCGCCCGCGGGGGCGATCGGCGCGATCGGCCCGCTGGCGGCGAAGATGCAGTTCGGCGAGGGCTGGTGGACGTCGGAGATGGCGGTGATCATCTGGGTGGTGGGGGTCTCGCTTCTGGTGGTGAGCACCATCCCGATGCGCAAGATCCACACGTTCTCGGTCCCGCCGAACATGGTGGCGCCGCTGCTCGCGCTGCTGGCGATCGGAGTGACGGCCTCGATCCTCTACGGCTATCTGGTGATCCTGGTGATCATCCTGGCCTACGTCATCCACATCCCGTTCGCGGTGCGCACCAACCGCTGGCTCGCCGCGCACCCGGAGACATGGGATGACAAACCGCGGCAGCGCCGCGCGATCCGCCGCGCCTCCCGTCGCGAGATCCGGCGCAGCCAACCGCACCGCCGTTCGGGTGACCGGCTGGGTCTGCGCAAACCGGGCAGGTGACATGACCGGGGCCGGACTGTCCGAGCGTGAACCGAATCTGAGCCACCTGCGGCTCACGGCGCGGTTGAACACCGCCGCCCTCGACTCCCGGCGCGGGGTGGTCCGGCTGCATCCGGAGGTGATCGCCGCGCTCGGTATCCGGGAGTGGGATGCGGTGTCGCTCACCGGCGCACGGACGACGGCGGCGGTGGTCGGTATCGCCCCGCCTGGCACGCCGACGGGCACGGCCCTGCTCGACGACGTGACGCTGTCCAATGCCGGGCTACCCGAGAACAGCACCGTCCTCGTGGCACCGGTGACGGTCTACGGCGCACGGTCGGTGACTGTGTCGGGGTCCCGGCTGGCGACCAACTCGATCTCACCTGCCACTCTGCGCCAGGCGCTGCTGGGCAAGGTGATGACGGTCGGCGACACCGTCTCGCTGCTCCCCCGCGATCTGGGCCCCGGCACGTCCACCTCGTCGGCGACCGCCGCGCTCGCCTCCTCGGTGGGCATCACCTGGACCTCCGAACTGCTGACGGTCACCAGCGTCGACCCCCCGGGCACCGTGAGCATCCAGCCGAACTCGTCGGTCACCTGGGGTGACGGACCCGCGCCGGAGGTCGCGTCCGCCGGTCCGAGCGTCGGCGCGGCGGTCGGGGAGGCCACCGTCACCACACCGTCGGTGGACAAACCGGCGGTGTCCTTCGACGACCTCAAGGGCAGCCACGCGCAGGCAGGCCGGCTCAACGAATGGCTGAAGCTCTCCCTCGACGAACCATCGCTGCTCGAAACGCTGGGCGCCACAGCTCATCTCGGCGTCCTCGTATCGGGCCCGGCCGGCGTGGGCAAGGCCACGCTGGTGCGGACGGTGTGTGCCCAACGGCGGGTTGTCGAATTGGACGGTCCGGAGGTCGGCGCGCTGCATGCCGAGGACCGGCTCAACCGGGTGTCGTCGGCGGTGTCGACGGTCCGCGACGGCGGCGGCGTGCTGCTGATCACCGACATCGACGCACTGCTGCCCGCGACGCCGGAACCGGTGGGCACGCTGATCCTCACCGAACTGCGCACCGCCGTCGCGACACCAGGTGTCGCGTTCGTGGCGACGTCGGCCAGGCCGGACGGCCTCGACGCCCGACTGCGCGACCCCGACCTCTGCGACCGTGAGCTCGGGTTGAGCCTGCCCGACGCGGCCACCCGTAAGGAGCTGCTGGAGGTGCTGGTGCGCGGCGTGCCGGCACAGGAGCTGGAGCTCGACGAGATCGCCGGACGCACACCGGGTTTCGTGATCGCCGACCTGTGCGCGCTGGTGCGGGAGGCGGCGCTGCGGGCGGCAGCGCGGGCCAGCGCCGACGGGGTGCCGCCGCAGCTCACCCAGGTGGATCTCACCGGCGCGCTCACCGTGATCCGCCCGCTGTCGAGGTCGGCCACCGAAGAGGTGTCGCTCGGGTCGGTCACCCTCGCCGACGTCGGCGACATGACCGAGACCAAGCAGGCGTTGACCGAGGCGGTGCTGTGGCCGCTGCAGCATCCCGACACCTTCGAACGCCTCGGCATCGAACCGCCGCGCGGGGTGCTGCTGTACGGACCGCCCGGCTGCGGGAAGACCTTCGTGGTGCGCGCACTCGCCAGTTCGGGCCGGCTGTCGGTGCACGCCGTCAAGGGCGCCGAGCTCATGGACAAATGGGTCGGCGCCTCGGAGAAGGCGGTGCGCGAACTGTTCCGCAGGGCCCGCGACTCCGCCCCGTCGCTGGTGTTCCTCGACGAGATCGACGCCCTTGCACCGCGGCGCGGGCAGAGCTTCGACTCCGGGGTGACCGACCGGGTGGTGGCGTCGCTGCTGACCGAACTCGACGGCATCGAACCGATGCGCAACGTCGTCGTGCTGGGCGCCACCAACCGGCCCGATCTGATCGACCCCGCGCTGCTGCGACCCGGCCGGCTCGAGCGGCTGGTGTTCGTCGAACCGCCCGACGCCGAGGCGCGCCGCGAGATCCTGCGCACCGCTGGGAAATCCGTACCGTTGGTCACCGACGGTGAGCAAGCCGTCGACCTCGACACGCTGGCCGTCGGTCTCGACGGGTACAGCGCTGCGGACTGCGTCGCGCTGCTGCGGGAGGCGGCGATGACGGCGATGCGACGCTCGATCGACGCCGCCGACGTCACCGCCGCCGACGTGGAGGCCGCACGACAGACCGTGCGCCCGTCGCTGGACCCGCTGCAGGTCGACACGCTGCGGGCCTTCGCGGACGGCCGCTGACCACCGCCGCCCAACACACCTTGACAGTGCCTTCGTCGACAACATCCCCTACACCGCGACGCTGACGCCGGTCGTCGAGTCGATGGTGGCCCGGACACCTGACACGGGCACCGGCCGGGCGCTGTGGCGGGGGTTCACGCCGGGCCGGCCACCCGATCGGCTTCTGGCGGTTCGCCCGACGTAGAGTTGACACAATCCAAAGCAGCTGAGGCTGACACCCCGACCCCACTCAAGATCGGAGTGCCATGCTGGCCATCCTCTGTGCCCATGCGATCGCGACCGCGTTGGCGCCCCTCATGGTGGCCAGGTGGGGACGGATCGCGTTCTACCCGCTGGCGGTCGTCCCGCTGGTCTCCCTGGTCTGGGTCGCGCTGAACTGGCCGGAGCCGGGCGCTGCGCAGACGGTGGACCTGGTCTGGCTACCCGAGCTGTCCATGGACATCACGCTGCGGTTCGACACGCTCGCGGCGATCATGAGCGTGCTCATCCTGGGAATCGGCGCTCTCGTACTGTTCTACTGCGGCACGTATTTCCACCATCGCGACGGTCACATCGAGAACCGCCTGCCCAGCTTCGCGGCCGAGATGGTCGCGTTCGCCGGCTCGATGTTCGGGCTGGTGATCAGCGACAACATGCTGATCCTGTACGTGTTCTGGGAGACCACGACAGTGTTGTCGTTCCTGCTGGTCGGGCACTACGCCGAACGCGCGACAACCCGCCGCGCCGCCACCCAGGCGTTGCTCGTCACCACCTTCGGCGGGCTGGCGATGCTGGTGGGCATCATCATCCTCGGCAACCTCGCCGGCACCTACCTGCTGTCGGACCTGGTGGCCGCGCCGCCGAGCGGGGTGGCCGCCGGGGTCGGCGTGGCGCTCATCCTGGTGGGCGCGCTGTCGAAATCGGCCATCGTGCCGCTGCACTTCTGGCTGCCCGGTGCGATGGCCGCGCCCACGCCGGTGAGCGCCTATCTGCACGCCGCGGCCATGGTGAAGGCCGGCGTGTTCCTGGTCGCACGCATGACGCCCGGCTTCGCCGACTCCCCGGTGTGGCGGCCGATGATCACCATCCTGGGCCTGGCGACGATGCTGCTGGCCGGCTGGCGGGCGGTCCGCGAATACGACCTCAAACTCATCCTGGCGTTCGGCACCGTCAGCCAGCTCGGGTTGATCACCATCATGGTCGGCACCGGCGGGCGCGACATGATGCTGGCCGGGCTCGCCATGCTGGTCGCGCACGCGATGTTCAAGGCATCGCTGTTCATGGTGGTCGGTGTCATCGACCACTCGACCGGCACCCGCGACATCCGGCGGCTGGCCTGGCTCGGCGACCGGAGCAGGCCGATGCTGATCATCGCCGCCGGCGCCACGGCGAGCATGGCGGCGCTTCCGCCGTTCCTCGGTTTCGTCGCCAAGGAAGCCGACTTCGAGACCGTGTTGCACAGCGCGGCGCTCGGTCGGGCCGCACCGTGGGTGCTCGCCGGTACCGCCGTGGGGTCGGTGTTCACCACCATCTACAGCCTGCGGTTCCTGTGGGGTGCGTTCAGCCGCAAAGGCCTGCACGAGCCGAGCGTGCGGGTCCGCGAGATGCACCGTCCGTCGGCGGCGTTCCTCGCCGCGCCGGCCGTCCTCGCCGCCGCCGGTCTGGTGTCGGGTCTGTGGCCCGCACCGCTCGACGCGGTGCTCGGCGACTACGCGGACACCGTGCCCGGCGGTTCGGACTACCACCTGGCGCTGTGGCATGGCCTGAACCTGCCGCTGCTGCTGTCGGCGGCGGTGATCGCGACCGGTATCGCCGCCTTCTTTGAACGTTCCAAGCTGCAGCGGGCGCGGGTGGCCTACCTACCGCTGGGCAACGCCGACCATGTCTACGACGCGCTGATCCGCAGGCTGGACATGGTGTCGGTGCGGCTCACCGCGACCACGCAGCGCGGTTCCATCCCGGCCACCCAGGCGGTCGTCCTCTGCACCCTGGTCGTCGTGCCTGCCGCGGCCCTCGCCCTCGGTGCGCGGGACCGGCCGGACTTCGCGCTGTGGGATTCGCCGTGGCAGGTCCTGGTCGGGCTGCTGATGCTCGCCGCCGCGGTGGGTGCGGCCGTGATGCGCAACCGCCTGGCCGCGGTCCTGCTGATCGGGATCACCGGCTACGGCTGCGGGGCGGTCTTCGCGCTGCACGGCGCGCCGGATCTGGCGTTGACCCAGTTCCTGGTCGAGACGCTGGTGCTGGTCATCTTCGTGCTGGTGCTGCGCACGCTGCCCGCGGAGGTCGAGAAGGCCCACATCAAACACAAACGCCTGCCGCGTGCGCTGCTCTCCCTGGCGGTGGGCGCGACGGTGACGTCGCTCGCGGTGTACGCGACGGCGGCGCGCACGGGTGCCGGCATCGCCGAGCTGATCCCCGACGCGGCCTACTACCGCGGCCACGGCGCCAATGCGGTGAACGTACTGCTGGTCGACATCCGCGCCTGGGACACCATGGGCGAGATCTCGGTGCTGCTCGTCGCGGCCACCGGCGTCGCCTCGCTGGTGTTCCGCAACCGCCGCTTCGGCACCGCGCCGCGGGTGTCAGACGCCGGCCAGCCCGCCATCGGACGGATCGGCAACGTCACCACCAGCCCGGCCGTCGGTGAGATCACCTGGCTGCGCGGCAGCGAGCTGCACGATCCGCGGCACCGGTCGCTGGTGCTGGAGGTCGCGACGCGGGTCATCTTCCCGCTGATCATGGTCCTCTCGGCGTACTTCTTCTTCGCCGGGCACAACACGCCCGGCGGCGGCTTCGCCGGCGGTCTGACCGCGGGTCTGGCCCTGGTCCTGCGCTATCTCGCCGGCGGCCGTTACGAACTCGGGGAGACGCTACCGCTGGATGCGGGCAAGATTCTCGGCGTCGGTCTGGCGTTGTCCGCAGGCACCGCGGTGACCTCACTGTTCCTCGGCGCGCCCGTGTTGTCCTCTGCGGTCATCGAACTCGATCTGCCGATACTCGGCACCGTCAAGTTGGTGACCGCACTGTTCTTCGATCTAGGGGTGTATCTGATCGTCGTCGGGCTGGTCCTCGACGTACTGCGCAGCCTGGGCGCTCAGGTCGACGTCGAGATGTCCCAACCGAACGGCGGTTCGGGCAGGTCGGCGGCGAAGGTCGGTGCGCGGTGACCACCTTCCTCGTCCCCCTGATCCTGATCGGTGGCCTCACCAGTGTGGGTGTCTACCTGCTGCTCGAGCGCAACCTCACCCGAATGCTGTTGGGACTGTTGCTGATCGGCAATGCCATCAATCTGCTCATCCTCACGGTGGCAGGGCCTTCGGGTAACCCGCCGGTCCGGGGGCGCACCAAGGCCGGGGAGACCACCACCGCGGATCCGTTGGCGCAGGGCATGATCCTCACCGCGATCGTCATCAGCATGGGCATCGCGGCGTTCGTCCTGGCGCTCACCTACCGGTCCTACCGACTGACCACCGCCGAAGATGTCGGCAACGACCCCGAGGACACCCGCGTGTCGTCGATGGCCGCCAAGGAGGCCGCCGCCCTCGACGAAGACCGCCCGCCCGAACCGGATCTGGCCATCGACACCGACCTGCCCGACGAACTCGACGCGCTGCCGGGTGGGGAGGGGTCCCGGTGAGTCTCGGCGCGGTGCTCACACCGCTGCCGGTACTCATCCCGATGATCGCCGCCGCACTGACGCTGTTCGCGGGCCGTCGCCCGATGCTGCAGCGGGTGATCGCCCAACTGGCGCTGGTGGCCGTCGTCGTGGTGTGCGCGGCACTGGTCTACCTGACCGACCGCGACGGCACACTGGCCCTGCACGTCGGTGGCTGGGGCCAGAGCGTGCCCGGTATGGGGCCACTCGGCATCACCCTGGTCGTCGACCGGTTGTCGGCGCTGATGCTGATGGTGTCGTCGATCGTGCTGCTGGCCGTGGTCGCCTACGCCATCGGACAGGGCATCCGCGACGGCGACGGCCGTCAGCCGGTGTCGATCTTCCTGCCCACCTACCTGGTGCTGTCGGCGGGTGTGTGCACCGCGTTCCTGGCGGGTGACCTGTTCAACCTGTACGTCGGGTTCGAGGTACTGCTGTCCGCGAGCTTCGTGCTGCTCACCATCGGTGCGAGCCCCGAACGTGTCCGGGCCGGCATCGCGTACGTGATGGTGTCGATGGTGTCGTCGCTGATCTTCCTGCTCGGCATCGGGCTCGTGTACGCCGCGACCGGCACGCTGAACATGGCCGAACTGGCTGTGCGCCTCGACCACGTCTCCGACGGGACGCGGATGGCGCTGTTCGCCGTGCTGGTGGTCGCGTTCGGTATCAAGGCCGCGGTGTTCCCGCTGTCGACGTGGCTGCCCGACTCCTACCCGACCGCACCGGCACCCGTGACCGCCGTGTTCGCCGGCCTGCTGACGAAAGTCGGTGTCTACGCGATCATCCGGGCGCACTCGCTGCTGTTTCCGGATGGCGGGCTGGACCAGGTGCTGCTCTGGGCGGCGCTGCTGACCATGGTGGTCGGCATCCTCGGCGCCATCGCGCAGAGCGACATCAAGCGACTGCTGTCGTTCACCCTCGTCAGCCACATCGGCTACATGGTGTTCGGCATCGCGCTGTCCAGCGACCTCGGCATGGCGGGCGCCATTTACTACGTGGCGCACCACATCGTCGTGCAGACCACCCTGTTCCTCGTGGTGGGCCTGATCGAGCGCCAGGCCGGTGCCTCGACGATGACCCGCCTCGGCGGGTTGGCCGCAGCCAGCCCGCTGCTGGCCTTCGTCTTCGTCGTGCCGGCGTTGAATCTCGGCGGCATACCGCCGTTCTCGGGGT
Organism: Actinomycetota bacterium; assembly: GCA_034189785.1. Taxonomy (GTDB): domain Bacteria; phylum Actinomycetota; class Actinomycetes; order Mycobacteriales; family Mycobacteriaceae; genus Mycobacterium. The sequence continues at coordinate 25,645 of JAXHUG010000054.1, forward strand.
TCATCGGCAAGGTGGCGTTGCTCCAAGCGGGCGCGGCCAGCGGAACGCCGTTGGCCTGGGCGCTGGTCGCCGGTGGGGTGATGACGAGCCTGTTGACGTTGTACGTGGTGGCGCGGGTGTGGACGAAGGCGTTCTGGCGCTCGCGGGAGGACGCACCGGAGGGGCACCTGTCCTCCACCGCACCCGCCGCACTGCTGGACGACACCGAGGAGTCGGACGACATCCAGTTCGTGGACCGAGATCACGTCGGCCGCATGCCCGCCGGCATGCTGGTGCCGACGGGTCTGCTGATCGCCGTCGGCCTGACGCTCACCGTGGCGGCGGGACCGATCTTCGCCTACAGCGGCCGGGCCGCCGACGAGGTGATCCACCGCGACCACTACATCACCGCGGTGGTGGGTGAGCGGCCATGAAGGTGATCGAAGGGACCAGGTGGTCACCGCGCCGACTGGCGCTGCGCGCGTGGGTGCTGTGCTGGCTGACTCTGGTCTGGGTGCTGCTGTGGGGCACGCTGTCGGCGGCCAACGTCGTCAGCGGCGTGGCCGTGGCGCTGATGATCACACTGCTGCTGCCCCTGCCGCCGGTACCCGTGGAGGGCCGGGTCCACCTGCTGTCGCTGCTGCGGTTGATCGCCACCGTGGCGTACTACCTTGTGGTGTCGTCGGTGCAGGTGGCGTGGCTGTCCGTCAGACCGGGCCCGCCGCCGCTCACCGCGGTGCTGCGCGCACACTTCGCGGTGAAGTCGGACCTCGTGCTCGCGCTCGCGGTGAACATCGTGAATTTGACCCCGGGCACCATCGTGGTCGAGATCGACCAGGCCAGGCGCGTGGTCTACGTCCACGTCATCGATGTCGGCTCCGACCGCGCGTTGAGTCGGTTCTACCGCCAGATCGGACGGTTCGAGCGGTTGCTGATCGCGGCGTTCGAACGGGAGTCGGACTGGCGACCATCGACGGAGAAGGAGGCGGATCGCGCATGAAC
>JAXHUG010000054.1:26725-78374 GCA_034189785.1 Actinomycetota bacterium
AGGCGGATCGCGCATGAACTGGGTCTGGATCATCGCGGGGGTGATGCTCAGCACCGCCGCGGCCGCGACGATGTTGCGGCTGTTGGCCGGGCCGAGCACACTGGACCGGCTCGTCGCACTCGACACCCTCGTCGCCGTCACGATGTGCGCGATCGGCACGTGGGCGGCGTTCAGCCTGAACACCACGGTGACCTACAGCCTGACCGCGCTGGCGTTGATCAGCTTCATGGGTTCGGTCAGCGTGGCGCGCTTCCGTGTGCCGGACATCCGCAGACCCGACCGGTCGCCGACGATCCCGTGAACGCCTTCGACATCGTCGCCAGCGTCCTGGTGCTGGGTGGCTCGACGCTGGCCCTGACCGCCGCCATCGGTGTCGTCCGATTCCCGGACACCCTCTCTCGGATGCACGCCGCGACAAAGCCACAGGTGCTCGGTCTGCTCCTCGTGCTCGGCGGGGCAGCGCTGCGCCTGCGCGGCAACGTCGACGTCGGGATGCTCATCCTGGCCGGACTCTTCACTCTCATCACCGCACCGGTGGTCGCCAACCGTGTCGGCCAGCTCGCCTACAAGGAGCAGAACATCCGAGACGACCTGTTGACCAGGGACGAAATGCTTGAAGTCGCCGCGGAAGGAGAACACCGCGGCCATGACGACTCCTGACGGCATCGTGAACGCACTGGCCGTCGCGCTGGCCGGACAAGTGAGTCGCACGCCGACTGTCCGCCTGTTCAACGACCCGTACGCGCAGGTGTTGATCGACGCCGCGTTGAGCCGGGGTTGTCAGCTCCCGTCACTGGCCATGTTCCAAACCCACCGCGCCGTCGCCCTCGCCGCCCAGACCACCACCACCTGGGAACCCAAATCAGAAAGAAAACCGTCGCCGCCATCGACGCCATCGTCGAAACCCACGACCCCGGCGCGCTACGGCGGGTCAAAGACGCCGAAAAAGACCGCGACGTACAGTTCGGATTCATCAGCGACGCCGCCGGGCGCCCACCGCATCGAAGAAGCACGCCGCCTCAACGACGACCTCGTCGCCGAACGCAACAGACCTTCTGAGCGCCGGGGGTTCACTCGGGGAGTTGGAACTCCACCATCGCCGTGACGGTGTCGATGGCCTCACTCAACGCGGACAACCGCGCCGGCACCGTGGGCGCCGACAGTACGGCGTACTTGTCGGCCTGACCCATCGGCACGCGAGCCGCCAGCCCATAGAGGCGCTTGACCACGTCGGACTCCTCGGGTCCGAGCACCGCGGATCGTCCGCCGAAGTCGGAACCCCTTACCGCAGCGATCCGTTCGTAGAGCGCCACGACGCGGTCCTCGACATCGAACACCGCCGCAGAGTCGACCGAGCCCGGTTCGTCCTCCCACACCTCGATGTCGGCCCGCGGATATGGCGCATCGTCGAGCCACTGCTTCACCCGGATGCGTTCGCCCATCAGGCACCTCAACCGGAACCGCCCGACACCGAGATCGGCGTAGTCCACGATGCGCGCCAGCGCACCCACGTTGCTACGCCGATCACCGCCACCGACCTCACGCCCGGCCTCGATCAGCACCACGCCGAACGCCGGCTCCGTCATCGCCAGACAGTCCTGCACCAGCGTGACGTAGCGCGGCTCGAAGATCCGCAGGGGTAACTCCTCGCCCGGGAGCATGGTCACCTCGAGAGGGAACATCGGCGTCACGGTCATCGGTCAGTTGAAACCGCCGCCGACGACTGCGTCGCTGACGAGCGTCGCCGGGTCGGCGAACGTGCACATCGCGGAGGCCATCGTGATCCACAGTTCGGGATTGAGCGCCACGAGCTCGTTCTGCTCGCCGATCACCTCGATCACCTTGCGCTGCGTCGCCTCAACCATGTCGATGTACTCACCGCACGTGGTGGCGGCCAGCCCGCCCGGCGCGGGCGCACCGGGAGGCCTCGGGGCACTCCGCGTCGGATCGGGCACCCGGGCCCGGGTGGTCGGCGACGGGCTCGTGGCTGTGGTGGACGGCGTCGTGGTGGTGCTCATCGCCGTCCGGTCCGGATCGGCCATCGGCGTCCCCGTCGTGACGTTGCTGCACCCGGCGGCGGTGAGTGCGGCGACCGAGCACCCCGTCAGCACCCATCGCCGCACCATCATCAACCCACTCTATAGCTCGAGTTCGGCGACCAGGGCGTCAACGACCGCGCGCAGATCACCGTCATGTTCCTCGGCGACCCGGCGCTGCCGCTGGTAGCTCGCGCCGTGCCGGTAGATCTCGGCGACTCCGGCGAGTTCGTCGGCACAGTCCAGGGATCGGGCCACCGGCTGCAACCGGGTGAGCAGGTCGTCGAGATCCTCGGTGACCGGCCGCTGGTTGCTGTCGGCGTCGAGGATGATCTCGGCGTCGAGTCCGTAGCGCGCGGCACGCCATTTGTTCTCCTGCACATGCCAGGGCGGCATGACCGGCAACCGCTCCCCCGCGTCGAGCCGGCGGTCGAGATCGACGACCAGACAGTGGGTCAGCGCGACCAGTGAACCGAGTTCGGCGAGGTTGGACACCCCGTCGAAGACCCGGATCTCCACGGTGCCCAGATGCGGCGAGGGCCGGATGTCCCACCGGATCTCGTTCATGTGGTCGATGATCCCGGTCTTCTTCTGATCGTGGACGAACCGTTCGAACTCCGGCCACGACTGGAACTGGAACGGCAGCCCCGCGGTCGGCAACTGCTGGAACATCATCGCCCGGTTGCTGGCGTATCCGGTGTCCGAACCGTCCCAGTACGGCGAGGACGCGGACAGCGCCAACAGGTGCGGGTACTGGTTGAGCAGCGACGAGATGACGGGCATGACCTTGTGCGCCGACGAGATCCCGACGTGCACGTGCACACCCCAGATCAGCATCTGCCTGCCCCACCACTGCGTGCGCTTGATCAGCTCGGCGTAACGCGGCGCGTCGGTCAGTTGCTGGGTCGCCCAGTCGGCGAACGGGTGCGTCCCCGCACAGAACAGATCCATGCCGCGTTCCCGCACGATCCGCCGGACGATCCGCAGGGTGGCGTGCAGATCCGCCATCGCCTCACCGGTGTTCTCGCAGACCCCGGTGACGACCTCGACGGTGTTGCGCAGCAATTCCTTGTGCACCTGCGGGGTCTCGCCGATCTCGGCGATGACGGTGGCCGCCTCGTTGCTCAGATCACGGGTGTGGGCGTCGACGAGCGCAAACTCCCACTCGACGCCGACGGTGGGCCGGGGTGACCTGGCGAAGTCGATACGACTACTGGCCGGAACGGATAACACCGCACGCCACCCGCGCACCGGCGTCACCGGTGGCCACGGTCGCCTGGTCCGGGCCCGGGGTGCCGTCGACCTGGTTGTACTTCTCCGGCGGGATGTTCGCGAAGTTGTCGGCCTTCTCGTGGATGATGATCGCGGTGCCCTCACCGCCGGTCAGATCCTCGGCGGTGAACGCATCGGTGGTGGTCACCACCATCGCCGACCCGTCCTCCCGCACCTGCAGCGACGTGAGGTCACCGCTGGCCGGATGCCCGGTCCTACCCTCGGTCTGGAAGTGCCCGCCCGCGGAGTTGAAGTTGCCCGGCGCACCGCCGTTGGGAGCGACGGAATTCGGCTCACACTTACCGACCTGGTGTACGTGCATCCCGTGGAAGCCCGGTTCCAGCTGGCCCGAAGCGACGGTCTGGACGGTGACGGTGGCGTATCCGCCGCTGAAGTCGAACTCCGCTTTCGCCACGGTGGTGCCGTCCGGGCTGTTGAGCTCGGCGGTCAGCTTCTGACCACCCTCGCCCCGGCCTTCGGGCGCCGCCGACGGTGAAGGCGAACCAGTCCACACCGACGGCGTGGTGCCCGGCTCGCTGGACACCGGCTCATTGGGACTGCATGCGCTCAGCGCGAACGCGGGAACGGCGAACATGGCGGCGACGGCGGCGGAGGTGAGACCGGGCTTGAGCATGGTCAAGAGCCTAACCGGTGACCGCCACGACGATGCCCGGTGGTTGTTCGGCCAGCGTGGGCACCCGTGGTTCGACCGGCGCCTCGAGCAGTCTGCCCACTTCGTCGGCGGCGTCCCGCTCCCCCGGCGCCTCACCGAAATACACCGTCGTCGCGGTGACACCGTCCAGCGTCAGGTTGCCGGTTTCGGTGACATTCCAACCCTCGTCGCGCAGTCGGGTCGCCACCCCCTCCGCGGCGCCCGCCACATCGGAGATGTTGAACACCCGCACCTCGGGACGGGCGTCGGCCTCGGGGGCGGGTTTCGGTGACGGGGTTGCCGAAGTCGTCGTGGCCACGGTGGTCTCGTCGGGCGACGAGCCATCGGATCCCAGCGCCTGGAACCCCACCAAGAGGAAGACGATGCCGAGGAAGAGCAGCACCATCACGATGGCACGCAGAGGCAGTCCGGAGGATTCTCGCTGGTTCATCACGCCCCACTGTATCCAGCGGGCCGAATCAGGTGACCTCGAAGCCCAACCGTCGCGCGGCCCGCGCCTTCTGCCGGCTGGCCCGCAACCGACGCAGGCGTTTGACCAGCATCGGATCCGCCGCCAACGCCTCCGGCCGGTCGATCAGGGCGTTGAGCACCTGGTAATAGCGGGTGGCCGACATCGAGAACAGTTCCTTGATGGCGTCCTCTTTACTGCCCGCGTACTTCCACCACTGGCGTTCGAACGCCAGGATGTCGACTTCGCGCCTGGTCAGTCCCGCAGGCAGATCAGAGCCGTCACCGGATTGCCCAGTCTGCGCCATGGCGCCGTCCATATTGCTCCTCGGACCCTCCGACACTCGAAACAACATCCATGTGGTTCGGCGCTCATTCAATCACGGCGACCAGAGTTGAGGCGTCACCGATACGGGCGAGTCGGCTCACACAAACCGCTCACCTTAAGCTCCTCCACGTGGCAGTCGTTCCGATCCGCATCGTGGGAGATCCCGTCCTGCGCAGCGAAACCACCCCGATCCCGGTCGGCGACGACGGTTCCCTCCCCCCCGAGGTGGCCGATCTCATCCGCGACCTCTACGAGACGATGGACGCCGCCAACGGTGTCGGCTTGGCCGCCAACCAGATCGGCGTCTCCAAACGGGTGTTCGTCTACGACTGCCCCGATTCGCGCGGCCGGGCGGGCCGGCGCCGCGGGGTCGTGATCAATCCGGTGCTCGAGACCTCCGACATCCCCGAGACCATGCCCGATCCCGATGACGACGAAGAGGGCTGCCTGTCGGTGCCCGGCGAGCAGTTCCCCACCGGGCGGGCCGACTGGGCGCGGGTCACCGGCCTGGACGCCGGCGGCACGCCCATCGCTGTCGAGGGCACCGGGCTGTTCGCGCGGATGCTCCAGCACGAGACGGGCCATCTCGACGGATTCCTCTACCTCGACCGCCTGATCGGCCGACACGCACGCGCGGCCAAACGCGCGGTCAAACACCACGGCTGGGGGGTGCCCGGGCTGAGTTGGACGCCGGGCGAGGTTCCCGACCCTTTCGGCCACTGAGCCATCGCGTGCCCGAGCTGCCCCGCCCCGGCACCCGGGTGAGCCTGCGTTACCGGCAGCCCGCCGGTAAGGTCCCGCCCCTCAACGACGTCGTCGGCCACCTGCTCGAACGCGACCCGAGGGTCCGCGTTCGGACGAAAACCGGTGAGAGCGTGACGATCTCACCCGCCGACGTGGTCGCGGTGCGGGTGCTCACCGATGTTCCTGTCAAGGCGTCGCAGATCCGCTCCGTCGAGCACGCGGCCGCGTTGGCCTGGCCGGGCCTGCATCGCGAATGGGTCGACGGCTGGCTGCTACGCGCCTCCGGCGGGTACACCCACCGCGGCAATTCCGCAGTGCCGCTTGGGACCAACGCCAGTGCGGGGACGGTGCCGGCGATCAGGAGCTGGTACGCCCGCCGCGGACTCACCCCGTGGCTGGCGGTACCCGACCGGCTGGTGCGGCTGTCCCTGCGCGACGTCCACCTCGAGAGCCTCGTGATGGTGCGTGCCCTTCCCGCCGAGGCGGCCGCGGAGGTGACCCTGACCCCACAGCCAGACCCCGCCTGGGTGGCCGTCTACGAACGCGAGGTGCCGATCGAGGTGCTGACCGCGGTGGTCGACGGAGAGCTGGCGTTCGGCCGCATCGACGACGCCGCGGTGGGCCGCGCGGCCGTCACGCCCGCGCACGACGGCATGCGATGGGTGGGTCTGTCGGCAGTGCGCGTCGCCGAGGGCTCGCGTCGTCACGGCCACGCCCGCACCCTGTGCGCGGCGCTGCTGGGCTGGGGTGCGCGCGGCGGTGCGACCCACGCTTACGTGCAGGTCCTCGCCGACAACCACGGCGCCATCGCGCTCTACGAGTCGATGGGGTTCACGGCACAGCACCGAGAGCGCTACGTCGACGCTTCTAAGCTGTAGCCCATGCGCCTGGCCACCTGGAACGTCAACTCGATCCGCGCCCGGGTGGACCGGGTCACCGACTGGCTGCAGCGGGCCGACGTCGACGTGCTGGCCATGCAGGAGACCAAGTGCAACGACGAGCAGTTCCCCACAATGCCGTTCGCCGCGCTCGGCTACGAGGTCGTGCACTGCGGGTTCAGCCAGTGGAACGGCGTCGCGATCGCATCGCGGGTCGGCCTCGACGACGTGCAGGTCGGCTTCGACGGGCAGCCGACGTGGGGTGACAAGCCTGACCTGGAGGCCGCGGCGGAGGCCCGCGCACTCGGGGCGACGTGCGCCGGGGTGCGGGTGTGGAGCCTCTACGTGCCCAACGGCCGGTTCGTCGGCTCACCGCACTACGCCTACAAGCTCGAATGGCTTGCCGCCCTGCGAAAGACTGCGCACGGCTGGCTCACCGAGAACCCCGCCCTTCCGATCGCGATGGCCGGCGACTGGAACATCGCCCCCACCGACGACGACGTCTGGAGCGTCGAGGCGTATCAGGACAGCACCCACGTCACACCGCCCGAGCGTCAGGCCTTCACCGAGATCGTCGACGCCGGTTACACCGACGTGGTGCGGCCCTTCACGCCCGGGCCGGGTGTCTACACGTACTGGGACTACACCCGGCTGGCGTTCCAGAAGCGGCGCGGTATGCGCATCGACTTCATCCTGGGCTCACCGGCGTTCGCCGACCGGGTCACCCACGCCGAGATCGTCCGCGAGGAACGCAAGGGCAGGGGCGCCAGCGATCACGCCCCGGTGCTGGTGGAGCTCAGCGACCCGCGTTGAGCACCGGCGGTGACGGCAGCGGTCAGGTCGCCGCGTGCGGCAAGGCACTGCGGAGAGCAGGGGCTGCCCACCGGATTGTCATGTTTGCTCGGCGTAGCGCCCCGCATTGAACAGCGACGCCACCGCGCCGATCAGCATCATCACCGCGGCGGCGCCGAACACCACCACCAGTCCGGTGTGGAAGGGCTCGCTGATCAGGTGTGGGAAGAACGTCTGGCCGGTGAGCACCTCGGCGTTGACGCCGGGCTGTTGCAGCGCATGCGACGGTTCCAGCAGTTCACCGATCGGGTTGTAGCCGAGGAACGCCGCGAACAGGCTGCCGACGGGCGGCGTGGCGGCGACCTCGTCGGCGACCGCCGTCGAGACGCCCTCCGCCTGCAGGCCTGCGCTCATGGCTCCGGGCAGCGTGTTGGCCAGCCCGACGATCATGAGCGAGAAGAAGATCCCGATCGACAGCGATCCGCCGGCGTTGAAGAACGTGGCCCGCACACCGGAGGCAGCGCCGCGTGCGCCGGGCGGCACGCTCGACATGATGGCGGCCGAGTTCGGCGAGGTGAACACGCCGCCACCGACGCCGTTGAGGAAGATCAACGTCGCGAAGAGCCAGTAGTCGAAGTCGACGGGGATCAGCACCAGCGCGACGAAGGTGGCACACATCAGCAGCATGCCGCCGACGGTGAACGGGCGGGCGCCGTAGCGGTCGGACAGCCACCCGGACAGGGGTCCGGCCACGAGGAATCCGAAGGTCAACGGCAGCATGTAGATCGCCGCCCACAGCGGGGTGGCCTCGAAGTCGTAGCCCCGCAGGGGCAGCCAGATGCCCTGCAACCAGATGATCAGCACGAACTGCAGTCCGCCGCGGCCGACCGAGGACATCAGACCGGCGAGGTTGCCCATGCCGAATGCGGTGATGCGGAACAGCCGGATGTCGACCAGCGGTTGACCGACCCGCAGTTCGATGACGCAGAACGCCACCAACGCCAGTGCCCCGAAGGCGATCGCGCCGAGCACCCACGGGTTGCCCCACCCGGTGGGGGAACCGCCGTAGGGCTGGATGCTGTAGGTGATCCCGGTGAGCAGCACCGTCAGCCCGAGGCCGAGGGTCACCGCGCCCGCCCAGTCGAGCCGGCCGGGGTTGCGTTCGCCGACCTCGCGCAGCGAACGCATCGCCCAGACCGTGCCGAGGATGCCGATCGGGACGCCCACCCAGAAGATCGCCTGCCAATGCCATTCGGACAGCGCACCGCCGACCACCAGTCCGAGGAACGAACCGGCGACAGCGGCAACCATGTTGACGCCCAACGCCATTCCGCGCTGACGCGCGGGGAACGCATCGGTGAGGATGGCCGCCGAGGAGGCGATCAGCATCGCGCCGCCGACCCCCTGGACCACCCGCCACCCGATCAGCCACCACGCGCCGGCGTCGAGGTCGAACGGTTGGAACGACAGCGCGATCGCACACAGCGTGAAGATGACGAAGCCGAGGTTGTAGATGCGGACCCGGCCGAACATGTCGCCCAGCCGCCCGAACAGCACCACCAGAACCGCGGTGACCACCATGTATCCCATCAGCAGCCACAGCAGGTAGGTCACGTTGGCGGGCTGCAACGGGTTGAGGCCGATGCCGCGGAAGATCGCCGGCAGCGAGATCAGCACGATCGACGAGTTGACCGTTGCGAGCAGCATCCCCAGCGTGGTGTTGGAGAGCACCACCCACTTGTAGAGGGGGTGGTCGCGATCGGTGGCGATCCGGCGCCGGCCGGTGAGCTCGGTTGTCATCTGCAGTCCCGTTCGTCTCGTATCCACGGTGCGCAGCGACGAGCGGACGCCGCAGACACATATATTAGCTATACAAATAAACGGGCGGCAATTCGCGTTCACCCGATCCGGCATCTGCGCTAGGTTTGCAACGCACCACCGACCACGCGGGAGCGCGCACCCAGCGCGCTGAGAGGGCAACCGGGGTTGTCGACCGTACGAACCTGACCGGGTAATGCCGGCGTAGGGAGTTTCGATGACCGATACGCGATACCTGCCACTCGCCCCACCCGGTCAGACGCCGGCGCGGGTGATGACCATCGCGGGCACCGACTCAGGCGGTGGCGCAGGGATCCAGGCCGACTCCCGCACCTTCGCCATGCTCGGCGTCCATGGCTGTGTCGCGGTGGTCGCCGTCACCGTGCAGAATTCTTTGGGCGTCAAGGGTTTCCACGAGATCCCGATCGACGTCATCACCGGGCAGATCGAGGCAGTCGTCTCCGACATCGGCATCCAGGCGGCCAAGACCGGGATGCTGGCCTCTTCGGAGATCATCACCGCCGTCGCACAGACGTGGGGTCGCCTGCGGCCCGCGCCGCTGGTGGTCGACCCGGTGTGCGCCTCGATGCACGGCGATCCGCTGCTGCACCCGTCGGCGCTCGACACACTGCGCACCGAACTGTTCCCGATCGCCACCGTGGTCACCCCCAACCTCGACGAGGTGCGGCTGATCACCGGGATCGACGTCACCGACCCCGCCTCCCAGCGCGACGCAGCGCGGGCACTGCATGCGCTCGGCCCACAGTGGGTACTGGTCAAAGGTGGCCACCTGCGCTCCTCGGCGCACAGTCCCGATCTGCTCTTCGACGGCTCCGAGTTCCACGAGTTCGGCGCCGACCGCATCGACACCGGCCACGACCACGGCGCGGGGGACAGCCTGGCGGCCGCCGCGGCCTCTGCACTCGCGCACGGCTACTCCGTCCCCGACGCGGTCGCGTTCGCCAAACGGTGGGTGACCGAATGTCTGCGCGCGGCATACCCGTTGGGCCACGGCCACGGCCCGGTCAACGCACTGTTCAGGCTGAGCGCCGATGAACCTCGATGACATCGCCGGCGTCGCCCACGAACCGGAGGGCACACCGCGCGGGGTGGTGCTGCTGACCCACGGCGCCGGCGGTAACCGGGACGCACCGCTGCTGGTCAGGTTCTGCGACGAGTGGGCCGGGCGGGGCTGGCTGGCCGTACGCTACAACCTCCCCTACCGCAGGCGCAGACCCACGGGCCCGCCACCGGGGTCGACCACCGCCGACCGGGCGGGGGTGGCCGAAGCGGTCGCCGCCGCCCGCGAACTCACCGACGGCCCGGTGATCGTCGGCGGACACTCCTACGGTGGCCGGGTGACGTCGATGGCCGTCGCCGCGGGGATGCCGGCGGGGGCGGCCGTCGACGTGATGACGTTGTCCTCCTACCCTTTGCATCCGCCCGGCAAGCCCGACCGGGCCCGCACCGAACACCTGCCCCGCATCGGTGTGCCGACGGTGTTCGTACACGGCACCGCGGATCCGTTCGGAAGCATCGACGAACTCGCCGCGGCGGCCGCGCTCGTCGCCGGACCGACCGAACTCGTCGAGATCACCGGCGCGCGTCACGATCTGGGATCCAAGGCGCTCGACGTGCCGAAACTGGCGGTCGACGCGGCGCTGCGGCTGTTGGCCAATGGTTAGGGTCGAACACATGAGCATGCCGCCGGGCCCGCCGCCCCCGCCGCAGCCCTACGCCGAGGTGCAGCCGGCCGGACCGCCGCCGCCGAAGAGCAAGCTCTGGCTGATCCTGGGCCTGATGGGGCTGACCGTCGTCTCGATCGCCATCGCCGTGGTGCTCTTCGTGGTCCTGGTGATCCGCGAGGGCACGGTGAGGGCAACACAGGTGAAGTTGGGCGTCTGTCTCTCCGAGATCCCGAACGGCAGTGAGGTCAGGATGCTCAAGACCGTCGACTGCGCCGAACCGCACGCCGGCGAGGTGTTCGCGGTGCTCCGGATGCCCGACGGTGACTTCCCCGGACAGGACGCGATGGTCGAGTACGCCAACCGGTGCGCACCCGAGCTGGCGAGCTATTCGCCGGCTGCGGTCACCGACGACACCGTGCGACTGTTCGTCCTCTTCCCCACCGACGAGACCTGGTCCGACGGCGACCGGGCGGTGACCTGCATCGCAACCCTGAACCCGCCGCGCGCGGGGTTACTGAAGGGCTGACGCCGCCCAGGTCGGAGGCACGAACCACTCCCGATACCTGGGGTACCGTCTACTCATGACTTCCGAGCAGTACGACGCGGTCGTCGTGGGCGCCGGGTTCGCCGGAATCGGTGCCGCGATTGCGCTCAAGCGGATGGGCTACACGAACTTCGTCATCCTCGACCGCGAGGACGACCTCGGCGGCACCTGGTATGTCAACCACTACCCGGGCCTGGCGGTCGACGTCCCCACCACCACCTACAGCTATTTCTTCGAGCCCAACCCGAAGTGGTCGCGGTTGTTCTCCACCGGTGCGGAGATCAAGCAGTACGCCGACGAGGTGGCCGACAAGTACGATGTCCGCCGCCACATCCGCTTCAACACCGCCGCCGACGGCGCCCGCTGGGACGAGGAGGCGAAGCTCTGGCGCGTGGCGCTCGCCGGCGGGCAGACGCTGAGCACCCGTTACCTCATCACCGCGACGGGTTTCCTCTCACAGCCGAGAACCCCCGACATCCCCGGCATCACCTCGTTCGAGGGTCGGGTCATCCACACCACCGACTGGGACGACGGCTTCGACCCGTCCGGCCGGCGGATCGCGGTCATCGGCACCGGCGCCACCGCCGTTCAGCTGATCCCCGAACTGGCCAAGACCGCCGCCGACCTCACCGTCTACCAGCGCACTCCGATCTGGGTGGCACCCAAGGTCGACATCCGATTCTCCGAGCGCACCAAACGGCTGTTCGCGCGGGTTCCGCTGCTCCAGCGCATCGTGCGGTTCATCACCGACACGATCTACGAGGCGATGATCAACATCGGTGTCGTGCACTACAGGGTGCCGCTGTTCCGGCGCCTCAACGTGTCGGCGATGGATCTGTGCAAACTCAACCAGTTCGTGGCGATCCGTGACAAAGAGCTGCGGCGCAAGCTGACCCCCGACTACGACATCGGCTGCAAGCGACCGACGTTCTCCAACAGCTACTTCCGCACGTTCACCAAACCGCACGTCCACCTGCAGGCCGGCGGGATCGACCATGTCGAAGCCGACGGCATCGTCAACGCCGACGGCACCAGGACCGTCATCGACACGCTGGTGCTGGCCACCGGATTCGACCTGTGGGAGGCCAACTTCCCGGCGATCGAGATCATCGGCCGGGGCGGCCGCAATCTCGGGAAGTGGTGGCGCGAAACGCGTTTCCAGGCGTACCAGGGTGTGTCGATGCCGTATTTCCCGAACTACCTCAGCCTGGCCAGCCCGTACGCATTCCTGGGTCTGAACTTCTTCAACACCATGGAGTACCAGATGCGGCTGATGGACCGGCTGTTCAGCGAGGTGCACCGCCGCGGCGCCACGACGTTCGAGGTGACCGAGGAGGCCAACACCCGTTACCTCGATCGGATGACCGAAGCGCTCGGCAGTTCCCTGTGGACGCTCGGCAACTGCGCCTCGTCGCGGTCCTACTATTTCAACCCGAGCGGCGAACCGTCGCTGCTGCGCCCGATGTCGACGCGTGACGCCATCAGGGAGGCGTCCGAGTTCCCACTCAGTGATTACCAGATTGCCTGAAAGAGGACCCTCTGTGTCACAACAAGACAACCGTGCCGCCAAACTGGCCGGGCTGGCCATCGCCGGGACCGGACTGGCGCACTTCGTCCGCCCGCAGTTGTTCGAGCCGATCACCGTGCCGGCGTTCCCACAGAACACCCGTCGCCACATCTACACCAACGGCGGCCTCGAGACGACGATCGGTCTCGCGCTGGCGGGCCGCAAGACCCGTAGGTTCGGCCTCGCCGGACTGCTGGGATACACGGTCTACTTGGCGGGCAACACCGTTCGCAAGCGGTAGTGGACCACCAGCCCGCCCAGGTCGATCGTGACCGCCAACGCCGCGTAGACCGCGAAAAGGGCTTGTTCCCCAGTCCGGTGGAGTACACGAGGACGAGGGCGCGCTCGCCGGCGACCGCGAGACTTCCTAGCATCACGGTGTGAACCCACCCGACGGGCCGGCGCTGTCGCGACAACTCGGTCTCACCGACGCAATCGTCGTCGGCCTCGGCGCCATGATCGGCGCCGGCATCTTCACCGCGCTCGCGCCTGCGGCGGCCGCCGCCGGTGGCGGCCTGCTGGTCGGGCTCTCCGTGGCGGCGGTCGTCGCGTACTGCAACGCCACCTCCTCGGCGCGCCTGGCCGCGCGTTATCCGGAGTCCGGCGGCACCTATGTGTACGGCCGGGAGCGGCTGGGACCGTTCTGGGGTTACCTGGCGGGTTGGGGTTTCGTCGCCGGTAAGACCGCCTCGTGCGCGGCGATGGCGCTGACCGTCGGCGTCTATGTCTGGCCCGCCGCTGCCCGCGTGATCGCGGTCGCCGCGGTGGTCGCGCTCACCGCGGTCAACTACGCAGGCATCCGGAAATCGGCGCTGCTCACCCGCATCATCGTGGCGGCCGTCCTGGCGGTGCTCGCCGTCGTGGTCGTCATCATCCTGGGGTTCGGCGAACCCGTGGTCGACCGGTTGGACATCGGAGCAACCGTCACGGTGGGTGGCGTGCTGCAGTCGGCCGGCCTGTTGTTCTTCGCGTTCGCCGGATACGCCCGCATCGCCACCCTGGGCGAGGAGGTACGCGACCCGGCGCGCACCATCCCCCGCGCCATCCCGATCGCACTGGGCCTCACGTTGGCGGTCTACGCGGTCGTGGCGGTCACCGTGCTGGCCCAGGTGGGAACCACTTCGCTGGCCGCCTCGACGGCGCCACTGGCCGATGCGGTCCGAGCGGCCGGGTTCCCGGGCTGGGTTCCGGTCGTGGGCGCCGGGGCGGCGGTCGCCGCGCTCGGCTCGCTGCTCGCGCTGATCCTCGGCGTCTCGCGCACGACGCTGGCGATGGCGCGCGACCGTCACCTGCCGTCCGGGTTGGCCGCCGTGCACGCCCGCTACGGCACCCCGCACCGCGCGGAGGTCACGGTGGGCGCGGTGGTCGCCGTGCTGGCGGCGACGGTGGACCTGCGTGACGCGATCGGCTTCTCGTCGTTCGCGGTGCTCATGTACTACGCGATCGCCAACGCGTCGGCGTGGACCCTCGGCTACCGGGTGGTGCCGGCGGTCGGACTGGCCGGCTGCCTGCTGCTGGCGTTCGCGCTGCCGTGGACGTCCGTGCTCGCCGGCGTCGCCGCGCTCGCGGTGGGCGCGCTTGCCTACGCGGTACGCCGCGCGCGGAGCACCGGCAACGGCGCAGGATAGGCAGACGTGATCCCAGCCGAGACCGGACGGTCAGCGAACTGGAAGTGGACGCCCGTCGAAGCCCGCTCGGACGCCGATTTCGTCTGCCGACGACGAGGAGTCGCCCGCACTGCATGACGGCTGAGCGCGACTACCCGCGGTCGCGTCGGTCGCGCGGCGGCACCCCGTTGACGCCCTCGATGGAGTGCGCATAGGTGCCGACCGCGAACGCCACCGCCGGACCCATGATTCCCAGCGCATAACGGTCCACGTTGTCGATGGTGTCGCGACGGGTATGGTAGTTCGGGTCGAACGCCGCGCCGGCCCGTCCACCCCTCCGGCGCCGACGCCGGTTCGATGGCCGCGGATTGATCACCGTCGTAGGTGAAACAGCCCGCGTTGGTCGAGCCGAGCATGTCGAAGTTGAGGTACAGCGCGATGTCGTCGAGCTGTTCGCCGTCGAGGTTGCGGAGATAGGCCCGCAGCGACGCCTTCTCCACGGCATGGGCGTGGCCGTTCACGGTCAGCCGTGGTGCACCACCGCGCGTGCCGCCGTAGCGGTCGAACCCCGGGGTCTGCACATCGAAGCCGTTGTCCCGCAGCAAATTGGCCACATAGTCGACGCCGGCGTCGAACCCCGCCGTCCCCTGCACGCGGTTCCCGCCGTGGCGTTCGGCGATGTCCTGCAGCGCCTCGAGGTGGGTGTGGAGCGCGTCGCCACCAGCGCCGCCGCCACCGCAGTGACCGCCCGGCTGATGCGCATCAGGAATCGACGGGATGGCGCGTGCGGTCGTCACGGATCGGAATACCGTTGCGACCGCGCTGATCCTGGGCGTACAACCCGACCGCGTACGCCACGCCGCCGCCGTTGATCTCCATCGCGGTGCGGTCGACGTGGGTCAGATCGTCTTCCTTCTTGTGATAGTTCGGATCGAAGGGTTGGTCGACGTCACCACCCCAGCGCTCGGCCTGCGCCGGGTTCTTCTCCTCCAGGGCGCCGGAGAACAAGCCACCCGCCGGGATACCGGCGAGGGTGAAGCCGTCGTAGTCGGAGCGACCGTCGAAGCCGGTGTCCTCGCCCGGTTTGCCCGCATCGTCGAGATACTGCATGAGGGTGCGTTCGATACCCGCCGACCCCTCCGGCACCCTGGGCGAACCCGCCTCGGGGTCCGGCGGTGCGGACTGATCGCCGTCATAGGTGAAATAGCCGGGATTCGGTGAGCCCACCATGTCGAAATTGAGGTAGAGCGAGATGTCTTTGAGCTGTTCCTCGTCCAGCGATTCGACGTAATCCATAGATCCGAGCAGACCCTGTTCCTCGGCGCCCCAGAACCCGAACCGCACGGCGTTGCGCACATCCGGGTCGACACCCAGCTGCAAGGCCGTCTCGAGGACGGCGGCCACACCGGATCCGTTGTCGTTGATGCCCGGACCCTCCGGAACGCTGTCGAGGTGCGCGCCCACCATCACCACGTCGAAGGTCGATCCGGTCGTGGTCTGGGCGATGACGTTGCGGGTCCGCTCGGTGCGCACACCGGCCTCCAGCCGTAGAGCGGTCTGCCCCGGGGCGTCGCGTAACTCGCCGCCGACCGCCTTGGTGACGCTGACGGCGGGGATCCTGACGTCGGTCTCGTCGCCGAGGGTGCCGCTCACCACCTCCCCGTCGACGTTGTTGACCACCACCAGCGCCACCGCGCCGCGTTGGGCGGCGACGGCCTGTTTGACCCCGAATGGGCATTCCCCGCGGTCCACCAGCACCACCGCGCCCTGCACCGGCAGTCCGTCGTAGTCCGACGCGGTGCAGCCCGGTGAGTCTTCGATGCGGGCGGGCACGAGCGGGCCGTCGACGCCCTGCGGCGCGGTGCCGATGGTGTACTCCAGCGGTTTGGCCTCCACGGCCCGCCCAGCGACGGTCAGCTGCGGCTTCTCGGCGAACGGCAGCCGTACTTCGAAGTCGGGGGTCTGCACGTCGAAACCCCTGTCGCGCAGGGCGTTGGCCACGTAGTCGACGCTCGCGTCGTATCCCGGTGCGCCGAGGGCACGGTTGCCGCCGTGGGCGTCGGCGATCTTCTGCAGTTCGTCGAGGTGGCCCATCATCGCGTCGACGGTCACCTTGTCCTTCAGCGCCGCGCCGAACCCCTTGGCTGCGGGTGCGGTCTCCTGGGTGGACGGCACCGGCACGGGGTTTCCCTCTTCATCGTCGCCGCAACCGGTCAAGCCCGCCGTGACGGCCACTACCGACAGCACCGCCAGCACCCCGCGCACCATTACATCCACGTTAGCGCGCCTTAGCCAGCTAGGGGTCGCGGCAGGTGATGTCGACCCATCGACGTGGCGGTGCCCGCCCTCGGCCGGTCCAGCCCGAGGATCATCCGCATGGTGCGCATGGTAGTCGACTTGCCCGCACCGTTGGGGCCGAGGATCTCTCGGTCAGATCCGTCAGCTCAATCATCACCGGACTGCACCGTGTCGACGATCAGATCCGCCACCGCACACATACCGGCGGCGTTGGGATGCAGGGGCGCCGGCCGACCTGGCCACGGCAGGCCCGGCCCGCTCGTCCACGGTTGCGACGACCACGCGTGGTGCGCACGGCTGGCCTGTGCGGCGCGGACCCAACCGCACCCCGTATCGGCGGCGGCCCGACCGGTCAGCCGCTCGAGCGTGTCGGCGATCCGCCGGCCCAGCGCCGCATCGGCCCCCGACAGCGGCGCGACCGGCTCACCGGGTGGCGGCAGCAAGGTCAGGTAGTCGACGAACAGTACCCGCGCCCGCGGCGCCCGCGCCCGTACCGTGCGGGCGACGCGGTGTAGCGATTCACCGACTTCGACCAGTGCGCGGTCGCGGGCGGTGGGGTCGAAGAGTCCTGACACCGGCGGCCACCAGCGGACCACCCGCGGGAGCCCCGCGGCCATCAGCATCGGCACGTAGCCGACGTCGTTGCCGCCGATCGTCACCGTCACCAACGTCTCGGTGCCCTCGAGCGCCCGGATCTGCGGTGGTGTGCCGTGCTGGGATTCGTCGACGACGTTGGCGGTGGTGGCCCCCGAGTATGTGACGTCGGTCAGGTCGAGGCCGAGGCGTTCGGCCACCAGATGCGCGTAGTTGCGCGCCGACCGACCCGCACCCAACGGCGCACCGTCGGCCGGGGGTGGGATGCCCGGGCCCGCCGCCATGGATGAACCGAGCGCCACATAGCGCGTCACAGTGCCGGACTCACAAAGCAGGACTCGACGCCTGCGCCCAGAAACGCTTCGGGATGCGGCCGGCGTGGCGGGCCAGGTGTCCTGCGGTCACGGCGGCGGCCATCGCGGCGGCCATCGCCGGTGGGTCGCCGGCCCGGGTCACAGCACTGGCCAACAACACTGCGTCACAACCCAGCTCCATCGCCAGCGCGGCGTCGCTGGCGGTGCCGATACCGGCGTCGAGGATCACGGGCACGTTCGCGACGTCGACGATCATCTCGATGTGGTGCGGGTTGGCGATCCCCAATCCGGTCCCGATCGGTGAACCCAACGGCATGACCGCGGCACACCCGATGTCCTCCAGCCGCCGGGCGAGCACCGGATCGTCGTTGGTGTAGGGCAGCACGGTGAACCCGTCGTCGACGAGTTGTTCTGCGGCACGGACCAGTTCGACGGCGTCGGGCAGCAGGGTGCGTTCGTCGGCGATCACCTCGAGCTTCACCCAGTCGGTGCCCAGCGCCTCGCGGCCGAGTTGCGCGGTGAGCACCGCCTCGGCGGCACCGCGACACCCCGCGGTGTTGGGCAGCGGGCTGATCCCGAGTCGGTGCAGCAGTTCCAGCACACCCGTGCCGGTTTCGGCGTCGACACGGCGCATCGCGACAGTGGCCAGTTCGGTGCCCGACGCCATCAGCGCCTGTTCCAGCACGGCGAGGTTGGCCGCCCCGCCGGTGCCGAGGATCAGTCGCGACCCGAACTCCCGTCCCGCGACGGTGAGCTTCGCGGGCTCAGCCACCCTGCACCGCCGTCACCACGTCGACTCGGGCGCCGTCGCGCAGCGGGGTCTCCCACTCCGTCCGCGGCAGCACCGACCAGTCCACCGCCACGGCGATCCCCTTCTCCGGGAACCCCATGCGAACCACCAGCTGCGCGACCGTGAGCTGCTCGTCGAGGTGGACGTCTTCGTTGTTCACCACGATCCTCATCGGTGACTCCTCATGTCCTGGCTCCCTGTGTCGTCTGCAGTTCGGCGGAGACCCGCTCGGCGGTCCACGGCGCGAGCAGGAAGCCGTTGCGGCCGTGCCCTGCAGCCACCAGTGTGCGCTCGTCGAGCCACTCGACAAGAGGCAACCCGTCGGGCGTCATCGGCCGCAGCCCCGCCGCGCATTCGGCGAATTCGTACTCCCCCAATGCCGGCATGACCGTGCACGCGTCGTCGAGCAGATCGCGAACCCCCGTCACCGCGGGTGCGGTGTCACGCCCGTGCTCGTACTGGGTCGCGCCGACGACCACGCCGTCGGCGCGCGGTACCAGATACACCTGCCTGCCGTGGACGCGGGCGCGAACCACCCGGCGCGGGGCCGGCATACACCCGCGCCGCCAACGCAGGCGCAGCACCTCGCCTTTCACCGGGCGGATCGGCAGCCCCGGCCACAACGTCGGTGCGTCGACGCCGTTGGCGAGCACCCGCAGGTCGACGTCGTCGACGGCAGCCAGCTCGTCGACCGGCGGCGCCCACCACACCCCGAGCCGGGTGCAGTGCGCCTCCAGCGCGTCGACGACGGCCCGGTTGTCGACGGCCAGTTCGGTGTCGGCGACGAACCCGTGCCGGATACCCTGCGCCAGCAGCGGTTCGACGTCACGGGCCACTGTCGTGAAGGAGACGGGGTGGCCCTGGGCGGCCAGCCATTCACCGACGGTCTTGAGGTCGGCGGCGTCGGCCCGGTCCACGGCCACCACCAGTGACTCCCGGGCGGTCACCACCTCGTCGGGCAGTCCCTCGAGAAAGCCGCCATGCCACAGCCGCAGCGAGTCCAGCCCGATGCGCAGCAGTTCGTGTTCCCCCGGCCAGCCCTCGCTGTGCGGGGCGAGCATCCCACCGGCCACCCACGACGCACCCTTGGCGGCGCTGCGGTGCACCCGCACCGACCAGCCGTCGAGCGCAGCTCGGCGCGCGACCGAGAGGCCGATGACCCCGCCACCGACGACGGCGACAGTCCTGTCCAGTGGCATGATCCTCCCTTCGCCGGCATGACCCGGATCAGGTCCGACGGTAAGGGCCGGATGATCGGACCCACTCTCAGTCCCGCTGTCCCGGGACTCCCGTGTGAGCCATCAACCCTACCCGCGGCCGAGGCGCTACCGTCGCCGTGTGCGTGAACCCCTCGACCGGCTCGGCCCATCCCTTGCGCAAGCCTCGCTGTACCTGTGCACAGACGCCCGCCGCGAACGCGGCGACCTCGCCGAATTCGCCGAGGCGGCGCTCGCCGGCGGCGTCGATCTGATCCAGCTGCGGGACAAGGGGTCGGCAGGCGAACGACGGTACGGCCCGCTCGAGGCGCGCGGGGAACTGGCCGCGCTCGAGATCCTCGCCGACGCCGCCCGCCGCCACGGCGCACTGCTGGCGGTCAACGACCGCGCGGATATCGCGCTGGCCGCCGGCGCCGACGTGCTGCATCTCGGTCAGGACGACCTGCCGCTGTCCGTGGCCCGTCGGATCATCGGTCGGCGCCCACTGATCGGGCGGTCCACCCACGACAGCGCGCAGGTCGCCGCCGCGGTGACCGAGGAGGTCGACTACTTCTGCGTCGGGCCGTGCTGGCCCACACCGACGAAACCCGGACGCCACGCCCCCGGGCTCGACCTGGTCGGTGAGGCCGCCGCGCTGGCGACCGAGAAGCCGTGGTTCGCGATCGGCGGTATCGACGCCGCGCGGCTGCCAGAGGTGCTCGACGCCGGCGCCCGCCGCATCGTCGTGGTTCGCGCGATCACGGCGGCCGACGATCCGAAGGCGGCGGCTCGCCGGCTGAAGGACGCGCTCGTCAGTCGCTGACCAGCAGCGGAAAGGCCGCGTTGACCGCGCGCAGGCGCTCCCAACTGGCGGCGAAACCTGGGTGCAGGGGCAGGGAGTCGACGTCTTCCTCGGGGACCCAGCGCAGTTCGGCGCTCTCCCGGTTGGGCACGGTGTGCAACAGCGCGGGCGCGTCGGCGACCACGGTGGTGTAGGTCCACGACGCGCCGGCGGAGCCGATGACCTCGGCGGTCACCACCGTGGTCCGCACGGTCAGCTGATCGACCGAAAGCCCCGCTTCCTCGTGCGCCTCCCGCACCGCGGCCTGTTCGGGCGTCTCGTGGCTGTCGCGGGCGCCGCCCGGCAGGCCCCACGTCCCGCCCTGGTGACTCCAGGGCGCCCGGTGCTGCAACAACACCGCGGCCGAACCGTCGGACTGCGGGGCACGCAACAGCAGGCCGGCGGCGCCGTGCCTGCCCCAGTAGCGGCCGCCGCTCTCGGAGAACACCCAGCCGTCACCGTCGCCGCGCACCCGTACAGGATAGGGCGCACCAACCTGTGCGGCTCCGCTCGATGGGGCGCGAGCCGTGACAGAACCTCTTAGGATTCTTTTATAGAGTCGGACGGTCGGAACGTTGCCGGAGAGATGAGGACCGCGCGCAGGTGACTGTGGAGTTGGCGCATCCCTCGACCGAGCCGCTGGCGTCCCGGTCGCCGAACACTCCCGCCCACCCCCGCTGGTTCTTCCTGTGGACCACTCCAGGCCGCATTCTGACCATCGGCATCGTGCTCGCCGCTCTCGCAATCGCCAGCGCCTTCGCCACGTCGACGACGATCAACGACCGCCAGCAGGCGCTCACCACCGTCCTCGACCACACCGAACCCCTGTCGTTCGCCGCCGGCCGGTTGTACACTCGGCTCTCTGTCGCCGATGCCGCCGCCGCGACGGCGTTCATCGCCGGCTCCGAACCGCGCGACGTGCGCCAGCGCTACGAAAAAGCGATCACCGACGCCGCGGTCGCCCTGACCCGCGCCTCGAGCGGGCTGACCGACGAGGAACCGGTTCAGCTGCTCGGCCGGATCAACGCCGAACTCGCGGTGTACACCGGACTTGTGGAGACGGCGCGGACCAACAACCGGGCGGGCAACCCGGTCGGTTCGTCCTACCTGTCCGAGGCATCGTCGCTGATGCAGACCAAGATCCTGCCCGACGCCCAGCGGCTCTACGAGCGCACCTCGGCGCAGCTCGACCAGGAGACCGGCGCATCCACCCGCATCCCCGCGCCGGTCATCCTCGTGGTGCTCGCAACGCTGCTGTTCGGTCTGTTCGCCAACCGCTGGCTGGCCCGGCGCACCCGGCGGCGGGTGAACATCGGCTTCGTCGCGGGCGGTCTGGCGGTGTTGATCATGGTGTTGTGGGTCGGTACCGCGCTGACCATTTCGACCACCGACAGCCGCAGCGCCAGGGGCGCCGGCGCCCAATCGCTCAAGACGATCACCACCCTGGCCATCACCGCGCAGCAGGCCCGCGCCGACGAGACGCTCGCGCTGATCCGCCGAGGCGACGAAGAGGTCCGCAAACAGTCCTACTACCAGCGGATCGACGCTATGCAGAAGAATCTGGCGGACTACCTCGCGCGTGAGGACGCGATCGACAGCACCGACCTGGCCGCCGCCGAGGACCTGCTGGCCCGGTGGCGCGCGGCCGACGACCGCATCAACGCCTACATCGCGGTCGGCAACTACCAGGCCGCCACCCAGGTCGCGCTCGGGACCGGCGAGGACGATTCCACCCCGGCTTTCGACAAGCTCAACGATGCGCTGACCAAGGCGATCGAGCAGAGCCGAAGCCAACTGCGCAACGACATCCTCAACGCCAGGCGGGTGCTGGCGGGCGCGACGGCGGGCGCCGCGGCGCTCAGTGTGATAGCGGCGGTGGCGGTGGCGCTGGGCTTGTGGCCACGACTCAGTGAGTACCGGTGATCGTGACGGCGTTGATCAGGCTGCTTGCGTTGCTCACCACCGCGGTGCTGGTGCTGGCCGGTTGTGGCCAGCCGGCGTCGGTGGCCCCCACACCCGGGGTGACGCTCGCGCCGCCCACCCCGGCAGGGATGGAGGAGCTTGCACCCGAGAACGTGCGGCTGCCGGCGCCCGAGACCGACAACTGCAACCGCCGGGCGAGCCTGCGGCCCTTCCCCACCCGCGCCGAAGCCGACGCCGCGGTGGCGTACATCCGCGAACGCGGCAGGCTGATAGTCGGTCTGGACATCGGCAGCAATCTGTTCTCCTTCCGCGATCCGATCACCGGGAACATCACCGGTTTCGACGTCGACATCGCCGGTGAGATCGCCCGCGACATCTTCGGCAGCCCCGCCCAGGTCGACTACCGGATCCTGTCGTCGGCCGACCGCATCGTCGCGCTGCAGAACAACCAGGTGGACGTCGTCGTGAAGACCATGACGATCACGTGTGACCGCAAGAAGAAGGTCGGCTTCTCGACGGTGTACCTTGACGCCGACCAGCGGATCCTGGCGCCGCGGGACTCGCCGATCACGCGGGCCGCGGACCTGTCGGGCCGTCGGGTCTGTGTGGTGAAGGGGACGACGTCGCTACGGCGGGTCCAGCAGATCAGCCCCCCGCCGATCATCGTGTCCACCGTGACCTGGGCGGACTGCCTGGTGGCGGTGCAGCAGCGGCAGGTCGACGCGGTCAGCACCGACGACGCGATCCTGGCCGGCCTGGTGGTGCAGGACCCCTACCTGCACATCGTCGGGCCGAGCATGAACCAGGAGCCCTACGGGATCGGCGTGCACCTGGAGAACACCGGGTTGGTGCGGTTCGTCAACGGGACGCTGCAGCGCATCCGCAACGACGGCACCTGGTACGCGCTGTACCGCAAGTGGTTGACGGTGCTGGGTCCCGCACCCGCACCGCCGGTGGCGAGGTACGTGGACTGATGGCCGCCTCCGACCACGACCTCGACCCCGCCGTCGACGAAGAACCCAGCACCCAGCCGGCGAGCCTCGACGACCTGGATCTGGATTCGGCGCCGACGGTGCGGCCGATGGGCACCCAGGCGGTGTTCCGGCCCGACTTCGACGACTCCGACAGCATCGGCGTGCACACCGGGGATACCGAACCCCAGGACCACGCCACCACGGGGATCCGGACGCTGTCGCCGGTCCGGAGGCTCGGCGGCGGGCTCGTGGAGATCCCGCGGGTGCCCGCCAAGGATCCGCTCGAAGCGCTGATGACCAACCCGGTGGTCGCCGAGAACAAGCGATTCTGCTGGAACTGCGGGCGGCCGGTAGGGCGCTCGACGTCGGACGGCAAGGCGCTCTCGGAGGGCTGGTGCCCGCACTGCGGCAGCCAGTATTCGTTTCTGCCGCAGCTCAAGCCGGGGGACATGGTCGCCGACCAGTACGAGATCAAGGGCTGCATCGCCCACGGCGGTCTCGGCTGGGTGTACCTGGCGTTCGACCACAACGTGAACGAACGTCCGGTGGTGCTCAAGGGTCTGGTGCACTCCGGCGACGCCGAGGCCCAGGCCATTGCAATGGCGGAGCGGCAGTTCCTCGCCGAGGTGACGCACCCGGGGATCGTGAAGATCTACAACTTCGTCGAACACGAGGACAAGCACGGGAACCCCGTCGGCTACATCGTGATGGAGTACGTCGGCGGAACGTCACTCAAACAGGCCAGGGGGCAACGACTTCCGGTCGCCCAGGCCATCGGCTACATGCTGGAGGTCCTACCGGCGCTGGGCTACCTGCACTCGCTGGGACTGACCTACAACGACCTCAAGCCCGAGAACATCATGCTGACCGAGGATCAGGTCAAGCTGATCGACCTGGGTGCGGTCTCGACGATCAACTCGTTCGGCTACCTGTACGGCACGCCGGGATACCAGGCGCCGGAGATCGTGCGGACAGGTCCGACCGTGCAGAGCGACATCTACACCGTCGGCCGGACGCTGGCCGCGTTGACGCTCGAACTGCGCACGCGCAAGGGCCGTTACGTCGAAGGACTGCCCGAGGACGATCCCGTGCTCGCACAGTACGACTCGTTCGGACGGTTGCTGCGTCGTGCGATCGACCCCGACCCGCGGCGCCGGTTCGTCAGTTCCGAGGAGATGTCGTCACAGCTGCTGGGTGTGCTGCGTGAGGTGGTGGCCCGCGACACCGGTGTCCCGAGATCCGGTCTGTCGACGGTCTTCTCACCCACACGGTCGACGTTCGGCATCGACCTGCTGGTCGCGCACACCGACGTCTACGTCGACGGCCAGGTGCATTCGGAGAAGCTGACCGCCCAGGAGATCGTCAGGGCGCTGCCCGTCCCACTGGTGGATCCGACCGACGTCGGCGCCGCCGTGCTCTCGGCGAGCGTGCTCAGCGACCCCGTGCAGACCCTCGATCAGTTACGGGCCGCCCGGCACGGCGCACTGGACTCCGAGGGCATCGACCTGTCGGAATCCGTCGAGTTGCCGCTCATGGAGGCGCGCGCACTGCTCGATCTCGGCGACGTCGCAAAGGCCACCCGCAAGCTCGACGACCTGGCCACGCGTGTCGGCTGGCGGTGGCGGCTGGTGTGGTTCCGCGCGGTCGCCGAGTTGCTGTCGGCCGACTACGAGTCGGCGACAAAGCATTTCGCCGAGGTGCTCGACACGGTACCCGGTGAGCTGGCGCCGAAGCTGGCGCTGGCGGCCACCGCCGAACTCGCCGGCTCCGACCTCGACCACGCACCGTCACGCAAGTTCTACGAGACGGTGTGGGGTACCGACCACGGCATCATCTCGGCTGGGTTCGGGTTGGCGCGAGCGCTGTCCGCCGAGGGTGACCGCGACAGAGCCGTGCGCACACTCGACGAAGTCCCGGCCACCTCACGGCATTTCACCACCGCCCGGTTGACCAGCGCGGTGACGCTGCTGTCGGGACGCTCGTCGAGTGAGATCACCGAACAGCAGATCCGCGATGCGGCCCGCCGGGTGGAGGCGCTGCCCGACACCGAACCGCGGGTGCTGCAGATCCGAGCGCTGGTGCTCGGCACGGCGATGGACTGGCTGGTCGACAACTCGGCGAACAGCAACCACATACTGGGTTTCCCGTTCACCGAACACGGATTACAGCTCGGCGTCGAGGCGTCGCTGCGCGCGCTGGCCCGCGTGGCGCCCACGCAGGCGCACCGCTACGCGCTGATCGACCTGGCGAACAGCGTGCGTCCGATGAGCACGTTCTAAAGCGTGTTGACCAGCTGGTTGGAGACCTGGTGTGCTGACCAGGTAGGGCACCTCCCTGGTGTTTGCCCATGACACGATCAGCGGCGCGTACCCCCGGATGCCCTTGTAGGCGATGTCCATCCCGGCCTTGTACTGCCCGGTGGTGGGTGTGATGGTGCCGTCGGCGTCGAGGTAGGTGACCGGGCCGAGCAGGTCGGCACCCCGGCCGGCCCACAACTGTGGGCGCAGGCCAGCCACGAAGTGGTCGTCAATCTGATCGCCGCAACGACCACGGGCACCGGCCTGACCGTGCACGCCGAACTCGAAGCCCGAGCCATCACCCGCCACGACTGGCACGGCGAATGGAACCACACCGTGACCGGCTACCCCGGGCGCCGTAAGCACCGCCCGACGGTAAGATGCGGGTGTTATTTCCGGCTCTCAGTCCCTGAGCACGACACGCTGACCCTGCTCACCGCCACCACCGATGCCGACCACAGCGAAGCCGCGGTCCTGGCCGATCTGATGCGCGGGCGCTCGTCTCCGCCCACCGAAGAAGGGGCCCGCCATGCCTTCCGGTCCCGTCCTCTTGGACGAGGTCTCGAACAATGTTGGACGATCCTTGGATTACTGCTGGATCACCGTTGACCGGCTCGAATCTAGGGTGAAGTCATGGGATCGAACGTGGCGGTGGTTGGGTTGTCCACATCGGCGCAAGGGGCGAGGCGGTGAACCAGCTGTTTGGACTGCCGGCCCATCCTCTGTTTGCTCACCTGACGGTGGTCGCGATCCCGATAGCCGCTCTGCTGGCTGTCGTTGTCGCGGTATTCCCCCGGGTTCCGCGGCTCGTCAAGATCACCACGCTGGCGCTGGGCGGGTTGTCGGTTGTGTTGGTGCTGTTGATGGAGTCGTCCGGCGAGGCGCTCGAGGAGCTCGTGACGGAGACCGCAGCGGTGGAATATCACACCGAGATGGGCGAGACACTGCTGCCGTGGGTCGTCGGGCTGTTCGTTGTGATCGTGGCCATTCTGGCGGCCGATTGGTGGCTACGCCGACCGGTATCGAATGGCCCCGGAAGCCGGGCTGCGCCGCACCGTAATGCCGTCAGTGGCCGGATTCTGGCGATTGGTGTGGCGGTCGTGGCGATTGCGGTGGCGGCGGGAACGCTCGTACAGACGGTGCGCATCGGCCACAGCGGCGCACAGGCCACCTGGTCGACTCCAGGGGTAAACCAGGTTGGCCCCGGCGAGCAAGACGAGGACTGACACCAGATCCATGACCAGCTCTTCCGCTTCGCACCCTGTCGAATCACGTTCAGATTTCTTCAACCTCATTCAGATCCCGTCTATCTCAGGAGTGATGTAATGCGTTATACACATTGGCCGTTGAAAGCGGCGGCCGCGGCGGCGTTGAGCGTAGCGATCGTCGGGTGCGAGAGTCAGACCCCGCAGCCAGCCGACTCGCAGCTTGCCGATTCCACGCGCGCTAACGCGTTGTCGGCGATGCATGGTGAGGCGCTCGCACATGTGAAATACCTGGCCTACGCCACTGCTGCTCAGCAGGCGGGGCGAGCCCAGGCAGCACAAGCGTTCACGAGCGCCGCCCAGACCGAACTCTCGGATCATTTCGCCGCCGAAGCCGACTTGATCGGGTTCGGCGGTGACACAGCCGACAGCCTGCGTGATGCCATCAGCGGCGAGACCGGCGAAACCGACACGATGTATCCGGAGTTCGCCAAGCAGGCCGCGGCCGACAACGACCCAGCCGCGGCGGCGTTGTTCACCGAGATCGGCGCCGATGAGGCCACCCACGCCAAGGACTTCACGACCGCGCTGACCACGGTCACCAATCCCGGCGCTGCTGGCGCTGTGCCGGCGGGTGCGACGACCGCTCCGGTGACCATTACAGCCGGCCCCCCGCGCTCCTCGGGGACCACGCTGGCGAATCTGCGCACGGCGATGCAGGGTGAGGCGTTCGCCTACGCCAAGTACATGCGCTACGCTGATCAGGCCCGCCGCGACGGCAACGCGCCCGTCGCGCAATTGCTCACGGACACAGCCAATGTCGAGTTGAACGAGCACTTCGCCGAGCTGGCGACGCTGGCCGGGCTGGTGTCTCCTGACACCAACGCCAACCTCACCGATGCGATCACCGGTGAACAGCACGAAGCCGAGGTGATGTACCCCGACTACGCGGGGCAGGCCGATCAGGCCGGAAACCCGCAGGCCGCCAGCCTGTTTCGAGAGATCGGCAGCGACGAACAGGCACATCAACAGGCGTTCGAGACAGCGCGCACGACAGCCTGACGTCAGCCATTTTCACTAGTGATGGGTACGGCTGCGAGCAAACCGTATGCGTGCATCGAGCCCGCCGGTGCCTCCGGTGAGCGTGCGCGGCGTCAACTCCGCGGTGGCGCCGCTCACGCGGGCGAGCCGGGCCACGATAGCAAGACCCAGCCCGCTGCCACCGGTGTCGCTGCTACCGCGCCAGAACCGGTCGAACGCTCGCGCGCAGTCCTCGACCGACATTCCCGGACCCTCGTCGCGCACATGCAGGTCGACAAAATCGGCATCCAAGGCCGGTGCCACGGCCACCTCGATGGTGCAACCGGGTGGTGACACCGCCAACGAGTTGTCGATGAGATTGTCGATGATCTGTTCGGCCGCCCCGGGCACGGCCAACGCTGGGGCGGTCGGCGGTGCCGCCACGGCTATGCGCACCTCTGATTCGTCGGCGAGAGGCTGCCATTGGTCGGCCCGTGCGCGCGCCACCTCCGCGAGATCGATCTCCTGCGGTGCGATCCCGGCTTCGGCCCGGCTGAGCATCAACAGTCCATCGATGATGCGTTGCAGGCGAAATGCTTCCTCTTGTGCCGAGGCGAGGATGTCGCGCGCGGCATCGGGATCGGTGTCGACGAGATCGGCGGCGCTGTCCAGACGCAATCGCAGTGCCGTCAGCGGTGTGCGCAATTGGTGGGAGGCGTCACCGGCGAACGCGCGCTGTTGGCGAAGCAGGTCTTCGAGCCGATCGGCCATCCTGTTGACCGAGTGTGTCAGGCTGCGGATTTCGGGGGCGCCGCGAGCGACGGGCGTCCGCGCGTCCAGCCGTCCTTCGGCCAGCAGTTCGGTGGTGCGGCGCAACTGTCGCAGCCGGCGGGTGACCGTGCTGGCCATGACGTAGGCCACCGCACCGGCCAGCAGCACCGTGATCCCAGCGACCAGCCACAGCATGCGCAGTTGACCGCGAGCCTGATCGGTCACCACCTGCGCAGGGTAGGTCAGCCGCACCGCCCCGATGACCCGGTCGCCGCTGACCACCGGAACTGCCACGTAGAGCAGATCAGTGCTGAGGCTGACCGAATGACGTTGCCCCGTAGAGATTTCGCCCGACAGTGCCGCGGCGATCTCGGGACGGGATCGATAGGAGGATCCCGTGGTCGATTGGTCATCGTCGGAGGTCGTGATGGCGACACCGGCGGAGTCGACGATGACCACCCTGGCTCCGCTGGTCTGGCGGTAACGGTGTACGTCGGCCACCACCTGCGGGTCTGGCTCTGCTGCCGCTTCGAGAATGTCCTCGGTGCGGCCTGCGAGCAGGAACGCGTCGCGCTCCAGCGCGGTGATGATCCGTTCGCGTTCGACGCGCTGGAGGTAGTTGCCGAGCGGGAGGTCCTGCACAACCAAGACGAGCAGCGTGACGGCCATGAATGCGGCCATCAGCCGCCACTTCAAGCGGGGACTCCGATGCGAAAGCCGACGCCGCGAACCGCCTCGATCCAGCGCGGATCCCCGAGCTTTTTGCGGATGGCCGCCACGTGCGCATCGAGTGTCTTCGTGGTGCCATACCAGTTCGCACCCCACACCTGATGCAGGATGTCGGATCGGCGGTAGACCGCGCCCGGATCCTCGGTGAGATACCAGAGCAGATCGAACTCCTTCGGCGTCAGGCGCACCTCACGCTCGCCGAGGTGGACCCGCTGGGCGCGGCGGTCGATGCTCAGCGTGCCGATCGAGCGAGTCGCCGACTGGTCCGCGTCCGCGTCGCCGCCGTCGCGGGCGACGACGCGTCGGCCGACGGCACGGATCCGTGCCACCAGTTCGTGCATGCCGAACGGCTTGACCACGTAATCGTCGGCACCCATCTCCAGCGCCAGCACCCTGTCGATCTCCTCGCCGCGGGCACTGACGACGATGATCGGCACCTGTGAGTTTGCCCGGATAGCCCGACACACATCTGTGCCGTCCATGTCGGGCAGCCCCAGATCCAGCAGCACGAAGTCCGGCGCAGTCGCCGTCACGGCATTGAGGCCCTCGGCGCCGGTCGCGACGTGACGGGCGTCGAACCCGGCTCGGGTCAGGCCGTCGCACACGCCGGCGGCCACCGATTGGTCGTCTTCGACCACAAGGATCTGCACATGGAGAATTATGGGCCCGCCTGGTCGCTGGGCGAGGTATCCGGGCGCGGCACTCGACGGGTGCGAACGCAATCTTGGATGTTTCTTGGATTTCACCCCGACCATCCTCGACCGGCGCGAATCTACCGTGAAGTCATGAGATCGAAAGTGGCGGTGATCGTCTCACTGCTGTTCGTCCTGGGCATCGGAGCGGCCGCGCTGGCGGTCAACACCAGGATCTTGGATAGTTCGCCCCAGCCGGACATTGGCCGCGCCAACGAAGTATTGGCCCCCGGCAGCGCGCCGTCTGGCGAGACTGCCGTCGCGCCGTCGACCGCGCCCGTTGTCGCACCGCCGGCGGTGCCAACAGCACCGCCGCCCAACGTGCCGGCGCCGCGAAGCGACGATCACCGGTCAGGGGACGATCACGACGAGTCGGAGGAGCCCGACCATGATTCCGACGACTGACCCACGGCGGCGGCAGTCGCCGGCGCGACGGTCCAAGATTGTCGCCGGGACACTGTCGGCCGGGGCGTTGGTCGCCATCGTCGCCGGCATGACGGCTACCGGACGTGACGCGCCGGCCATGCCGACCGACAGCGCAGGCAGCGGTGGCGCCTCGACGGTGACCGGGACCTTGCCGTCCGCCGGACCGGCGACGCCCGTCGCGGTCCCGGCGCCGGTACCGGCGCGCAGCACGCCGGCTGTTCCCCACGGCGTGTCGAAAGCGTCCGGTGGCTGAGATCGGGGCACTGCAGGTGCGCTCGGATCGACGACCGGCGATGGGCGGCACCGCGACGATCACCTTGGTCGGAGGTACTCCCCGGCTTCTCGACGACTGTTTCGGGTTGTTGACAGACCTCGAACAGGCCTGGAGCCGGTTCCTGCCGGGCAGCGACGTGTGGCGGCTGAACTGCGCGCAGGGGCTGCCCGTTCGTGTTCGCCCGTGCACCGCCCGGCTGGTGCGGGAGTTGATGGAAGCGTGGGCGCTGACCGGCGGCGATTTCGACCCGACCGTCTTGCCGCGGCTCGTGGCCGGCGGCTACGCGGCGAGTCGCGTCGACGCGTCCCGGCGCACGCTACTGCCCGACACCGTGGTCTGGCCGGGCGCGGCGGCCGAAATCGAGGTGGCGGGGTCCGTCATCCGGCTTCCGCTGGGTACGACCCTCGATCCCGGAGGGCTCGGCAAGGGCCTGGCAGCCGACATGGTCGCCGAGTTCACGCTCGATCGCGGCGCCGCCGGTGTGCTGGCCGAAGTGGGCGGCGACGTTGTGGTCGCCGGGCAGGCACCCGATGGCGCCACCTGGGCCATTGGCATCGAAAACCCTTTCGGCCCAGGCGAACTGCTGACCACTGTTCGGCTCAGTCGTGGTGCGGTCGCCACGTCGAGTCGGCTGGTGCAGACTTGGGCCGGCGCCGATGGTCCGGCGCATCACCTGATCGACCCGGCCACCGGCCGCAGCGCCGCCACGTCGACGGTGACCTCGACCGTCATCGCCGGAACCGGCGCGCGGGCCGAGGCGTTGGCGAAGCTCGCCTTCCTCCGCGCGCCCGATCCGCTGCTGGCGTGGCTGCCCGCAATCGGTGCCGCCGCACTGATCGTGGATGCCGATCAGCAGCGGCGGTGCTCGCCGAACTGGTCGGAGTTCGCATGATCGATCCGCATCTGTGGTGGTATGTCACGCGCGCCAGCGGCCTGGTGGCCTGGGCGGCGCTGACCGGCTCGGTGCTGTGGGGTGTGCTTTTGGCCAGCCGGGCGCTGAAAGCCATCGACAACGCAGCGTGGCTGCAGGATCTGCACCGCTGGCTGGGCGGGACGGCCCTGACCATGACGGGGCTGCACATGCTGTCGCTCATGCTGGACAGCTGGGCGCACTTTGCACCGACGGACGTTCTGGTTCCGCTCGCCGCGGACTACCGACCCTGGCCGGTCGCCCTGGGCATCGTCGCGTTCTACGTGCTCGTCGCGGTCTACGGGTCCTCGCTGCTGCGGGCGAGGATGCCGCGTCGGTTCTGGAAGGCGCTGCACTATGGCAGCTACGCGGCGGTGGTGCTGGTGTCCTTCCATGCCGGCTGGTCGGGCACCGACGTCGGAGCGTGGGGTTATCGGCTCGTTGCCTTCGCCCTGCTGGGCCTGACCACCGCAGCCGTGCTGGTGCGGATCCTGACCCCCGGCGGCACGGCGACGGTCCCCGCGCCTGCGCGCCCGCCGGCGGCGCGGACGATGACCGTGACGGCGGTATACCCGCTGGCCCGCGACGTGCTGGGCATCGACCTGGCATCCCCCGACGGGACAGACCTGCCGGTGTGGACGCCGGGTGCCCACGTGACGGTGCGCCTGCCCAACGGGTTGCGGCGCTGCTACTCCCTCTGCGGCGACCCCGCCGACCGCAGCCGATACCGGATCGCCGTGCACAGGTCACCGCATTCTCGCGGCGGCAGCGCATGGCTACACACCACCGCGGCCCCCGGCACGACCCTGGAGGTATCCGGTCCGGACAACCATTTCGTGCTCGAGCCCGCGCGGGAGTACTTGTTCCTGGCCGGCGGAATCGGCATTACCCCCATCACGGCGATGCTCGAATCGCTTCCTGCGCACCGACATTGGCGGTTGGTCTACATCGGCCGCAGCAGGGCGACCATGGCGTTCAGCGACGTGTTGGAGCATCGATGGCCGGCTAATGTATCCGTGTATGCCCGCGACGAATCCGGCGCCCGGCCGGACCTCGCGCGAATCATCGCCGGCACCACCGCCGCCGTGTACTGCTGCGGTCCCGCGTCGATGACCGGAGCGGTCAGCGCGCTCGTGCCGCCCTCGCGGCTGCACGTCGAAAGATTCGCCCCCGCAATTCAATCGACAGATCATCCGCGCCGGCCGTTCGAGGTCACCTGCAGCCGCAGCGGCGCGCAGGTGCACGTCCCGGAGAACCGGTCACTGCTCGACGCACTCGAGCGAGCCCGCGTACCCGTCTATTCCTCATGCCGCGAAGGCGTATGCGGCGCGTGCGAGATTCGGGTCCTCGCGGGCCGCGCCGAACACCTGGATTCCGTTTCGCGCAACGAGGACAAGGACGCGGCAGGCGTCATGTACCCCTGCGTCTCCCGAGCCCACACCTCTACTTTGACCCTCGACGTCTGACGGTCTTGTAGATCTCGAACCGGGCGACACCGGCGAATCCCGCGGCCACGGCAACACGCCACTGGGGTCAGGCATCCGCACGCGTCGTCCGTTGCAGACATCGCCGGCGAGGTGGGTTTCGACCGTGAGTTCTCCCCGCGGCATGCCGTCACGTCAGCGCGAGACGACCTCCTCGCACGCACGGGCGATCGCCAACTCCTCGTTGGTGGGGATGACGAGCACCGTGGTGGGTGATGCCTCCGCCGAGATGCGCCGCGCCGTGTGCGACGGGCTCTCGTTGAGATGCTCGTCCAACTCGATGCCCAGCCGTCCCATGCCCGACAGCGCGTCGCGACGCACTGCGGCGTCGTTCTCGCCCACCCCCGCAGTGAAGACGATGACGTCGGTGCTCCCCAGCAGCGCGAGGTACGCCCCGATGTACTTGCGCAGTCGGTGGATGTAGACGTCGTAGGCCAGTTGTGCGTTCTCCCGGTCGGATTCGTCGCCGCTTGCGATCCGCTGGTGGAGCATCCGGAAGTCGATTTCACCACCGAGACCACGAACCCCGGACCGCTTGTTGAGCATCGCCTCGATCTCGTCCACGCTCATTCCCGCTGTGCGCCAGAGGTATACGAGCACTCCCGGGTCGATGTCGCCGGACCGGGTGCCCATCACCAGACCCTCCATCGGCGTCAGGCCCATCGAGGTGTCGACCGGGCGGCCGCCGAGGATCGCCGACGCCGACGCCCCGTTGCCGAGGTGCAACACGATCTGGCTGAGCGACGACAACGGGACGTCGAGGAACACCGCCGCCTGCTCACTGACGTACCGGTGCGAGGTGCCGTGGAACCCGTAGCGCCGGACGTGCCATTGCTCGGAGACGTCCCGGTCGATCGCGTATGTGGCTGCCGCAGCCGGTAGATCATGGAAGTAGGCGGTGTCGAACACCGCGACGTGGGGCAGGTCAGGGAAGGTCTTGCGGGCCCCGCGGATGCCGAGGACCGCGGGCGGATTGTGCAGGGGAGCCAACGGGGCCAGGCTCTCGAGCGTACCGACCAACGCGTCGTCGATCAGCGTCGGCTGGTAGAGATCGGGGCCCCCGTGCACGACCCGGTGTCCGATCGCGACGAGTCCGGCGCTGCCCAATTCGGCCCCGGCCTCGTCGAACAGGCCGTATGCCGTACGGAGTGCGGCCTCGTGGTCGGGCACCCGGTCGCTGTGCGTGACCTCCCGCTCACCGCACACCAGACTCGCCGACGACGAATCCTCACCGATGCGCTCGACGATCCCGTCGGCCAGTGACACCCCGGAGTCCGGTTCGAGCAGTTGGAATTTCAGCGACGAGGACCCGGAGTTGAGCACGAGCACTGTGCGGGTCATCGATCTCCCTGGGCCTGGATCGCGGTGATCGCGACCGTGTTGACGATGTCATCGACCAGCGCGCCGCGTGACAGGTCGTTGACCGGTTTGTTGAGCCCCTGCAGCACCGGGCCGATGGCGATGGCGCCGGCGCTGCGCTGCACCGCTTTGTACGTGTTGTTGCCGGTGTTGAGGTCGGGGAAGATCAGCACGGTGGCGCGGCCGGCGACGGGCGAATCCGGCATCTTGGTCTCGGCAACCGACGGTTCCACTGCGGCGTCGTACTGGATCGGCCCCTCGACGAGCAGGTCGGGTTCCCGCTTGTGCACCAGTTCCGTTGCCTTGCGGACTTTTTCGACGTCGGCGCCGGTGCCGGAGGTCCCCGTCGAGTAGGACAGCATCGCCACCCGCGGCTCGATGCCGAACTGCGCCGCGGTGCGCGCAGACGAGATGGCGATGTCGGCCAGCTGTTCGGCTGTCGGGTCGGGGACGATCGCGCAGTCGCCGTAGGCGAGCACGCGGTCGGCCAGGCACATCAGGAAGATGCTCGACACGGTGGAGACGTCGGGCAGGGTCTTGATGATCTCGAACGCCGGACGGACCGTGTGCGCCGTCGTGTGCGCGGCACCGGAGACCATGCCGTCGACCATGTCGTTGTGGACCAGCATGGTGCCGAAGTACGAGACGTCGTGGATGATCGCGCGTGCCTGCTCGACGGTGACGCCCTTGTGCCTGCGGAGTTCGGCGTACTGCTCGGCGAACTGGTCGCACAGCTCGCTGGTGCGCGGGTCGAGCACCGTTGCCGACGCGAGATCGACACCGAGCTCGGCGGCGCGGGCCCGTACCAGGGACTCTTCACCGAGGATCGTGAGGTCCGCGACGCCGCGCTGGAGCAGTCGCCCGGCCGCCTTGAGGATCCGGTCGTCGTCACCCTCGGGCAGCACGATGCGTTTGCGGTCCGACCGGGCCCGGTCGTGCAGTTGGTAGGTGAACATATGCGGCGTCACGACTGTCGGGATCGGGATCGCCAGGCGGCTGAGCAGTTCGGCGGTGTCGACGTGGGTCTCCATGAGCGTCAACGCGGTGTCGATCTTGCGCACCGAGGCGGCGGTGACCCGCCCCCTGGTGCTCGCCACCCGGCTGGCCGTTTCGAACGTGCCGCACCCGGTGGCGACGATCGGAAGCCGAAGCCCGAGCCCGGCGACCAGCTTCGCGATCGACGGGTGCAGGTCCAGCCCGCCGTTGAGGATGATACTCGACAGCGACGGAAAACCCTCGGCCGCATGGGCGCTCACGACGGCGAGGACCACGTCGGACCGGTCGCCCGGCGTGACGACCGTGACACCTTCGGTCAGCCGCTCCAGCACGTGCTCGGCGGTCATCCCGGCGACCAGCACATCCATCGCCTCGCGGTCGAGGAGCGACTCGTCACCGCTGATCATCGACCCGCCCACGGCGTCGCGCAGTTCGGCGACCGA
Organism: Actinomycetota bacterium; assembly: GCA_034189785.1. Classification (GTDB taxonomy): domain Bacteria; phylum Actinomycetota; class Actinomycetes; order Mycobacteriales; family Mycobacteriaceae; genus Mycobacterium. The sequence continues at coordinate 62,656 of JAXHUG010000054.1, forward strand.
CGGCGCGACCAGCAGCGGTTCCTCGGGCAGGACGTAGACCTGCGGGGCGCCGTCACGTTTCAGTGCATCGCGCACCTCGGTGATCTGGTCGGGGTCGCACCGGTTGGCGACCACGGCGGCGGTGTAGGCGTGTTGGGCGGCGATCTCGTCGAGAAGTACCTCGACGAACTGCACGACCTCGTCGGGAGTGCGTCCGCGGGCCTTGACGGCGAGTACGACCGGCGCGCCGAGGTTGGCGGCGATGCGCGCGTTCATCGACAGCTCGCTGGGGCTCGCCACGTCGGTGTAGTCACTGCCGACGATCAGCACCGCGTCGCATCGGTCGGCGACGCGGTGGAAGCGGTCCACGATGTCGGCGAGTGCGCTGTCGGGATCCTCGTGCAGTCGGTGGTACGTGACGCCGACGCAGTCCTCGTACGGCAGACCCGCCGTGGAGTGTGCGAGCAGCAGTTCGAGGATGTAGTCACGCGCCGGCCCCAATCGGGTGATGGGCCGGAACACCCCGACCCGGGCCGCGGTCGCCGTCAGACGGTCGAGCAGTCCGAGCGCGATGGTGGATTTTCCCGTGTCGCCCTCCGGCGACGCGACGTAGATGGCGGAAACCCGCGAGTCGGTCTGGTCAGGCACCCCCACAGCCTGCCGCATCAGCGACATCGCGGCCAGCAGGCCGCCCGCACGCATGTGACACGGAACGTGTGGTCATCGCCTACGGATTTGCCACCTTCGCACGCACACGTCACAGAAGTTTGCGTCAATAACGTACTTGCACGTCAGGAACGTCGCATGAACTGGTAATTCCGCAGGTATAGCGCTTCGTCCGTCGCAGCGCCGAAGGGGGTGCCACCGGAGCATGGCGTTACTGGCGCCGCAGGCGCGAAGCCGTTAGTGCCACTGCTGGAGATTCAGGCCTCTGCGCGATCGGTGACCAACGGTTCCGCATCTACCGGGTGACCGGCCGGCAGGCGCCGCCGACAGCGGCGTGGGACTCAGCCCAGCTTGCGCAATCGGGGCTCCAGATCCAGCTTGAAGAGCTCCAGGAACCGGCGCTGGTCGTGGCCCGGAGCGTGGAACACCAAGTGGTTCAGGCCCCATCCGAGGTAATCCTTGACCTTCTCGACGGCCTCATCCGGATCCGAGACCACGATCCAGCGCTTGGCGACCTGCTCGATCGGCAATTCGTCGGCGGCCTTCTCCATCTCGATCGGGTCGTGGATGCTGTGCTTCTGCTGGGCGGTCAACGACAGCGGCGCCCAGAACCGCGTATTCTCCAGCGCCAGCTCAGGATCCCTGTCGTAGGAGATCTTGATCTCGATCATCTTGTCGACATGGTCGACGTTCTTCCCGGCCGCATCGGCGCCTTCGGCCACCGCGGGCAGCAGCTTGTCCTTGTACAGCTCCTCACCCTTACCGGAGGTGCAGATGAAACCGTCCCCCGCGCGGCCGGCGTACTTCGCCACCACCGGTCCGCCCGCGGCGATGTATACCGGGACACCGCCTTCGGGCACGTCGTAGATCGACGCACCCTTGGTGCGGTAGTACTCGCCGTCGAAATCGACGCGGCCACCGAGCCACAGCTCACGCATCAGCCGCACCGATTCCCGCAACCGCGCGAACCGCTCCTTGAAGTCGGGCCAGTCGCCCTCGTAACCGGTCGCGATCTCGTTGAGCGCCTCACCGGTGCCGACACCGAGGAAGATCCGATCCGGATACAGGCACGCCATCGTCGCGAAGGCCTGGGCGATCACCGCCGGGTTGTAGCGGAACGTCGGTGTGAGCACCGACGTGCCCAACTGCAGCCGCTTGGTCCGCTCCCCCACCGCGGTCATCCACGCCAGCGAGAACGGCGCATGCCCGCCCTCGTGGCGCCACGGCTGGAAATGGTCGCTGACCGTCGCACTGTCCATACCGTGCTCTTCGGCCGCCACCGCGAGTTCGACCAGTTCCCGCGGCGCGAACTGCTCCGCCGAGGCCTTGTATCCGAGTCTGAGTTCAGCCATGGTGTCTCCCAGCTCCTCGCATGCGCACGACTCGTTTCTACTCCTCTGCCCACACTGGCCTCCTCCGCCTACACTCGCGTGCCTACACTCGCGGCATGGCAGCAGCCCTGACCGCCGTCACCGACCGCGTCCACCTCGCGCAGACCGATCTCGTGAACTGGACGCTGGTGACCGGCGGCGACGGCGTGCTGCTCATCGACGCCGGCTACCCCGGCCACCGCGACGACGTCGTGGATTCGGTGCGCCGGTTGGGGTTCGGGATCGACGACATCCGCGCGATCCTGTTGACCCACGCCCACATCGACCACTTCGGGTCGGCGATCTGGTTCGCCGCGACGCACGGTGTGCCCGTCTACACCCACGACGACGAGGTCAGCCACGCCAAACGTGACTACCTCGAGCAGGTGTCCCCGCTCGCCGTCGCCAGACATGCATGGCGGCCCCGATGGCTGAAATGGTCGCTGACGATCAGTGGTAAGGGCGGTACACACCGCGGCGGCATCCCGACCGCACAGGCCCTGACCGACGAGATCGCCTCGGCGCTGCCCTGCACGCCGACGGCGGTCCCGACGCCCGGCCACACCGGCGGGCACTGTTCCTACGTCGTCGACGGCGTACTGGTCAGCGGCGACGCCCTGGTGACAGGCCACCCGCTGCTCAGCGACACCCGCCCGCAGCTGCTGCCCGACCTGTTCAACCACGATCAGGCGCGGTGCGTGGCCAGCCTCGCGGCGCTGGCGGCGCTCGACACCGATGTGTTGCTGCCCGGACACGGTCCGCTGTGGCGGGGCCCGATCCGCGAGGCCGCGCAGGCCGCGCATCAGGTGGGAGTCCGGTAGCCAGGCAGGAAGACCGCGGTCAGGCACAGACTGCACGCCACCACGATGGTGGGCATCAGGATCATCGCGACCTGGACACCATCAGGGCCTCACGCCTGCGCCGTCGCGCCTTCTTCGCCGCCGAACGCCGGGACACTCAGCCCAGCGCCCAGTCGAGATCGCAGATCAGGTCGTCGGTGTCCTCGAGCCCGACCGAGACCCGTACCACACCGTCGCCCAGACCGATCGCCGCGCGACCCTCCGGCCCCATCGCCCGGTGGGTCGTGGTGGCGGGGTGGGTGATCAACGACTTCGCGTCCCCGAGGTTGTTCGAGATGTCGATGATCTGCAGTTTGTCGAGCACCTCGAAGGCCCGTTCCTTACCGCCGGCGAGTTCGAACGTGACGACGGTGCCGCCGCCGCGCATCTGCCGTTTCGCCAGGTCGTACTGCGGATGTGACTCCAGGAAGGGGTACTTCACCCAACTGACGGCGGAGTGCCCCTCGAGGAACTCCGCGATCCGCTCCGCCGACCGGTTGGAGTAGTCGACCCGCACCGCCAGCGTCTCCAAGCCCTTCAGCAGAGTCCACGCGTTGAACGCACTGATCGCCGGGCCGGTGTGACGCATCAACTTCTGCACAGGGCCGTCGATGTACTCCTGCGAACCGAGGATCGCACCGCCGAGTACCCGCCCCTGGCCGTCGATGTGCTTGGTGCCGGAGTAGACCACCACGTCGACCCCCAACGGGAAACCCTGCTGCAGCAGCGGTGTGGCGAAGACGTTGTCCAGAACCACTTTCGCGCCCGCCGCATGCGCCAGCTCCGTCACCGCGGCGATGTCGACGAGCGACTGCATCGGGTTCGACGGCGTCTCGAAGAACACCGCCTGCGTGGGCACCGAGAGGGCTTCCTCCCACTGGGAGAGGTCGTCGCCGTCGACGAACACCGTCTCCACACCCCACCGGGGCAGGATCTCGTTGCACACGACGAAGCACGAGCCGAACAGGCTGCGCGCGGCGACCAGCCGGTCCCCCGCACCGAGCAGCGCGCCCAGCGACGTGAACACCGCGGCCATGCCGGTCGCTGTCGCGAAACAGGCCGGCGCACCCTCGATCAGCCGCAACCGCTCCTCGAACATCGAGATCGTCGGGTTGCCGTACCGCGAGTAGACGTACCGGTCGATCTCTCCGGTGAACGCCTTCTCCGCCTCGGCCGCCGACGCGTACACATATCCCGAGGTGAGGTACAGGGCCTCGGCGGTCTCCTCGAAACCGGACCGCAGCAGACCGCCGCGCACGCCGATGGTGGCCGGACCGACCCCCTCGGGCAGTTCGGCGGGGCGCCGAATCGAAGGTGTCTCTGAACTCATGACTGCTTCCAGGGCAGGCCGACGGCCTTCCAACCGGTGCGGCCACGGTGCTTCTGCTCGTCGAGGTCACCTTCGAACCCGTCGAGGATGTTGTACGACGGCCCGATCCCCGCCCCGGTCGCGGCCTCGGCGGCGCCGATGGAGCGGTTGCCGGAGCGGCACAGGAACACGACCGGGCGCTCGCCGGGAGTGATGCCCGCTGCCTTCAGATCGTCGACGAAGCCCTCGTTGCGGGTGCCGTCGGTCCGGTTCCACTCGATGAACACGGGATCGCGGGACAGCGGCGACAGATCGGGCACCCCGACGAAGCGCCACTCCGCGTCGGTGCGCACGTCGACCAGGACGGCGTTCGGGTCGTCGTCGAGCAGCCGCCAGGCCTGCTGGGGCGTGATGTCTCCCGCATAACTCACGGCCGTGAGTCTCGCACACCTAGCCAGAACCGGTCGAGCACACCTTCCATCCTCCGTCCGCCCGGACGAAGGTCGTCGGGACTCCCGAACTTGTCGTCCTCGGACCTGTCGAAGTGGTAGGTGACGGTGGCGGTGGCCCGGTCGCCGTCGACGGCGACATCACTCACCCCGTCGATGAACCGAGCACCCTGTTCGGCCGACGAATTCCGTTGCCGCTCCAGCACTTCAGATTCGGTCGCGTGTTCCGCGCGGCAGGTGTACGTCTGAAAGGCCTGATAGTCCGCGCGCTGCAGGGCGTCGTTCTGCGCTGCGGCGACCCGGCCGATCAGCTGTTCGGGGATCCAGCGGACATCGCTCACCACAGCCGGCGCAGCGCGGCGCCCACCCGCAGGGCCCGGTCCCGAGCGATGATCACATCCGGTGCGGTGGCCAGCGCGACCCCGAGCCGGCGTCGGCCGTCGGTCTCGTCCGGCCTGCCGAACAACCGCACGTCGCTCTCCTGGGTGGCCAGCGCCTCGGCCACCACCGCCGCGATATCGGCACCCGGGGGTTCGGCCGCCGACCTCTCGGTGCCCGCGTATCGGACCTCGGCCGCGCCAGGCGAGATCATGATCGTGTCGACCGCGAGACCGAGGATGGCCCGGGCGTGCAGCTCGAACTGCGACAGCCGCTGGGAACGCAGCGTGACCAGACCGGCGTCCTGCAGCCGGGCCCGCACACCGGAGAAGTACACCTCGTCGCCGCGGACCAGCAGCTCGACCGCGAAGACACCCCGCCCGCCGAGCGAGTTGACCATGCGCGCGGCGATCGACTTCGCCGCGTCCAGCGCCGCGGGCGTCATCTGCTGCGGCTGCCACGACTCGAGCGCATCGCCGTCGCCGGGGCGGTGGCCGATCGGTTCGCAGAAGGTCAGCGTCGGGCCGGTTGCGCAGGTGCTGCGCACCGTCAGCAGCGTCACCTCGTAGTCCACCTCGACCACGGTCTCGGCCATCACCCGGTTGTGGGTGATGCGCCCCGCGGCAACGGCGCGTTGCCAAGCCGGTTCCACGTCCTCGGCGCGCAGCAGGACCGACTGGCCCTCCCCGGGCGCGCCGGAGATGGGTTTGACGACGAGCGGGAACCCGGCGTGCCGGGCGACCGCGCCGAGCTCCTCGGCCGAACCGGCGAACCAGAACGGTGCCGTCGGCAAGCCGAGTTCATCGGAGGCCAGTCGGCGCAATCCTTCGCGGTCCTGTCCCAGGCGGGTGCTTCGCGGCGTCGGGAATACGTCGACCCCGCCGCGTTCGGCCACCGCGATCAACGCGTCGGCGGCGATGGCACCCGACTGGGCGACGACGTAGCGCGGTTTCTCCCGTTCGATGAGCGCGGTGACGGCTTCGGCGTCGGTCAGCCGCACGACCGCCGAGCGGTCGGCCACCCCGTGCGCGGGCGCGTCGGCGTACCGGTCGACGGCCACCACGGCCGCACCGAGCCGCTGAAAGGCAAGCGCGAGTTCCCGACTGAGCTCGCCCGCCCCGAGCAGCAGCACCGTGTTTCTCGCTGCGGCCGGTGCGACCGGCGGGACCGCCACCTCGAGGTCGGTGACGGGTGTGTCGGCGTCGGTTGGTTCAGTCATCGCCCGCCAGCCTGCCAGATGCTCACCCCACCCGGAGGTCGATGCAGCACCAACGCCAGGACTCCCCGGGTTCGGCCGGCTGATCAGGCGGCTCGGCGTGCGGGGCGACGAGGCGCGGGGGGATGGTGCTGGCCGCGGTGTTCTGCGTCCCGGGGCCGAAGACCTCGTGGCCCGCGCTGCGCGCACCGTCACAGCACACTCCGCCGACACTGCGGCCAGGGTGGTCCAGGCGCGTACGTTCGGTAGGTATGACAGGCACGTCCGAGGCGCCCCCGCTCCCGCCGCTGCACATGCGACGCACCGGTTTCGACCCCACCGACGAACTGCATGACATCCGGGAGTCGGCCGGTGTGCGTCTCACCCGGAACGCGTTCGGGATGGACGTGTACCTGGTGACCCGCCATGAGGACGTCAAGGAAGTCCTCGCCGACCACGCGCGGTTCTCCAACACCCGCCCGCCGGGCTTCGTCCGCGCGGGGGGTCCCATATCCGACGCCGAACAGGCCAGGGCGCGGGCCGGCAACCTACTGGCCAACGATCCGCCCGAACATCAGCGGCTGCGCCGGATGCTCACCCCGGAGTTCACGCTGCGCCGGATCAACCGGCTCGAACCGCGGATCGTGGCGATCGTCGACGAGCACCTCGACGCGATGCAGCAGGCCGGCCCGCCGACCGATCTGGTGGCCGGCTTCGCACTGCCCATTCCGTCGCTGGTGATCTGTGACCTGCTCGGCGTGCCGTACGCCGACCGGGAGGACTTCCAGCGCCGCAGCGCCCGTCAGCTCGACCTGTCGTTACCGATCCCGGAGCGGCTCGAGCTGGCCCGGCAGGCGCGCGAGTACATGCACTCGCTGGTGGGCCGGGCCCGCCACACACCGGGTGACGACATCCTCGGCATGCTGGTGCGCGAGCGCGGTGACGAGTTGACCGGCGACGAACTGGTCGGCATCGCAGGGTTGCTGCTGCTCGCCGGGCACGAGACCACCTCCAACATGCTCAGCCTCGGTGTGCTGGCGCTGCTGCGCCACCCCGAGCAGCTCGCGGCCGTGCGCGACGACCCCGACGCGGTGGGTCCCGCTGTCGAGGAACTGCTGCGGTGGCTGTCGATCGTGCACAGCGGCATGCCGCGGATCACCACCACCGATGTCGAAGTGGCCGGCGTAACGATTCCGAAGGGTCAGCTGGTGTTCGTCTCGCTGCCGTCGGCCAACCGGGATCCGGGTTTCCTCGAGGCGCCCGAAACGCTCGACATCCGCCGCGGCGCTCCCGGTCACCTCGCGTTCGGCCACGGTGTGCACCACTGCCTCGGTGCGCCGCTGGCCCGCATGGAGATGCGGATCGCGTACCCCGCGCTGCTGCGCCGGTTCCCCACGCTCACGCTGGCCGAACCGTTCGACGATGTCGAGTTCCGGTCGTTCCACTTCACCTACGGGCTACGGTCGCTGCTGGTGGGATGGTGATGCGATGAGGATCGAGGCGAACCGCGATCTCACAGCAGTCTCGGCCAGCTAGGGCTGCCCGGGAAGCAACCGGATCATCAGGCCGTTCGCCTCGGCGAGCACGTTGCCGTCGGCGTCGAGCAGTTCCGCGTTGACGAAGGCCTTGCGCCCCTGGGCCTCCCGCAGCCAACCCCGCGCCGTCAGCACCGAGTCGATCGGGGTGACCTTGCGGTAGTCCACGTGCAGGAACGCGGTCCGACTGATCGGGCGGCCGGTCGCGTGGATCACCATGCCGAACATCGAATCGAACAGCAGCGGCAGCACGCCGCCGTGCACCGCGGAATTGCCGCCCACGTGATAGCGGCTGAAGGTGACCTCCAACTCGACGCCGTCGGACTCGAACCTGGTCACCCGCCACGGCGGCATCAGCAGGCTGCCCGCACCCGGCAGCGACGGCACCCGGTTGGCCGGCCCGACCCCCTCACCGGCCCGGTACGGCTCGAGCAGCTTGACCAGTTCCTCGACGCGGTCGGCCGCCGCGTCCCAGGTGTCGGGATCCGGGTTCACCGAGACGGCCAGATCCTGCGCCCGCCGCATCGCAGTGAGGAACCGCTCGAAACCGGGTCCGGGTTCGGCGGCCTCGAACACCGGGAACCCGCCGTGCTTGTTGTACTCCGGGCCGGTGCCCCGCGGATCCAACCCGGAGTTCGCTGACATCAACGAACCGCCAGCACGTCGCGGCGCACGATCGTCTGGTCTCGTCCCGGCCCCACGCCGATGCACGAAACATGCGTTCCCGCAAGCTCTTCGAGCCGCAGCACGTAATCACGCGCCTTCGCGGGCAGGTCGTCGAACTCCCGGGCGCCGGAAATGTCCTCCCACCAGCCGGGCAGTTCCTCGTAGATCGGTTCGGCGCGGGCGATGTCGCTCTGCGTCATCGGCATGTCGTCGGTGCGTTTACCGTCGACCTTGTAGCCCACGCACACCGGCACCGTCTCCAGGCTGGACAGCACGTCGAGTTTGGTCAGGAAGTAGTCGGTGATGCCGTTGACGCGGGTCGCGTACCGCGCGATCACCGCGTCGAACCAGCCGCAGCGGCGGGCGCGTCCGGTGGTCACCCCGACCTCCCCACCGGTCTTGGCCAGGTAGGCGCCGTACTCGTCGAACAGCTCGGTCGGGAAGGGGCCGGAGCCCACGCGCGTGGTGTACGCCTTGAGGATGCCGAGCACCGTCGTGATGCGGGTCGGGCCGATACCGGACCCGACGGCCGCACCGCCGGCGGTCGGATTCGACGACGTGACGAATGGGTAGGTGCCGTGGTCGACGTCGAGCAGCGTGCCCTGCGACCCCTCCAGCAGAACGGTCTCGCCGCGTTCGAGCGCGGCGCCCAGCAGCAGCCGAGCGTCGGCGATGCGGTGTTTGAACCCCTCGGCCTGCTCGAGCAGGGTGTCGACGACCTCAGCGGCGTCGAGCGCCTTGCGGTTGTAGATCTTGACCAGCACCTGGTTCTTGAACTCCAGGGCGGCTTCGATCTTCCCGGCCAGCTGCACGGGGTCGAACACGTCGGCGACGCGGATCCCGATGCGGGCGATCTTGTCCTGGTAGCAGGGTCCGATGCCGCGGCCGGTGGTGCCGATCCTCTTGCTGCCCGCCCAGCGCTCGACGACCTTGTCGATCGCGACGTGGTACGGCATCAGCAGGTGCGCATCGGCGGAGATCAGCAGGCGCTCGGTGTCGACGCCGCGCTCCTCCAGACCGCGGAGCTCGGTGAGCAACACCCCCGGATCGACGACGACGCCGTTGCCGATGACGTTGGTGACGCCGGGGGTGAGGATCCCCGACGGGATGAGGTGCAGCGCGAAGTTCTCGCCGGTGGGGAGCACGACGGTGTGACCGGCGTTGTTGCCGCCCTGGTACCGTACGACCCACCGCACGCGGCCACCGAGTAGATCGGTGGCCTTTCCTTTGCCCTCGTCGCCCCACTGGGCGCCGATGAGCACGATTGCCGGCATGGCTTACTCTCCCGCTTTGATGTGGTGCAGCCGGTGACACACCCTATCCCAGCAGGTCGGGAGGATCGCTCTTGAGGGCCAGAGACAGGGCCACAGACGTCGTCGTGCTCCGGTTCGGCGGGCGCCGTGCCCCGCGCGGGTTGACCGGTCTGGACACCGTGGACGTGGCCGGTGCGGCGGACGTCGACGCGGCCGCGGCGGGGGCGCGGCGGCTGGTCGTCGTGGGTTCCGACGCGGATCTGGCGACGGTGCTGACCCGATTGATGCGCACCGAGCGCCTCGGCGTCGAGCTCGCCGCCGCGCGGGGGTTGTTCCCGGCGCACACCGCGCTGTCGGGTACGGCACGGCGGACGCCGTTGATCAGGGACGACGCCGGGATCGCGATCGTGGGATCGGCGCAGTGGCGGGGCACCGAGGGAACCCTGTTCGGCGAGGCGGTGGTCGACGACACCACGCTGTTCTCCGGCGAGGTGGCGAGTGTGCGTGTCGAGCCGACGGCGGAGATGCCGGGGTTGCGCGCGGCGGTGCTGTCAGGGGGCGGACGGCCGCAGCGCTGGGTGGCCGGCCGCGCCGCGCAACTGGGGACGACGGGTGCGCGGGTGGTCCGCGACGGCGCCGACGGCGCACGCGAGGTGAAACGGTCGACGTTCTACCGCCACACCGAGGGCTGGCTACGGGCCAGCTGACGGGTTGCATCACGGCTGCGCCGTGGCGCTCACCCCACAGGCACCGATCAGCGGCGTTGTTTCCGCATTCATGGTTTTGCTTTCATACCACCGGCCCGCCGAGAACCTCCGCCACGAGGCGGCCGGTAACGTCGAACCGTGAGCATCCGCCCGCTGCGCCAGTCGGTGCGGCCGAGCCCCGTCTTCGTCGCCGTGATGGCGATCACGGTCGCCGGCGGCGCCCTGGCGTGGATGGCGGCGGACACCTTCCGGCCACTGGCGTACGCCGGGGTGTTCATCCTGGTGATCGCGGGCTGGCTGGTCTCGCTGTCGCTGCACGAGTTCGGACATGCCTACACCGCGTTCCGGTTCGGCGACCGCGACGTCGAGATCCGCGGATACCTGACTCTCAATCCGTTGAAGTACTCCCACCCGATGCTCTCGCTCGGGCTGCCGGTGTTGTTCATCGCCCTCGGCGGGATCGGGCTGCCCGGCGGGGCGGTCTACCTGCGGACATCGTGGATGACTGCGCGCCGGAAGACGCTGGTGAGCCTCGCCGGCCCGAGTGCGAACCTCGTGCTGGCGGTCGTGCTGCTCGGGTCGACGCGGCTGCTGTACGACCCGGCGCACGGCGCCTTCTGGGCGGGGCTGGCATTTCTCGGTTTCCTGCAGGTCACCGCATTCGTCCTGAACATGCTGCCCATCCCGGGCCTGGACGGCTACGGCGCGCTCGAACCGCACCTGAGCCCCGACACCCAGCGCGCCCTGGTGCCCGTCAAGCAGTGGGGTTTCTTCATCCTGCTGATCCTGCTGCTCGCCCCCGCGCTCAACCAGTGGTTCTTCGGCGCCGTGTACTGGCTCGCCGAACTGACCGGGGTGCCGAGCGCGCTGATGTCGATCGGCGGTCAGCTGACCCGCTTCTGGTCCGCCTGGCTGTAATGCGCGAGTCGACCCTTGCGATATATGCGACTTCACGCATAGATTGCTGACATGGGCGTCGGTCACGATCATCACCACGGGACCGGCACCCGGGTCAGCAGGATGCTCATCGCCACCACCGTCCTCACCGGGTTCTTCGTCCTCGAACTGGTCACTGCGCTGTGGATCGACTCGATCGCCCTGCTCGCCGACGCCGGACACATGCTCACCGACCTCGTCGCGATGTTCATGGGGCTGACCGCCGTCCTGCTCGCCCGGCACGGCAGCGCCTCGCCCGCCCGCACCTACGGCTGGCACCGTGCCGAGGTGTTCACCGCGGTCGCCAACGCCGCCCTGCTGCTCGCGATGGCTGTGTTCATCCTCTACGAGGCGGTCGACCGACTCGGCGACGCACCGGACGTGCCGGGCGTGCCGATGATCGTGGTCGCGCTCGCCGGGCTGGCCGCCAACGCCGTCGTCGTCCTGCTGCTGCGGTCACACTCCAAGGAGAGTCTCGCGGTCAAGGGCGCCTACATGGAGGTCATCGCCGATACGGTCGGCAGCATCGGGGTGCTCATCGCGGGCATCGTGACGGTGACGACGCGCTGGCCGTACGCCGACGTCGTGGTGGCGGTGTTCGTCGCGCTGTGGGTGCTGCCGCGGGCGATCTCGCTGGCCCGGGCGGCGCTGCGGATCCTCTCGGAATCCTCCCCGACCCACATCGACGTCGACGAGCTCAAGACGGCACTGCGCGCGGTCGAGGGCGTGACCGAGGTGCACGACCTGCACGTGTGGACGCTGGTCCCGGGTAAGGACGTCGTGACCGCACATCTGACGTCGGGCCGCGATTCGGCCCGCGTGCTCGACGACGCCCGCGCGGTGCTGGCCGCCCGCGGGCTGGACCATGCGACGGTGCAGGTCGAGCCACCCGGTGACGCCGACTGCAACTGCGAGAGCAACGACTGGTAGCGGCGCGAAGGCATCAGCTGAGTCCGAACTGCGCCCGCGCCGAGGGATCGCAGTCGTCGAGCAGGTCGAGACAGCGCTGGTACTCATCGGTCTCGCCGATCGTGTCCGCGGCGCGGGCCAGCGCGGCCACGCAGCGCAGGAAGCCGCGGTTGGGCTCGTGCCGGTAGGGCACCGGGCCGAATCCCTTCCACCCGTGACGGCGCAGCTGGTCGAGGCCGCGGTGGTAACCGGTGCGGGCGTACGCGTACGCGGTGACGGCCTTGTCGTCGGCGAGCGCCTCTTCGGCGAGCGCCGCCCACGCGACCGACGCCGACGGATGGGCCGCCGCCACGATAGCCGGATTCTCACTCGCCTCGAGTTCCGCTTCCGCTTCAGGGTCACCCGGCAGCAGCACCGGGTCCGGTCCGAGAAGGTCACCCATCCGTGTCATGGACAACATTGTGCCGTGCCGGTAGCGGCGCGCGGTCATCGGTTCGAATCGGCCGATAAGCTCCATCGGTAGCATCGTTGGAGGAGGAAAGCAACGGGATGTCGAACCCACGAGGGCCCGAACAGGGTGACGAGCCGACCGAACCGTCGGAGGGCGAACGCCGCTTCACCGCCCCGTCGGGCTTCGATGCCGGGTCCACGCAGAAGATCGACCCGCCGCCGGACCCGGCCACCGAGGTGTTCCCCCGCTCCGAGGGCGACCTCCCGGGTTCGGGCACCGACCCGTTCGCCGCGCAGAAGGCCGCAGGCCCGCAGGTCGTCCCCCCGCGGGGGGACGCGACGCGCCCGCCGCAGCAGGCGCGTCGCAGCTGGGGATGGGTGGTGGCCGTCGTGTTGGTGATCGCGGCGCTGGTGGCGATCGCGATCCTGGGCACGATCCTGCTGACCCGCGGATCCGGGTCGACCGCATCCCAGGAGGATCAGGTACGCGCGACGATCGAGCAGTTCGACGTGGCCATCCAGAACGGCGATCTGGCCACGTTGCGCGGCATCACGTGCGGCGCCAAGCGCGACAGCTACGTCGACTACGACGACAAGGCCTGGGAGGAGACCCACAAGCGGGTCGCCGCGGCCAAGCAGTACCCGGTGGTCGCCAGCATCGACCAGATCGTCGTCAACGGCGACCACGCCGAGGCCAACGTCACCGCATTCATGGCCTACGCGCCGCAGACCCGCTCGACCCGCAGCTTCGACCTGGAGTTCCGCGACGACCAGTGGAAGATCTGCCAGGCGCCGGCGCCCTAACTGGCCGTGACCGACCGGCCCTCGCTGTGTAGATCCCGGCAAGCCTCGACGACACGCTCGGCCATCCCCGCCTCGGCCTTCTTCAGATAGCTGCGCGGGTCATAGGCCTTCTTGTTGCCCACTTCGCCGTCGATCTTGAGCACACCGTCATAGTTGGTGAACATGTGCCCGGCGATCGGGCGGGTGAACGCGTACTGGGCGTCGGTGTCGACGTTCATCTTGACCACGCCGTAGCGCAGGGAGTCCTCGATCTCCGACTTCAGCGACCCCGAGCCGCCGTGGAACACGAAGTCGAATGGCTGCGCGTCCGAGTCCAATCCAAGCTTCGCGGCGGCCACCTCCTGACCCTCCGCCAAGACCTCGGGCTTGAGTTGGACGTTGCCGGGCTTGTACACCCCGTGCACGTTGCCGAACGTCGCAGCCAGCAGGTACCGGCCGTGTTCCCCCGCCCCGAGGGCGTCGATGGTCTTCTCGAAGTCCTCCGACGTGGTGTAGAGCTTGTCGTTGATCTCGGCCTCCACACCGTCCTCTTCGCCGCCGACCACCCCGATCTCGACCTCCAGCACGATCTTGGCGGCCGCGGCATGTTTGAGGAGTTCCGCTGCGATCGTCAGGTTTTCGTCGATCGGCACGGCCGACCCGTCCCACATGTGCGACTGGAACAGTGGGTTGCCGCCGGTGGCGACGCGGTCGGCCGAGATTGCCAGCAGTGGACGGACGTAGGTGTCGAGCTTGTCCTTCGGACAGTGGTCGGTGTGCAGGGCGACGGTGATCGGGTACTTCTCGGCGATCACGTGCGCAAACTCGGCCAGCGCGACGGCGCCGGTCACCATCTCCTTAACACCCAGGCCGGACGCGAATTCCGCGCCGCCGGTGGAGAATTGGATGATGCCGTCACTGCCCGCGTCGGCGAATCCCTTGACCGCGGCGTTGACGGTCTCCGACGATGTGCAGTTGATGGCGGGGAACGCGAATGAGTGCTTCTTGGCGCGGTCGAGCATCTCGGCATAGACCTCAGGCGTGGCGATCGGCATATGACCATTATCCCCCTATCGGAGCGTGATCACATGGTGAGGACCATGCGACAGCGGGCCCTCACCCCGGAGAGCACGGCGAAGTGCATGGTCTCCTCGACGTCGCATGCGGTGCCGTACGGGTGGCCGGTCGCCCGCGCGAACTGCACGCCGAGGTGGCCGAGCCCGCCGATGCCGAGGACGGCCGCCAGGCCGCCGACGGCGAACTGGTCGACCCCGTCGCCCAGCTCGGACGGCCCTATTGAGTGGCCACGTTGTGGACCCCAATGACGAGAACACGGCGCCGCCGCCCGAATGCGTACCGGCTAGCTGCAATTTTCGGCCGGTATCTTGGGTACCCATGACGACCACCCATCTGGCCCTCATGCCCGACTTCCTGGATCCGCTGGTATTGCTCGGCTATTTCGGCGGCTGGGCGCTGGTGGGCCTGCTGGTGGTGATCTTCGTCGAATCCGGCGTGCTGTTCCCCGTCCTGCCCGGTGACTCGCTGCTGTTCGTGGCGGGCATGTTGGCCGCCGGGACGGCGGCCGTGGCCGAGAGCGGCGGTGAGCCGATCAACTTCCACCTGTGGCAATTGCTGGTGTTCATCCCCATCGCGGCGATCCTGGGCGGGCAGGTCGGGTACTGGATCGGCCGCAGGGTCGGCACCGCGATGTTCAAACCGAACGCCCGCGTCCTCAAACAGCGCTACCTCGAGGAGGCACACCTGTTCTTCGAGGAACGCGGACCGTTCGCAATCGGGATCGCGCGGTTCGTGCCCATCGTCCGCACGCTGGCGCCGATCACCGCCGGCGCCGCCCGGATGAGCTACCCGGTGTTCGCGCTGTTCAACATCCTCGGCGCCGTCGTCTGGGCGGTGGGGCTGACGCTGCTCGGCTACTGGCTGGGCAGGTTCGAGATGGTCCAGAAGCTGCTCGAACCGATCGTCATCGCGATCGTGATCGCCTCCGTCACCCCGATGCTCCTCGAGTGGTACAAGCGCCGCAAGGCCGCCAAACGCACGGAGATCGCTACGCCGCCCATCGAGCCGGCCTAACCCGCCAGTTCGGTCAGGATCGTCGCCGTCGGTCTCTCGGCGGCGTGGCGGTAACCGGTACCGGCCCAGAGGTGGACCAGGTCGGCCCGTCACCTCGGGATGAACAGCGAGCCGAAGCCCAGCGCCTCGATCTCGCGTGCGACATCCTGCGCGTCGGTGATCGACCAGGTTTCACTGGCCCACCAGACACCGATGCGGACGGGG
>JAXHUG010000055.1:0-14244 GCA_034189785.1 Actinomycetota bacterium
CGATGCAGCGGGGTGACGCGGTGCTCGACGTCGCGCACATCGCCCGGTGGGCGGGCTGTGTCGGCAATCGCAGCACCATCGCGCCGATCCCCGACGCCAAACACGACGTGTTCCTTTCGCTCGCCCCATCTACACCCCCCCCGTCGCGTGGTATCCGGACGCTCGGCCAGATACCAGTCCAGCCAGCGATCCAGTTCACCGTAGGCTGCCCGTCGTGGCTCGGCGAGTGAAAGGAACACGTCGTGTTTGGCGTCGGGGATCGGCGCGATGGTGCTGCGATTGCCGACACAGCCCGCCCACCGGGCGATGTGCGCGACGTCGAGCACCGCGTCACCCCGCTGCATCGCGTCCGGATTCGGCGTTTCGCGCACGCTGTGGTCCGACCGCAGGATCAGGTTGGGTACACCGACGTCCAGCCCCCGGTGCAGTCGGGCGTGGCCGCGGCGCACGGCGTGGATCCAGCCCGCCGTCACCGGGAACCCGCCGACCGGTTTCCACTCGAGGTTGAAGTCGAACTCGCCCGCGAAGTCGCGGTGCAGGGTGGCGCCGTAGCCGCCGCCGTGGTTGGGCGCCCGCACGATCCGGCGTTTCCCGAACCGCGACACTGCCCCGAGGGCGGCCGAGGTGGCCGCCGAGCGCAGCACCGCTGGCCCCTGCAGGTCGAACCACGGGCTGTTGAGCACCAGGCCGCTCACGCCCCGCCGCGCGGTCATCCCGCGCCGCCGTAACCGGTCCAGCCACAACGACACGATCAGCCCGCCCGCGGAGTGGCCGATCACCAACACGGCGGCGCCGTCGGTCTCCTCCCCGATCATCCGCAGACCCTGCCCCAGTTCACGGTCGTAGCGCGCCAGGTCTGTGGTGAAGTGCGGCGTCTGCCCCACCCGGTGTGATCGACCGCATTTGTGCAGGTCCAGGGCGTAGAACGCGAACCCCCGGGCAGCCAGGTGATCGGCGAGTTCGGTGTGGAAGAAGTAGTCGGTGAACCCGTGCACCAGCAACACGGCGTGACGTGCTCCCGGCTGCGGGCGGCCCCGCCGCACGATCGTCGCGACCAGGTCGCCCTCCCCGTCGGGGTCGGGGCCGAGCCCGAGGGTGTGCCGCTGGTAGTCCGGCAGTACGTCGGCTTCCCAGCTCAGCTCCCGTGCGCCCACGGATGCCACCTTAAAGTGTGTCGAACAACTCTGGTGAGTGTTCGGCGCCGCCCTTCTCGGGCGTCGTCGGTTCAGGCCCGGGGGTGCGGTGTGAACGTCGGTTCCCGTTTCAGCCGGGCTGGTTTCACCGGCACGCCAAGGGTGCCGGTCAGGGCCGTCCTGTCGGCGGGTGTTGGTGGCCCGGTCCGAGCAATGAGCGTCTGTGCGGGTGAACTCCCGGTCAGCCAGGCTCAGGTCGGTGCACCGACCCAGCCGGGCGGCGGCATCCCGACGGTTGTGTGATCTTCGTGCGGGACAGCGAGTTCGCCACCTGGCGTTGGGTGGCCAAACAGCATCCTGGCCCGGTCCCCGGTGAGCATGCGGCGTAGCCGGCGGGTGTGCGGGTGTGGTCGTGTTGCGCCGAGGTCGACAGGCGGCTTCCTCGAACACCTGCTGACACACCTCACGCCGCCACGACAGCCCCGCCACCACCACCCCGGCGTCGCCGCGGTGTCGACGGTGAGGATCCGGCCGGCGTCCCCCGGGTTTTCTCCACCCGCGGTGAACGCGCTGATCAGATCACACCCCGGCTCCGGGGCAGGTCAACGTCCGCGTCGGTCTTGCGGTGAGTGAGGGCAGTTCTCCACGATGTCTCCACGATGCGGAGGCACTGGCGTCGGCGCCGGTGCCGATCCGAGGTGTCCGACACCGCGTGGGCGCGCGCATCGCCGGCGTCCTGGCACCGAAACATCCCAAGGGTGGGCGGCCATGCCCACCC
Organism: Actinomycetota bacterium; assembly: GCA_034189785.1. Lineage (GTDB taxonomy): Bacteria > Actinomycetota > Actinomycetes > Mycobacteriales > Mycobacteriaceae > Mycobacterium. The sequence continues at coordinate 1,912 of JAXHUG010000055.1, forward strand.
TGTACGTGTTGCGCACCGGCTGCGCCTGGCGGCACCGGCCGCACGAACGTCACCGTGTCCCGGCCGGCCGCGCACAAGCACTTCCCACCGCTGGTGCCGCAACGGCAGCCGGGCGCGAATCCTCACCACGGTCCGCGGCGAAGTCCGCACCCGCTTGCGGACGGCGCCGCCGGCCCACCACCACCGCCGCCGCCAGGGCCGGTGTCACCGTGGACGCGGTGTCCGGGCCGAAACCCGGCCACGGCTTCATCATGCAACCCCGACGCCGGGTGGTCAGGACCCGCCAACGGCTGGACCAACCACTGCACACCCGTCGACCACAGCCAGTCATTCGACACGCTTTAGATTTAGACCGTCCCGAGAACGGCGCAGGTAACAGCGGTGATCGATGGCACAGTGGCCGCACGGTCGCCGCCCAGCCCAGCGGGATACCCTTGACCCGGGTATACCCGTCCCGCAGCCGCGACGAAAAGGACTGATTTCGTGCCCGATGCACAGTTTGCCAAGACCGACGTCGTGCTGATCGGTGCCGGTATCATGAGCGCCACGCTGAGCGCCCTGCTCAAACTGCTCGAGCCAAACTGGTCGATTACCCTGATCGAGCGGCTCGACGGAGCGGCGGCCGAGAGCAGCGATCCCTGGAACAACGCCGGCACCGGGCACTCCGCACTGTGCGAGCTCAACTACACGCCGGAGGGGCCCGGCGGGTCGATCGACATCACCAAAGCGGTGCACGTCAACGAGCAGTTCCAGGTGTCGCGACAATTCTGGACGTACGCCGTGGAGAACGGCGTGCTGCCCGACGTGCGCAACTTCATCAATCCGATCCCGCACGTCAGCTTCGTCAGCGGCGCCAGGAACGTGGAGTACCTGCGCGCCCGTTACGAGGCGTTGGTTCCCAACCCCCTGTTCGCGAGGATGGAGTACATCGAGGACCGCGACGAGTTCGCCCGGCGGCTGCCGTTCATGGCTGAGAAGCGCGATTTCCGCGAACCGGTCGCGCTGAACTGGTCCCAGGACGGCACCGACATCGATTTCGGCTCGCTGTCGCGGCAACTGATCGGCTACACGGCCCAGCGGGGCATGACGACGCTGTTCGGTCACGAGGTCCGCGACCTGGACAAGCAGTCCGACGGCAGCTGGTCGGTCAAGGTGGTCAACCGCCGCACCGGCGCCAGGCGCACGCTCAACGCGAAGTTCGTCTTCGTCGGCGCGGGCGGCGGTGCGCTGCCACTGCTGCAGAAGTCCGGGATCGAGGAGGTCAAGGGCTTCGGTGGCTTCCCGGTGGGCGGGCAGTGGTTGCGCACGGGTAACCCCGAGCTGACGGCGCGGCACCAGGCCAAGGTGTACGGGATGCCGCCCCTGGGTGCGCCGCCGATGTCGGTGCCCCACCTCGACACGCGCGTCATCAACGGGAAGTACTGGCTGTTGTTCGGTCCGTTCGCGGGCTGGTCGCCGAAGTTCCTCAAACAGGGCAAGGTCACCGACCTGCCGTTCTCGGTCAAGCCGAACAACCTGGCGTCGATACTGGGTGTCGGGCTGACCGAGATGGGCTTGCTCAAGTACCTGATCGGCCAAGTGCTGCTCAGCGAGGCCGACCGGGTCGAGGCGCTGCGCGACTTCGCCCCCGGCGCACGGGACGCCGACTGGGAACTCGACATCGCCGGCCAGCGGGTGCAGGTGATCCGGCGCAAGGGCAAGGGTGGCGTGCTGGAGTTCGGCACCACTGTGCTGGCCGCAAAGGACGGCAGCATCGCCGGTCTGCTCGGGGCGTCACCGGGAGCGTCGACCGCGGTGCCGGCGATGCTCGACGTGATGCAGCGCTGCTTCGGTGAGCGCTACACCGCCTGGCTGCCGAAGCTCACGGAGATCGTGCCGTCGCTGGGCACCAAGCTCTCCGACGAGCCGAAGCTGTTCCAGGAGATCTGGACCCATGGGACCAGGGTGCTCAAGCTGGACCGCCCGGGCGCGGATCTGCCGTCGGTCGCCGGAACGGAGGCCGAACGCCGTGAGCCCGCGACCGCGGTGACCGCCTGACGTGGTGCGACGATGACGGTCGCGCTGTGCCGCAGCTGGGCCAAGGACCTCGACGCGGCAACCCTGTACGAACTGCTCAAGCTGCGGGTGGAGGTGTTCGTCGTCGAACAGGCCTGTCCGTATCCGGAACTCGACGGTCGCGACCTGCTCGCCGAGACCCGCCACTTCTGGCTGGAGGGTTCCGACGGGGAGGTGATCTCCACGCTGCGCCTGATGGAGGAACACCCGGGTGGGCAGAAGGGATTTCGCATCGGCCGCGTCTGCACCCGGCGCGATGCCCGCGGCCACGGCCACACCGCCCGGCTGATGCAGGCCGCACTCGCCGACGTCGGTGACCATCCATGCCGCGTCAACGCCCAGACCTATCTGGAGGAGATGTACGCCCGGCACGGATTCGTCCGTGCCGGTGACGAATTCGTCGAGGACGGCGTACCGCACATGCCTATGCTGCGCCCGGGTTCCGGGACGGCCCACCAGTGACCGCGCCGGCAATGCCCACCTATCCGTTCAGCGCGATAGTCGGTCATGACCGGTTACTGCTGGCCCTGCTGCTGTGCGCGGTGCGCCCGGAGATCGGCGGCGTGCTGATCCGCGGCGAGAAGGGCACCGCGAAATCGACTGCGGTGCGTGGGCTGGCGCAGATCCTGTCCCGGGTCGACGGTGGTGCGCTCGTCGAATTGCCGATCGGGGCCACCGAGGACCGCGTCGTCGGATCGCTGGACCTGCAGAAGGTGCTGCGCGACGGTGAGCACGCCTTCTCGCCGGGCCTGCTCGCCCGCGCCCACGGCGGCGTGCTGTACGTCGACGAGGTCAACCTGTTGCACGACCACCTGGTCGACGTGCTCCTCGACGCGGCCGCGATGGGTCGGGTGCACATCGAACGGGACGGTATCTCGCACACCCACGAAGCGCGGTTCGTACTGGTCGGCACGATGAATCCCGAAGAGGGCGAACTGCGTCCGCAGTTGCTCGACCGGTTCGGGCTGACCGTCGATGTCGCGGCGTCGCGCGACGTCGACGTCCGCGTCGAGGTGATCCGCGCGCGGATGGCGTTCGAGGCCGACCCAGCCGGCTTCGCCGAACGGCACGCCGATCTGGACGCCGCACTGGCGCGGCGGGTCGTCGAAGCGCGTGCCCTGGTGCCGTCGGTTGTCTTGTCGGACTACGAGTTACGGCGGATCGCGGCGTTGTGCGCCGCGTTCGACGTGGACGGGATGCGGGCCGATCTGGTGGTCGCGCGCACCGCGGTGGCGCACGCCGCGTGGCGGGGGGAACTCACCGTCGGCGAGGAGGACATCCGGGTGGCCGCCGAACTGGCGCTGCCGCACCGGCGCAGACGCGACCCGTTCGACGACCCCGGACTGGACCCGCAGCGCCTCGACGAGGCGATGGAACAGGCCGGCGAGTCCGCCGGGGCTCCCGACGAGGGCCCCGACCCCGAACTGCCGCCGGACCCGCCGGGCGGGGGAGTGTCGGGCGAATCGCCGGAACCGTCACAGCCACAGGGTGGTTCGTCGTCGACGCAGCCCCGCAGCAGCGGCGACCCGTCCGCGGTGTTCAAGACCAGGGCGCTGATGGTGCCCGGTGTCGGAGAGGGGGAACCCGGACGGCGGTCGCGTGCCCGCAACCGCGCCGGCACCGTGGTGGCGGCCACCGCCGACACCGGGACCGGTCACGGTCTGCACGTCTTCGGAACGCTGCTGGCCGCCGTGGAGAACCAGCGGGTCCCGGGCCGGCCCCGGCCTGAGGTGCAGGACGTGCGCCGGGCCGTGCGCGAGGGCCACGAGGGCAACCTGGTGGTCTTCGTCGTCGACGCCTCGGGTTCGATGGCGGCCCGCGACCGGATGGCCGCGGTCGGCGGCGCCACGCTGTCGCTGCTGCGCGACGCCTACCAGCGCCGGGACAAGGTCGCGGTGATCACGTTCCGCCGACGGGAGGCGACGCTGCTGCTGCCGCCCACGACGTCGGTGTACATCGCCAGCCGCCGGCTGTCGCGGTTCGACACCGGCGGCAAGACGCCGCTGGCCGAAGGCCTACTCGCCGCCCGCGACGTCGTCGTCCGGGAAAAGGCCCGCGATCGCGCCCGCCGCTGTCTGGTCGTCGTCCTGACCGACGGCCGCGCCACCGGAGGACCGGATCCGCTCGGCCGTACGCGCGAGGCCGCCGCCCGCCTGGTGGCCGAAGGGGCCGCCGCCGTGGTCGTCGACTGCGAGACCTCGTTCGTGCGACTGGGTCTGGCCGAGGAACTCGCCACCGCGCTGCGCGCGCCCGCCGTCCGCCTGGCGCACCTGCGGGCCGACGATCTCACCCGGCTGGTCGCCCGGACCGACCGCACCGCCGCCTAACGGAGGAAGCCATGCCGCAGGGCCGTCCCGCGACCGTGCCCGACGACGGGCTTACCACCCGCGCCCGGCGGAACGCACCGCTGCTGGCCGTGCACACCGGTCCCGCCAAGGGCAAGTCGACCGCAGCATTCGGCATGGCGCTGCGCGCCTGGAACCAGGGTTTCGATATCGCGGTGTTCCAGTTCGTCAAGAGTGCGAAGTGGAAGGTCGGTGAGGAGTCGGTGTTCGGTGAGCTCGGCCGGCTGCACGACGCGCACGGCACCGGCGGCGCCGTCGAATGGCACAAGATGGGGTCGGGCTGGTCGTGGTCGCGCAAACCGGGCAGCGATGACGACCACGCGGCCGCCGCCGCCGACGGCTGGGCCGAGATCACCCGCCGCCTCGCCGAGGAGCGCCACGACTTCTATGTGCTCGACGAGTTCACCTATCCGCTGAAGTGGGGGTGGGTCGACGTCGACGAGGTGGTCGCGGTGCTGCGTTCCCGTCCGGGCAGGCAGCACGTCGTGATCACCGGACGCGACGCGCCGCAGGCGCTGATCGACGCCGCCGACCTGGTCACCGAGATGACCAAGGTCAAACACCCGATGGATGCCGGTCGCAAAGGCCAGAAGGGCATCGAGTGGTGAACGGGCACCGTCGCGCGGACAGTGCTTCGGAAGGCACGGGCGTGTCGTGGGCGGACGCGCACGCTCGCAAGCGCGAGGCACTCCCGGCTCGCGGTGGCGGTGTGACCCGGTGACCGTCCCCGCGGTCGTGGTGGCCGCACCCGCGTCGGGCAGCGGGAAGACCACCGTCGCAACGGGTTTGATGGGCGCGCTGCGGCGTGCCGGGCATGTGGTCGCACCGTTCAAGGTCGGTCCGGATTTCATCGACCCGGGCTATCACGCCCTTGCGGCCGGACGCCCCGGCCGCAACCTCGATCCGGTCCTCGTCGGCGAACGCCTGATCGGCCCGCTGTACGCGCACGGCACCGCGGGCGCCGACATCGCCGTCGTCGAAGGCGTCATGGGGCTGTTCGACGGGCGTATCGCCGATCAGATGTCCGGGCCCGCGGCGGGTTCAACCGCGCAGGTGGCGGCTGTGCTCGGCGCACCGGTCGTCCTGGTCATCGACGCCCGCGGACAGGGCCACAGCATCGCCGCCCTGCTGCACGGCTTCTCGACCTTCGACCCGCGCACCCGCATCGCCGGCGTCGTCCTCAACCGGGTCGGTTCCCCGCGCCACGAGGAGGTGCTGCGGCAGGCGTGTGAACACGCCGGGCTGCCCGTATTCGGGTCGATCCCGCGCACCGAGGCGCTGAGCGTCCCGTCCCGCCACCTCGGCCTGGTCACCGCCGTCGAATACGGACGCGCGGCCCGCGACGCGATCACCGCGATGACCGACCTGATCGCCCGTCACATCGACCTCCACACCGTCGTCGCCCGCGCGCGCGCCACCGTCACCGATGCGCCCTGGGACCCGGGCGTGCCCGACCCCGCCCGACCCGGTGTGACCGTCGCGCGCGCCGCCGGAAAGGCCTTCACCTTCGCCTATCCCGAACACGGCGAACTGTTGCGGGCGGCCGGCGCCGAGGTCGTCGACTTCGACCCGATGACCGACGAGTTGCCCGCGGACACGTCGGCGTTGGTGATCCCCGGCGGATTCCCCGAACAACACGCCGCTGACCTGTCCGCCAATGCTTCTGTGCGGCACCAGATTGCCCAGCTGGCAGCGCTGGGCGCACCGATCCACGCGGAGTGCGCGGGGCTGACCTACCTGGTCGACGACCTCGACGGCCGGCCCATGTGCGGGGTGCTGTCGGGTGCGGCACGGTTCACCGAGCGCCTCACGCTGGGCTACCGACAGGCCATCGCGATCACCGACTCACCGCTGCACCGCGCGGGGGAGCGGGTGACCGGACACGAGTTCCACCGTACCGCGGTGACATTCACCCACCGGTATGAGGCGGCGTGGCACTTCGGCGGCGGGTCGGCGGGTACCGTCGCCGACGGGGCGGTACATCGCGGCGTGCACGCGGGTTATCTGCACACCCACCCGGTCGCGCATCCTGATGCGATCGCCCGCTTCGTCGCATCGGCGGCACGCTCTAAGCTCGCCGGGTGACCGATAACGCGTACCTCGTCGGCCTCCGGCTTGCAGGTAGGAAGGTCGTCATCGTCGGTGGCGGCACGGTCGCGCAGCGACGGCTGCCGCTGCTGATCGCCAACGGCGCCGACGTCCACGTCATCGCGCGCGCCGCCACGCCCGCCGTCGAGGCTATGACCGGAATCACACTGGCACTGCGCGACTTCCGCGTCGGAGACCTCGACGGCGCCTGGTACGTCATCGCCGCCACCGACGATCCCGACGTCAACGCGGCCGTCGTCGCCGAAGCCGAACGCCGCCACGTGTTCTGCGTGCGCGCCGACGTGGCCCGCGAGGGCACCGCCGTCACGCCCGCATCCTTCGAATACGAGGGGCTGTCGGTCGGGGTCCTCGCCGGCGGTGAGCACCGGCGTTCGGCGGCCATCCGGTCGGCCATCCGCGAGGCGCTCGCCGGCGGGCTGATCTCCGGCGACGCCCCCGACACGGTGACCACGGGTGTCGCGCTGGTCGGCGGAGGGCCCGGCGACCCCGAACTCATCACGGTGCGGGGCCGCCGGCTGCTCGCGCAGGCCGACGTCGTCGTCGCCGATCGGTTGGCCCCGCAGCAACTGCTCGCCGAGCTGCCGCCGCACGTCGAGGTGATCGACGCCGCCAAGATCCCGTACGGCCGGGCGATGGCGCAGGACGCCATCAACCAGGTGCTGATCGACCGCGCCTCGGCGGGCAGGTTCGTCGTGCGCCTCAAGGGCGGTGATCCGTTCGTCTTCGCGCGCGGGTACGAAGAGGTGCTCGCCTGCGTCGACGCCGGCATCCCGGTCACCGTCGTACCCGGTGTGACCAGCGCCATAGGCGTTCCCGCACTGGCCGGCGTGCCGGTGACACATCGGCACGTGACGCATGAATTCGTGGTGGTCAGCGGGCACGTTGCGCCGGATCACCCCGAATCGTTGGTCAACTGGGATGCACTCGCCGCCCTCACCGGCACGATCGTTTTGCTGATGGCTGTCGAACGGATCGAGTTGTTCACCAAGGTGCTGATCGAGGGTGGTCGACCTGCGGAAACCCCGGTGTTCGTCGTGCAGCACGGAACCACGACCGCGCAGCGCACTTTGCGGGCGACGCTCGCCGACGCGCCGGAACGGATGAGCGCCGAGGGCATTAGACCTCCAGCGGTCATCGTGATCGGGCCCGTCGCGGCGTTCGGCGGATACGGATAAAGGATTCATAAGAGCGATTCATAAGAGCACTGTAAGGTAACTCGTTATGACGGCTCTCAACGACGCAGAGCGCGCAGCCATGTTCCGCGACGCCGAAGGCCGGTCCAAGCGTGCGCAGACGACGGGTCAACCGGTGGCCTCCACGCAGACGTCCGTCGGGCGCGTGAAGACATCGACCTGGTTACCGTCACGGCACTTCTTCGCTTCGGTGATCGCCATCGCCGGCATGCAGTTGATGGCCACGATGGACGGCACCATCGCCATCGTCGCGCTCCCCAAGATCCAAAACGAGCTGATGCTGTCCGACGCGGGCCGCAGCTGGGTCATCACGGCCTACGTGCTGACCTTCGGTGGTCTGATGCTCGTCGGCGGCCGCCTCGGCGACACCATCGGCCGCAAGCGCACCTTCATCGTCGGCGTCGCGCTGTTCACCATCGCCTCGGCCCTGTGCGGGATCGCCTGGGACGACGTCACGCTGGTGATCGCCCGGCTGTTGCAGGGCGTCGGTGCCGCAATCGCTTCGCCGACCGCATTGGCGCTCGTCGCCACCACCTTCCCGAAAGGCCCGGCCCGCAACGCGGCCACCGCGGTGTTCGCCGCGATGACCGGCGTCGGCTCGGTGATGGGCCTGGTCGTGGGTGGTGCGCTCACCGAGGTGTCGTGGCGGCTGGCGTTCCTCGTGAACGCACCGATCGGCCTGCTGATCGTCTATCTGGCTCATACCGCGCTCCGGGAGACGCACAAGGAGCGGCTCAAGCTCGACGTCACAGGCGCGTTGCTCGCAACGCTGGGTTGCACCGCCGCCGTGTTCGGCTTCTCGATGGGGCCGGAGAAGGGTTGGCTCTCGCCGATCACAATCGCGTCGATCGCTGCCGCCGGCGTCTTCCTGCTCGCCTTCATTTTCGTCGAGCGCTCCGCGGAGAACCCCGTGGTGCCGTTCGTGCTTTTCAAGGACCGCAACCGGCTTGCCACGTTCGCCGCGGTGTTCTTGGCCGGTGGCGTGATGTTCACCCTTTCGGTGCTGATCGGGCTGTACGTGCAGGACATCCTCGGCTACAGCCCGCTCCGCGCCGGTATCGGCTTCATCCCGTTCGCCATCGCGATGGGTATCGGATTGGCCGTCTCCTCGCAGCTGGTGCCGATTCTGCCGCCGCGGATCCTGGTGATCGCCGGCGGCGTGCTGGTGCTGGGCGCGATGGTCTACGGCTCGACGCTCAACAGCGGCATCCCGTACTTCCCGAACCTGGTGATCCCGCTCGTGGTCGGCGGTATCGGAATCGGAATCATCTTCGTCGCGCTGATGCTGTCGGCCATCGCCGGTGTCGGTTTCGACCAGATCGGTCCGGTGTCCGCGATCACGCTGATGCTGCAGAATCTCGGCGGCCCGGTCGTGCTGGCGGTCATCCAGGCCGTGATCACCTCCCGCACGCTGTACCTCGGCGGCACCACCGGACCCGTCAAGAACATGGACGGCATCCAGATCGCCGCGCTCGACGCCGGGTACACCTACGGACTGCTGTGGGTGGCCGCCGTGGCGGTCCTCGTGGGCGGTGCGGCACTGCTGATCGGCTACACCTCCCAACAGGTCGCGCACGCCCAGGAGGTCAAGGACGCGATCGACGCCGGTGAGCTCTGACCGACCGAGGCCGGTGACCTGACCGACGGCTAAGGTGGTCCGCTGTGATCACCCGCATGTCAGAGCTGTTCCTGCGCACCCTGCGGGAGGATCCCGCCGACGCGGAGGTGCCCAGCCACAAGCTGCTCGTCCGGGCCGGCTACGTCCGCCCCATCGGCCCCGGCCTCTACACCTGGCTGCCGCTCGGGCTGCGCGTGTTCCGCAAGATCGAGCAGATCGTCCGCGACGAGATGACCGCGATCGGCGGCCAGGAGATCCTGTTCCCCGCGCTGCTGCCGCGCGCACCGTACGAGACCACCAACCGGTGGACCGAGTACGGCGACACTTTGTTCCGGCTCAAGGACCGCCGCGACAATGACTACCTGCTGGGGCCCACCCACGAGGAACTCTTCACGCTCACGGTGAAGGGGGAGTACAGCTCCTACAAGGACTTCCCGCTGATCCTGTTCCAGATCCAGACCAAGTACCGCGACGAGGCCCGGCCCCGGGCCGGCATCCTGCGCGGCCGTGAGTTCGTCATGAAGGACTCCTATTCTTTCGACGTCGACGACGACGGCCTCAAGACCGCTTACCACCTGCACCGTGAGGCCTATCAGCGGATCTTCGCCCGCCTCGGCGTGAAATACGTGATCGTCTCTGCGGTGTCGGGCGCCATGGGCGGCAGCGCATCCGAGGAGTTCCTGGCCGAGAGCGAGGTCGGTGAGGACACGTTCGTCCGCTGCCTGCAGTCCGGCTACGCCGCCAACGTCGAGGCGGTGCTGACCCGGGTGCCCGAACCCCTGCCGATCGAGGGGCAGCCGGAGGCGGTGGTGTACGACACCCCGGACGCCCCGACGATCGCGAGGCTCGTCGACTGGGCCAACGGCGCCGACCTGCCGAACTTCGCCGGTCGTGCGGTTACCGCCGCCGACACGTTGAAGAACGTCCTGCTGAAGGTTCGCGAACCGGGTGGTGAGTGGGAACTGATGGCCATCGGGGTGCCCGGTGACCGGGAGGTCGACGACAAACGGCTCGGCGCGGCACTCGAACCGGCCGAGTACGCGCTGCTCGACGAGGCCGACTTCGCCAAGCACCCGTTCCTGGTCAAGGGTTGTGTGGGTCCGAAAGCGTTGCTGGACAACGGTGTTCGCTACCTCGTCGACCCGCGGGTGGTGGACGGCACGGTGTGGATCACCGGCGCCGACGCGCCCAACAAGCACGTCGTCGGGCTGGTCGCGGGCCGTGACTTCGTCGCCGACGGAACGATCGAGGCCGCCGAAGTGCGCGACGGCGACCCGTCACCGGACGGGGCGGGCTCGCTGGTCAGTGCGCGCGGCATCGAGATCGGCCACATCTTCCAGCTGGGCCGCAAGTACACCGAGGCGTTCAGCGCCGACGTCCTCGGCGAGGACGGTAAGCCGGTGCGGTTGACCATGGGGTCCTACGGCATCGGGGTGTCGCGCCTGGTGGCCGTGATCGCCGAACAGCAGCACGACGAGCTGGGCCTGCGGTGGCCCGCCGCGGTCTCCCCGTTCGACATCCACCTCGTGATCGCGAACAAGGACGACGGCGCCCGCAACGGCGCGACCGAACTGGCCGGGGAACTGGACCGGCTCGGACTCGAGGTGCTGCTCGACGACCGCAAGTCGTCTCCGGGCGTGAAGTTCACGGACGCCGAACTGCTCGGCGTGCCGTGGATCGTCGTGGTCGGCCGCGGTTGGGGCGACGGCGTGGTCGAGTTGCGTGACCGGTTCGGCGGCACGAAGCGGGAGATCGGTGCGGCTGAGGCCGCGACGGAGATCCTCGCCGCCCTGCGGTAGCGCTACTCGTTGCCGCCGGGGAAGGCTGCGGTGACCGGATCGGTGCCCGCGATCTGCGTCCAGCGCGCCGCTGCGACCGCCGACTCGATCAAGGCCGTGAGCCCGAACGTCCGGTCCTCGGTGCCGGTGGCCTGTTCGACCACCGCCCGCCATGCGGCGGCGCCGTCCTCCTCCATCCGGACCGCTAGTTTGGCGGCGTCCCTGGGATCGTCCACCCGCATCGGCACCTGGTAGCCGGCCGCGGGCAGCGGCGGGCTCACCTGCCGCTGCTCCAGCAGCGCGATCGCGGCCTCCCGGCGTTCCCGGTGCTCGGCGATCGACACCGACACCAGCCAGTTCACCTCCGGCGGGGAATGCGCCGACACCAGGCCGTACCCGTAGATCGCCGCGTGTTCGGTGGCGATCGCGTCGTAAAGCGCCCCGTCCGCGTTGTCGCCCGGGCGTGCCGGGGTGGTCGGCTCGGCCGAGGTCACGGCGTGTCCTTCGCCGGTGGCGCGAGCGTGACCCGCCACGCCGCGGTGCAGGAAGCGGCGATCGACCCAAGCAGACCGGCGCGATACCCTGACATCTGCGCCGCGAGGCCGGTGGCGCTCTCGGCGGACCGCCGCAACGCGCCGATGACCTCGCGAACCGTCGCCGGTGCGGCCGCGGCAGCCGTGCTCGTCGGCGCGGTGGTGGTCGGGGCTTCGGTTCCGACCAGCCTGACGAGCTCATCTTCCAGCGCCCGGGCGTGGGCGTCGCGTTCGGCCGCGATCGCGGTCAGCGTCTGTTTCACGGGCGGGCGTGCGGTCACGGCGGCGTCGGTGGCCAGCCGGCTGTCGGCGCGGGCCCGGTCGAGCTGGGCGGTCAGTTCGTCGACCTCGGGCGGCGGTGGTGCGGAGCCGCACGCCGCGACGGACACACCGACCACTGCCAGCGTCGCGGCGCCGGTCAGCAGACGCCGCCTGCTGATGACGTCGGGGGCGGTATCGGTGTCGGAGGCGCTCGGCACGAGGGACATCCTGCCAGCCGTGCCAGAGGTGGCGCGACGGCCGTGCCGCGTCGGGCGCTGCGGCGTTCGCCGTCTGTCCCGGCGGCCCTGGCGTATCGTGAGTAGTCGATTCCGGCGGCTCCGTGGCGCGGCCGCCGGCAGCGTCAGGACAACTCAAGATGAGGAGCTCGCCGTGGCACCGGAGCCGAAGTTGCGGCCGACGGGGTTGCCGTCGCAGGAGCAG
>JAXHUG010000056.1:0-2580 GCA_034189785.1 Actinomycetota bacterium
AGAGGTGGCGCGACGGCCGTGCCGCGTCGGGCGCTGCGGCGTTCGCCGTCTGTCCCGGCGGCCCTGGCGTATCGTGAGTAGTCGATTCCGGCGGCTCCGTGGCACGGCCGCCGGCAGCGTCAGGACAACTCAAGATGAGGAGCTCGCCGTGGCACCGGAGCCGAAGTTGCGGCCGACGGGGTTGCCGTCGCAGGAGCAGGTGATGGAGCTACTCGACGGCGAGTTCGCGCGCGCCGGATACGAGATCGAGAACGTCGTCATCGACGGCGGTGCACGCCCACCACGCATCACCGTGGTCGTCGACGGTGACCGCCCGCTGGACCTGGACACCGTTGCGAGCCTGTCGCGCTCGGCGTCCGATCAGCTCGACCGGGTCGACGAGTCCGTTGCTGGGTCCGATGCCGGAGCGGCCACCTACGTCTTCGAGGTCACCTCCCCAGGGGTGGACAGGCCGCTGACCACCGAGAAGCACTATCGGCGGGCCCGCGGGCGCAAGGTGGAGCTGACCCTGTCCGACGGTTTGCAACTGACCGGCCGGATCGGTGCGCTGACCGCCGACGGTAAGTCGGTGTCGCTGGTGATCCGCGAAGGTGCGCGCGCCAATTTCTCGGTACGTGAGCTGCCGCTGGAAGGAATAGTCAAAGCCGTTGTTCAGGTGGAGTTCTCACCACCGAGCCAGCGTGAGCTGGAGTTGACCGGCCAACCGGGAGAGGAGGCCGGAGCATGAACATCGACATGGCGGCGCTGCACGCCATCGAAGCGGACAAGGGAATCTCGGTCGACGTCGTCGTGGAGACGATCAAATCGGCGCTGTTGACTGCCTACCGTCACACCGAGGGCCATCAGGCGGATGCGCGAATCGACATCGACCGCAAGAGCGGTGCGGTGAAGGTGATGGTGCGCGAGACCGACGCCGACGGCAACCTGATCCAGGAATGGGACGACACCCCGGAGGGGTTCGGCCGCATCGCCGCCACGACGGCGCGCCAGGTCATCCTGCAGCGCCTGCGCGATGCGGAGAACGAGAAGAACTACGGCGAGTTCTCCGCCCGCGAAGGCGACATCGTCGCCGGGGTCATCCAGCGCGACGCCCGCGCCAACGCCCGCGGCCTGGTCGTGGTGCGCATGGGCAGCGAGACCAAGGGCAACGAGGGCGTCATCCCGGCCGCCGAGCAGGTGCCCGGCGAACGCTACGAGCACGGCGACCGGCTGCGCTGCTACGTCGTCGGCGTGACCCGCGGCGCCCGGGAACCGCTGATCACACTGTCCCGCACGCACCCGAACCTGGTGCGCAAACTGTTCAGCCTCGAGGTGCCCGAGATCAACGAGGGTTCGGTCGACATCGTCGCGGTCGCCCGCGAAGCCGGGCACCGGTCGAAGATTGCGGTGGCCTCTCGCGTGCCCGGCCTCAACGCCAAGGGCGCCTGCATCGGGCCGATGGGCCAGCGGGTCCGCAACGTGATGAGCGAACTGTCCGGCGAGAAGATCGATATCATCGACTACGACGAGGACCCGGCGCGGTTCGTCGCCAACGCGCTCTCGCCGGCCAAGGTCGTCTCGGTCAGCGTCATCGACGAGCAGGCCCGGGCCGCGCGGGTCGTGGTGCCGGACTTCCAGCTGTCGCTGGCGATCGGCAAGGAAGGGCAGAACGCCCGGCTCGCCGCCCGGTTGACCGGCTGGCGCATCGACATCCGGAGCGACGCCGCACCGCCCGATCAGCATCGGCCCCCATCCGAAGCTCCGCAATCGGCGGTACGCGACCGGTAGTGCCGCCGATATTGCCACGGCCGTTTCGGTTCCCAGGGGCCGGGGCGCTAGACTCAACCGTGAGCCAGCGCGAGATTCCGATATCGCCGCATCGAAGTGCGAAAGCCGCCGTCACGGGGCCCGTGCGGACATGTGTGGGATGCCGGAGGCGAGAGCTGGCCGTCGAACTGCTTCGAGTGGCCGCTGTGGTCGACGGGAACGGTGAATGCGCCGCGACCGTCGACACGACGGGTGATCTGCCCGGGCGGGGTGCCTGGCTGCATCCCGACGCGCAGTGTCTACACGCGGCAATCCGGCGGCGAGCGTTCGTCCGAGCGCTGCGAATCACCGGTTCGCCGGACCTATCCGCGGTGATCGAGCACGTCGAGAGTCTTTCGGCGGGTTCGCCTCATCCACCAAGAGAACAGGTAGCGAAGAACATGAGCACACCGTGAAGTCCCGATGACCATGTGTCATAGCTAACCCGAGGCGCGGCGCCCACCACCGCTGTCGCCTCTAGAGATGGAGATGTAGTGGCAGGTAAGGCTCGCGTGCACGAGTTGGCAAAGGAACTCGGTGTCACCAGCAAGGAACTACTCGCAACGCTCAAAGAGCAGGGCGAGTTCGTCAAGTCAGCCTCGTCGACCGTCGAGGCACCCGTAGCGCGCCGGTTGCGTGAGAAGTTCGGTAGTAAATCCGCTCCCGCCCCCGCGAAGAGCGCGGGCAACGGGGCGACGGCCGCACCCGCCACCTCCGCGACACCGGCCACGGCCGCCGCTGCGGCCCCCACACCGGCACCGCCGGCCCCCGCGAAACCGGCGGCTCCCAAACCCG
>JAXHUG010000057.1:0-3348 GCA_034189785.1 Actinomycetota bacterium
GATGTTGGTGGTGACGATGTTCGCGTGGCCGAGGAACTCCTTGATGTGGGGCAGCGGCACCCCGGCCCGAAGCATCTGCATGGCGCGGGCATGCCGGAGTTGGTGGGCGTGAACGTGTTCGGGGATCTCGGGGCAGGCCGCACGCGCTGTTGCGGCGTGCTTGTTGAGCAGGTAGGTGACGTTGTCCTGGCTCATCGGGTAGCGCCTCCCGGACCGGTTGGTGAAGAACAACAAGGCGTCGACGTCACGCCGGCCAGGATGAAACCGGGTCAGATATTGGTCGAGGTGCCGGCCGGTGTTGTCCATGATCGGAACCACCCGGGTCTTTCGGCCTTTCCCGGTCAGGGTCACGCGGCCGGCCCCCGGTGTGGTGACGATGTCGGCGACGGTCAGGTCGAGGACTTCCTGGACGCGTGCGGCGGCGTCGAACGTCAGCAGGATCATGGTGGTGTCCCTGACGTTCCGGCTGCCGTTTTGGCCGGGCGCTCGGATCAGCGCGTCGACGGCGGCCATGCTCAACGCGTCGGGCGTGCGGGTAGGGGTGCGGGCGGGTCGGGTTTGTTGGACGTCCAGCCAGATTGCGACGAGTGCCGGGTCCTCTCCCGCGCAGTAGCACAGGAACGATTTGATGGCGGCCAGCCGCTGGTTCGCCGAGGACGGGCTGAGGTTGCGGGTGTCGAGTAGCCATGTGGTGAAGGCGGTGATGGTGGCCCGATCGATGACCTCGAAGCTGACCTCGGCCAGCTTCATCTGCCGTGTCTCGGCGAGGTAGGTCAGCAGCGTGTTGATCGCCGTCTTGTAGGAGCGGATGGTGTGCGGGCTGAGCCTGCGCGCGCGGGGAAGGTGGACGGTCAGCCAGCTGCGCACCAGGGTGAAGAACTCATCGGCTGCCATGGGACGCCTCCGGCAGGACGGACTCGATGCCGGTGTTGGCCAGTGCGCGCAGGTCGGGGTGAAAGTCGGCGGCGAGGTGGAAGTAGTACCAGGTGTCCTCGGTGTGGGCGTGCCCCAGGTGCAGGCTCAGATACGGGACGAGCGCTTCGGGGTCTTGCCCGGCGCGGGCCCACCTGTTGATGATCTCGATGACGTGGGCGTGGCGCAGATCGTAGGGCCGCGGCGGCGACCCTGGGGCGGCCGCGACGGCTGGGGCGGCGGCGTTCAACAGTTCGTGGAACCAGTAGTTGATGCTGGAGGGGTTATAGAACTGTCCCCGCCGGTTCGGGAAGAACGGCACCCGATCCGGGTGATACGCCCTGATCGCGGCGTCGTAGCGCCGGCAGTAGTCGTGCAGGTCGGTGGACATGAAAACTAGCCGGTCGGTGTGGCCTTTGGACTCGCGGATCCGCACCGTGCCGCGCGCGAGGTCGACGTCGTTGCGGTGCAGCCTGCGGGCCTCGCCCGGCCGTAGGCCCAGGCAGTAGATCATCCGGAAGATCACCGGGATGATCAAGTCGCCCCGGCCGCCGAATGGGCTGGCCTGGATGCGGTCGGCGGCGTCGAAGATCGCCCGCAGCTGGTCATGGGTGAAGATGTGCGGCCGGTAGCGGACTTGCTTGCCGGGGATGCCGGGCGGGATGACGTACGCGGCCGCGCCGTCGCCCGCCATGTGTTTGGCCAGCTGCCGGACCGGGGTGATCCGCCGCATCTGGCCGTTGACGTGCTCGCCGGGCCGGCCTGCGGCCCATGCCATCGCCATCTGCCGGGTCAGCACGTCCTGCCCGGGATAGTCCCGCGCGCACATCGCGTCGAAGGCGCGTAGGTGCCGCTCGGAGGTCTGATAGGGCAGGCCGATCGCGTGTTTGAGTTCGAGCAGGCTGCTGATGGGGGCGGCCAGGCCGCTGATGAACCCGGTCATGACATCGCCGCCGGTTCGATGCCCGTGAAGTCCAGGCAGCAGGCCCGCATGCGTTCCTCGTCCGCGGCGAGATAGTGCTTGGCAGAGTCGATTCCCCGATGCCCCAGAGCGCCGGATATCACCGGCAGCGGTGTGTCGCCTTCGAGCATCCGGGTCGCCAGCGATGCTCGCAGCACGCGAAAGCCGCGGCCCGCGCCGCCCTGCGCAGGGATCCGGGTGCGGGCAAAGGCCCGGGCCGCGACGTGATACAGACCGTCGACGGGTGACAGGGCGGTGAACGGCGCCTGGGTTCGCAGAAACACGTGCTCGTCGGCGGCACCGGCGGGCCTGCCGTGCAACAGGTAGCCGGCGATCGCGTCACCGACATCGGCCAGCAGCGGCAGCGTCAACACCGTCCCGGTCTTGTGCTGGGTCAGGGTGATCTGTCCTTGCCGCCAATCAATATCCGCCAGGCGCAGACCCACGATATCCACAGGCCGCAGACCCGTCCTGGCCGCCAACAGCAACAACGCCCGGTCGCGAAGCCCTTGCCCCGTGGCCGGATCCGGGGAGTTGACCAGCTGCTCGATCCGATCAGCGGCCAGCACCGCCACCGACCTGCGACGCCGAGCGAACGTCGCTGGCACCGCCGCGGACAGTCCCGGCCGGCAGCCGGCATCCTCCAGGAAGCGGCACAGCACCCGCAACGCCGACACCACGGTCCGCATGCTCCCCGCCTGGTAGCGACTGGCGAGAAACACCACCGCAGCCGATACGTCCGCGTGCGAGAGGCCCTCGATGGCGGACACATCACGCTCGGGTAGCCAGGCCAGCACCGTGCGGGACACCGTCGCATACAGCTCCCGCGTCGCCGCCGCCAGCCTGCGATGATCGAGCCACGCCTCGAACTGCTCCTGAACCGGCCGCAACGCAACGTTCAGCACGTCATTCGGGTGCGACCGGGGCGACTGCCGCCACCGGTACGAACCCGCCACCGCCACCTCGGCCAGCACCAATGCCGACTTGCGCAGCAGTTTGCGTTTCCAATCCTTGATCCGCCCCTGCCGGTGCTCCTCGGCCACGAACCGCAAGAACGACGCGACGACCTCGTCGGTGACCTGGTCCGCGCCTTCGCGTGAACAGAACGACTCGAACTGCGACCACGCCCACCGGTACTGCCACAACGTCGACGGCGCATGCCCCAGCCCGGCAACCACGTCGTCTGCCCGCCCGACCACTCCGCCCACAGATCCGCTCATTTGCTGCTCCTCTCGAGATACACGACAGAGACGGGCAGCGTAGGCACGCATCGTTATCCCGAGGAATCAGCACTACAGACGGCTTCGACCTCCATCAACGCCGGACACTCGGGATAACCAAACCCTCGGGATAGTCCGTGAGCCACCTCATGGTCAGCAAGGTGCGCGGCACCTTCGACGACTTCAGCGGGTCCATCACGGTGGGCGAGGACGGCACCGCATCGGTGACCGCCGAGATCGCCGTCTCCTCGGTCA
>JAXHUG010000058.1:0-3401 GCA_034189785.1 Actinomycetota bacterium
CGCGGCCGCGCCCCGTCCAGGAGCAGCCGCACGCAGATGCGGATACGGTCGGCAGTTCGGATCGTCGATGGCGATGCTGCCCGTTTCGGTGTGGGCGCGCCAGCAAGCCTCCCGACGGTCCTTTACGAGACCGTCACGACGCTTTACCGGGATGACACCGGCGCGGACACATACTTAAAACACGACTGCAGTCGCATTTAAATCACATCGCCCAAGGCAACGGAGCCTGGCTGACCGCGCCGGAGGCCATTCATGACCACGCTCAACCATGTTTCTGCCAGCACACCTGTCTCGGAGATCGTCGAACACCTGAACCGCGACAACTACGTCATCGTCGACAACCTCGTCCCCACCTCGCTCATGGACGCGATCGACGAGGAAGTCGCGCCGTACATCGCCGCCACGCCAATCGGTTACAACGCGATCCTGGGCAAGCGGACCCGCCGCACGGGAGCGCTCATCGCGCGCTCACCGTCGTGCCGGACCCTCATCCAGAATCCGACGATCCTCGGTGTCATCGAGCAATTCCTCAGTCACGCCAGTGCATTTCAGCTGATGCTGACACAGATCATCTCCATCGAGCCCGGTGAGTCCGCCCAAGGCCTGCATCGCGACCAGGTGGCGTGGGACTTCTTCCCCTTCCCCAGCGACTACCACGTGCAGTGCAACATGCTGTGGGCGCTGTCGGATTACACCGCAGAGATGGGCGCCACCCGCGTGGTGCCGGGCAGCCACCTGCCGGACGCGCTGACCGCCAAGGAGTACACCGACGCCGACTGTCTGCAGGCGGAGATGTCGCGCGGCTCGGTGCTCATCTACAGCGGCAAGATCGTGCACAGCGGCGGCGCGAACAGGTCCGACAGAGTCCGCCGTGCGATCAACATCAACTACTCGGTCGGATGGGTGAGACAGGAAGAGAACCAATACCTTTCGGTTCCCCTCGAGATCGCGAAGACACTCGACGACGGCCTGCTCAAGCTCATGGGCTACCAGGAGGGCGCATTCTCGATGGGTTACATCCGCGACTTCGAAGACCCGTTGCGTGCGGTGCGCGGCGACCAGATCGCCTACGGCTACGACCCCGACCGGGTGCGGGCCGAAGCGACTCCGGAGTTCGCCGCCTTCATGGCCAACAGCGAGTAGACGGGGCTTCGACATGACCGACATGGTCGTCCCGGCCCCCGCGGTCGGCACCCCGCCGGCACCACCCAGCGCGACGAAACTCACCGGCAACCTCGGCATCGCATCGATCGTCTTCATGGTGGTCGCCGCGGCCGCACCGCTCACCGTGGTCGGCGGCGTCATTCCCATGGGCTTCGCGTTCGGCAACGGACTCGGATTCCCCGTCATGTTTTTTGGATCAGCGGCGATCCTGATCCTGTTCTCCGTCGGGATGTCCCAAATGGCCTCGCGGATACCGAGGCCCGGCGCCTTCTATACCTACGTCCAGCACGGTATCGGCGAAAGATCGGGTACTGCAACTGCATTGGTGGCGATCGTCACCTACGTGGCTGCTCCGGTCTCCGCGCTGACGCTGATGGGCGTTCAACTCAACATCACCGTGGTGAGCCTCGGCGGTCCCGACATCGCCTGGTGGGTCTACTGTCTGCTCACCATCGCGCTCGTCGGCGTACTGGGATACCGCCATATCGACCTGTCGTCGAAGGTGTTGGGGATCCTGCTCATCGCCGAGGTCGGCATCGTCGCAGCCTTGGTGGCGGTGGTGTTCGCGACCGGTGGCGCGGAGGGATATTCCGCAGAACCGTTCACCACCAATGCGGTGTTCTCCGGGGAGTTGGGTGTCGGTTTGACGTTCGCGCTACTGGGTTTCGTGGGCTTCGAAGCCACCGCGGTGTTCCGCGACGAGGCACGCAACCCCGGCAAGACCATCCCGCGGGCGACCTACATCGCCGTCATCTCGATCGGCCTGTTCTACGCCATCTCGGCCTACAGCTTGGTCGTCGCATGGGGGCCCAACGGTGTCGTCGGGGAGTCGCTGGACGATCCCGCAGGCATGCTGGTTGCCACCACGCAGAACTACCTCGGCGCGCTAGGCTCGATCGCCGCGCAGGTGCTGTTGTTGACGAGCATCTTCGCGTGCATCCTGTCGTTCCACAACGTGTCGGCACGCTACTTCCACGCGCTCGGCCAGTCGGGAGTCCTGCCGTCCCGTCTGGGGCTCACGCACAAGCGACATGTGTCTCCGCACATGGGATCTCTGACACAGACCGCGCTTTGTTCGGTCGCGATCCTCGTCTTCGCGATGCTCAACCTCGATCCCATGCTGCAGGTGTTCGCCTGGATGGGCGGCCTCACCACGTCCGGATTCCTCATCCTGCTGGTGTTGACCAGCCTGGCCGTGCTGACCTTCTTCGTGCGCAGCCTCGGCACCGGCAACGTGTGGGCAACCAGGGTGGCTCCGGCGCTCGGCCTGGCCGGACTCGTCCTCGCGGGCACGCTCGTGGTGCTCAACTTCCCTATGCTCGTCGGCGGTTCACCCGCCTTGGCGTACTCGCTGCTCGCCGTGTTCCCGGTGGCGGCGGCGATCGGGGTGGTCCTCGCGATACGGCGCGGAAAGATCGAGCCGGCGGTGACCTGATCCGGCGCTCACGGCGTACTCGGGTTCGGCTCCGGTCCCGAGTACGCCGTGAAGTACTGGATCATCGCGACGCGGATCTCCGCGATGATCCGGGGATCGCCGTCGGCGTCGTCGGTGTAGGCGTACTGGAAGAGCCGCTCAAGGATCTCGACGGCCACGAGGCACTGGAGCACCGTGAGCCGGCTGAACATCGGCTCGAACGCCTGGAACGCCGCCAGCATCATGGACGCCACGCTGTTCATCCACTCCCGGTCGGCGGCGCGCACCGGAGGGGTCAGGTGCTGGCGCACCCACAGTTCACGCACGAGCGGACGTTTGAACGACTCGACGTAGAAGTCGACCAACGTGTCGATGATGTCGAGCCAGTGCGCGTGCCGGCCCGGCCGCAGACCGTCCTCCAGCGTCGTGGCCGACTCCTGCATGCACTGGAAGGCCAGCTGCTCCAGAACCTTCACCGGTGTCTCGAAGAAGGAGTAGAACGAGCCGCGGCTCACGCCCGACTCCTGCAGGAGAAGAGTCGGGGAACCGGCGATGGCGTCGTAGCCGACCTCGACCAACAGGCGCGAGGCCGTGTCGAGGATCTTCTGGATGGTCGCCCGCGACCGCTCCTGAACTGGCTGCTTGCGCAGTCCGCCCTGAGTCAATGCGCGCCCCGCATAAGAGAGTGAGAAGCGGCGATCGCGCAGCTGTCTCGTGGCCTGTGGTGTGCCGCCATCCTAGATCGCGCGAGTGTGACGGAGCGGCGGTGGCACTGACGGGCATGATGGAGGGTGACCACGCCGGGACGTCGACAGAGGGAGGC
>JAXHUG010000059.1:0-42604 GCA_034189785.1 Actinomycetota bacterium
GTTGCGCGAGTGACTGCGTGTCGCTGGTTTCATGCTGGGCTGTTGCCGGTTCCGGTGCAACGAGTAGGTCGGCTGAATCGTTGTGAACGATACGGCGGCCGAGATGGCCGGGCACGGGCGGACGGCGGTGTACGCACAGGTGTCGTCGGCGGACCAGAAAGCTGATCTGGATCGGCAGGTGGCGCGGGTGACCGCGTGGGCCACGGCCGGTGGGCCGGATCGTGGTGGAGGAGATTCTGACCTCGATGTGTGCGCGGCTCTACGACAAACGCGCTGCTGCTGACCGTGCTAAGCGTGCCGTCGCTGCGGCGGCTGACGGCGGGGAACGCCTGAGGTGGTGAAGTTCGAGATTCCTGAGGGCTGGGTGGTGCGGGCGTTCCGGTTCACGCTGGATCCGACCGGGGGCCAGGTCCGCGCGTCGGCGCGGCATTTCGGTGCGCGTCGCAAGGTGCTGGGCAAACGCTGGAACAGTGTCAAGGACGACGTGTGCGTCAACGCTGAGACCGGTGTCGTGTGGTGGCCGGAATGCTCGAAAGAGGCCTACGCCGATGGCATCGGCGGTGCGGTCGTGCGTCGTCTGGGCACCGTTGCTGACGCTGACGGCGCAGTGCTTGAACAGGTGCCGAATCCACGCCCGCTTGATGCTGCTTGGCGTGAGTAGCCCGCGCCGTCACCTGTCGTATAAGACAGCCCGGTACGGGTCTGCACTGGTGGTCGCGGGGCAAGCGGTACCGCGCCTGCTCTTCGTGTCGCGTATTCCGGGACGCAACCTGCGCGACAGTTTGCGCTGAAACCCTCGGCATGTGCGCGTCGCGATCGTTGCAGAGTCCTTCCTGCCGAACGTCAACGGCGTCACCAATTCGGTGCTGCGGGTGCTCGAGCATCTGCGCTGCACCGGACACGAGGTGATCGTCATCGCCCCGGACACCCCACGTGGTGAACCGCCGGCCGAGCGGCTGCACGACGGGGTCCGGGTGCACCGGGTGCCGTCGCGGATGTTCCCGAAGGTGACCTCCCTGCCGCTGGGGATACCGCGGCCCCGCATGGTGGGGGTTCTGCGCGGATTCGATCCCGACGTCGTGCATCTGGCCTCACCGGCGCTGCTCGGCTACGGCGGCCTGCACGCCGCCCGCCACCTCGGGGTCCCGACGGTCGCGGTGTTCCAGACCGACCTTGCGGGGTTCGCGCAGAGCTACGGCGTCGGCGCGATGTCGCGCTCCGCGTGGGCGTGGACGAGGCATCTGCACAGCCGCGCCGACCGCACGCTGGCGCCGTCGACCTCGGCGATCGAGGACCTCGAGGCGCACGGTGTTCCGCGGGTGCACCGTTGGGCGCGCGGCGTGGACATCACCGGCTTCGCACCGTCGGCCCGCGACCACGAACTGCGCCGACGGTGGTCTCCGCACGGCAAACCGATCGTCGGGTTCGTCGGACGGCTGGCGCCGGAGAAGCATGTCGAGCGGCTGACGGCGCTCAGCGCCCGCACGGACCTGCAGGTCGTGGTGGTCGGTGACGGCGTCGACCGCGCTAAACTCGAATCCCTCATGCCCACGGCGGTGTTCGCCGGTGCGCTCTACGGTGACCGGCTGGCCGCCGCGTACGCCAGCATGGACGTCTTCGTCCACCCGGGTGAGCACGAGACGTTCTGCCAGGCGGTGCAGGAGGCGATGGCGTCGGGTGTTCCGGTGATCGCCCCGAACGCCGGCGGGCCGCGGGATCTGGTCGCGCCGTACCGCACCGGACTACTGCTCGACGTCGCCGACTTCGAGGACCGGCTCACCGAGTCCGTCGACCATCTGATCGCCGAGCGGCCGCGCTATTCGTCGGCCGCGCGGCGCAGCGTGCTCGACCGCACCTGGCCGGTGATCTGCGACGAGTTGCTCGCGCACTACGACGAGGTGCGGGGCCGGCGCCACCTGCGTGCCGCCTGAGTTTCGTCGCGAACGTGCGCGAAGCGACAGGTCAGCCCTGCGCTTCGATCGCGACGGGCTGCCACTCCTCCCACGTCTTGAGCCGGGCCCGGTCGGTGGAGAAACCGCCCGGTTCGATCAGCGTGACGTGCTCACCGGACGGCGCCGGCGGCGTACCCCATTCCCGGTGGCAGCGGATTCACAGGTAGCGTCGGCGTGGTGAGCCGGGCGACGTTGGACAAGAACCCCCACGAGGTCGCGTCGATGTTCGATGCGGTGGCACGCCGCTACGACCTGACCAACACCGTGCTCTCGCTCGGACAGGACCGGTTCTGGCGGCGCGAGACCTGCGCGGCGCTGGGCATCGGCCCCGGCGACAAGGTGCTCGACCTGGCGGCCGGTACCGCGGTGTCGACGGTCGAACTGGCCGCCTCCGGTGCGTGGTGCGTGGCCGCGGACTTCTCGGTCGGCATGCTCTCGGCGGGCCGGCAGCGCGACGTGCCGAAGGTCGCCGGCGACGCGACCAGGCTGCCGTTCGCCGACGAGTCGTTCGACGCGGTCACCATCAGCTTCGGTCTGCGCAACGTGGTCAACCATGTCGCGGGCCTCGAAGAGATGGCCCGCGTGACCCGGCCGGGTGGCCGGTTGGTGGTGTGCGAGTTCTCCACGCCGACCAACCGCGCGTTCGCCACGCTCTACAAGGAGTACCTGATGAAGGCGCTGCCGCGGATGGCGCGGGCGGTGGCTTCCAACCCCGACGCCTACGTCTATCTCGCCGAATCGATCAGCGCCTGGCCGGATCAGGAGGGTCTGGCGCGTCAGATCGAGGCCGCGGGCTGGTCGCAGGTGCGCTGGCGCAACCTCACTGGCGGCATCGTGGCCCTGCACGCCGCGGTCAAGGCGCCGCGCTGACCGACCCGACACCCGCGAACCCGGGCAGCCGTAGCGCGTCAGATGTTCGACGAGTCGGCCGGTGCCTGCGGTGGTTGCGGTTGTGCGGCAACGTCTTCGGGTCCGGTGACCGTAGCCGCTCCCAGCGTGTAGGCCGTCATCGACAGGGATCCGTAGGAGTAGCCGTCGACGAGGATGTCGACACCGTCAGCGGCGGTCGACGCCAGCCCCGCCAGATACAGCCAAGGGATGAAGTGGTCGAGGGTCGGCACCGCGATGCCGAAGTCGGCGTGCCCGTTCAGACCCGGCGCCTGCGAGGGCTCCGACAGGATCACCTCCCGGGCGGCGTCGTCGAATCGGCGTGCCCAGTCATAACCGGTGTCGAGGTTCCAGTCCATCGCCCCCAGATTGTGGACGACGTTGCCGCTGGCGAGGATCAGCACTCCGCGCTCGCGCAGCGGGGCCAGCTTGGCGCCGAGTTCCAGGTGGTACTCCAGCGGTTTGTCGGCGTTGATCGACAGCTGGACGACGGGTAGCGACGCGTCGGGGAAGGCGTGGACCAGTACCGACCAGGTGCCGTGGTCGATACCCCAGCTGTCGACGTCGGCGCCCACCCACGTCGGATGGACCACCTCGCTGACCTCCTCGGCGAGTTCGGGCAGCCCGGGGGCGGGGTACTGCACGTCGAACAACTCCTGCGGGAACCCGTAGAAGTCGTGGATCGTCCTGGGCCGCGGCATCGCGGTGACGGCGGTCGCGTTGATGTACCAGTGCGCGCTGATCACCAGGATCGCGCGCGGGCGGGTGACCTGCTCGCCGAACGCTCGCCAGGCCGACGTGTACCGGTTGACTTCGAGCGCGTTCATGGGGCTGCCGTGTCCGATGAACGCCGCCGGCATCAGGTCCATACCACCACCATCCCACGCGATGATCGCGCCGCCCCTTTCGCTGCCCACGGTGACCGCCACCCCGAACGACACTGCGAACGCGCCGATCGTATTCTCGGCGAACGCCATCCCGCCGATGAAGCCGATCAGCGTGTTGATACTTCCCCACAGAACCGCGGCGACGGCACAGCGCCTGACGGTTCGAAGGGCTCCGATCCGTCGACCGGGATCTCCCGGTAGGACACCAACTTCCACGCACCGATAACTTCCACGCACCGATCAGCTCAGCACGGCGGTGATGGCCCCGAGGAGCACCGCCGGCGCCACGCCGAGGCCGAAGGCCAGCGCGAGCCGCAGGCTTTCCCGCCCGACGGCGATCCGCCGCCTCGGCGGCTGATCAGCTGAACGGCTTGCGCTCATCCAGGCCGCGCGACGCCAGGCCACCGGCGCGCCACACCCGGGCGATCCAGTCGGCGTCCTCGTCGGTCACCAGGTTGCCCATCACCCGGACAGCGATGCGCATCAGCGCCGTCGACCGCATCGCCACCGGACCGGTCAGCGGGAGGAATCTCGGCAGCGTGAGCAGCAACGCCAGCCGGCGCGCGACGGAGAAGCCACGGGCGTAGTGCTCGCTCAGCATGGTGGGCCACGCCCGCGAGAGGTCACCGGAGCCGAGCAGGCCGGCGGCCAGCCGGCCGGTTTCCAGCCCGTAGTCGATGCCCTCACCGTTGAGCGGGTTCACACACGCGGCGGCGTCCCCGATCAGCATCCAGTTCGGGCCGGCGACTCCCGACACCGCGCCACCCATGGGCAGCAGCGCGGACAGCGGTGCACGTGGTTCGCCGTCGAAGCCCCATTCCTCCCGCCGCAACGCCGTGTAATGCGACATCAGCGGCCGCAAAGCGGCGTCGGCGGGCCGTTTTTCTGTCGCCAGGGCGCCGACGCCGATGTTCACCTCACCGTTGCCCAGCGGGAAGATCCAGCCGTAGCCGGGCAGCACCTTGCCCTCCGGTGACCGCAGTTCGAGGTGCGAGGTGATCCACGGTTCGTCGCTGCGCGGGCTGGTGAGGTAACCGCGCACCGCGACGCCGTAGACGGTCTGCTGATGCCACTGCCGACCGAGCGCACGGCCCAGGGTCGACCGCGCACCGTCGGCGACGATCAACGTCCCGACGTCGACCTCGTCGCCCGAGTCCAGCGTCAACGTCTCCACGCGACCGGACGAATCATGTTTTACGCCAACAGCTTTGGTGCCGAGAAGCATCCTGGCGCCGTCGTGGGCGGCGACGGAGCGGATCCGGTCGTCGAGTTCGGTGCGCGGCACCGCACTGCCGGTGGACGGGAACGAGGGGCCGGGCCAGGCGACGTCCACGGCCGCGCCGAATCCCGACATCCGCAGACCGCGGTGGCGGATGCGGGTCTCCAGCCACGGACCGAGCCCCAGACGTTCGAGTTCGGCGACCGCCCGCGGGGTCAGGCCGTCACCGCACGCCTTGTCGCGCGGGAAGCGGGCGGAGTCGATCACCAACACGTCGTGACCGGCGCGGGCCGCCCACGCCGCGGCCGCCGACCCCGCAGGTCCGGCGCCGACAACGACCGCATCCGCCCGGGTCTTCATCGTCACAGTATGTTGGCAGGGTGAGGACACCGGCGACTGTGGTGGCGGGCGTGGACTTCGGCGACGCGGCCTTCGCGGCCGAAGTCCGCGCCGGAGTCGCCCGGATCGAGGATCTGATGTCCACCGAGCTGGGCAAGGCCGACGAGCTGATGGCCGAGGCCGTGCAGCATCTCTTCCGGGCCGGCGGTAAGCGGTTCCGCCCGCTGTTCACGGTGCTGTCGGCGCGGCTCGGGCCCGAACCCGCCGCCTGGCAGGTGACGGTGGCCGGCGCCGCGATCGAACTGGTGCACCTGGCGACGCTGTACCACGACGACGTCATGGATGAGGCGCAGGTACGGCGCGCGGCGCCGAGCGTCAACGCCCGCTGGGGCAACAGCATCGCGATCCTCGCGGGCGACTATCTGTTCGCCACCGCATCGCGCCTGGTGTCACGGCTGGGGCCGGAGGCCGTGCGGATCATCGCCGACACGTTCGCCCAGCTGGTGACCGGTCAGATGCGGGAGACCCGAGGTGCGGTCGAGGGTGTCGACGAGGTCGAGCACTACCTCAAGGTCGTCTACGAGAAGACGGCGTGCCTGATCGCGGCGTCGGGGCGGTTCGGGGCGACGTTCTCCGGCGCCGACGACGTGCAGATCGAGCGGTTGGCACGGCTGGGCGGAATCGTCGGCACGGCGTTCCAGATCTCCGACGACATCATCGACATCGACAGCGACCCGGACGAGTCCGGCAAGGTTCCGGGCACGGATCTACGTGAGGGTGTTCACACTCTGCCGGTGCTCTACGCGTTGCGGGAGTCCGGTCCCGACACCGACCGCCTGCGCGAACTGCTCGCTCGGCCCATCGACAACGACGACGATCTCGCCGAGGCTCTGCGGCTGCTACGCCGTTCACCAGGCATGGAGCAGGCCAAGGCGACCGTCGCCCGCTACGGGCAGCGGGCTCGCGACGAACTGGCCGCCCTGCCCGACATGCCGGGGCGGCAGGCGCTGGCGTCACTGGTGGACTACACGATCACCCGGCACGGCTGAACATCGCCGGAACCCGGACGGCTGTATGCAGCGTTGGATCAGCGAAGACTCACGAGGAGGTAGCTGATGACGTGGAATCCGCACGCGAACAGGTTCAAGACGTTCCTGTTGCTGGTGGGGATGTCTGCGCTGATCGTGTTCGTCGGTTCGCTGTTCGGCCGGTCGATCATGGCGTTGGCCGTGCTGTTCGCCGTCGGCATGAACGTCTACGTGTACTTCAACAGCGACAAGCTGGCCCTCAAGGCGATGCATGCACAGCCGGTCAGCGAATTGCAGGCGCCGGTGATGTACCGCATCGTGCGCGAGCTGTCCAACGCCGCACACCAGCCGATGCCGCGGCTGTACATCTCCGACACCGCGAACCCGAACGCGTTCGCGACCGGCCGCAACCCCCGTAACTCGGCGGTCTGCTGTACGACGGGGATCCTGCAGATCCTCAACGAACGGGAACTGCGTGCGGTACTGGGCCATGAACTGTCCCACGTCTACAACCGCGACATCCTGATCTCGTGTGTGGCGGGCGCGATGGCGTCGGTGATCACTGCGCTGGCCAACATCGCGTTGTTCGCCGGTATGTTCGGCGGTAACCGCGAGGGCGCCAATCCGTTTGCGCTGCTGCTGGTTGCGTTCCTCGGGCCGATCGCGGCGGCGGTGGTTCGGCTGGCGGTGTCGCGGTCGCGGGAGTATCAGGCCGACCAGTCGGGTGCCGAGCTCACCGGTGACCCGCTGGCGCTGGCGTCGGCGCTGCGCAAGATCTCCGGCGGGGTGGAGGCCGCGCCGCTGCCCCCGCAGCCGCAGTTGGCCGATCAGGCGCACCTGATGATCGCCAGCCCGTTCCGGTCGGGGGAGAAGATCGGCAAGCTGTTCTCGACGCATCCGCCGATCGCCGACCGGATCCGCCGCCTCGAAGCCATGGCGGGCCGCGGGCCGGGCCTCTACTGATCGAGCGGCAACCGGCAGAGCCGCGAAACGAAAGCCGCCCAGCTGGCGATGATCAAGCCATGAAGCAGTCAGCCACTGCGCGTCGCCGCATCGGCACATATGGTGTGGGCGTGCTCAGCAGAATCCTGGCAGGGACCGCGACGGCCGTCGGCGCGGCGGTCATGACTGCGGGCCTCGGCGCGGCCCAGCCGCCCGCGCCGGCCCCGCCGCCTGCCCCCAACGTGAACGCCTGGCCGCCCGTGAGCCCTGCGGAGTACACCGTGATGAACGGCACCTGGTACGCTTTCGGCGCACCCGGCGGCCTGACCTGCATCATCCAGCGTGGCGGCGCCTACGGCTGCAGCGGCCCGCTCCCGGCCGCCCCGGATGGGGCGAACCTGGTCAGCGGCGGCATCGGCGGCGTCCCGACGTTTGCCAATGCGGCGGCGCCGTTCTCCAACGTCGTCGAGACGGTCAAGCCGTTGCCGCCCAACACCCGCGTCAGCTTCCAGACCGTCAGCTGCGGCACCGACGGCACGATGACGACGTGCGTCGACGCGCACAACGGCGCGGGCTTCGTCATCAGCCCGACGGCCAGCTTCGTCCTGCAGCCCAGCAACCCGCTGCTGCTACCCCGCGAAGGCCGAAACCCCTACGTCAACTGACGCCTAGAAGCCCGACCCGTAGACCTCGTGACCGGGCTTCTCGGCGACCAGACCGCGATAGGCCTGCTCCACCGTCGACCCGTGGTTGATGACACTGTCGACCTCACGGGCGATGGGCATGTTCAGCCCGTACTCGTCGGCGAACTCCATGATGACCTTGGAAGCCTTCACACCCTCGGCGACCTGGTTCATCGACGCGATGATCTCGTCGATCGGCTTGCCCGCGCCCAGCTGTTCACCCACGTGCCGGTTGCGGCTGCGCTGGCTGGTGCAGGTGACGATGAGGTCGCCCATCCCGGCCAGGCCGGCGAAGGTGTCGCGGTGCCCGCCCATGGCCTCGCCGAGTTTCGACATTTCCCGGACCGCGCGGGCGATCACCATCGCGCGGGTGTTCTCGCCGATGCCGAGTGAATAGCCCATGCCGACGGCGATCGCGTAGACGTTCTTCAGGGCGCCGGCCATCTCCACACCCACCACGTCGTCGGTGGTGTAGGTACGAAAACGTTTGGTGCGGAACAACTCTGCCAACTGTGCGGCGAGGTGCTGGTCGGGCATCGCCAGCACCGCCGCGGCGGCGTACCCGTCGGCGACCTCACGGGCGATGTTGGGCCCGGCCAGGATGCCCGCCGGGTGTCCGGGCAGCACCTCGTCGACGATCTCGCTCATCCGCATGTTGGTGCCCTGTTCGAGCCCCTTGACCAGCGACACCACCGGCACCCACGGCCGCAGCTCGGCGGCGAGTTCCTCGAGCACCCCGCGGAATCCGTGTGACGGCACCCCCATGACGACGACGTCGGAGCTGTTGGCGGCCTCGGCGAAGTCGGTGGTCGCGTGTAGTGACTCGCTCAACACCACATCGTCGCCGAGGTAGCGCGAGTTGCGGTGGTTGGCGTTGATGTCCTTGGCGGTGTCCTCCGAGCGCACCCACTGGATGGTGGGCGCGCGCCGGGAACAGATCGATGCGACGGTGGTGCCCCAGGTCCCACCTCCGAGGACGACGACCTTGGGTTGTCGTTGCGCGCGTGCCATGGCGATCAGCGTAGGACGGGCGTCGCCGCCGGGAGGGCGATTCGATTGGTGCAGCAACCGCGGCGACGGCAAGACCGTCGGCCGCGACGTCACCCCGGAGCTGCTCAGCGGTAGTTGACGAACTGCAGCGCCACCTCGAGGTCGGCCTGCTTGAGCAGGGAGATGACGGCCTGCAGGTCGTCGCGCTTCTTGCTGCTGACGCGGATCTCGTCGCCCTGGATCTGGGCCTTGACGCCCTTGGGGCCCTCGTCGCGGATGATCTTGGTGATCTTTTTGGCCTGCTCGCTGGTGATGCCCTCTTTGATGGTGCCGTTGACCTTGTAGGTTTTCCCGCTGGGCTGCGGATCGCCGGCGTCGAAGGCTTTCATCGAGATGTCGCGTCGGACGAGCTTCTCCTTGAACACGTCCACGGCGGCCTTGACCCGCTCCTCGGTGGAGCTGACGATCTCGATGGCCTCCTCGCCCTTCCAGGCGATGGTGGTGTCGGTGCCCCGGAAGTCGAAGCGGGTGCTCAACTCCTTGGCTGCCTGGTTCAGCGCATTGTCGACCTCCTGACGATCGACCTTGCTCACGACGTCGAAGCTGGAATCCGCCATGATTGGCTCCCTCCTGGCTTGTTCGGGCGTTTTCGTCTTCGGCCCATCCTCGTTGTACCCTGCTAGTCGCACCAAATCCGAGAGGACGGTGCGAACACCCGGCAGGTTGCCCGAGCGGCCAATGGGAGCGGACTGTAAATCCGTCGGCTTACGCCTACACAGGTTCGAATCCTGTACCTGCCACGCTGATCAGGCCCCCTTTCGAGGGGCTTGATTGCATTGTTGGGGTCGAGCCCGATCACCGGGCCGCCTCTGGGCCTCGGACTTCGTGCGGCTCGTGCGCCCCCACCGCTCGGTGGCGGTCCGACGGCGGTGCCACCTCGACGAGGAAGACCAGGTGTTCGACTCGGCGCACTACGGGTGGCCGGTGGTCAACGGCGCCGTGCGCGGCACCCGCCGAAAGGACTGCTGCCGCAGCGTAACCTTTCGTTGAGAAACTCAACTTGAGAAACTCGACGTCGTCGAGCGAGCAGTGAAGGATTCCGCAGGCATGGCCAAGTTGAGAACCGGCAGCGGGTTCGGGGATGTGGTGGTGACCGCGGTCGCCTCCACCACGGCGGTGGCGCCCGACGCCGAGGACACCTGGCAGCAGTTGCTGGCGGCGCACAGCGGTATCCGCGCGCTGGACTCCTGGTTCGTCGACGAGCTCGACTCGCCCGTGCGCATCGGCGGGCAGTTGCGGGAGAACTTCGACGCCCACCTCAAACGTGTGGAGCTGCGCCGGCTGTCGTATATGCAGAAGATGTCGACGGTGCTGGGCCGCCGGTTGTGGGAGACGGCGGGCACGCCCGACATCGACCCGCGGCGGCTGATGGTGTCGATCGGACTCGCGCTCGGCTCCACCGAGGAGATCCCGGCGCAGTACGACGACTGGCGGCAGAAGGGTCTGCGTGCGGTGTCGCCGCTGGCAGTGCAGATGTACATGCCCAACGCCCCGGCCGCTGCGGTCGGACTGGACCGGCAGGCCAAGGGCGGCATCGTCTCTCCGGTGATGGCCGACGCGTCGGGGGCGGCCGCCATCGCGCAGGCGTGGCGCCAGATCGTGCTCGGCGAGGTGGAGATGGCGATCTGCGGCGGGGTGGAGACCAAGATCGAGGCGGTCCCGGTGGGCGCGTTCAGCCGGATGGGTCTGTTGTCCACCAACAACGGCGATCCGGCCGGTGCATGCCGCCCATTCGACAAGGACCGCGACGGCATGGTGCTCGGTGAGGGTGGCGCGCTGCTGCTCATCGAGACCGAGGAGAACGCCAAGGCGCGCGGCGCGACGATCCTCGGCCGGATCATGGGCGCGGCGATGACCTCCGACGGCTACGACATCGTCGAACCCGATCCGAGCGGGGTGCCCGCCGGCGACGCGATCCGGCACGCGGTCGATCTGGCCGGCCTCGAGCCGTCCGACATCGACCTGGTCAACGCCCACGCCACCGGCACGGCGTTCGGCGACGTGGCCGAGGAACGCGCCATCCGGCACGCGCTGGGTGCGCACCGTCCGGCGGTGTACGCACCCAAAGCGGCGCTGGGGCATTCGCTCGGCGCGGCCGGCGCCGTCGAGGCGGTGCTGACGGTCCAGGCGTTGCGTGACGGGGTGGTGCCGCCGACGCTCAACGTGCAGCATCTCGACGCCGACATCGACCTCGACGTCGTCACCGGGGAGCCCCGGCGCGGCGCCTACCGGTATGCGGTCAGCAACTCGTTCGGCCTCGGCGGGCACAACATCGTGCTGGTGTTCGGCGCGTACTGAGCCGACGTGCTGACTCAACACCCCCGCCGTCTTCAAAATCCCGCCGTCGAAGGTTCGCCATCGGCCGCTGCCGCATCCGCGGACTACTTGACCAGCGTGAACTGTTCGACGTAGCTGACGTTGCGGTTGAAGAAGTCCGCGCAGCCCAGCAGGTACTTCATGTACCGGTCGTAGACCTCTTCGCTGGTCACCGCGATCGCCTGGTTGCGATGCGCCTCCAGGGCTTGGGCCCAGGTGTTCAGCGTCCGGACGTAGCTGGTGGTGAGGTCGTCGCGATCGGCCACGGAAAACCCTGCCGCCGTCGAGTATTCGATCACGTCCTCGTCGCACGGCACCGAACCGCCGGGGAAGATCTCCTTGGCGATGAACCGCATGAACCGCAGATCGGTCATGGTGATCGGCACACCCAGCTCTGGCCAGCGCTTGAGCGGGTGACCCATGATCGTCTGCAGCACCATGCGGCCGTCGGCGGGCATGATGCGGTTGCACAGATCGAAGAACGCCTTGTAGCGCTCCTTCGGGAACGCCTCGAAGGCCTCGATGCTGACGATGCGGTCGACGGGCTGCTCGAACTCCTCCCAGCCGCGCAACATGACCTGGCGGGACCGGGAGGTGTCGATGCCGTCGAGGATCTGCTGACCCAGCGACCGCTGATTCTTGCTCAGGGTGAGACCGATGACGTTGACGTCGTACTTCTCGACCGCGCACTTCATCATCGCGCCCCAGCCACAGCCCACGTCGAGCAGCGTCATACCGGGATGCAGGTCGAGCTTGCCGAGCGCCAGGTCGATCTTGGCCAGCTGCGCCTCTTCGAGCGTCATGTCGTCGCGCTCGAAGCAGGCGGAGCTGTACGTCCGCGTCGGGTCCTGCCAGAGCCCGAAGAACTCGTTGGAGATGTCGTAGTGGGCCTGAACGTCCTCGTACGCCACCTTCATGGTGGCAGGTGAAGTCTCCGTCGAGGCTTCTGTCGAGCCCCCCGATCCGCTGTCCGTCATCTGCGTCGTCCTCCGTTGTCCTGAAAATCGATCTTGAAACCCCATACCCGGATTGCTTAGCTGTGCTAAGCGGGTGCCTTCTCGAGCGTGAACTGCACGACGTCGGTGCAGCCCTCGCGGAACAGGTCGGCGCAGCCGTGGAGGTACTTGAGGAAGCGCTCGGAGATCACCTCGTCGGTGATCTCGATGGCCTCGTCCTTGCGTGCCTCGAGGTTGCGTGCCCAGGTGTCGAGGGTCTTGACGTAATGCTCCTGCAGGTGCTGCTCGCGGGTCACGGTGTAGCCGGCCTTGACGGCGTGCTCCCTGACCATCGAGGCCAGCGGCAGACGGCCGCCGGGGTAGATCTCGTCCATGATGAACTTGATGAACCGCACCCGCGACATCGTCAGCAGCAGACCCTTGGCCTTGATCTCCTCATCCTCCGGGATGACGATCGTGTGCAGCATCTGCACGCCGTCGCCGGGCATCCAGTCGAAGGTCTTCTTGAAGTAGTCGTCGTACTTGTTGAAGCCGAAGTGCTCGAAGGCGCCGATCGACACGATCCGGTCGACCTGGCCGTTGAAGTCCTCCCACGGCTGCAGTCTGACCTCCATCGTGCGGTCGCTCTTGGAGTTGGCGAACCAGTGCTCCTCGATGTGGCGCTTCTGGTTCTCCGAGAGCGTCAGACCGACGACGTTGACGTCGTACTTCTCGACGGCCCGCATGATCGTGGCGCCCCAGCCGCAGCCGATGTCGAGCAGCGTCATGCCCGGCTTCAGGTCCAGCTTGCCCAGTGACAGGTCGATCTTGGCCATCTGAGCCTGTTCGAGGGTGTAGTCGTCCTTCTCGAAGTAGGCGCAGCTGTAGACCTGGTTGGGGTCCTGCCACAGCTTGAAGAATTCATTGGAGATGTCGTAATGGAACTGGACGTCGCCCTTGTCGGAGCCGCGGGTTCTCGAAGCCGACTTCGACAGCCACTTGGGCCCTGCCGTGGGTGCTGCACTCGATGTATCTGCCACTGTCCGTCCTGGAGAAGTTGCTCAAAGGGGCTGAACACTTCGGTGCCTACTGCTCGACACGGTGCCGAGACTACGCCTGCCGTCAATTGATCAATGCGTTATGTCGCCACTATGATGTCTGGCACATGCCAGGAACGCCAGTCGTGATCAGAGAGCGCATATCCGACCCGCTCGGGAGCTGATGGGGTCCTCTTGCCGGGGCAATATGAGTTACCGCGGGTCCTTCACCGGTCCTCGGGTGCTGGCAATGGGTGCGGGTATTGCCGGGCGCGCTGCTGGAAGTCGAGGATCGCGGGGTTGAGCACGGTGCCGTCGCGGATCTCGATGGCCCGCGAGACCGTGGCGCTGTCCGCCCAGGCGGCGGGGCCGGCGAGGACGCTCTCGAGGTGGGGCAGCAGTGCCTCGCTGATCTCCCAGGTCGCCGAGTTCCACAGATATGAGGGACTGTGGTCGACGGCGTAGTAGAGCAGTCCGTTGTCCATCGCCACGGCCGGTTCGCCGAACGTGGTGGGCCGCGACCAGCTGAAGCCCATGCCGACGTCGCACGAGACGTCGATGAGCAGGCTGCCGGGAGCGAAGGCGGGCAGGTCGTCGGTGGTGAGGAAGATCAGCGGCGCCGACGGGTTCTGCAGGACGCAGTTGACGACGATGTCGTGGCCGGCGAGGAACTGCTCGAGCGGGAGGTTGTCGTCCTCGGGGGTGTCGGCCCAGCTGCGGCCGTCGTCATCCTGACCCATCTGCACGATCCGGGTGCCGGGGATGGGGGAGCCGACGGCGGCGACCTCGCGGGTGGTCAGCACCTGAACGTCGTCGACGCCGTGGGCGTTGAGCGCGGTGACCGCACCGCGGGCGGTGGCGCCGAAGCCGATGACGGCGGCGCTGAGCCGCCGGCCGTAGCTGCCGGTGACGCCGGCCAGCTGCATGGCGTGCAGCACCGAGCAGTACCCGGCCAGTTCGTTGTTCTTGTGGAAGACGTGCAGGCCGAAGCCGCCGTCGGACGTCCAGTGGTTCATCGCCTCGAACGCGATCAGCGTGAGGCGGCGGTCGATGGCGACTTGGGTCAGCGCGGTGTCCTGCACGCAGTGTGGCCAACCCCAGACGATCTGTCCCTCGCACATCGCGGAGAGATCCCCGGCCTGCACCTTGGGCAGCAGGATGACCCCGCACTCGTCGATCAGTTCGTCGCGCGTGCGGATCCCGCCGACCAACTCCGCGAGCGCGTCGTCGGTGGCGCCGAAGTCCGCTCCGTAACCGGTTTCGAGGAAGATCCGGTCGCGCAGTTCAGTGGTGATCCTGCTCAGATGTGCCGGGTGGACCGGCAGGCGGCGTTCGTCCGGTTTTCGCGAGCGGGCCAGGACGCCTAGCGAAAGAGGTTCTGTGTCAATGCTTCTTGTCATTGAAGAGGGCGTCGGCGGACGAGAGCTTCGCGGATGTCTTGGCGTGCTTGACGGCCCGCTTCTCCTTGAGGCTCTTGCCGGATTTCTTGCTCATGGTTTGTCGGGGTGACTTGTCAGACATTGTCGGCCCTTTGAGTTGGGGGCCTGGATGGTCCCGATCCTCCGACCCTACCGCGCATCGGTCCGCCGTGGGGAACGACCCTCGACCCGGGTGTGCTGCGAGGTGTAGCGTCGACGGAGTTGGGAGCCCAGCCAGTCCGGACGGGGTCGGCCGTCCGCCGCTGATCTCGCAGAGCATCCGCTCGCATCGCGCTGCGCCGGTAATCAACCGCGAGTCGGGACCACCTTTGACTGCTGTATCTCATGTTTCGTCGCAACGTGTTTCGCGTACCCTCAGCTTCGGTGTGCTCAGCACCTACGCGCCGACGCAGTGTGGGGTCGCGGCCTTCAGTGGGGCGTTGTGTGACGGGCTGACCCAACTCGGTGCCGACGTCGGAGTGGTCCGGGTGGCGCGTGCCGCCGATGCCGCCGAGGACTCGACGGATCCGCGCGTGGTCGGGCGGCTGGCCGACGGTTCGGCGCAGAGGTGCGCGGCGCTGCTCGACCGGTACGACGTGGCGTTCATCCAATACCAGTACGGCATCTACGGTGGCGCCGCCGGCGAGCAGGTACTCGACATCCTCGACCGACTGCACGTCCCGTCGATCGTGCTGGCGCACACGATCCCGAAGTCCCCGAATGCCCAGCAGCGCGCGGTGCTCGAGGCGATCATCGCCAAGGCCGACCGCGTCGTGGTGGTCTCCGATGCCGCGCACGCTCGACTGCGCCTGAGCTACGACGTGGATCACGACAAGATCAGCACCATCCCGCACGGCGTCACGCTGCCGCGCGGCGCCGCGCCGAAGCGCGCAGGGCGGCCCACGCTGCTCACCTGGGGACAGATCGGGCCCGGCAAGGGGATCGAGCGGGTCATCGACGCGATGCCCTCGTTGAGCGACATCCCGGGGCGGCCACAGTATCTCGTTGTGGGACAAACGGACCCGCATATCTCCGCCGCAGACGGGGAGGTCTACCGGCAGTCCTGTATCGACCGTTCCCAGCGGCTGGGCGTGGCGGACTCGGTGCGCTTCGACGACTGCTACCGCAGCCAGACGGCGCTGACGGCGATCGCCCGCTCGGCGGCCGCGGTCGTGCTGCCCTACGACTCGACCGACCAGGCGGCTTCCGGTGTGCTCGCCCAGGCGGTCGCCAGCGGCCGACCGGTCGTGGCCACCGCCTTCCCGCACGCCCTCGAATTGCTCGGCACCGGCGCGGGAATCATCGTCGACCACGATGATCCGGCCGCTCTGGCGACGGCGTTGCGTCGGGTGCTCACCCAGCCGCGGCTGGCCGGGGAGATGGCGGGTGAGGGCCGCCGTCTCGCGCCGACGATGGCGTGGCCCGTGGTGAGCGCGAGCTACCTGCGCCTGGCGCAGAAGATGCTCACCGGACGTTCGGCGCTGGTCTACTAGCCGCTCTCGGACCGAAACGCTCCCGTAGGGCGTACTGTGGGTGATACCGGGCAGCCCGATTGCGGGCGACACAGCCTGGCTACGAAGGAAATTCGATGGCTTCGCCCACAACTTTCCGTACTCCCTACGACCTGCGCGTCGACCTGGTGAAGAACACGATCACCGCGCATTGCGAACTCGACGACGCCGCGGCGGGTGAGCTCGCCGTACACGTTCTGCACACGCTGAACTCGATCCCCGAGAAGATGCGCTGAGATGACAGTCACCGTGGCCCTGTCCACCGGCGGAACCGACGAGTACATGCGGTTCGGCGACGCCAGTGGCCGGGTGTACTGACGCTTTGACGTGCGCGGGCGTGGGGTGAAGGGCGTCGGTGCACCGTCGTCCGGGACGAAGAGCCACTAATCCTCCAGCGCGCGGCCGACGATCAGCGGATCCGGTTCGCCGACGACGTCGGCGTCCTTGTCGTCGTAGTCGAACTTCGACAGCAGAAAGCGCATGGCGTTGATCCGTCCGCGCTTCTTGTCATTGGTTTTGACGACGATCCACGGCGCATGGTCGGTGTCGGTGCGCTGGAACATCTCCTCCTTGGCGCGGGTGTAGTCGTCCCAGCGCCGCACCGCTTCGATGTCCATGTCGGAGAACTTCCAGTGCCGCAACGGGTCGACGAGCCGGATGGCGAACCGGGTGCGCTGCTCGGCCGGCGACACCGAGAACCAGAACTTCGTGAGGTGCAGGCCCTCGTTGACGAGCATCTCCTCGAACAGCGGTGCCTGGCGCATGAATTCGGCCTGCTGCTGTTCGGTCGCGAAGCCCATCACCTTTTCGACGCCGGCGCGGTTGTACCAGGACCGGTCGAACAGCACCATCTCACCGGCGGCGGGCAGATGCCGTACGTAGCGCTGGAAGTACCACTGCGACTTCTGCTCCTCGGTGGGTTTCTCGAGCGCGACGGTGCGGGCGCCGCGGGGGTTGAGGTGCTCCATGAACCGCTGGATGGTGCCGCCCTTGCCGGCGGCGTCGCGGCCCTCGAAGAGGATGACGTGGCGGGCACCGGTGCGTTTGCTCCAGCGCTGCAGTTTGAGCAGTTCGATCTGCAGCGTGCGTTTCAGGTGCTCGTACTCCTCGCGCGGCATCCGCTCGTCGTAGGGGTAGCGCTCCCGCCAGGTTTGGATCGGGTCGCCGTGCCGGTCGAGCAGGACGGGGTCGTCGTCCTCGTCGTCGCGGACGGTATAGCCGTGGCCGGCGGTCGACAGGGCGTGGAGATCGATTTCGGCGTCGGTCATCGGGTGCTGTCGGTCAGGTCGCCGGGGTGAGTCGGATGGGCGATCTCGATGGCCTGTTCGGGCATGGTTCCACGGTAGGACGGTCCACGGCCGGCCGCCGGGGCGTTCAGAAGTGGTCGGCCGGCGCCGGCGAGCCGCTGACCGGGTGGTCGGGCTGCTGATGGTTGCGGATCAGCGGGAACAGTGGCGCCTGCGGTTGTTGTGCGTTTCACTTGATGAACCGGGAGGTCCCGCCGCAAGGCTGTCGTTTGATCCGCTAACGATGCGGGTATCGGGATCCGCGATGGCCGCTGGTCGCTAGCAGCTCCACCCGGAAAGGGAGTGACCGAATGAACGTTCGTCGAATCGCTCGGGTGCTTGGTCTCGCCGCGTCTGTCGCGGCGCTGGTCAGTACACCGCTTCCTCTTGCGGCGGCCCAACCCCCGCCACCGCCACCGGCCTGCCCTGACGTGCAAGTGGTGTTCGCGCGCGGGACCGGTGAGCCGGTCGGTGTCGGCGGAGCGGGGCAGGCATTCGTCGACCAGTTGCGCGTCCAGGCGGCCCCACGCTCGGTCGACGTCTATCCGGTCAACTACCTGGCGAGCGGGAACTTCATCGACCCCATCCAGTTCGCACAGACGGTGGTCGCCGGCATTCGCGATGCGGCACAGAAAGTCGAGTCGACGGCGGCGGCGTGCCCTGACACGGACATCGTGCTCGGCGGATACTCCCAGGGCGCCGCGGTGGCTGGTTATGTGACCGCGGCGGAGATCCCTCCGGAGATACCCGCTGAGTACCGCGAGTTCATCCCCGAGCCGATGTCTGACGACGTCGGCGACCACGTCGCCGCCGTGGTGCTGTTCGGCCGGCCGTCGGATCGTTTCCTGACCGACGCCGGTGCACCCCCGATCGCCATCGGACCGTCGTATCAAGACAAGACGCTGAGCCTGTGCGCTGAGGGCGACACGGTCTGCAACGGCGCCCCCATCGGTATTCCGAGCTTCGCGCACACCATGTACCACGTGAACGGGATGGCCGCCCAGGGAGCGGCCTACGTGGTGGCGCGGTTGGGGCCGGCCCCGGCTGCCCCGGCACCGGCCCCCGCACCAGCGCCGCTACCGTTCGCGGCGCCGGTACCACCACCACCGCCACCAGGTCCGCCGGTGGTGCCGGCACCACCGCCGGCGCCAGCTGGCTGAACCCGGATACACCGATTGGATGCCCACCGGCGGACCGGCAGGCACCGCTGGGCGCGCCGGTGGTGATGATCCGCTGGTTCTGGGACCGGAGGACTCCGGGCCGGTCCTCGTCGAGCTCACCTTCGACGGCGGCACGTATTCACGGCATCCGAACACTCTCGGCGACAACGCCGGTCGGCGATCGGACGGTGAAGTCCGATTCTCAAGGCGGACAGGTTTTCCGCGGCAGCGACGCCTGCACCATGGCCGCCCTGAGAGCCCAGGTCCACGCGGACCGGCGATGTGTGCAGTCCGCCCTCGATGACGGCTCCGATGTCGTCCCGACGACCGATGCCCCGAGCACTCCGCGCCGCCGCCGGGCGGTCGCCGACGGTGTGCCGGCAACCGAGCTGTTGAGCTTCCGGACCTGCTGACGCCTGGCCGCTGGGTTCGTTGCTCGTCCGCCCGGTTCCGGGTCGCCCGATCATCACGGTAGGAGCGTTCGGCAACGGTCCCGGTGGCCCGCGATGCACGCGGAGCGCGGATCTCACCGGGCGTGATGATCCCGCATTGGCCACGGTGGTCTCGCCGCAGGTGCAATTGACGGCCCTGGCGGCCAATTCGCCACTGTTTACCTGCAAATTTGCTGCAAGGCGTGCGAAGCGCGGCGTTGTTGGCTAAGGTCTGCGCCATGCGCGGGGGCGTGCAACGGGGATGTCGCCGGTCGTCGCGCGGGTCGGGATTCGCGCCAGGACCGGGGTGGCGATCCGCAGAGGTGCCGGGGAGCCTTGATGACTGACCGGTTGACTGCTGAGGGGGTGGCGGTGCAGGTCGCCGACGACGAACGGCGACCGGTCAGCGTCGTCATCATCGACGATCACGACGTCGTACACGCCGGGGTCCAGGCCTGGTGCGCGGAGGCCGACCCGCCGATTCGCTTCGTCGGGAACTTCCTCGAACCCCAGGACTTCGTCGACCGGTACCCGGTGGCGTCACCCGACGTCGACGTGGTGCTGTTCGACCTGCAGATCGACGGCAACAGACCCTCGTTCGACACGTTGCGCGAGCTGTGCGGGTCCGGGCACCGGGTGGTCGTGTACTCCCACATCACCGCCGACGAGATCATCCTCAGCTGCCTGGACCTGGGGGCGATCACCTACCTGGCGAAATCCGAGGGCCGGGCACACCTCATCGAGGCCGTCCACGCGGCATCCTCGAACACACCGTACATGGGGCCGCGGATGGCGCGGGCGCTGCTCAACGACAACGCCGCCGGGCGGCCCAATCTGTCGGAGCGGGAGAAGGAGGTTCTCGTCGCCTGGTTCCAGACGGAGAGCAAGGAGTTGGTGGGCAAGCGCCTCTAC
Organism: Actinomycetota bacterium; assembly: GCA_034189785.1. Lineage (GTDB taxonomy): Bacteria > Actinomycetota > Actinomycetes > Mycobacteriales > Mycobacteriaceae > Mycobacterium. Next base: position 19,995 of record JAXHUG010000059.1, read on the forward strand.
ATCGCGCCCAGCACGGTCCGCACCCACCTGCAGCGAGCCAGGGCCAAGTACGCCGCGGTCGGCCGGCCGGCGCCGACGAAGTCGGCCCTGCTCGCCCGCGCGATCGAAGACGGCATCCTGAGTCTCTCCGACCTCGTCTGAAGAGCGAGAAGCCCAGCTCGGCGCGCATCACGGCGCCGCCGCGCGGGGCCGCTCGACGATCAACCACACCGTGTCGTCGGCGACGACGACGTCACCACCCTGGACGGTCACCGCGGCCGCCAAGGCGGGCGGATCGATGACCCCGCGGCACACCACGCTCAGGCTCACCGAGTCACCCGCGGCGCCCAGCACCACGTGGGCGCTCGCGATATCGGCCGACAGCACTGTGTCCAACGGCGCTGCCAGGGCGGCGGCCGCCGCACCGTCCAGCGGCGGCAGATCGCTGCCGGTGTCGACGATCACGTCGACACCCCGGGACTCGGCGTCATCGATCGCCGGTCGCAGCCGCCGCATCACCGGATGGGCGAGGGTCTTCGACTGGTCGAACAAAGCTCGCAGCCTTCGTGATTCGGCGCGGGCCTCGCGCTGCATGGATTCGGTGACCGGCTCACCGTCACCCAGTCGCTGCAGCAGCGGAACGACGTTGGCGATGAGGGTGGCGTACCGACGCCGGTTGTCCTCGGCCACGGCGCGGGCCACGCGTTCAGCCACGACCAGCCGGCGGTGGGCCGCGACATCGGCATGCACATCCGCGGCGGCGTCGCGCATCAGTCCGTCGAACATCAACGCGAACAGCTGTACACCCAGGATGCTTGCGGTCCCCAGGCCGATGTTGACCAAGGTGTTGCCGGTCGGATAACGCCAGATCTCCACGCCGGCCGCCGCCAGCCAGAAGCCGGTGAGGATCAGGACCCCGTGTCGGGTGCGCATCGGCAGCACCTGCGGCAGCACACACCAGCCGATCCCGGCCTGCACCCAGTCCGCCTGGGTGCCGATCTTCTCCGGTGCCAGCAGCGTCATCTGGGTGAGCATGACGCCGGCCAGAGTGGCGAGGTTCAGCCACACCGGAATCCACGGACGGCCATGCAGCGAGGGAAGTGCGAGCAGTGCGCAGGTTCCGGCGACGATGCCCAGTGCGGTCTGCACCGTCGGATGTCCGGCCTGGGCCACGCCGTACGGCACGGTCGTGACGAGATTCGCGATCGCGTACGCCGTCAGCGCGGTTCCATAGATCAGCCGGATCCGGTCGATGAGACCGTCGGGATCGGCGACCGGCGGTGGTGCCTGCGCGTCGGGCCGCGGTGACCAACTCAGCACGACGCAGGTGCCCGCACCCGGCGCGGACCGCACCGATGCCGATCCGCCTGCCCGCATCATGCGGGCCGACACCGACTCCGCGATCCCGTGCCCGCGGGCCGCGCAGGTCTGGTCGAACCCTACGCCGTCGTCGAGCACCGACACGGAGTTCTCACCGATCACGATGCGTGCCTGGTTCGCGCGGGCGTGGCGGTCGACGTTGTTCAACGCCTCCCTGGTCGCCGCGATGACCGCCTGCGCGACCTCACCGTCGACCCAAAGGTGTTCGCGCCCTTCGAGATGGGCGGGCGTGCGGGCGTGGGCGACCACGGTGCGCAGTGCCCCGACCACGTCTATGCGCGCTGGGGTGGGAGGCCAGGGCCCCTCCCGCAGGACATCCAGGTCGCGGCGCGCCTGCGCGGCGAGCCGCTCGGGCGGCAGGTCGGCGCCCTGGCCGACCATCAGCAGGGTCGACGCGGCGGTGTCGTGCAGCAGCGCGAGTTGCTCGCGCTCGAACGCCCGCACCGCCTCGTCGACCTCACGCGCCAGCTCAGCTGTCTCCCGGGCCCGACGGGCGCTGTCGACCGTTCCGGCAACGTGCAGCAACATCGCCCGGATCAACGACGCGGTGACCCACTGCAGCGCGAAGTAGTACACCGCGAGCACCGACCACACCTGTTCGGGTCCGACGACTTCAGCCGTGCCCGCGGCATACGTCGCGGCGATAGCGACGGTCATCGGCAAGGTGACCGCCGCCGGTAGCGACACCGCGAAGCTGACCACGGCGGTGCCGGCGACGGCCTGCGGAGCGCTGTTGGTCAGGTAGAAGCCGGGATCGGAGACCAGCAGCGGGATTCCGGCGCAGACGACCAGGGTGACGCCGAAGTCGATCGAGGTGACGGCGTGGGTCTGGGAGCGGGTCACTATCCGCAGCAGGGACCACAGCAGCACACCGATCAGCAGCCACCGCCCGGCCGGGGCGGCACCTGAGGCGGGCTCGGCGAGTGCGATCGCGGCGACGCCGGCGTTCACGCAGTGCCGCATGAGCAGGCCGACGGTGGCGGCGCGTCGCATGAGGTGCTGCCGCGACACGTCGTCGGCGGCGGAAGGGCCGTCGACGGGCGGAACCGGTGTCCGTGGAGCTGATCCTCGAACACCAAAGGCGTTAACCACGCCAGATCGACGGTGGCGTGGCAGGCCCCGGGTGCTGCGCGGGCGGCGTCGGCCGTGCGGGTGGCCGGGGCCGCGTGGCGGCGGGTTGCTGCGGTGGCGGGGCGGGAGTTTCGCGGGGCGGTGGAATCTGAGACGCCGTGCGAGGCGTCGGCGTCGAGAGACGTTGCTGGATCACACTTTCCGCCTCGAGCATGTGCAGGTACTCGACCTTGTCGACATCGACGCGCAACGCTCCGCCGCCGCTGTGGGTGACGATCAGCGCGAGACCGCGTGCCGTCCACAACTGGAACGCCGCGAACCCGAGCAGGCCGAACGCGACGAGCATCAGAAGCGGGCCGAGTGGGCCCATCCCCATCATGGGGAAGCTCGACGTCAACATCATGAACCCGACGAAACCCGCGACGGCGGCATACAGCACCCGCCGCTGCGACAATTGGCGGCCGACGGTCGTGCGGGAGACGTGTCGAAGGGGCGTGCTCGACTCGGTGTGTCCGACCCGGATCACGAACAGCATGTACTGCGGATGCCGGACGATGACGCGCTCACCCGTGACCACCAGACCGGTCTTGATGTGGCGCAGCAACGGAGACGGCGTGAAATCGCCGGCGAACAGAGGGTCCTCACCGGGCAGCAGGGCGATGCTCTGATGCTCAGAGGTGCCCGTGGTGCCCCCGACTGGTCGGGCATTCGAGGGCGGAGTGCCCGCGCTGAAATGCGGCTCGGCCTGGCGGAGGTAGTCGGCGTGTCCGTTCGGGTTCATCGGTTCCTACTCTCTGGACGGTCGGGCGCGATGTTCATGACCGCGGGATCGGGCAGCGGTACGGACGTGCCGCCGAGGTCGATGACGCCGCCGGCCCGCTGGACGATCTGCTGGCCGGTGTCGACGTCGGTGAGGGTGAATTCAGCTGCCGCGCCCGGGTTGTCCGTGGCGGCGTACTTGACGGCGACGACGGTCTGCGGGCTGAACGCCGGCCACTGCTCACCATCGAGGCGGTAGTGGGCCAGCGTGTCGTTGTCCGGCGGGGCCAGCGGTGCGCCCGATGCGCACCGCACCCGAGGGACTCCAAGCGGGTCGATCAGCACGGCGCTGCCTGCCTGCAGCACAGCCTGTTTCGGGTCGGGAACACCATCAGCAGGCGTGTGGGTGGTCACCCAGGTGTCGGAGAGCAGGACGACTGCGGTCAACGTGTTGAGGTAGTGGGGGATCTGCTGCGGGTTGATCCCGAGCGCCAACCCCCACACCCGCGCGATGCCGGGGTCGGCGTCGAGGTCGTTGGCCAGGGTGACGGCATCGCAGGGAGACGTCTGGCCGGTGGCGCCGTAGAGGCCCGGCTGGCGGCCGGAGACCACCCGCACCCCACGGTCGGCGCGGACTTGGATCTGCTCGAGCAGTTCGACGGTCTTGGTGGCCGTCTGATCCGAGATCGTGACGGGTGCAACGAGGACGGAGCGGGTGAAGGTGTCGACGGTGGGAGTGTTCGCGGCGATCAGCGCGGCCTCGCCGGCGATCCCGTCCGGGTCGTCGCCTGCGGAAAACAGCACGACCCCGATCAGGGCGGCGACCACCAGCGCCGTCAGCAACGCCCCGGACACCGCGAGGATGGTCGTGGTGCGCGGGTCGCGCGGGTCCGGCGGATCGGGGTCCGCCCAGCCGGTCTGCGGGTGTGTCACCAGGAGCCGCTGCCCTTGTCGTCGATGTCGACCTGTCCGACGACGTCACCCTGGAAGCTCTTCAGTCCTGCGGCGGATCCGGCCGCTCGTCCGTCGCCGTTGCTTGCCTCGTGATCAAACGTCTTCGAGAGGTCGTCGTAACCTCCGCCATGGATGGTCAAACCATTGTGTCCGTTCGGGCGGATATCGGATTCCCCCACAAACACCGACGGATTGTGCGATGCCGCGATTGCCGAATCGAAATACGGCCCGGGTAATCCGGCGGCGGCCCCTGGGACGCCGTCTCCCGTGGCCTGCAGGTGTAGCGCTGGGACGTCGAGGTCACTGCGGACGGGGGAGCCGAATGTGACGATCTGCTGCACGTTGAGTCTGCCGGACTGCGCGATGTTCTGCGCATCCATACCGCCCTGGCTGTATCCGACCAGCATGACCTCGTGGCCTTTGACCAGCTTCTCGATCGCTGCCAGCTGCTTCTCGTCCACCTGCCCGATCATGGCGTTCACGTTCGATCCCCAGGTCTGAGTCTGAGAGCCGTCGGTGCCGACGATGTAGACGATGTACTTCTCTTGGTCGCCGACCATGACCTTCTGCACCCGGTACCCGGAGGAGTCCTTGGGAATCTTGTGAATCTCGTTCCACATGTCGTGCAGGCCGTTCGCGGACTGTTTGGAGTGGGTCGAACCCGAACCTCCGGCACCGCCGCCGCCCCCGTCTGCGCGACTGGCGTCCTCCTGCTCATCAGCGTTGCGGCGCAACACGTCCGCACCAGAACGCAGCGTGCTGATCGCGGCGCTGAGCGCGAACACCGACTGGCCGTTCCACTCGGAACGGAACCGCTCCGAGTCCGGGCCGCGCCAGATCGCAGCGTTGGAGACGAACCCGTTGAGCCACTTCATCGAACTCTGCAGCCGGTCCGCCGCCTGGACGAACTGGCTTGCGGTGGTGCGGAGCTGGTCGGGGTCGGCGCCGGTGACGGTCATGTTTGCCCTCCCTCGGGAACCGGGTGCTCGTGCGTGGCCCGGATCAGCCACGCACGGGCACCCGAATCAGTGGTTCGTGCCTAGACGCTGGCCTGCTGCTGCTCGGTGGCGTTGCGGTTGGCGTTCTGCGAAGCGTTCTGCAGTGCGGTGACGACCTGGCGCAGCTGCGGCACGTGCTGGCCCTGCCAGTCGGCCTTGAAGCGTTCGGCATCGGGGCCCATCCACTGCACCGAGTTGACCGCCGACGTCAGCTGCGCGATGACGCCCTCGATGTCGCCCGCCTTCGCGTTGAGCTGCGTCGCCAGCTGACGTACCTGTTCGATGTCCTGCCCGAAAAGTGCCATGTCTTCCTCCTGTGGTGTCGTTCTTCGTTGTCGTGCGGTGTGGTCAGATCACCGGTTGCGCCACCTGCATCCACACCCCCTTACCGCGCTCGATGAGCACGCCCCGCCCGGGCGGGAAGTCACTGCGGCGTACCACGCCGATCGAGGTGTTGAACAAGCTGTCGGCCTCGACACCACTGGGCCACAGCAGCATTCCGCGTCTGGCCGCCTTGAACGGCTGCGCCAGCAACCACGCCTGACCCCAACCCGACACCTCGGATTCGCCGACGACGAACGCGGCGTCGCCGAGCGTCTTGATCAGGCGTGCCAATTCGTTCTCCGCGGCGGTGCCGCCGAAGTCGGCGATGCTCTCGATGACGACCATCAGCTCACCGGTGCCACGCGGGGGCGCGCCGAGTGTCAGCCGGTTCGCCAGGTCGATGACCGGGTCCTGTCCGGTCGCCGTGGCCGACCAGAGGTCCAGGCCGGCGATGGTCGACACGGACGGGGCGAGGTGCACGATCTGCGCCGACGGGTGCTGCCTGCGGACGGCCTGCGCCAGGGTGACCAGCGCGGTGGAGCGGCCGCTGCCGGGCGGTCCGGTCACCATGAACACCCCGGCGGGGCTCATGCCGAGTGGGGCAAGCGATTCGTCGGCCACCCCGATCACCGCCGCACCCGCCGACGTGCTGACCGGCAGCGCTTCGAACTCGATGCGGTCCGACAGCCGCTCCACCGGTTCGGGCGCGGCGAATCGGTCGCGCCGCATCTGCTCGGCCAACCGCTCGATTGCGCGGGCCTGCACGGCCACGTTGGCGTCGCCGCCGAATACGGCGACCTGGAGTTCGCGTCCGTCGAGGATGCCCCGGCCCCGGGGTGAGGTGGCCGACAGGATGTCGCCGCTCACCCCCGCGAGCACGTAGTCGTCGTCGGACGCCAGTCGCAGCACCAGACGCCGCTGGATCGTCGATGCCAGTGACGACGGGATGGCGGCCGGGCGGTCGGCGGTGATGACGACGTGGATGCCCAGCATGCGACCTTCGGACGCGAGGTGGCTGAGCATCGCGAAGAACGGTGTGTGCGAGACGTGTTCGTACTGTTCGCGGAATGGGCCGATGGCGTCGAGGAGCAGCAGCACCCGCGGTTCGTCGGCGTCGGCCAGCCTGCGGTACTCGGTGAGTGTGGAGGCGTTGACGCGGGCGAACCGGCGCGCCCGGCTGTCCAACAGCGCGGTGAGGCGGCGCAGGATCCGGCCGATGCGTTCCTCGTCGTCCGCGCCGACCACGGCCGCCACGTGCGGCAGCGCCTCGAGCATCTTCAGGCTGCCGGAGGCGAAGTCGAGCCCGTACACGTGGGCGGGCCCGTCGTGCGGGTTGAGCGCCGCCGAGATCGCCAAGGTGCGCAGAGCGGTCGACTTGCCGGCGCCGCCGGTGCCGATGATCGCCATGTTCCCGGCGTCGTCGGGGGAGAAGGTCTCGACGGCCTGGGTCTGTTCGGTCGGGACGTCGCACGTGCCGACCACCAGCGCGGAGCCGCCGGACTGTGGGACCAGGTCCTCGAGCGCATAGGTGGCCTCCAGCGGGGGCAGCCACGGTCTGCGCGGCAACGGGATCCGCAGGTGCTGTGCCGCGGCGCGGACGGTGCCGACCATCCGCGCGATGTCGGTGGGGCCGCTGGGCCGGCCTGTCCCCTTGGCGGCGGTCGGGTTGTGCCATGGCCGGCGGCGGCCGAAGACGAATTCGGAGACCTCGATCGGGGCCTGCTCGGGCTGTTCGCTGGTCCACCCGCCGACGTAGGCCGCCTGGAACGCGGTCAGCCGCCCCGGGCCGGTCCGGGCGACCGCCCGGCCGGGGAGCTCCGGTGGGAACGATGCGGCGATCGGATCGTCGATGACGTCGAGTGAATCGTCGACGTCGTTGAGGCGCAGCGCGATCCGCAGGTTGGTGTTGGCGCGCAGGTTCTCGCGGATCACCCCGGCGGGTCGCTGGGTCGCGAGCACCAGATGCAGTCCTAGTGAGCGGCCGCGCTGGGCGACGTCGATGACCCCGTCGACGAACTCAGGCACCTCGGAGGCCAGCGCGGCGAACTCGTCGACGATGATGACCAGGCTCGGCGGCGTATCGGGATCACCGGTCTGCTCGAGGGAGATCAGGTCCTTTGCGCGTTTGGCGTTGAGAAGCTGTTCGCGGCGGCGGATCTCGGCGCCTAGCGAGGTCAGCGCCCGGCGCACCAGGTGCGGCGTGAGGTCGGTGACCAGGCCGACGGTGTGCGGCAGCCCGACGCAGTCGGCGAACGCGGTGCCGCCCTTGTAGTCGACCAGCAGGAAGCTCACCCGGTCGGGGCTGTGCGCGGCGGCCATGCCCATGATCCACGACTGCAGGAACTCGCTCTTCCCCGATCCGGTGGTCCCGCCGACAAGGGCGTGCGGACCGTGTTCGCGCAGATCGAGATGGAGTTCCCGGGCGCCGGTGGACCCCACCATCGCCCGCAGACCGGCCGGTTGACCGGTCGGCGGGCGCGGCCTGCCGTTGCGGGTCAGCACGGATTCGTTGGCGATCCACTGGGCGACCACGGCCGCCGGATCGGAGGCCATGCGAACGCCGGCCAGGGTCAGGTATGACACCGAGCGCGGCAGGTCGGTCGCGTCTTCGACGGCCGCGCCCACATCGACCACCGGTGCGAGCAGCAGCGCGACCTGCCGTGCGTCGGCGACCTCGATACTCTCGCAGGCCACCGGGAAGGTGTGTCGGCCGGAGCGGACGTGGCCCACGGTGGCGCCTTCGGACTCGTTCTCGACGAGCACGAAGGTGCGGCATGCGGCAGGCAGGCTCTCGACCCGGGTGGCCACCCACACGGCGTGCACACCGACCGGCCCGCCCTGTTCGGCCAGTCGGGTCAGCCGGGACCGGTCGATGGGTGCGGTGTCCTCAACGAGCACGATCACGGCCGGGACGACCGATGTGTCCTCACCGCTGAGTGTTTCGCGAGCCGTTCGTTGTTTGACGAGGTCCTCGAGACGCGACAGCAGCGCCTGCCCGCCGTTGGCGCTGTCGGTCAGGTGGTTGCCCGACAGCGGGCTGTGGATCGAGCCGGTGTGTGGCAGCCATTCCAGCCACTGCCACGACGCCCGGGACTGCGCGGAGCTGAACGCGGTGATGGCGAGGTCGGCGGGGGAGTGCAGTCCGGCGAGCTGCATGACGATGCCGCGGGCGACGCCGTCGACCACGCCGCGCGGCCCGCAGATGCCCAGCGCACCGGATTCGCGCAGGTTCGCCACGATCGGCACGTCCTGGACGGTGCTGAACCGGCTCTGCAGCTCCTTGAGCTGCTCGGCATGTTCGACCGCGGCGCTGTCGGTGTCCGACAACCGGATCCGGCAGCGGGAGTCCGCATCCCCGAGACCGAGCCGCACGGTGAGGAAGGCGGGGTGTTCGGGGCGGTGCGTCCACAGCAGCGGCCCGAGCCGGTGTATCGCCTCGACCACCTGGCCCAGCGCCGGGGCTTCGGCCAGTCGCACGGCACGCTCGACCCGCTGGGTTTCGGTGAGCTGGCCGGCCAGGGCGTGCAGCGAGTCGGCGAACCGTTTCGACTCGTGCTCGGAGCGCCTGCGCGTCTGCAGTTTCGTGTCGATGTACATACCGACCATCAGCAGTGGGCTCAGCGCGATGAACACCACGGCGAGCGTGCTGCGGGTCACCGCGAACAGGATGAGCCCCATGATCAGAGGCGCGAGAACCGAGAGGATCGGAAACCGGGCCGGTTCGGGGGATTGGGGCGGTCTGGGTGCGGTGAACTCGCGCTCGTCGAACCGGGCCACCACCCGGGGTGAGCGGTTGAACTCGATGGCCACGCTGTCGGTCTGGGTGGTACCGGGTCGGATCGTGGGCAGGATCGCAAGTGAGGTGGTGGCCAGCCGCACGACGTCGCCGGCCCCCACGATCGCGCGTTGTACCGGCTGGCCGCCGATGCAGACCCCCGACGGTCCGGCCAGGTTGACGATCTCGATGCTCTCCCCGACGGTGATCGCCGCGTGGACGTCGGTGAGCCCCTGGTCGGTGAGGCTGACGTCGTTGGTGAGGCCGGTGCCCACCGATGAGTTACCCTGCGGCAGAGGAAATTCCATCCCCGTATCGGGTCCGTCGAGGATGCGGGCGAGGGCTGCGGTGCGTCCACGCCGGCGACGGTGGGCGATCGTCGGCGCCGCGGCGAGGCTGACCGTCGACCCCGACTGCAGACCCGAATCGGTGAGGCTGCGCGCCGGGTCCAGGAGTCGTCCGGGCGCGCCGCGGTCGAAGGCGGTGTGTTCGACCTTCAGGGTGAGCCCGTTGCCGGGTGGCGGGTGACGCTGATCGGGGTCGCCGGCGGCCAGCGCCTGAGCCAGTTCGGCCACCGTCGCGGTGGCGTCGGCGGTGATGGCGAGCTGGGCTCTGCTGTCGTCCGGACGGCGGAGGATGAATTTGGCCTGCATCTACCCGCGTCCCCCCGACACGGGCACCGGTGACACGACCCGGTTGAGTCCGCGGTCGGGCGCCCGGCGCAGCGTGCGTTGTCGCCGCTGCCCCAAGGGGTTCGCGCCGGTCGTCACGTCGAGCACGGTGAGGTCGCTGAGCCGGTCGTGCCACGCGGCGCGGGGTTCGGGGCTCAACAGCACCGGCAGGCCGGCCAGGCCGAGAGTAGCGACGAACGCCAGGCCGCGCAGAACCGTGGCGCCCACTCCCGGCGGCCGATGGCCGGCGTCGCGGACCAGCCGCAACCCCAGCATGGCCTTACCGAATGTGTTGCCCGTCAGGCCCTGCCAGATCTGCAGCCAGATCCACACCGCCACGAACGCAACCGGGACGACGACGTAGACGACCTCCGCCACCCCGAGGACGGCGCCCGCGGTCGACAGCGGCATGGCCGGGCTGATCATCGCGGCCAGATCGAGTAGCGATGCAGCGCAGCGGACCCCGCCGCCCGCGGGCGTCACGACGTCCGGTTGCGCGGCCGGTTCGCCGACGGGCGCGGTGTGGCTCCGCGGGCGTGGGACGAGGATGCGGCCGCTGAGGGTGTGACCGCACGTCCCGCAGAACCGGGCGTGCGGCGGCAGGCCGGAGCCACACTGCGGGCATGGAAGCGCCGCACCGCCTGGCTGTCCCGGCACCAGCTGACTCCGTTCCACGCCGAACTCGACGTACACATCCGTGATCTGGCTGTGATGGGTGAAACGTGCGCATCGGCTTGCGGGCAGGTGCGCGGTTGTGAAGAGATTAGTCTTTGCCGGGCGGATCGGGCGGGAATCGCTGTCGCCCGATCGTACGATTGCCTGCGCCTGAGAGCCACATGAGAAACTCGTTCCTGGCAAACCCGTACGACCGTCAGGAGGGCACGCGCGTTGGCTGATCCGACGCTGCCGCCCGGCAGGTTCGGCGCGGGCTGCATCGCCGGCGGCGCCACGTGGGCGCCGGCCGCCGGACTCAACGCTCCGGCGTTGTCGCCGGCTCCGCCGCTCAATCGACTGGCGGTCGCCACATTCGTCACCACGCTGGTCTTCGGGCTGCCCGCAGCGCTGGTCACGCTTCCGCTGTCCTATATGGCGCACCGCCAGATCGAGACATCGGGTCAGAGCGGGTCGGGGCTGGCCCGCGCCGCGATGGTCATCAGTGGGGTGTACATGGTGATCGGCGTCGTGGTCGTCGGCCTGTACCTCTATCTGCCGGAGCCCGGGGTGGTGCCCTAGGTGCTCGCATTCGCAAATACTCAGCGCGTCCACCGAACGACCGATACCTCGACCGACGGTGCAAATGCCAGGATGAGTCGCGACTGCGATGACTTGGGATGACTGGTTTGCACACATCGCAACCAGGGGAGCTTTACAGTCTCCCAGCACTGCCGGCGAGACGGTCGGAGGTATTTCGCAGCGTTATAGAGAGATGGGGAACTCGGGATGGACGTGACGCTCGGGGTAGCGCTCGACAAGGCGGAGGCGCGGATCGCGCTACTCGACGCGACCGCCCCGCATGCGGTCGTCGACCAGTCCGCGATGGACCTGACGAACCAGCCCGTCGACACCGTGGTGTCGGCGCTGACGTCGACCGATCGCATGGTGACCGATTCCGGGCACCGGCTCGTGGGCACCAGTGTGTGCAGTGCGGACCCCGCTATGGCTGCCGGCGTGCGCGATGCCCTGATCGACGCCGGTCTGACCAACGTGACCGTGGTTTCGCGCTCCGACGCGGTCACCGAGGTGACCCGCACCGTGGTCGGCAACGAAACCGCCGCGACGCTGAGCAGCGACGCGGACACCGCCGCACTGTCGATCGTCGACGCGGCCGCCGACACCACCTCACTGATCGCGGTCGAACCGGTGACGGGCGGTGAGTGGGGCGCGGCCTACCGGACGTTGTTGGAGCGCTTCGGTGAGGAACCCGGCGGGGCGACCAGCGTGATCGTGCTCGGCGCGCCCGTCGACGATGCGTTGACCGCCGATCTGCAGGCGGTGTCGCCGGTGCCGCTGCAGTTCGTGGACGAGCCGGAGTGCGCCATCGCGCGGGGCGCAGCGCTGGCGGGTTACCGGATGCCGGCGAATCCCGTTGCGGGACAGCGCTCGGTCGACTCCATGGACTTGGGTGACACCGTGGTGAGCCCCCAGGCGCAGCAGTTGGCGTACTCACAGGTCAACGACGCGGAGGATTACGGCATCGCCGATGTGGTCGTGCCGATGCAGACCCCGATGCGGCCGTTGAGTGCCGTGGACCCGCAGGACTACGAGGTCGAGGAGACCGCGCAGGACGCGGCCGCTCCGGCGGACCGCCCGCGGGCGCTGTTGCTGGGTAGCACGGTGGCCGCGGTGGTGGTCGTCGGCTTCGCCGCGCTTGCGGTCACCGTCGCGCTCAACATCCGTCCCGACGTGCGGGAGCAGGCGATTCGGCTCACCGACGATGCTCTGGCGGGCAAGTACTTTCCGGTGGCTCCGGGACAGGGCGTGACCCCGGACGGCCCGGGCTGGACGATGATCGAGGAGGTGCCGCCGCCTGGTGTCGAGCCCGAGGCCCGCACCTTCCGGCCGCAGCTGCTCAACGCCTCCCGCGGCGCCGGGGACGCCGGCGCCGAGGTCATCAAGTTCTACCGGGACGGGACGGTCGGGGTGGTGCCGAACACCACGCCGATCAGCGCGACGATCCAGCCACCGGGCATCGTGCCGCCGGGCGGTGTCCCACAGGCCTCCGGATACTTGACGCGGTTGATCCCGGACTTCACGCGGTGGAGTCCCTGCCAGGTGCTGGCTCTGGTCGCCAACATGCGGCTGTTGAGCGAAACCGCGATCAACGCGGTCGCGGACACCACCATTGCGGGACTGGGCGCGGTCAGCGCCGTCGCGGCAAACACCAGCGGTTCAACGGATCTGAGGGATATCGGTCAGGTTGCCGTCGTCCCAGAGACCAAGGGCGTGCTGTTCGACGTCGCCGACAGCCCGGCAGGCACCCCGACGGACATCGGTGCGATACCGCAGGAGATCTTCAAGACCGGGGCCGTGGAAACTGTTGCCAAGGACGTGTTGCCGGCCGACACCAAGATCATCGACACCACGGCCCTCGAGGCGCTCGCGCCGACCGGTGGGCCGGGTGAGGGGACGCCGGCACCCCTCTTCGGCGGAGTCCTGCCGCCGCAGGTCGGCGAATCGCTGCCCGGCACGAAAGGCACGCGTCCGGTCATCGAACCCGAGACCGTGTCCGAGGGTCTGATCCCCGGTTCGGGGGTGGATCTCCCGGAGACCGGGATCGACGTCTCCAAGGTGCTCCCCGGTGGCGGCCCGTCGTCCGGGTCGCCGCCGCCGCTGGACATCCCGGGTGGCGGCCCGTTGCCGGACGGTCCCGCGACGCGACTGGGCCCCGGTGGGGTTCCCGCACCCGAAGTGGGTCTGCCCAAGCCCGATGTCGCGTTCCCGAAGCCCGAGGTGGATCTGCCCAAGCCGGAGGTGGTCGCGCCCAAGCCGGAGGTGGTGATTCCGAAGCCCGAGGTGGTGATCCCCAGGCCCGAGGTGGTGATCCCCAAGCCCGAGGTGGATCTGCCGAAGCCGGAGGTGGTCGCGCCCAAGCCGGAGGTGGTGATTCCGAAGCCCGAGGTGGTGACCCCGAAGCCCAGGTTCGAGCTCCCCGTGCCGAAGGCTCCGGCGTACGAACCCCCCTCCCCGCCTGTGCAGCAACCCTCGCGGCCGGCGTTCGAGCTGCCGAAGCTGCAGATCCCGACGTTCGCCCCGAAGCCCGAGGCACCGTCTGCACCGTCGCTGCCTGCCCGGCCGTCGTTCGAGCTGCCCAAGTTGCCCTTCGGCGGCAGGCTGTTCGGATCCGGAAACAACTAGCGGTACGGGAGATACGGTGATGAGCAACGCAATCGAGGAACGGGCCACGGTACTGCAACGGCTGCATCGTTCCAACGTCATCCGTGACGTGGTGGCCGGGGTGCTGGTCACACTGGCTGTCCTGCTGCCATGGAACATCGACACCGGGATCACCATCGCCGGCACTCCCGGCTGGGTCGTGGGTCTGCTGATCGTGGCGGCGTTGACATCGCTGGCCGCGCTGGTCCTCACCCATGTGTGGCCGAGCGGAATCGGCGCGGCCGAAGGGGATTTCACGACGCTGAACCGGCTACGGATCGCACTGAACTGCCCGCTGCTGGCCATGGTGTTCGCGTTCCTGGTCTACGCCGTGGTCCAGGCGGTGCGGGCCGGCGGAACCGCGGCGGTCCCGCCCGGGGTCGGCCCGGGCGCATGGCTCGCGGCGGGTGGTGCGCTACTCGGGGCGGTGCCGGTCATCGCGACCGCCCGCAATGTCCGCTCGGGCATGAAGGCCTGCCGGATCATCGGCATCGTCTCGCTGGTCCTTGCGGTCGCGGCAGTCGCGTTCAACCTGTACTGGCGCACCCGGTTCGTGCTTCCGGAGATCGGTAACGCCGAGACCGGGACACAGAACCTCGTGGTCACCGCTGCCGCCGTGTTCTACGCCGGCGCCGCCCTGCTCCCGGTGATCATCACCGCCCGGTGGCTCATGTCGACGGACCTGGAGGCCCGGCTGGCCACCGTCCTGCTCGCGGCGTCGGCACTGGCCGCCGGCGTGTTCACGTGGCTGCTGCCCCTCGGTCGCGACCTCGACGCCTTCCACGGGATCGCGCAGAACACCTCGACCGCGGGCGTCGGGTTCGAGGGTTACCTGGCGTGGGTGGCCGGAGCCGGCGCCGTCGCGACGGCGACCGTGCTGGCCGCGCTCGATCGGAACGCGGTGGACGTCTGGCGATCAGCGGCGCGAAAGTGCCTGGTGCTCATCGCCGCCTGGTGCGGCGGTTCGGCGATGTTGCGGATCGTGGATCTCATGATGGCGTCGGCGCTGGACCTGCCGGCCCCGCCGTACTACGCGACCACGTTGATGGCCTTCGACCTGATCGCGGCCGTCGTGGCGAGCTGGCTGTTTCTCAACAGCCCGGGCAGGGCCGCGCCGCGGATGGTCTTGACGGTGGGGTACGGCATCCTGTTCGTGCTGGCGGTGTGTCGCGTCATCGTGGGCGTGGCGATGGTGCCGCGGGTGCAGCCGTTGAATCCGGACGCGATCACCGAGGTGTACGGCAACACGCTGGCCCAGCAGATCACCAGTACCTTCGACGTGGCGTTGTGTGTGCTCGGAGCCGCCCTGGTCGGGATCGCGTTCGTGACCGGCACTGCGAAAACGCCTTCCCGTTCCACCGCTGTCCCAAAAGCCGTTGCGCGGAAACAGGAGTCAACGCCCACGGCCACGATCACCACGTACTCGTGGCCGCCGATCGACCCTGCGCCATCCCAGTCACCTCCGACGGTCGCCCTCCCGCGCTCTGCCCAGGAGGCCGCCGCCGCGACGGCCAAGATCTTCCGTCCCGACCCCGCACCCGGCACCGACGGCGTGGCGAAGGTGCTGGCGGAGTCGACGCAACGCTTCGCGGCCGGCACCACCTACGGCGGCGGTGACACCGAACGGCGCTGACTTTCCGCGCCATTCGGTGCGACGCGTTCGCCCGTCGATGAGAAAATCTCCCGGATGGGCGGTCAGGTCGAGATCGGGGGTCGGCGATGTCTGAGTGGGGCTGGCAGGTCGCGCTGAACGATGCGAACCCCGACCCCCGCGTCGCGTGCGTCGTGCTGGCCGACGTGTCGGGGTCGATGCAGGGCGATCCGATCGCGGCGCTGGAGCGGGGTTTCGCCGCGTTCACCCGCTTTCTGCAGAACGAGGTGCTGGCCAGCAAGCGGGTCGAGGTGGCCGTGGTGACCTTCGGGACGGTGGCCACCGTGCTGGTGCCCATGCAGGAGGCCCGCACGTTGCAGCCCGTCGCATTCACCGCGTCGGGGACCACGAACACGGCCGCCGGTGTCCACCTCGCGCTCGACATCCTCGAGGACCGCAAGCACGCCTACAAGGCGGCGGGGCTGCAGTACTACCGGCCCTGGCTTCTCGTGCTCACCGACGGCAAACCCAACCTGGACGGCTTCGACGAGGCCGTCATGCGGCTCAACGCCGTCGAATCAGCGCGTGGGGTCACGGTTTTCGCGGTCGGTGCCGGGCCGCGGGTGGACTATCAGCAGCTCGGGCGGCTGTCGTTGCAGCGCAGCCCCGCACCGCTCGAGGGGCTCAGGTACGAGGAGCTTTTCGAGTGGTTGTCGGCGTCGTTGAGCAACGTGTCGAACAGCTCCGAGTTCGCCCGCGACGATCAGACCCACGAGGCGATGAGGGGCAGGGTACCGCTGCCCTCGGCGGCCGGCTGGACCAGCGCGTGATACCCGGCTGCCCCGGCGGGGCGCCGCGGTGGGCGGTATGCGGTGCGTCGGTGACCGGGCAGGAGCATGAGCGCCGCGGACTCGGCTGCGACGACGCCTACAGTTACGGCGTCGCAAGTGATTTCGTGGTGGCCGCCGTCGCCGACGGTGCCGGCGCGGTCACCGGCATGTCGGCGTGGGGTGCGTACGCCGCCTGCCAGAGCGTGCTGACCGACGGGCTGCAGCCGGCGTTCGTCGCCGGCTTTCGCAGCGGCAACGCCGAACAGTTGATGCGCCGGCTGTTCGACAACGCGCTGAACCGGGTCACCCGGCAG
Organism: Actinomycetota bacterium; assembly: GCA_034189785.1. Taxonomy (GTDB): domain Bacteria; phylum Actinomycetota; class Actinomycetes; order Mycobacteriales; family Mycobacteriaceae; genus Mycobacterium. Next base: position 36,514 of record JAXHUG010000059.1, read on the forward strand.
GCCTCCGTGCTGGGGGTGGAGCCGATGCGGCTGTCGACGACGCTGTGTGTGGCGGTCGCGGACCGTGCCCGGGCGGTGTTCGGTCAGATCGGCGACGGGGTGATTGCGGCCGAACTTCACGACGGTCGGATCGGGTCGCTGCTGATCGAGGAGAAGGACGGCTACGCGAACACCACCTCGTTCCTGCAGTCCGACAGGGCGTTTGACGACTCGTTCCGCACGCTGTCGGTCGACGGGGTCACGGCGTTCGCGCTCAGCACCGACGGGATGAGCTACAAGATCACCGACATCGTGACGGGGGAGGCCTACGAGCCGTTCTTCCGTGACTCCTGGCAGCACGTGCGCACCGGGGCGAGGACCGACCAGTTCGCGGCACTGCTGCGCGGGATCACCGACGACCAGACCGGCGACGACAAGACGATGGTGCTGGCGGCGGTGTCGGGGTCGGCAATCGGTTCTGTGACGGACAGTTCGCCCGCGCCGGGAACATCGGTCGCCGAGGTCGGGACCGTGCCGTTGGCGCGAGGCGCTCGGCGTCGTGGATTGTGGAGGCGTCGGCGGTGACCGGTGCGGTACGTCTCGCGAGCGGTGAGCGACTGACGCTGACGCCGGCGCTGGCCCGCGCCGGCGAGGGCACCGTCTACGGCGTCGCAGAGCGACCGGATCTGGCGGCCAAGGTGTTTCACCCGGACCTCAAGGGGCTGGCGGCCAAGCTGGACAAGGTTGCGGCGATGGTCGGGTCCCCACCCCCGGGCCGGGTGCAGCCCAACGGTTTCGTGGTGCTGACCTGGCCGTCGGGACTGCTGCTCGAGGGGGACCGGCCGGTCGGGTTCGTCATGCCCCGCGTCGACACCGCGACCGCGGTGGAGATCCACACGATAAGCAACCCGTCGAACCGGGAGGACCCGCTGCCGGGCGGTCCACAGTGGACCCGGCATGCGACATGGGACCATCTGGTCAGCACGGCGGCCAACCTGTGCCTGGCGGTGCAGGTGGTGCACCGCGTCGACGCGGTGATCGGCGACTTCCAGGAGCGCAACATCCTGGTATCCGACACCACCCAGGTGACGCTGGTGGACTGCGACTCCATGCAGTTCACCGACACGGCGGGCCGCCGATTCCTGTGCGGTGTCGGCAGACCGGAGTTCACCGCCCCCGAACTCGTCGGCGTCGACCTGCGGCTACACCCGCGGGAGAAGCCGTCGGATCTTTTTGCGCTCGCTGTGCACATCCATCTACTGCTGATGGCGGGCAATCACCCGTTCATGCGGGGCACCTGGACCGGCGGCGGGCAGCAGCCCGACGCCCCGACACTGACGCGGTCGGGCGCCTGGGCGGGTGGGCCGGGGTCACCGCTGCAGACCCATCCGCTGGCCCCGCCGCCCACGTTCCTGCCCGGCGAGATCCAGCAGCTGTTCACCCGGGCGTTCACCGCCGGGGTGCGCGACCCCGCGCGCCGGCCGAGCGCGGCGGAATGGCGTGATGCCCTGCTGCGGCTGCGGCTGACGACGTGTTCGTCGGGGGAACACCGGGTTCCGGTCGGCACGGCGCGGTGCCCGTGGTGTGCGATCGGCGACGAACGTTCCGCACGCCGGGGCGCGGCCACCGACCCGCGCCCCGTGGTTCGCGCCGCGCCGGCCATCCAGCCGGCCACGAACCTCGGGGTGCACGCGAATATCGTTGTGGCCGGTCTGCTCTCGGTGTCGGTGATCGTCGCGGCGCTCGCGGCCTTCATCATCTGGGCGGTGCTCAGCGGGGCCTCGACGTTCGGGGTGTGACACTCGCAATGGGTCAGAGGTGCGAGCCGACGAAGTGCAGGACCTCGTCGGCGGTGGCCAAGCCCCCGAGGTGGCTCTCCTCGGAGCGCAGGATGAGCCCCGCTTCGGGCAGCAGTCTCGACGGCGGCTTGCGCATCCCGCGTAGGCCAGACAGGCGTAGCCGGCCGACCAGCACAACACGTAGGCCGAGCTTTTCGGCGGCCCGCCGGCCGGGCCAGGTAGAAGCGGCCTTCGGCACGCGGCTTCTTGACGCGCGGCACACGGTAGGGGTGCCGCATCAGGCTGTTCATCGGTGTCACCTCGCTGACTGAATGCAACGGGATGGAAACTGTCGACGCGGCGAAATTGGTGGAGTAGGGGGTGTCTGCGGTGCCGGAGAATCGGAAGATCATGAACGAGGGTGCGAGAGGTAGCGATGTTGGTCGATCCGGAGATCCTGCGCGCGTTTGCCGGTCAGGTGGACTTGGCGGCGGCCGATATCGACGGGGCGCACGTGGGTGGCACGACCTCCTCCGCGGGCGATGTCCTGCCGGGGTCGACGACGCAGTGGGCGGTGCGAGCGGCGGGGGAGGAGCACTTCAGCCAGATGGCGACGACGCTGTCGCAGAACGTGACGAAGATGGGGACGGCGGTGCACGGCGCGGGTGACACGTTCGAGTTGGCCGGCGATGCGTCACGCGGCATTATGGCTCCCTCCCACGTTTGGTTCCCACAGTACGTGCACCTTTGGACAGCCTTGAGGCAACCGCTGGTGAAAACGCGTCAGCATTGCGGCACAGTTGTCTATCAAGTCCGTTAACGTGCCGCCTTGTGGAACTCGGCATATATGAATCGCTGCTCACTAGCAACCTCCATGAGCAACTCGACCTGGCCTCGGATCTGCGTCCGGCGTATGGCACCGTCGATAAAGCCGAGCAGGCGTTAGCGATCGCCCGTCACCTGGCGCCGATCATTGAACGAGCCCTGCGGGCCTCCGGCACCACTGAGGAGCGCACAACACTGGCGCGACGCATCCTCGAACTGCTGCCTGATGCCGCCGGAGAAGCGCTGCACCCGCTCGACCCGGGCACGCTGACGCGACTGGAAGAAGTCGTGAGCGCCACCGCGCTCGACCACATGCCGGTACTGCGGCCCGCCACGCCGTTCTCGGATGCCGCACTGATGACCAACGCTCGCAACGAACCCACACTGGCCGCGGAACTGCGCGCCGAACTCGCCAGTGCCGACCACGTTGATCTGCTGTGCGCATTCGTCAAATGGCACGGTCTCCGGCTGCTGGAGCGTGAGCTGACAGAACTCCGTCGCCGTGGCGTGCCACTGCGCGTCATCACCACCACCTACCTCGGTGCCACCGACGCCCGTGCGCTGGAAGCATTGGTCAATGAGTTCGGCGCCGAGGTACGCGTCAACTACGAGACCGACCGCACTCGCTTGCACGCCAAGGCATGGTTGCTGCGCCGCAACACCGGCTTCCACACCGCCTATGTCGGCTCGAGCAACCTCTCGCACGCTGCTCTAGTCGATGGACTCGAGTGGAACGTGCGGTTGTCGGCGATAGCGACACCACATCTGCTGGACAAGTTCCGTGTTACCTTCGACTCCTACTGGGACAACAACGAATTCGAGCTCTTCAGACCAGCCGGCGACGGGGCGCGGCTGCGCGATGCCCTCGACGTCGCGTCCGGTCGACGCGAACGGGGCAGCCTCGCCATTACGCTGTCAGGGTTGGAGGTCCATCCCAAGCCTTTTCAAGCCGAGATGCTTGAGGAACTCGAAGCCGAGCGCGTCCTCCACGGACGTCACAGAAATCTGATTGTTGCCGCAACCGGCACCGGTAAGACCGTTATGGCAGCGCTCGACTATAGGAGGCTCGCGCGCGAGGTCCACAACCGCGACTTGAGCTTGCTCTTCGTCGCCCACCGCAAAGAGATCCTTCAGCAGGCGCGCCGCATGTATCGGGAGGTTCTCACCGAGCCCACCTTCGGTGAACTATTTGTCGGAGGAGACCGGCCGGCACAGTGGCGCCACGTATTCGCCAGCATCCAGTCGCTGTCCGCTGACCGGCTCTCGACCATTGCACCCGACCACTTCGATGTGGTCGTGATTGACGAGTTCCACCATGCCGAAGCTGCTTCGTACCGGCGACTTCTCGACCACATTGGGCCCGTCGAACTACTCGGACTTACGGCCACGCCGGAACGTGCGGACGGAGTCGACGTCCGGCAGTTCTTCGATGGCCGCGTGGCAGCGGAGTTGCGCCTGTGGGATGCCCTCGAACAGAATCTGTTGTGCCCCTTCCATTATTTCGGCGTCTACGACGACACCGATCTGCAAGCGATGGAATGGAAGCGCGGCCGATATGACTTGTCTGCGCTGAGCAACGTCTACACCGGCAACGACTCGCGCACCCGCATCGTGCTCAAGGAATTGCGGGACAAGGTCGCCGATGTCGGCACGATGCGCGCCCTCGGCTTCTGCGTGAGCGTCGAGCACGCCCGCTACATGGCGGATCGGTTTATCGACGCGGGCATTGCCGCGCAAGCGGTTTCGGCCGAGACTCCCGCGACCGAGCGGCAAGACGCTCTAATAGCACTCCGGAACCGCCAGATCAACGTCATCTTCGCCGTCGACCTCTTCAACGAAGGCCTGGACATTCCGGAGGTCGATACGGTGCTCTTCCTCCGCCCGACGGAAAGCGCCACGGTCTTCCTGCAGCAACTAGGCCGCGGTCTGCGTCTTACGAGAGGGAAGGCCGTCTTGACCGCGCTCGACTTCGTTGGCCATCAGCGACGCGAGTTCCGCTTCGATCAACGCTTCCGTGCGCTGACCGGCGCCAGCCGAAAAGAACTGGCACATCAGGTCGAGCACGGCTTCCCCTTCCTGCCGTCGGGTAGCCAAATCGTCCTCGACTCCTATGCTCAGCGGCTCGTCCTCGAGAACATCCGCCAGCAGGTCGCGCCCCGCTGGCCGGCGCTGGTGTCGGAATTCCGCGCGCATCCCAACGACAATCTCGCAGACTTCCTCGACGCCTCCGGCCGTGCCCTGGAGGACGTGTTACGCACGGACAGATCGTGGACGACGCTGCGCCGTGCCGCGGGCAAGCTCACGATTCCGGAAGGACCGCTCGAGCAGCGTCTCGTCAAGCGTGTGCGGGCGCTCGCGCACCTCGATGACCGTATTCGCCGGAACGCTTACACGGCACTCCTCGACGGCCAACAGGTCACAGGCGTAGTCGAGGAGCGTCTGGCAGAGATGTTGTTCTACTCGCTCTTTCCCGACGGCGGTGACTTCTCCAACACAGCAGAGGGTTTGAGTGCTATTGGCGGCGATCCGGTTGTCGACGAGATGCACGAGGTTATCGACATGGCCTTCGGTGGTGCACATCGCACTGCGCGACCTCTGGTCGAACTCGCCCCCGATCTTGCCGACGTTCCCCTCGCGCTGCACGCGAGCTACTCGCGCGAGGAGATCCTCGCCGCACTTGGATGGACGACGAAGGGGCGTTCACCGAGCACCATGCGCGAAGGGGTGGCCTGGTGTCCGGAGGTCAACGCCGATGCGTTCCTCATCACGCTGAAGAAGACCGACACGGACTACTCGCCGACCACGATGTACCGCGACTATGCGCTGAACCGCGAGCTCTTCCATTGGGAGTCGCAGTCCGCTACCTCAGCAGCCTCGCCGACCGGTCAGCGATATCTCCAGCACCGCGAGCGCGGTTCACACGTTTTGCTGTTCGTGCGTGGAAGTAAGACCGGCGCGCTAGGGCCGTCCCCGTACATCTTCCTTGGCCCCGCGGACTACGTGTCACATGAGGGTGACAGGCCGGTCGCCATTACGTGGCACTTGCGTCATCCCATGCCCACCGAGGTGTACTTGGCATCCCGAGCGGCGGTGGCGTGACGACCGGCGAGGCTCGGATTTTCGCGGGCGGATGCTTAGCGCGGATTTCCGGGAAGTTGGTTCGTCGCAATCCTACTGCGGCGGCTGATAGCCGCTGACCCGCGCGGATCCTGCAACGTGCGCGAAGGACTATCTGACGGGCGCCGCACATCCTCGACCCACATGATCTCGAGCCCGGGCTTCAGCAACCCGGCCAGCCGCGCCAAGCCGTAGGCGACTCCAGGATTGAGCGTGACGGCATCGCCATCCGGCCATTCCCCTCGAACGGCCGCACCTGGTGCCAGTACAGCGCGAGCACCCGCTGACCGAGGAGCAGCGGGTCGCTCGGCACGCTGCGGCCCACTACGGCTCGGTGGTCGGCTTGCCCGCGATCGGCTCCACGGTCAGCGTCATCGGCTTGCCTTCGCGCA